>NZ_JCAIOL010000009.1:0-254828 GCF_059587065.1 Neobacillus sp. DZ-9
AAGCTTTGTTTTTTTAGCGGAAACGTGAAAGAGGCTGACAAACCGCTTGATTTTAGCAGCTTCGGACAGTTTAGCGGCTATTTAGGTTATGAAAGTGAATTTTATGCTGAGGAAACAAAGGATACGACGATTGTTTTTACGAGAATCGAGGATCCCGTCATGGTCTTCTGTAATGATCAATACGTCGGCAAGCTTAGCAAGATTGGGGCTACAGCCATTGAGGTTCCAGTTAAGAAAGGGAAAAATACATTAACATGCCTTGTCCAGAATATGGGGAGATTCAATTATTCTCAAGCCATCGGTGAACCAAAAGGGATGAGTGAAGCGCCTGCTCTTAATGGAAAGTATTTATCAATACGGGAGGGATGGCAGGTTGAAGGGTGCGGTGTACCTCATCATTTATCCAAAATCCCAAAAATTGAAGGGCGTATTGGTTTTTTGAATTCCTTCTTCAATGACGGCTATGATCGTGCAATTCTTGTTGGTGAAGGAGTCTCACGAGTTCAGGTGAATGGAAGCTCCGTAAAAATATTGATGGAAAGTAAAACGGCTTGGTCTAGAGGCAGTTCTGTTCACGGGATTGCTGATATCAGCGATGCCTTAAAGCAGGGTGAGAATGTAATAGATTTAGATGCTCAGAACCTTTCTAGTATTAGTCGGTTTGATCTCTATTTATACAATGAAAAAGAGCAAATCCGTAATTGGAAAACAAAATCATTTGCTCAGCTGGGAGAAGAAAAGCAATGGACTATCGTCGCGAATCCACAATCGATTACTCCACGCTGGTATAAAAGTCAGTTTGACTGGATCCCAGAAAAAGGTCAGATTGTAAAGATTCGTTTTAATCATATGAGTAAAGGATGTTTTTGGGTCAATGGCCGCTGCTTAGGACGGTACTGGAACATTGGCCCGCAGGAGGAATATAAGATTCCGGCATCCTTATTAACTCAACATAATGAAGTTGTCATTTATGATGAAGAAGGCATGAGGCCAGATCAGGTGGTTATTCACTCATATATACCATTTGTAGAGTAAAAAATAGGAGTTCTTGCGTAATGGGATCCTGGTAGTTTTTTTCAGAGGTTATCAATATCCGATAGACAGTTATAATCATAGTTTGGCAGTTTAATAAAAAGCTTAGTATAAAAGCTGCAGTGACTTCACTATTGAAATCACTGCAGCTTTTATTGTAAGCCTTTAATTAAAGGTCGCTCTCATTGACGGGAATGTACGGAAATCAGATGTTGACTCTGATGTTCGCTAATTGATCGCGGACATGCTAAGTAAATGGGATAATAGCCGAATGGTTGTTTTTCGGATAAGCTTTGGAAGAACGTGAAAAGTATATGGCTTAATAACACGTTCTGTCCATTGGTGCCCGTCTTTGCCGTAGACGCCCATATTAATGGATGCGATGTTTAACTCGCGGATGTCCTTTTTATATTATCAGATTTTTTTGAACTGGTTTTATATTAGTATAGTGCTGAGTATCGATAAAATAATGTTATGGTTACCATAATGACTTTTGATTGTACATTAAACTCGTGAAAACTTAAAGTTTTCATATAAGCTGCAGCAGCCATTAACACGCACTGAAGCAGCTTATATTATTTATTTTAGGGAAGCAATTTTATTTGAAGTTTTCACAAACTATTGTACGCAAAATTAGCAAGAGCTTTGTAAACGGTCTAACAACAGTAGATTTGGGGAAACCCGATTATGAAAAAGCGCTTGAATAACACAGCAGCTATGTGGGTGCACTGAAGCAATGCGGTGTAAAAGTAACTGTCCTAGAGGCGGATGAGCGTTTTCCTGACTCTACTTATTTAAAAGACTCAGCGATTATTACGGAAAAATGTGCCATTATTACAAATCCTGGTGCAGAAAGCCGCAATGTGGAAATTGTAGAAATGCGAGAAGTACTCTCGAATTTCTATAGCGAGATAGAGTTAATTCAGGCCGGTACACTTGATGGCGGCGACGTAATGCAGATAGATAACTGTATTTATGTAAAGTAAATTTAAGGTACGCTAAATAGTATACAAGAGGTGACAGTATATTGAAAAAATTAAGAGAACGATTAAAACCTTTAACACTGAAAGGTAAAATAGAGTATTTAATTGAATATTATTCATTTCACATGATTGCCGTGATTGTGATCATTTTCTTTCTCGCCATGGGTATCCATACTTTTACGAATCAACCAAAAGAGATTCTAGGAGTACGTGTTGTTGGAGAAAATGTGAATGACACCCAAGCAAACGCTGTACAAAAAGTGCTAGAAAAATTATCACTTGAAAGTAAGCGGTTTCAAAATGAGAAACTGTCGGTTATTTCATACAACACAAGCAATGTATCGGGCAATCCCGAAGCAGTAGAGAGATTTCAAAAATTAGCAGCAGAAATGGCGGCAAAAGAAGTGGATGTGCTGCTAACAGATGAAGAGACCTTTCACCAATTTAATCAAGACGGCAATTTATATGATTTGAGCAGTATTAAGGACTTCAAAGATTGGAAAGGAACTATATTTTCTCCTGAACATGATCCTTCTAAAATTACAGGTGTGGATGTTTCAAGTGTGCCTTCTTTTTCTTCGTTATCTGATCATCATCAACCTCTCGTATTAGCGGTTGTAGCAAACACGGAGCGAATTAATGTTGTAAAAGAATTAAGCCATTTTCTAAAATAGATAAGTGGAGGAAAGGAGGAGGATTATGTTTAATAGACTTGAAAAAATAAATGTTTTTAAGAAGTTTTTATTATCTTATATTCTGATTCTAATTATTCCACTTTTAGCAAGTTTCATCATATATCAAGTAAATATCTATAAAATAAAAGAAAATGCAAGTGAGAACAGTCAAAATCTGCTGAATCAAACGAAGGAAATTATTGATCAAAAAAATGATGAGATTGAGAAATTTGTCTATCAGATGTCTTTGAATCCAGAAATTAATCAATTGATGGATCGAAAGTCAAATACTGATATGAATATAGCTTACGATATATATAAAGTTAAAAATAGTATTAATCCGTATTGGTATACGAATAAGTTGTTTAGAAATTTTTATATCTATTTTAACCAGATCGACACCATCGTATCTCCTAAGTCATCGTACACTCGAACAAAAGATTATTATCATACCCATCTCTATGAAGGATTAAGTTTTGAAAAGTGGAAAAAAGATGTCAATCAAACATATCTTTCCCGTTATTATTTTCCTTCTACAAAAGTAAAGATAGAGGGAGGTACAGAACCAATTATCACGTATGTGCAATCACTTCCTTTTAATAGCAAGGGAAAACCGTTAGCCAATATCGTGGTAATGATAAACAAAACGGAAATTACCAATTTATTGCATCGAATTTCTTCACAATATGATGGTTCAACTTTTATTCTCGGTGAAAACGGGAATTTACTTGTAGGAGATAATATGGATCGAAACCTGATTTCCTTAAATCAGTCTACCGGCAAATTTTCTCTGAAGAACCATGACAAGAAGTATATTTATATAGAAACGAAATCAAACACGAATAAGTGGACATATGTGGCCGTTATTTCAAAAGAGAAATTATCAGCGGATGTTAGTTTTATTCAAACGATCAGTTTCGTTATCGCATTTTTTACGCTGATTGTCGGATTATTTATGGCCTTTGTTTTTTCGTATAAAAATAGTATACCTCTTAATCGGCTTCTTAGTGTTATGAAAATAACAGATATTGGAAACAGTGCGGATCCGTATGATTTTATCCATAGCAATGTGGAAGATATCATCGCAAAAAATGATCTGCTAAAGGTTCAAATTCAAAACCAGTTACCAATCTTAAAGGATTCGGTGATTCGAAAATTAATGATGGGAAATTTGATTTCCCTGCAAAAAACACAGCTTTTAATTGATCAGGCTAAGCTGCCAATCAAAGGATCGTTTGGTTTTGTTGGGATCGTCCAAATTATTCACATGATGAATGAACTGGATAAGGATATGCTAGAAGAAATGAATGTTGCCCAACTATACATTCAAAATGAATTAACGGATTTTTTTAAGGGAGAGGTCATATGCTCCAATATTGATAAAGACCATGTCCTATTCCTATTATCATCTGATAAAAAGGTAGAACTTCGAGAAAGTAAAAAATTAGAAGAAACACTTCATTCATTTATTAAACAAATCGAAGAGAAATTCAGCTTGAAAGTGAATATTGGGATGGGCAGCCCTTTTGAACAGTTAACAGATATTCATCAATCGTTTGAAGAGGCAAAGCTAAGCTTACCATATAATCAAACTGTTCAGCATGGATCATTGTATAAGTATGAGCAGCAGCATCAAGAAGGTACGATAGATTTATACTATCCAATTGAGATAGAACTCCGCCTTTTTAATGCTGTGAAGAACGGAGAAATAACGGAAGTAAAAGAGCTGTTTGATAAGGTTGTTTATGAAAATGTAGAACGAAGGGTGTTAACATACCAAATTGGCATCCAACTTATAGCAGCTTTGAATGGAACGATTGTGAGAATTTTGTCGAAAAATATACAATTGAACGCGGTTAAGGTGGAAAACGTACGTGTTCATTTAGAGGAACTATTGTCAAACAAGGGAAGCTTTACGATAAAGATCGAGCAGATGAAAGAAGTGCTACTAGAAATAGCAGAGAATATTAATGAAAATAAGTCTGTTGGCAGACAGCAGGTCGTAAATAGGATGAAAACTTGGATTAAACAGAATTATAGTGATCCTGATTTAACGTTGTATAACATTTCCGAAGCTGTGGGCCTTCCTGAAAAAATGGTACCATTGACTTTCAAAGAGTCGGCTGGCGTCAATATTTCAGATTATATTGAGGAAGTACGGATTAATTTTGCCAAAACAAAATTGATGCATACAGAGGAAACGATTGAAGATATCGCTTTGCTTGCTGGCTATAATAGTGCCCATTCGTTTAGACGTGCCTTTAAACGGAATACGGGATCAACGCCATCAGAGTTTCGAAAAATGATGAACGATGCATAAATTATAGAAAAAAAACGAAAAAATTAAATTGTACCTTAGCGATTTTGTGTACGGTACTCTATCCTTTTACTGATAGAACCCTTGATACGAAAGGGTTCTTTTCTTGTACGTTTAAAAAAATATCGCCTCTTTCAAATTTTTGAAAATTTAATTATGATAGCGGTAACATTTGAAGTAACATTCAAATTAAAATTTTTTCAATTTAGTGAAAGCGTTTAAAAAATGGGGGGGGTTACATGAAAATAGCAGTAGTGAATGAACAAGGATTGAAAAAAGTAGATAGTACAATTGATGTTGTTTCAAAAAAATCGACGTGGAAAAAGATCAAGAAACACTGGCAATTGTATTTTCTAGTTGCGATCCCATTAGTGTTTTTGATTACCTTTAGGTATGTTCCGATGGCGGGGATTGTCATTGCCTTTAAAGACTTTAGTGTGGTAAAAGGGATCGCTGGAAGCGACTGGGTAGGATTGAAGTATTTCAAAGACTTTTTTGAGAGTCCGAACTTTTCCCTACTATTAAAAAATACACTTGGGTTAAGCGTTTACGGATTAATAGTAGGATTTATTTGTCCTATCATACTCGCATTGGCTTTAAATGAAGTCCAACATGCTCGTTTCAAAAAATTTGTCCAAACGATTACGTATGCACCTTATTTTATCTCAACGGTCATTATGGTGTCGATAATTATCTTGTTTTTATCACCAAATACCGGAATTGTTAATCATATTCTAGGTTTATTTGGAATCGAGCCCATTAATTTTTTAGGGAATCCATCATACTTTAAATCTATCTATGTATGGTCAGATGTGTGGCAAAACACCGGTTACGCAACAATCATTTATTTAGCAGCTTTAGCAGGTGTAGATACGCAATTGTATGAGGCAGCTAAGGTCGATGGAGCCAACCGCTTTCAAAAAATATGGAATGTGGACCTTCCGGGAATATTCCCAATTATTATTGTCTTATTAATTCTGAATGTTGGAAGTATCATGTCTTTAGGCTTTGAAAAAATCTATCTATTACAAAATCCATTAAATACGAATTCCTCTGAAGTCATTTCTACTTATGTATATAAAGTCGGATTGCTTGGAGCGAACTTTAGTTTTGCATCAGCAGTAGGGTTATTCAATTCATTTGTTAACTTCATTTTAATTTTTACTGCTAACAAAATATCCAAACGATTCTCGTCATCAAGCTTGTGGTAGGAGGGAAGCATATGGGGATTACGAAAAATACACGTATTAAAGAATCAAAAGTCGATCGTATTTTTGTGGGAGCTATTTACGTATTCTTAGCTCTAGTTTTACTAGCTGTTTTATATCCGCTTATCTATATTGTGAGCGCTTCATTTAGTAGTGCATCTGCGGTAACATCCGGACAAGTATGGCTTTTGCCTGTAGAACCAACCCTATTAGGGTACACGACGGTATTTAAGAACCCGCAAATTCTTCAGGGGTTCTCGAATTCATTATTCTATACAGTTGTCGGAACATTTATTAGCGTTAGTATCACGATTATGCTCGCTTATCCGCTTTCGAGAAAAACATTTTATGGACGCAAATTCATCATGATCTTGCTTGTTTTTACAATGATTTTTGATGGTGGATTAATTCCGTTATATCTCGTCGTAAAAAATCTCAACTTAATTGATACAATATGGGCTTTATTACTCCCTTCTGCATTAGCGGTGTTCCAAGTCATCATTGCTCGGACATTCTTCCAATCTACGATTCCAGATGAACTAGTAGAAGCAAGTGAAATGGATGGCTGCAGCGATATTGGCTTTATCTTTAAAGTGGTATTGCCGCTGGCGAAACCGATTATTGCTGTTCTTGTTCTCATGTATGCTGTTATGAAGTGGAATATGTACTTTGATGCATTGATATATTTGAAATCTGATGCGCTCTATCCATTACAACTTATTTTAAGAAGTATCTTAATTTTGAATACAGATCCATCAGCCAATATAGAAGATATATTGAAAATGCAAGGTCTTAAAGAATTAATGAAGTACTCCTTAATTGTGATTTCCAGCTTACCAGTTTTGGTGCTGTATCCTTTTGTCCAAAAGCATTTTGTGAAAGGAATGTTGATTGGATCAGTTAAAGGGTGATAAATAAAATCCTTTTTAAACTATGAACGTTAGAAGAATTCAAATAACGTAAAAAAACAAAGGAGAGGGTTAAATGAAGAAATTATCCATTAGTTTTATGCTTTTAGTTTTAGTTGTCATGCTTTTCGCCGGATGTGTTCCTAGTAAGAACACTTCATCAGAAAGTGCATCAGGTGAAAAGTCAGATCCAAATGGTCCGATGGAATTAAAGATTTTCACACCAAAATTATCGTATGAAGGTAAATTTGATAGCAAAGACAATGAATTTACAAGAATGATTGAAGAAAAATTTAATGTCAAAATTGACTGGGAGTATGTTAATGAAGATGCAGCAAAAGAAAAACGTCAATTATCTTTAGCTAGTGGTGATTTTCCAGACGCGTATTTGTTAGTCCCATGGATAGACAATATTTCAAAAGTGGATGCACAAAAGTATGGTAAAGAAGGTGTATTCTTACCTCTTAATGATTTAATTAAAGAACATGCACCCAATCTTAAAAACCTGATGAAAGATATTCCATATTTAGAAAAAGGGATGACAGCCCCAGATGGAAATATTTACGGATTGGCACCGGTAAACGAATGCTACCACTGTTCTAGATATGGTAAAATGTGGATCAATACTGAGTGGTTGAAGAAATTGAATTTAGAAATGCCTAAAACAACCGAAGAATATAAAACAGCGTTAGAAGCATTTAAGAATAATGATCCGAATGGAAACGGCAAGAAGGATGAAATCCCATTGAGCGGCGAAAGCACAATGTTAGGGGATAACCCAACCACATTTTTAATGAATGCCTTTATCCCGAATAATGGTAAGGATTATATTAATGTTAACGATGGGAAATTGTTATTAGGTGCAGTACAGCCGGCGTGGAAAGATGGATTGAAATACATTCATTCATTATATAAAGAAGGATTAATCGATCAAGGTGCATTTACGCAAAATCCAGACGCTTATAGACAATTGGGTACACCTAAAGGGGATGTAGTCCTTGGGGCTGGAGCAGCGAGTCACTTGGCTATCATTACAGATATAAAATTAGATGCAGCAAAACAATATGATGTTGTACCACCATTAAAAGGACCGGATGGAGCCCAATTCACACCATCTGATTACGGTAATGTTAATAGTTTTTCTTTTGCCATAACAAATAAAGCAAAAGGAAAGAAAGCAGAAGTATTAATGAAAATAGCGGATTACTTGTATTCTGAGGAAGGCACAATGTTATCCACTAGAGGGAAAGAAGGCGTGAATTGGAAAAAGGGTGGACCTGAGGACATTGATTTAACGGGCAAACAAGCAAAATATGCCTTCATTCCACAAGATCCTAATAAGAAAGATGAAGGTGAATTTGGCTGGGGAGAAAGAGGTCCTTTAGCATTGACTAGAGAACTTAGAGACTCGTTGGCAACTGAAAAGGATGAACTTTCTCCAAAAGGGTATGAGCGCAGATTATATAACGCAACACTGAAATATGATGGATTTGAACCAAAAGAACAATTTAATTTTGAAGCAGCTTGGGTTAGTCCTAAAGATGCTGAAGAAGTGGCATTGTTAAAAATAAATATCAATAAGTATATCGAAGAAAACATGATTCAATTCGTGACAGGCTCAAAAGACATTGATAAAGAATGGGATACGTATATTGCTGGCTTTAAAAATTTACAAGTTGATCGCTATTTAGAAATCTATCAAAAAGCATATGATTTAGAAAAATAAACATCAAACATAGTAAAAAAGAATACACATAAGTCTCGTACTAATGTGTATTCTTTTTTAAAAATTGAGGTGGCAGTGATGAAACCAAGGATCATTGATGTAAGAGAATACGGGGGAGAAGCAAATTCAGATAAAGATCATTCACCCATCGTGACTAAATTGCTGCAAGATATAAAAGAAATAAAAGAAGACATCATTCTTTCTTTTCCTACAGGAATCTATCATTTTTACCCAGATCATGCACTGAAGAGAGCCTTTCATACCTCAAATACGGATACGAGAAGGCACCCGATTAAAACGGTTTGCTTCCTCATTGAAGAACAAGAGAATGTTACCATTGAAGGGAATGGTTCATTCTTTTATTTTCATGGAGATGTGATGGGATTGGGGATTTTTCACTCGAAAAATATCACTTTACAAAACTTCTCATGGGATTATGAGGTATCAACACTATCAGAATTAGTCGTCGAGGGAACCGTTGCAGAGAATGGGCACTATTATGCTGATTATAAACTAGGAGAACATGTTCCCTATGAAATTAGTAAAAATCAGCCCTATTTTTACTGGTTAAGTGAAAAGAGTCCTTATTCAAATGAATATTATTGGAAAGAAGAAGGTTCTAAAAATGATATTGTCATCGTAGGATTTGATGAATCGACGGGAGTGAAAAGAAGATATTCAGTGAATGAAGGGCCTTTCGCAGATAATAGAATGAGAATAGAGGAATTAGAGAAAAGTAAAATTCGTATCCACTATCATCATACCCTTCCACAGGCAGTTGTTGACAATCGCGTGTTTGAATTTTGTAAAGTAATAGATCGGAATACGGCGGGTGCTTTTATTTGGGAAAGTGAAAGGATAAGTTTGTCAAACATAACTATTCATTATCTGCATGGTTTTGGCTTCTTAATACAAATGAGCGGTGATATTACGTTTCAGGCGACTGAGTTCGTCCCCAATAGTGCCATGGGTAAGCATGGATCAAGCTTTGCCGATTCTATCCATGCGTCAGGCGCTAAAGGTGTGATTACTGTGGACGGGTGTACCTTCATGCATCCCCATGATGACCCCATTAATATCCACGGAACGTTCACAAGAGTACAAAAAATCATCGATGAAAAATCTATAGAAGTCATTTATGCTCACCGTCAGCAAAGTGGGTTCCCACAATATCATATTGGTGATAGAGTGGCCTTTTTTAATCGAGCAATGATGGACGATGAATTCGGAGAAGAGTATGAAGTAACGAATATAGTGCATCCGGGACATGAAGGAAATGATCTTCAAACCATGCAAGTTACATTCAACAAGGAGCTGCCTTTTGATTGTGTGCATAATGAGACGGGTGAATTTTTATATGTTATGGAAAACGTGACGTATACACCAGAAGTAGTGATTAAGAATAATAGATTTGCCCATGTTCCTACGAGGGGGATCCTCTGTACAACACGGGGAAAAGTGTTGATAGAAGGCAATCATTTTCAAAATATTACAATGAGTACCATCTTCATTTCAAATGATTCGAACGATTGGTATGAATCTGGTCCTGTCAGGGATATGACGATTCGGGGGAACACCTTTCATGTGAATCCGGTTGAAGATTGGCAATATCGTAAACCAGCCATCTATATCCATCCGATCCCGCTTGGCGAGATCAAATCACCAGTACCAATTCATAAAAATATTACAGTGGAGAATAACACTTTTTATATGCAGCATGAATGTGTGGTTTCTGCAGAAAATGTGGAAAACTTAACGATAAAAGGCAATAAGATTATTAAGGTACTTCCATTTAGGAACTACGATGAAATTCAGGATATATTATTTGAATTTGATACATGTAAAAAAGTTTTACTAGAAGGAAATACCTATGAAGGGGACTTCACTGCGTACATTAGAATGAACGAAATGAATGAAAGTGATATAAAAATTAAGAATGAACAGACCGTTATTTTTGATTCTAGAAGTCTGTTTGAAACGAAATGAAAAAATAATTGAAAATGGGAGATTTGCCTAATGAATCTTTTAACCTATAAAAAAGCAGCAATGGAATGGACAGAGGCTCTGCCGTTAGGGAACGGGAGAATAGGCGCGATGCACTTTGGCAGAGTTGAGAATGAACGTTTCCAATTAAATGAAGATACATTGTGGTCAGGTCCGCCAAAGAGGAACCGAGAATACAACGATCAGGAATCTTTGCAAAAAGTAAGGAAATTGATTGATGAAGAGAATTATGAAGAGGCGGTCAGTGAAACGAAGAATATGTTTGGTCCTTATACACAGAGCTATATGCCGTTAGGGAATCTGACCATTCAATACTTGCATGGAGATGTGGCACGGAACTATGTGCGGACATTAGACATTAAACAAGCGATCTCTTCTGTAAAATATTCAGTTGGAAAAATCGAATACACACGGGAAGCATTTATTTCACATCCGCATCAGGTGTTAGCCGTCCGGCTTACTAGTTCCGTTGCCAACCAATTAAATGTGATCGTTTCATTAGATAGTACGTTAAAATATAAAACTTCCAATTCTTCAGAAGAGTTGGTTTTACAAGGAATTTGCCCTGAAAAATGTGCTCCAAACTATTTTCATGAGGACGAACAGCCAATTGTTTATGGTGATTTTGGTGAAACACAAGCGATTCATTTTGAAGGAAAACTAGGGGTTGTTATCGAGGATGGAAAGGTAGAGTCGTCGAATGGAAGACTATCCATCCAAAATGCAACAAATGCTGTTCTCTATTTTTCTATTTCCACCTCATTTAAGGGCTTTGATCAACTCCCTGGGACCGATTTTGAAGTATTAACTGGGCAAAATGAAGCCATTCTTTCAAAAGCCATGAGCATTCCTTATAAGCAGTTAAAAGAAACACATATTCAAGATTATCAAACTCTTTACAACCGTGTTGAATTTTCGTTAGGACATAAACAGACAGAAGAGCCGCTTGATACGGATGAAAGAGTGCAGAAATATAGTGCTGCTGATTTAGCGATGGTCGAGCTTTTATTTCAATATGGACGTTATTTGCTGATTTCCTCTTCACGAGAAGAAACGCAGCCGGCCAATTTACAGGGTATATGGAATGACTTGACTCGGGCACCATGGTCATCCAACTATACATTAAACATTAATACGGAAATGAATTATTGGCCTGCTGAGGTGACAAACTTGTCAGATTGCCATCGTCCGCTGTTAAAGGCAATCCAGGAGCTTTCGGTAACAGGGGAGAAAATGGTAAAGGAACGGTATGGCATCAATGGATGGACGGCCCATCATAATACCGATTTGTGGAGACATGCTGATCCTGTTGGCGGCGAGCGTCACGGAGATCCGAACTGGGCTTTTTGGCCGATGTCAGGGCCATGGCTGTGCAGCCACTTGTGGGAGCATTATCTCTATTCCGGGAATAAAGATTTCCTTCGAAAAGAGGCTTATCCGATTATGAAAGGGTCGGCACAATTTTGCCTTGATTGGCTGGTGGAGGATGAGGATGGCTATTTGATCACTTCACCATCAACCTCACCGGAACATCACTTCTATGCAGAAAATGGACAAGGGGGCTCGGTTACGAAGGGTTCCACAATGGATCTGCAGTTGATTTGGGATTTGTTCACCAATTGTGTGGAAGCAGCGGGGATCCTCGGCGTGGACGATGAATGGATTTATCAAGTAACTACAGCAAAAGAACGCCTTCATCCTTTACAGATTGGGAAGTATGGTCAATTGCAGGAATGGCTCCTTGACTATGAGGATGTCGAACCACGCCATCGGCATGTATCTCATTTGTATGGAGTCTATCCAGGTAAGCAAATTATCGATGGTCCATTTTTAGAAGCTGCTAGGCAGACGTTAAATCGACGCGGTGACGCTGGAACGGGCTGGAGTCTTGGCTGGAAGATGTGTCTTTGGGCTCGTTTGAAGGATGGGGAACGGGTAAATGCATTGCTTCATCAATTATTTAACATTTGTACAGCGAAAAGGGAAGTAATGGTTGGGGGAGGATTGTATCCGAATCTATTAGGAGCCCACCCGCCTTTCCAAATTGATGGGAATTTCAGTTATACAGCCGGGGTTGTAGAAATGATTATCCAATCACACAAAGGATATGTTGAATTATTACCGGCACTTCCTTCTACATGGTTGCAAGGTTCATTATCTGGAGTGCGGGTTCGAGGTGGATTTGAGGTCAATATTTCATGGGATAAACTGCAGGTCAGTCAATTGGGCGTAACATGCCATGCTGGAAACGAATTCATTTTCAAAACAAACAATGCTGTAATTGTTCGTGAAGAAGGAAAAGAAGATAAAAGAATAGAAGCTCTTGATGGGTTTATCGCCCTTAAGATGAACAAAGACCAAAAGCTCCTGCTGCTATTTTAAAAATAAAATCTATGAGATGAGGTACTAGTATGCAAACAGCTAGAATCGGTGTCATAGGCACAGGCGGGCGAAGTACAATTGTTGAATATTGGCATAAACCAGAGGGAAATTCGATTGTTGTTGGAGCGGCAGATGTGTCATTGGAAGCTCTAGAGAAGTTCAAAAAGGAAATTAATGAAGACGCTTTTGTTACAACCGATTATCGAGAGTTACTTGCAAGAGAGGACATCGATGCGGTTGCGAATTTATCACCTGATTATCTGTATGAAGAACATGCCATTGCAGCACTCCAAGCAGGAAAACATGTTTATTGTGAAAAACCATTAGCCATTACACCCGAGTCATGCGACAGGCAGGATGAGTGTTGCGGTCGGCTGTGCCGCAACAGAATCGATTCGCTCTGGCGGGAAGGTAGTCCATATCGACAAGGGAAGACATAAGCCAATTAAATCTGGGGAAGAAGGTGCAGTATGTCAGCATTAACCTATAATCATAAATCCCGCAACGAACACTTTATGTTCCAGCACCATTATCGCATGAAGGAGATATGTGAACATACATTTCCATTTTATGCTATAATAATCAGAATTAGTAGAAAATTAAGTCTTCTATGTTAAGAGGTGGAGGAAATTTTTAGTTTAGATAGTCGCTTGTATCGATTATGCATGTGGTTGTACAACTTCATGTATTTAAACATCCTATTTATTCTAAGTTGTATTCCCATTATTACTATTTTCCCTGCCATCGCTGCACTTTTTGGAGTAGTAAGAAGGTGGAGAATAACAAAAGAAGCAGATGTTTTTTCTCAGTATAAGGAAATGTTTGTTGAGAATTGGAAGCAAAGCTATTTAGTAGGGATTTTTTATACCCTTTTAGGAATGTTTTTAATTTTCGATTTACTGTTTTTACAACAAGTGACATTACCTTATAAAAACTTTATTCATGTTGCCATCCTATTTGTCAGTTTCTTGTTTGTTGTATCCTTTTTAAGCATTTATCCGCTTATGGTCAATATGGTCACATCCTTTAAACACTTGTGTCTTAATAGTCTTAAAGTAGGTTTATACAAAATTCATTTATCGATTTTTTGTATGATTATTCTTAGTGCATGGACCATTCTTTCATTACGCTTTTCATTTTTAATTTTCTTTTTCTTTTTCAGTGTTTCTGCTTTTCTGATTTACTGGATTGCTGATCTTAAATTCGCAAACTTAATACCACAAAAAGATTCTGGAAATAGGATAAATAAAACTCCGGCATTATACTGAAATCCAATAACCTTTTTACTAGTTATATTCGATAAAAAAGACAGATGGGCTGGGGAGCAAGGGCACTGAAACACTTGTGTTTTATATGACTACTAACAAAGACGACTTTACATTCAATATTTGAAGTAAAGTCGTCTTTTTCTTATCTCATCAGTAAAATTGATACCGTTTGGTCCTTTATCGAACTTACGAAGGACATTTTGCTTGGTTTTGAAGTGTGATTTGTCCTCAATAAGCATTATTTAATATATTGACAATTTCAAATTGTTTTGTTAATTTAGTGTTATCGATAACATTTAACTAACATTTAAGGAGGGAACAGTATCAATATCATTGATTCTCACCAACACTTTTGGAAACTGGAGCGAGGAGATTACGACTGGCTTACAGAAGATATGGGGATTCTTTACCAAGACTATTTTCCAGAGGATTTAAAACCTTCATTAGAAGAATACTCGATCTCTGGAACGGTCCTTGTTCAAGCGGCACCTACATTCGAAGAGACGTTATATCTCTTATCGTTATACGAAAACTATGAATGGATTTGTGGTGTTGTTGGCTGGTTAGATTTATCATCCCCTGCCTTCTCGAAACAGTTAGATTTTTTAATGAACCAACCAGGGATTGTTGGTTTACGCCCGATGCTGCAGGATATCGAAAATAGCGATTGGATTTTACAGGATCAGGTGGTAGAGAATTTGAGGCGTCTTATTCCATATGACCTGCCCCTTGATTTATTAATTACCGAAAGACATATTCCCTCTATTAAAGCTTTAATAGAGATGCTTCCAAATGTGCGCGTTGTCATTGATCATATCGCTAAACCGGCAATTTCAAAAAAGGATTTAAACAAATGGAAAGCGGATATGAGCAAGCTGGCAAAATTTCCAAATGTTTGGTGTAAATTGTCGGGTTTTATGACGCTGGCAGATTCTTGGGAGGCAGCCGATTTTAAGCCTTATATTCAACATGTTGTTCAAGCATTTGGTTCGGCCCGTATCATGTTTGGCAGCGATTGGCCGGTCTGTTTATCAGGAGGAAGTTATGAGAAAGCTTTACAGATTGTAACTCAAAACTTACCGAATTCGTTAAGAGACTCAGAAAGGGAGAGCATTTTTTCTGAAAATGCAAAAGCGTTTTATAAGCTGAATAAAGGAGTAAAAAATATGAAACTGGCAAATGATCAAGATGTAACTAGTATTGTAATGTCCGAGGTTGATAATGTAGCTACTCTTCTAAGGGAAGTAGAAGCTGGAGAAAGCTTACAGTACGTAATGAACGGTAAAAAAGGAGCATTAACTGCCAAACAAGTCATCCCATTTGGACATAAAATTGCCATCAAACCGATTCATCCATCTGAAAATGTCATAAAGTATGGGCAGGTTATTGGTGCAGCCACTGTGGAAATTTCCCCAGGTGAACATGTTCATGTTCATAATATCGAGGGAATTAGAGGCCGAGGTGATAAAAAGAAAGGGGATCAACATTCATGAACATGATCAAAGGGTATCGTCGGCCAAACGGGAAAATGGGGATTCGCAATCATTTATTAATTATTCCTACTGTTGTTTGTGCGAACCATGTAGCGAATCGAATTCAGCAAGCGGTACCCGATTCAGTGGCTATTCCGCATCAGCATGGCTGCAGCCAGATCGGAGAAGACAAGGAGCGTACCTTTAATATTCTCGCAGGGATGGGAAAAAACCCAAACGTCGGTGCTGTTCTTTTAGTCAGTTTAGGCTGTGAAGTGATTAACGCAAAGGAACTGCAAGAAGTAATTCAAGAAACAGGGAAACCAGTAGAGTGGATAGATATTCAAGATGCAGGTGGTTCAGTAAAAGCGATTCAAAGCGGAATGGAAATTGCGAAACAATTATTGAATGAGATTCAGAAAATATCACAGGTGGATATACCACTGGCAGAATTAATCGTTGGTGTAAAATGCGGCGGTTCCGATGCCACTTCTGGCTTGTGCAGTAACCCTGCATTAGGAAAAACATCAGATCTACTTTTGAATCAAGGCGGAACCATTGTCATGGGAGAAACAACGGAGATTATCGGCGCTGAACATATTGTCGCTCAAAGTTCGATCAGTGAGGAAGTAGCCAATAAGCTTTATGCCTTTGTAGATAAGTTTGAAAAGGAAGTAGAACGCATTGGAGCAGACATGAGAGGGGGAAATCCAAGCCCAGGAAATATTGAAGGCGGCTTGTCCACCATCGAGGAAAAATCCCTTGGCTGTATAAGTAAAGCGGGTACAGCCCCATTAAAAGATGTATTATCGTTTGCTAAAGAGATTCCGGGGAACGGCTATTACTTTATGGATTCTCCAGGGAATGATATTGAGTGTGTTTCAGGAATGGCTGCTGCCGGTGTTCATATGGTCTGCTTTACGACAGGTCGAGGGACACCAACAGGAAATCCGATTATTCCAGTCATCAAAATTACAGGGAATGACCATACGGCGGTCAAGATGAACGATAACATTGATATAGATACAAGTCCTGTGTTGAAAGGAAAAGAAACAATAGAAGAAGCGGGCAATCGTATTTTTGAAAAGATTATTAGGACGGCACAAGGTGAGTTGGTAAAAGCTGAAATTTTAGGGCATCAAGAATTTAGTATCAGCAGAATCAGTATTAGCCTCTAATCATTCATAGGGAGGAGAAGAGAGATGAGTAAATTAAAAAATCGCACAGCTCTTGTTACAGGCGGAAGCCGTGGAATAGGAGCAGCCATTGTAATGAGGTTAGCGGAAGAAGGCGCGAATGTGGCGATCAACTATGCTTTACCTAGTTTATTTGAAAAAGCAAACGCTTTAAAAGAACAAATAGAAAACCAGTTTCCTATTAAAGCGATGGTTGTAAAAGCAAACGTTGGGTTTAAAGAAGAAGTCGACCGAATGATAGACGAAGTGGAAGAAGAGTTAGGATCGGTTGATATTCTGGTAAATAATGCGGGCATTGCCCCATTTGAACCTTTTTTAACTCTTTCAGAAAAAACATGGGATGACACGTATCAGACGAACGTAAAATCTATTTTTTTAACGACACAGAGAGTGGCTCCTAAAATGATTAAAAACAAATATGGAAAAATCATTAATATCACATCAACTGCGAGTGTGCTGGTGACAAGCCCAGTGATCCCGCACTATATTTCGTCAAAAGCAGCAGCCGGACATTTAACAAAAGCGCTGGCGATTGAATTAGGTAAGTACAATATCAATGTAAACGCTGTCGGGCCGAGCACGGTTGCAACGGATATGTGCAAAGATTATCTCGAAGATCCTCATATTTTAGAAAAAGAGATTGAAGCGAATCCAATGAAGAGACTGGGTACAGAAAAACAAATTGGGGATGCTGTCGTCTTTTTAGCTTCAGATGAAGCCATGCAAATAAATGGGCATCTATTAATGGTCGATGGTGGATTAACCGTTAAGGCAGCGCAGCCTGAAGATCATATGAATCATGATATGGGGGTAATAGTATGAGACTGCTTGACAGAATAGCTGTTATCACTGGCGGCGGCAGCGGAATTGGCAAGGCAACAGCGCAATTATTCGCAAAAGAAGGAGCTTTTGTCATCATCACAGATATTCATCGTGAAAATGGACAGGGAACGGTATCTGAAATAGAAAAACAAGGCGGAAAAGCAGCCTTTTTCGAAGTCGATGTGGCGAACCCCGAAGTGGTTGAGTCTGCGATTCATCAGATCATAGAGACGTATAAAAAAATTGATATTTTATTTAACAATGCAGGGATCGGCAATGTGGGCAGAGTAGATGAAGTAGAGCCGGATGTTTGGGACCGAATGATGAATGTGAATGTGAAGGGGGTTTATTTGCCTTCTAAATACACGCTCCCTTATATGATGGAGCAAAGATCCGGAGTTGTCATTAATATGTCGTCGTGCGCTGCGGAAATGGGACTGGCAAAGCGGGCCGCATACTCTGCAACGAAAGGGGCGGTTCTTGCGCTGACAAAAGCCATGCAAGTGGATTATGCTCCATATAAAATTCGTGTTAACGCTTTGCTGCCGGGCACCATATTATCTCCATTTGTTGAAGATTATTTAAAAACCTCATACGCTGACCCTGAAGTTGCAATCGACGGTATTAAGAAAAGACAATTAAGCGGGGAATTAGGAAGACCTGAAGATGTTGCAAAAGCTGCACTTTTTCTTGCATCAGATGAGTCTTCTTTCATGATGGGCTCCCCTCTTTATATTGATGGCGGAGTTGTTTTTGGAAAAAATGCATAGGAGGAGATTAGAAAATGAAATTAGCTACTTTTATAAAGAATGAGAATGAAAGACTAGCAGTGAAGTTGGATAATCAATTAATCGATATCGAAGAAACGGCCAAAAAGGATCAATGGGATGAAGTAATCACAGATGTCATGCAGGTCATTCAGTTCAACCCATCACAATTACAGGATTTTGAGAAAAGGGTTAAAGAGGCAGTGGCAAGTGGCAAGGCGGTTGTAATAGAAGAGGAAGATATTAATTGGGGTCCATGTGTCACTCGTCCACATAAAATCATTTGCGTCGGATTAAACTATCGAAACCATGCGGATGAAACGAATGCCCCCTATCCAGAAGTGCCGATCCTATTTAATAAGTTTGATAATACACTAACAGGTCATCAAAGTGAAATTGCCATTCCATCCGTAACGAATGAATTGGATTATGAGGTGGAATTAGGAATCATCATTGGCCAAAAAAACAAAAATGTGGCCAAAGAAGAGGCGCTTTCTCATGTGTTTGGCTATTGTACCGTCAATGATTTATCAGCAAGAGATCTTCAAATGAGAACACATCAATGGCTGCTTGGCAAAACATGCGACGATTTTAGTCCAGCAGGTCCTTACCTGGTGACTGCAGATGAAGTAGGAGATCCAAACAATCTTAGTTTGAAAACATATGTTAATGATGAATTAAGACAGGACTCCAACACTTCTGACATGATCTTTTCATGCGCAGAGATTGTCAGCTATATTTCACAGCACATGACATTAGAACCAGGTGATCTTATTTTAACAGGTACACCTGAGGGAGTTGTATTTGGCCTGCCTGCTGACAAACGTGTCTATATTCAGCCAGGAGATGTGGTCACGGTTGAGATTGAAAAGTTAGGGAAGCTTACGAACAAATTTGTGCAAGAAAAGGCATTGACATATGCTTAAAGGGATTCCGCCAATTCTTTCACCAGAACTGATAAAAGTTTTGATGGAGATGGGGCACGGTGATGAAATTGTACTTGATAAAATAATGTTATGGTTACCATAATGTTTCTTGATTTTACAATAAACTCGTAAAAACTTAAAGTTTTAATATAAGCTGCATCAGCCAAGAACACGGACTGAAGCAGCTTATATTAATTATTTGGTGGTGGTGCAAGGACTTCAAAGCACCATTCCTACTCTGGAGTAAAAAAGCCGAACAATATTTTTTTAGTAGTGATATAACACCGTTATTAGTGGGGTGGTAACGTTAGGACAGGTGTATAGTCAAAAACTTGGAATTGATAGTGAAACAAAAGGGGGGCTTCAAAAGGTCCCACCCTTTTACTTTACTTGGTAAAGAGAAGATGCTCTTATATGGAATTCTGCAGGAAGTACAATTTTTCTTGGTTCCTCTGGACCTGTTTTTTCAATTCGTTCAATGAGCATTTGGGTTCCCATATATCCAAAATTATAGGAAGGCTGTTCGGCAGCTGTTAGAAAAAGTTCATTCTCAATATAATTGGGGACACCATCATAACAAACTACTGCCATATCCTCAGGAATTTTTATATTGTATTTTTTAAGAGCTTTTACTGTATTTAATCCCAAAAAGTTATTTGTTGCAAAAAGGGCTGTCGGGCGCTCATTAATGGGCAAATCAATGAGCTGCTTAATTTTACCGGAAACATCGCTATCATGGAATAATTGACTTTGATGAATCCAGCTATTATTGATTGTCAACCCATGTAAGCTAAGAGTATCACAATATGCTTGATGACGTTCCCTTGATGTGGCGACATCTAATGGACCATTTAGGATAGCAATTCTTTTATGCCCTTGCTTAATAAGATGTTCTATTAGCTTCCTAGTAGTTGTTTCATTATCACTTAAAACTTGATCGCACCTTAGGTCGCTGAGATATCGATCGATTAAAACAAAGGGGATTTGGTGTTTTGACAACTTTCGGATATTTTTTTTCGAAGAGTCGCTTGCAGGAGCAATTAGAACACCGTCAGTTCCCGTGGATATAAGCATGTCGATATATTTTGATTCTTTTTCAATATTTTCATCACTGTTGCAAAGCAATAGTTGATAACCCATTTGCATGGCTTTGTCTTCTGCACCACGTGCGACATTTGTAAAAAATGGGTTAGAAATATCTGTGATCATTAATGATAAAATTTTAGTCTTTTTTGAGATTAAACTTCTTGCTGAACTATTGGGTATATAATTCAATTCTTTAATGATCGCCTCCACTTTTTTTCGTGTTTTTTCACTTATTTTATCTGAATTATTAATCACTCTTGAGACAGTCATTGCAGAGACATTTGCTTTTTTTGCTATATCATAAATAGTTACCAATCGTAATCCTCCTGGTTATATCAAACTTTCATTTTTATTGTAAATAGTTATATAAAATATATCAAGGAATAATGTTAACGATAACATATGGTTGTTATTAGAATTGAGATTTCTATTCGAAATTTTTACGAAGTACATTAAAGAATTGATAATCGAGGTAGGTCATGGGACTGAAACATTTGTGTTTTATATGACTCTAAAAAAGACGACTTTACATTCAATATTGGAATAAAAGTCGTTTTTTTTTTGGATCTTATCAGTAAAAATAGATACCGTTTTTTATTGATCTTACAATGGAATTCGCTTAACTCCGAAACATTATTTTCCTAATTTACCAAATATATTGACATTTATTGATCTCTTTGTTATTTTAATGTTATCGATAACAATAATCAAGAGGGGGCACTATCAATAATATTGATTCTCACCAACACTTTTGGAAGTTGGATAGAGGAGATTATTATTGGCTGACAAAAGATATGGGGCTCCTTTACCAAGACTATTTCCCAGAGGGTTACAAAACCCATATTAAAAAAACTTTCTATCTCTGGAACGGTCCTTGTTCAAATATGAAAATCATTTTGATTGTTTTCAGATGGTTAAACCGTTTTGAATTTTATAAGCGGGCAAGGAAGGCTTATGCAATTGTTGCCACTAGTGAAAGCGCTCTCTATACCAATATTATTCTAAAAAAAGGAGTTGTTATCGATTAAAGAGTTAGTCAACTAATTAATATGAAAATAATTTTTGCTTACAAAATTGATAGAGTAGTAGGTGATAAAATGAGTAAATTGCTACTGAAAATGGAAGGGATAAGCAAATCCTTCCCGGGGGTGCAAGCGCTATCTAAAGTTCAATTTGACTTAAAAGAAGGTGAGGTTCACGCACTTCTGGGGGAAAATGGGGCTGGAAAATCCACACTTATGAAAATCCTGACGGGAATCTATCAAATGGATGCTGGAACCATTAAGTACATGGGTGAAGAAATTGCGATTCCAGACACAAAAGCGGCACAAAGGCTTGGGATCAGCATTATTCACCAGGAACTTAACTTAGCCCCGCATTTAACAGTTGCACAAAATATTTTTATCGGAAGAGAACCTAAAGGTTTTTTAAATCTTTTTTTAGATGAAAAGGAGCTTAATAACAGGGCAAAAAAATTATTTGAAAAATTAAATATTAACCTTGATCCTCGAGAACTGGTAGGTAATTTGACAGTTGCGAAACAACAGATGGTTGAAATCTCCAAGGCCCTTTCCTTTGATTCGAAAGTATTGATTATGGATGAGCCAACCGCCGCCTTGACTGATGCCGAAATCGATGCACTGTTTGTTATTATTAGGAAATTGCGTCAAGATGGTGTTGGAATTGTTTACATCTCCCACCGTATGGAAGAATTAAAGAAAATTACTGATCGTGTATCGATTATGCGGGATGGTACATATGTAGGGACCATAAATACCAAGGATGCAACCATTGATCAAATTATTTCGATGATGGTTGGGAGAAAAATTGATAATAATCAAAAACCAGAAATAAAACAACGAAATGGAGAAAAGGTGCTTGAAGTAAAGAATTTAAATAGGGGAAAGGCCATAAAGGATGTAAGCTTTGAACTTTATAAAGGAGAAATCGTCGGTTTTGCCGGATTGATGGGGGCCGGAAGAACTGAAGTAGCCCGTGCCATATTTGGGGCTGACCGATTAGATTCAGGGGAGATTCTCATAAAAGGTCAAAAGGTGAGCATGAAAAGTCCGACTGATGCAGTACAAAATAGAATTGGTTATCTTTCAGAGGACCGGAAACAATTTGGTCTATTGGTAGGGATGGATGTAAAAACAAATGTTGCAATTGCATCCATGAAAGACTATTTAAAACCTCTTGGGTTCATGAATGCTTCTAAGATAAATCAACAATCTGAGGAAATGATTAAAAAGTTAAGAATCAAGACCCCATCCGGTAACCAATTGGTAAAAAACCTTTCCGGAGGAAATCAGCAAAAAGTCGTAATTGGAAAGTGGTTGACGAGAGATTCTGATATTTTAATCTTTGATGAGCCTACCCGTGGAATTGACATAGGGGCAAAAGACGAGATTTACAGGCTGCTGAATGATTTGGCTGAGCAAGGAAAATCTATCATTATGATTTCCTCGGAGCTTCCTGAAATATTGAGATTGAGCCATAGGATTGTTGTCATGTGTGAAGGAAGAATTACAGGGGAATTGAAAAATGATGAAAAGGCAACGCAAGAATCGATAATGGCACTTGCTACAAGACGAATCGGGTAATGGGTACTAACTGATTTTAAAGGAGTGGACATGAATGGAAATGCAAAAAGCAGCAGTCATTCCAATTAAGGAGAGGAAGAAAAAAAGGATCAATTCAAATGCTCTTCAGCAAGTTCTAGCATTTGCAAGTTTAATTGTGCTTATTGTAATCTTTGCAATCTCTTCATCTAACTTTTTTCAATTTGATAATATAATAGGAATTTTTCTATCAACTGCTGTTACAGGAATCCTTGCACTAGGTGCAACGATTATAATCGTTACAAGCGGAATTGATTTATCATGCGGAACTGTACTGACATTGTCTTCGGTTATGACCGGCGTTTTTGCTGTCAACCTGGGGTTACCAGTTTGGTTAGCTATTATCGGAGGCATTTTAACAGGTGCCGTAGCTGGGTGGATTTCCGGCTCTGCGATCGCAAAATTCAAGATTCCGCCATTTATCGCAACATTAGCAATGATGATGATTGCCAAGGGGTTGGCACTTGTTATTTCTAAAGCTACTCCAATTTATTTCACTTCTCTACCGGGCTTTAACAAAATTGCTATGGGATCCATCATCCCCGGGTCTGGTATTCCAAATGCCGTTTTCATCTTTTTTGGAATGGCTATTATCGCAAGCATAATTTTAAATAAAACCATTATTGGAAGATTTACATTTGCACTCGGAAGCAATGAAGAAGCAACCCGCCTTTCTGGAGTGAGTGTTAATAAATGGAAGATCATCATCTACATGCTTGCAGGTGTTTTTACTGGTGTCGCAGGTATCGTAATGGCATCCCGGCTAAATTCTGCCCAGCCAGCTTTAGGAGCTGGATATGAGTTGGAAGCAATCGCGGCAGTAGTTATCGGGGGAACTTCCTTAAGTGGCGGGACAGGAACGATTCTTGGGACTGTTATCGGTGCATTGATTATGAGTGTGTTAACAAATGGTCTTCAAATCCTATCAGTACCTCAAGAATGGCAAACCGTAGTTGTTGGATTGGTTATCTTATTAGCAGTTTACGCAGATGTATTGCGGAACAAAAAAACAGCGAAATAACCGTGGCGATACTCTCTCAAGAGAATAAAAATTTGATCTTTCATAGGGGGAATTAAAGTTGAAAAAAAAATCAGGAATAGTTCTATCATCAGTTCTCGCACTCTCCATGGTTCTAGGTGCATGCTCTTCAAACAATGCAAGCACGGACAGTAATGCCCCGGCAAAAAATGACGGCAAGCGTTATATTGCTCTTATTTCAAAGGGCTTCCAGCATCAGTTCTGGCAGGCAGTCAAAAAAGGAGCCGAGCAGGCAGCAGACAAATATAATGTAAACATTACATTTGTTGGCCCTGAAACTGAAGCACAGGTTGATAAACAAGTTGAAATGCTTCGTAATGCACTTGATAAAAAACCAAATGCCATTGGCTTTGCGGCACTAGATTCTAAGGCTGCTCTACCTTTATTACAACAGGCACAAAGCAAAAAAATTCCAGTTGTAGCATTTGATTCAGGTGTCGATGGAGATATTCCTGTAGCAACAGCTGCAACAGATAACAAAGCTGCAGCGGCTCTTGCGGCTGATAAGATGGCTAAGTTAATTGGTGAAAAAGGGGAAGTGGCAGTTGTTGCTCACGACCAGACAAGTAAAACAGGGGTTGAACGCCGCGATGGCTTTGTAAATGAAATCAAATCAAAATACCCAAACATTAAGATTGTCGATATCCAATATGGTGCCGGTGACCAATTAAAATCAACTGATGCTGCCAAGGCTATTATGCAAGCGCATCCAAATATTAAAGGTCTTTTCGGTACTAATGAAGGTTCTGCGATTGGGGTAGTAAATGCTGTAAAAGAATTAAACAAAAAGAATGTAGTTGTGGTCGGTTTCGACTCTGGTAAACTACAAATCGATGCCATTAAGAGTGGCGTAATGGCAGGTGCGATTACACAGAATCCAATTGGAATTGGTTATGAAACGGTTAAAGCCGCTGTTGATGCTCTAGATGGTAAAAAAGTGTCTAAAACAATCGACACTGGTTTCTTCTGGTATGATAAAACGAATATCGATGATCCAAAAATTAAGGCCGTTCTTTATCAATAACATCTAAAATGGAGAGGATTTGGTGGAGTGGCCGAAGCAGCACAAACATCTGCAAAATTTGCGAGTGAAGGAGTGGGTGTGTCCATTACTGTGACACCATGTTGGTGCTATGGTTCCGAAACAATGGATATGACTCCGGATATTCCAAAAGCGGTATGGGGATTTAATGTCAAAGAGCGACCAGGTGCAGTGTACCCTGCAGCCGTTTTGGCCGGTCATAATCAGAAGTTTGGAAAAAGTATAATCAGCGGAGAAGACTGAACAAAACTACCTTACACCACACCTGGGCAAGATAACCACTCCAAGATAATTATTTACTCCCCTATCATCAGGACATTCAGAATCAGCACAATTATATACTAAACCAAGCAATTGGAGAAGGAAGGGAAAAAATGAATAAGAAAGTGCTGCAAAGTCTTATATTTACTGGGTTGGTTATATTTTTGATTTTTCAATCAAATGAAACCATTGCGGCTAAAGGAGATAATCCAACTATTATTAACGTAACTGATTTCGGAGCTGATCCTAATTCAGGTCAAGACGCTGGTATAGCTGTTCAAAAGGCCTTAGCAGCAGCAGACAAAGTTGAAGGACCTGTCATCTTAAATTTTCCAAAAGGTCAATATGATTTTTATCCTGAGGGTGCTATCAAAAAAAAGTATTATATCACAAATACCGCTTCTGAAAGTCAAAATCCAGATGTAACAAAAACAATTGGCATTTTAATTAAGGGAATGAAAGACGTTACGATTGATGGAAATGATTCACTTTTTCAATTTCATGGAGAGATGACATCGATTATAGTTGATGAAAGTGAAAATATTAAAATTCAAAATATTCATGTCGATTATTCACGTCCTACAACTTCTGAAATGGAAGTGCAAGAGGTTGGTAATGATTATTTAATTGCAAAGATTCACAAAGATTCTTTATATAAAATTGAAAATAAAAAAATTGTTTGGGAAAGCGAGCTAGATAAAAGTGGTAAACGGTACTGGACTTATACTTGGGGGAATGCTCAAGTATATGATCCTAAAAAGGACACACTTCGCAGGACATGGAACCCAGGTTATACTGCCAGTCAGGTTGAAGAAATAAAACCATTTTTACTTAAGTTTTACTATAAAAACAAGCCGGATGCAGAGGTTGGGCAAATTTTTACCATGCGCGAGGATGTGCGAGACCAAGTAGGAACATTTATCCATAAAAGTAAAAATGTCACCTTTAAAAAAGTGGGAATGCATTACATGCACGGTTTGGGTGTTGTGTCCCAATATAGCAATAATTTAACAATTGATACAGTCGATTTTGCACCGCGTGCAGAGACCGGCAGGGTGATTGCGGGATTTGCTGACTTCTTGCATGTTTCTGGTAATCGTGGACTAGTAAAGGTTATAAATAGTCATTTCTCAGGTGCGAATGACGACGCTATCAATGTTCACGGCACACATTTACGAATAGTGGATCAACCTGCTCCAAATCAGATTATAGTTCGCTTTATGCACCCTCAAACATACGGATTTGATGCCTTCAACCCTGGGGATAAAATTGCTTTTATTCATTGGGATAAACTAACAGAGTTTGGCAATGCAACAGTAATGGAAGTTGAAAAGAAAAGTGCAAGGGAAATACTGCTTACTTTAAATAAACCCGTTCCAAAAGGAATTGAAACAAATGATGTTGTAGAGAATGTTACCTGGACACCGGCAGTCGAAATTCGTAATAACTTTTTTGAACACATACCGACAAGGGGAGTTTTAGTTACAACCCGGAAAAAAGTCGAAATCGAAGAAAATGTCTTTCTCCGTCCACAAATGAGCTCTATATTAATAGCAGATGATGCCGGAAGTTGGTTTGAATCTGGGTTGGTAAAAAATGTTTCCATAGATAAAAATAAGTTTATTGAGGGTGGGAACCCGGTTATTCTTATTCACCCAGAAAACCATGTGATAGATTGGAACCATCCTGTTCATCAAAATATCCAAATTAAAGATAATATGTTTAAAATGATCAGTGGAATGACTGTAGATGTTAAAAGTACGAAAGGATTTAGGTTTGATAACAACGAAATTACCGCTAATGAAGTGAATTTAAATTTTGATGGAAGTAGAGATATTAAAATTGATAAAAACATGTTTAAAGGTGAAGTTGTTAATAAAAAGATAACCTTAAATCATTCATTTAGTAAAACATTCAATATTGATAAAAGACAGGGGTTTGAGGTTGTTGATTATGATGAATTGGCATCAGCTGATTTAACAACTCACTTTTTTGAGCTCGATAGATCAAAAATGTCTGCAACTGCAACGAGTTATCAAGGATTACCTTCTGGAAATTCCCCAGATAATGTGTTAGACGATAACAATTTAACGATTTGGCATAGTCAGTGGGATCCTTATTTGAAACTCCCTCAATCCATTACAATCAATTTGGGAGGAACATTTAATATTGATCGTTTAAGTTATTTACCTCGTAATGATGGTTCTATGAATGGAACCATTAATGCATACAACATATACGCTAGCACAAATGGAGAAAATTTTCTGAAAATTGCAAATGGCTCCTGGCAGAAAACAGTCGATCTTAAAGAGGCAAATTTTCCACCGATAGAAGCATCATATGTAAGACTAGAAGCAATTGAAGGCCAAGGTGGCTGGGCATCAGCTGCAGAAATTAACATTGATAGACCAAGAATAATTTCTCCTGGTGATCAAATCCCATTGGAATTAAACGTGAAGAAAAAGAATAGGGAAACTCAGGATTTAAAAAATGTAAAAATTGTTTATTCCAGTAATAATAATTCTGTAGCAAAGGTTGATAAGAATGGTGTGATTACGGCTATTAGCAACGGTACTGCAATAATAAAAGTTGAGGTTACAAAGAACGGAATAACAGTCGAGGATACGTACCCTGTTATGATAACCACTAATGGGTTAGAATAACTCTTTCTATCATCTTACCATTATGAAAGCTTCTTGCTGAGGATTGGCAAGAAGTATCAATTTCCTTTGCTTCTTTAAATCTTTGAATATATAACAACATGACCTAAAAGAAAGGAAAATTTATTAAAGGGGGAATAATAAGACGTCCTTTAATTGAGGATTTTACAATTTTCTATTTTAGAATTCTTAATTGGAAAAAGCTATGTAGCTATTTATTTTTAATATTTTTCAAAAGGAGATGGAAATTTGAAATTTAAAAACCTATTAATAGGAGGATTGCTTTCTAGTACTTTGTTATTTTCTTTAGGAAGCCCTGGTACGTTTGTTAAGGCAAAGGAAACATCACCTAGTTCCATTGAGACTCCAAAACATGAGGAAAAGAAACTATCACTCTGGTACAATCAGCCGGCAAAGGATTGGGAAACCCAAGCATTGCCAATTGGTAATGGTTATATGGGCGGAATGGTCTTTGGTGGAATCCAGCAAGAACATATTCAGTTTAATGAAAAAATGCTTTGGACTGGCGGACCAAACAGTACTAGTGATTATTCATACGGCAATCGGGATGGGGCAGCGGACCACTTGGATAGCATTAGGGGAATGTTATCAAAAGGTGATAAATCAGGGGCAGAAAAGGAGTCTTCACAATTTCTCACAGGTCTTCAAGAAGGGTTTGGTGACTATCAGAACTTTGGGGACATATACTTAGATTTTAATATGCCTGATCAGACTTCATTTTCAAATTATCGCAGGGAATTAAATCTAAATAATGGGATTGCCAGTGTGGCATATAACTATAAAGATGTTCACTATACTAGGGAATATTTTGCAAGTTACCCCGATCATGTTATGGTCATGCGTTTAAATGCTAGTAAATCCGGACAGCTTTCCCTAGATGTTAGACCCACTAGCGCACAGGGAGGTAAGATATCATCCATAGATAACACAATCACCATCAGGGGACAAATAGCGAATAATGGAATGAAATATGAGGCAGAATTCAAAGTCCTGAATGAGGGTGGTACGTTAACATCAGAGAATGGAAAAATTAAAGTGGCAAATGCAGATACACTAACAATTATTATGACTGCAGCTACTGATTATGAGAATAAATACCCTGATTATAAAGGGGAAGATCCACATCAAAAGATTGAGGAAATCATGGCCTCTATTTCTGAAAAGACTTACGATTCATTAAAATCTAAACATATTAAAGACTATCAATCTTTATTTAATCGTGTTTCTTTGGATTTAGGAGGAAAAGAGCCAACCATTCCAACAAATGAATTATTAGCATCTTACAGTAAAACAAACAATAAGTATCTGGAAGAATTATTCTTCCAATATGGAAGATATTTGCTCATTGCCTCTTCAAGACCCGGAACGCTTCCTGCAAATCTGCAAGGGGTATGGAATAATTCGAATACACCACCTTGGGATAGTGACTATCATTTCAACATTAACCTGCAAATGAATTATTGGCCTGCAGAAGTGACCAATCTTTCTGAAACCGCTTTGCCATTAGTGAATTATGTTGACTCATTAAGAGAACCAGGAAGGGTTTCAGCGGAAAAACATTTTGGTGTTACAGGCGGAGGATGGACCGTTAATACGATGAATAATCCATTTGGATTTACTGCTCCCGGATGGGGATTAGGCTGGGGATGGGCACCTAGTGCGAACGCCTTCATTTCCCAAAACCTTTGGGAACATTATAAGTTTACTGATGATAAAGAATACTTGAAAGAAAAGATCTATCCAATAATTAAAGAAGCGGCTGAGTTTCATAGTAAGTTTTTAGTCGAAGATCAAAATAAGAAGCTGGTCGTTTCTCCATGCTGGTCCCCGGAGATTGGTGGTATATCTGATGGATGTGCCTTTGACCAACAGTTAGTGTATGAGTTGTTTTCAAATGTAATTGAAGCTAGCGAGGTTTTGCATACCGATGAGGTGTTTCGAGATGAGTTAAAGGCCAAAAGGGATCAATTATTCCCACCGGTTCAAATTGGCAGATATGGTCAGGTGCAAGAGTGGAAGGATGATATAGATGATCCTGCGGAAACTCATCGTCATATATCCCAATTGGTTGCACTATATCCAGGAAGCATGATCAATCACAATACACCTGAGTGGCTTAAGGCAGCTAAAGTCACCTTAAACCATCGCGGTGACGAGGGGACAGGCTGGAGTAAAGCAAACAAAATTAACTTATGGGCACGTTTGTTGGATGGTGACCATGCCTATAAAATCCTTCAAGGACAGCTTACTGGAAGTACGTTGAGTAACCTGTTTGATACCCATCCACCGTTTCAGATTGATGGAAACTTTGGTGCGACATCGGGAATTGCTGAAATGTTAATTCAAAGCCATACCGACTCAATTCAAATATTGCCTGCACTTCCTAAAGCTTGGAAGGACGGTTCCTATAAAGGACTAAAAGCACGCGGTGCATTTACGATTGATGCAAACTGGAAAAATGGCGTCCCTAAAGTAATTCATTTGACTTCCGATCACGGAAACGATGCAAAGTTAAAAAGTCCAATGTTCAATGCACCTTTTACTCTGACAAGAATCGGAGATAATAAAAAGATGAAATTTACCAAGGATGGCGATACCATTTCGTTTAAAACTCAACCAGGTAAAACCTATAAAATTGAGTCTTTGCTCAATTTCGATTTAGAATCTACGAATAGTGTAACTGCAGGAAATACAGTTAAGGTAAAGGTTCATTTATCAAACCCTGGTACATTGGAATCCCCTTCAGGAGAAGTGATTGTAAAGGCCCCTGAGAGTTGGAATGTTAAACCGTTTAAGGTGGCTTTTGAAGGAATTGAACCAGGAAAATCCAAAACAGTTGAAACGGATTTATCTGTCCCTATTGATACAGTTTCTAATAATTATTCCATTGAAGCTGAATTAAGCACAGGTAATGGAACGATTAGTAAATCCAATCAAATAGAAGTAACCCCAGCAGTAAAGCTAATTTCGACAAATGTTGAACCGAATCCAATCAGTGTTGAAGGTGGTTCTACTACATTAAAGGTAAGGGTTCAAAATGAAAAAATGGAAACAGTGACACCTGGAAAAATTGAATTGCAATTACCAGATGGTTGGAATGCGCAGCCATCAACAAAGGACTTTCAATTACCTGCAGGAGGAGAGGAGACATATTCCTTTGTTGTATCCCCGCCTACTACGTTTAAGGGAATGAAAGAGGTTGGAGTCTCTGTAATATTGGGAAATTCGGTGGTGACTTCAGCAAAGGTACAAGTAGTTTCTGGCGGTGTCTATCTTAGTGATATTCCATGGGTAAAAGCAACTGTTGGATGGGCAACGATTCAGATGGACAAAAGTATCGATGGAAACCCACTTTCATTGCTGGAAACTAACGGGCCGATTACGTTTAACAAAGGGATAGGAACTCATGCAAAATCAGAGATTACCTATGATATCTCAAATTCAAATTACAAACGATTTAATTCATATGTAGGAATTGACCATGAAACTGGTGGTAATGGAGGTTCGGTCGTGTTTATGGTGCTGCTTGATGGGGTTGAAGTATTTAATAGCGGTACAATGTATTATAATACCCCAGCAAAATTTGTTGATGTTGACCTTACCGGTAAGAAAGAATTAACACTAGTGGTCGGGGATGCAGGTAATGGTAATGGAAATGATCATGCGGACTGGGCAGATGCTTGGTTGAGTAATAAATAAACAATTTCCAATATTAGTATCAAAAAAATACAAAGCTCGATTTGTGCTATGACAAATTGAGCTTTGTAAGGGGGCCTATTTTAACTAAAGGCTTCGGGTGGAATTAACCGTTCTCCTATGGAAAGAACAGCTAAAAATGAAAAATAAGTGAATCTGCATATGTATCGCTCCTATACCATCTAAAATATAAGTGGCAGTTGAAGTGTTATTTTTTATTAGGGGTCCCGTCACATCGCCATCAAAGTAAAGTAATTAAATATCCTCAAAACGAAAGAAATTCATTATTCTTTCTCTATCACCATGGAAAGGATGTATAACCTGCATTATTTCAGAGGATGTGTGGCAACAGTCAGCGATGCTCGTTGGATGTATTCGACTTGTTTGAGACACGGGGCTCTATCACCAAAAAAGAAATGGCCTGTATCCTGCTAAATCTATTATTGTCCTTAATAGATTTAGCTAGGCTGCAGGCCTAAAATATTTTCATTCGTGGTGGTGGCTGCTATGCCATGGAGGTTTGAACAACCTCGGATCTCAATAGGGAATAGCAGCAAATGATTTACTACATATTTTTGCTGTAATTATTTTGTTTTAATAAACTCTTAAAATCGAGTTCAGCAATTAATACACTCAATAAAATAAGTGTTGCCCCAAGGTAACCTTTAAGATCCAGCGTTTCTCCTGTGAAAAAATAGGCAAAGCCTGCAGAAAACACCGGCTCTAACGTAAAAATAAGACCTGTATGTGTAGGGCTGGTATACTGCTGGGCAATGATTTGAACAATGAACGTAATTGCAGTGCAAAATATGCTTAAAACGAGGATTGCAAACCATGATTCGAACGTATAGGGAAGTTTGGGGGTTTCCATAAACATGGAAAAAACGAAGGCGAACAATCCAACAAAACCTAGTTGTAGAACCCCAAGGGAAATGGAATCGGCATGCTTAGTCATCGCGCCCGTAACAAGGATATAAACGGCATAGAATAAGGCACATAAAATGCATAACAGATCCCCAAAACCGATTCTTAATTCGCTGTTTAATGTCAATAAGCCGATTCCCACTATGGTCAACAGGATTCCGACCACTACTTTTTTTTCGGGCCATTTCTTAAAATATACAAATTCTAGTACGGGGATGAATATGACAGTCAGACTCATTAAGAATCCGGCATTCGAAACCGATGTGTACTTTGTGCCAAACGTAGCACAAATATAAATGAGAAACAAAATCGAAGCTAATATAATTGCATATTTGACCGTTTTGAAATCTATTTTGATTAAATGCTTGTAAAATACGATGCCTGAAATGAAAAAGGCAATCAGAAAACGCAATGCGATTAAATTATATTCTTGAACATGATTGAGGCCAATCTTTGTAAGTAGAATGGATGCACCCCAAAAAAACGTAATCATTAGTAGTGCTAAATCAGCTTTTAATTGCAATTTCATCTCTATTTCCTCGTTCTTCATAAACTATTAATTATTTTAGCGTGCAATAAATATTGACGCAAATTTTTTTTTTCTAGTTTCTTGGATTATGGAAAAAACTGAAGCATGAACATGATCGACTGCTTTTACCAGAGTGCTAAACGCAGGAAGCTCATGATCAGATACTTTCGCTATATGCTTGATAATGAAAAATAGCCACTCAATAAGTGAACGTTTAGTATCGAAGCTTCTATAAAAAATCTCCCGTAATTCTGAGTGGCACCAAAAAGAACGAATTCTTGCCATACCCCGTTAAAAACCGATGTGTGCTACAAGCTGTGTGTATGATTAAAGATTATTTTCTGCTCCTTATCTGTGGGCTTTTTACTACAACTTATTAGCTACGATGGTACGTTCGCTTACTCAATTTTTTAAATTAAGTTGGAGTTTTTAAAGACATTGTGAAGGTTTGTACTTAAAAAGACAGGTGAGTTCAAAAAGCGCTTTATTATTTTTTGCTAATAAAGGAGCAGCCTGGGGAAAATAAATAGCGAAATAAACAACATAAGACGGTTCTTCTGACCTTTAAAGTAGGAGAATCGTCTTTTTAATTTCCAAAAGACGAATCCGCATTTTCAGAAAGAGATCTTACTTTCAAATACTTTCATTAGACCAAGTCTTTTCGAATAGGAGATTTTATCTGTACTAAGAACCTTGTTCAAAATATAATAATGGTTATATTTTAGGTTATCTAATAACCGATAAAACATCCTAAAAATTGACTGAAGATCAGCATTTAATAGATTATTTGTAGTAATAAAAATTGGCATGATTCTTGCGTAATAAAAAACTGTAACTTCTGAATTTTATAACACAATGAAATGAGGTGGAGGGCTTTTTGAGGAACCAATCAAAATTATGGGGTAAAAACTCCAAAGGATAGAGGATGAGCAAGATAAAAAAGAACTTTGGAATTGGAGGATACTACATGCAATCTATTAGGAAAGAGGCAGCAGTTGAAAAAACAGCTGATCAGGGGAGAGTAGAGAAGAAAAGAAGGTTCGCACAGCCTGACGCTTATGTTCTATTATTTTTTGTTGCATTTATCTGCGCTATTGCCACATACATTTTACCGGCAGGTGAATTTAAAAGGATAATAAAAGGAGACATCACCATAACGGTACCTGGAAGTTTTCATTTTGTTCATTCACATCCCACTGGTTTCGTAGACTTCTTTACTACAATCCAAAACGGAATGGTAATGGGCGCACCGCTTATTTTCCTTATTCTATTTACAAGCGGAGCCTTAGCTGTCATTGAAAAATCGGGTGCGATCGATGCGTTTCTTAAGTCCACCCTTACTCGATTCAGGCATCGCTTGCTGTTTTTAATTATCCCTGTAGGATTCATATTGTCTGCTTTGGGAACGACTGGAATTGTGGTCAATTCGGTAATCGCTTTCATACCATTAGGATTATTTATCGCTCGTGGATTGAAATTGGATGCTATTTTCGGCGTTTCCCTTATCTATCTAGGAACCTATGCTGGTTGGAACGTACCTGTTTTTGCTCCTCAAACGCTTGGACTATCCCAGCGTATTGCTCAACTTCCGCTTTTCTCGGGAATAGGCTACCGGATCATTATCTACCTAACAGTTTTGGCCGTTACTCTTTTCTATATATATTTGTATGCTCGCAAAATTCAAAAGGACCCAACCAAGAGCATCCTTGGCCCAGAATCGTTTACTTCTGAGATTGCAGTGAAAGGTACCGAAGTAGAGACTACGGTAAAGGTTTCCTTGCAGCAAAAGCTAATCTTATCGTTTGCGGGATTATCTTTGCTAGGTTTTATGATTTTCTCTCAGATATTTAAATGGACGGAAAATGAAATGGCTGGTCTTTTCATTTTTATTGCCATTGGCGCTGGTTTAATCGCGCGAATGAGTGCAAATGACATAGCATTGACATTTATTCAAGGCTGTAAACAAATGGTCTATGGAGCTCTAATTGTGGGGATGGCCAGAGCGGTGGGCTTAATCCTTCAGGATGCAAAGATATTAGACACCATCGTCAATGAGTTGGTCCACCTCCTTGAACCGTTGTCTCCGACTGCCGCTTCGATTGGAATGTATATCGGAAGTGCGGCTCTGCACTTTTTGATTTCTTCCGGTTCTGGGGAATCTACCGTGTTGATGCCGATTCTTGTCCCTTTGGCAGATTTGCTGCATATTACACGTCAAGTAGCTGTACAGGCGGTTATGCTTGGGGAAGGAGTAGTAAATACCATCAATCCGACATCCGGTGTGCTGATGGGTGTACTAGCAATGAGCGGCATCTCTTATGGAAAATGGCTGAAGTTCATGCTTCCATTAACGGCAGTTTGGTTTGTTCTCGGATTAATTTTCATCATTATCGGTATGATGATCAACTGGGGACCTTTCTAAGAAATAGAAGATAAATTTAGGGGATTTCAAATATGGATAAATTATTAGAATACTTTAAGCAACACCAAGAAGAGATCAATGAAGATCTAAAAACACTTGTGCTGGCTGAGTCGCCTTCGCATTCGAAAGTATGGGTGGATCAATGTGGAGAAGTGATTCAACAGCTGTTTAAGAAGCATCTTGACGTTGAGGCGGAAGTGATTCCCCAGGAGCATGCGGGGAATCACTTGCGGTTTAGTTATGGGAAAGGCGATGCCCAAATCTTAATCATAGGCCATTTTGACACTGTCTGGGAGGTGGGAAGGCTTTCCTACCGAGTAGAAGGAAACAAGGCGTATGGGCCGGGCATCCTGGATATGAAAGGAGGAATTATCCAGGCTCTATGGGCGTTGAAAGCTTGCCGTGAGTTGGGGATTTCCTTAAACAAGAAAATCGTTTTCTTATGTACAAGCGATGAAGAGGTTGGAAGCAAAACATCTAGGGCATTAATCGAACAGGAAGCTATAAAGAGCCAGGCTGTTCTCGTTCCGGAGCCGGCAGCGCCAAATACAGGTGCACTTAAAACAGCCCGAAAAGGAGTTGGCAGGTTTTCGATCCAGATTAAAGGAAAGGCGGCGCATGCAGGGCAAAATCATCAGGATGGAATCAGCGCGGTACAGGAAATGGCTCATCAAATTTTATTTTTGCACTCACTTACTGATTATGAGTTGGATACAACTCTAAATGTCGGCGCGGTACGAGGAGGGAGCGCCGGAAATGTGGTTGCAGAACAAGCGGAACTGGCTGTGGATCTGCGAATCAGCCAGTTCCGTGAGGCGGAACGTGTTTCGAAAATCATATATGGGCTAAAGCCGCATCTGGAAGGGATATCCTTACAAGTTGCAGGTGGAGTTACCCGCCCGCCTATGGAAAGAACAGCTCAAAATGAAAAATTGTTTAATCTGGCAAAAACGTGTTCATCTGAATTAGGGTTTCACTTAACTGAGGAATCAGTGGGTGGGGGCAGTGATGGGAATTTCACTTCCGCATTAGGCATTCCAACGCTAGATGGGTTAGGTCCAGTGGGAGAAGGTAACCATGCCGAAAATGAGCATATTGAAATCGATCAACTTCCCGTTAGGGCCGCCCTGATTACCCACCTTCTTCGTAAGCTATAATTTTAATAAACAAAAATGCAAGTGCCGGTTTGGTACTTGCATTTTTTTCGCATAGGAAAGTTTAAATTAGAAAAAGCGTGAAAAACAAACAAACAAATTTTCCTATCGGGATAAAAAACTTCCTCTAATTGCCGTCTCGTTTTCCACTAGGGATTTTTTAGGTATAGTTTTAGGTTTGTGTTTAGGTTATTATTATCCTAAAAAAGGGATTTTAAAAGGAGAGAAAAATGGAGAGACGTAGTATTTTACTGCTAACAAGAGGGGAAAAGCTAGCACAAACCTTTGAGACTAACCTGAGGATGTTTTTCGGTACCAATATTCAGATTTATATCGTTCATGAGCACGGGGAGCTGGATAGCCAATTAGTAGATAAGTGTGAACTGATTCTAGTTTCCGCCGAAAGTATATTGGATCGTTTACCGAAAATACTCCATGAGCGGACCCTGTTTGCCAGAAGAACCGTTCATTTGCCAAAGCTCGAACAACTGATGGATTTGGCTCCGGGAACCCAATGTCTATTTGTCTCGAACAGTATGGACACGATTGTAGATGCCATTGAGCTTTTGAATCGCCTGGGATTTGATCATTTGCACTTTATTCCATATGTTCCGCAGACAGCGGAAATCCGGCCTGTACTTGAGGATATCGATGTGGCGGTTACTCATGGATTAAAAGAACTTGTCCCGGAGACGATTGGTAAAGTGATTGATTTGGGCATACGCCCGATCGATCTTACAACGATATATGATATTGCTCAACAATTGAATCTTCCTATAGAAAATGCGCATTTCTATACAGCGGAGTTTTTCCGTGATTTTGTCCGCCTTGGAAGAAATTTAGCCAATTCCGTAAACAATGAGAAGCGGTTAAATCAAAAGCTGGAATCTGTATTTAATGCTGTTCATGAAGGAATTATCAGTATGGATGAATGGGGATATATTACTGTTTTTAATGAAGAAGCGGAGAAAATCCTAAGCCTGTCTGCAGAGAATTGCCTTGGAAAGACGTGCTGGGATGTAATCCCTGAGTTTAACTTGAATCAGATATTTCAATCCCACGCGGAGGAGTCCAATCAATTATTGGAGATACGGAACAAGGTTCTTCTGGTTACCAAAGTTCCCATGATGCTGGACGGGCGTTTGATGGGCGTCGTTGTTACGTTTCAAGACGTCACGATTGTTCAACGAATTGAACAGGAAATCCGCAAAAATAGCAGCCGTCTGGGATTAACGACAAAATATTCTTTTGAAAATATTATCGGTGTAAGTGGGTCCATCACCTCTACGAAACAGGTTGCTGTCAGACTGGCAGAAAGTGATTTTACCGTAATGATCACAGGAGAAAACGGTACGGGCAAGGAAGTATTTGCCCAAGCGATTCATAAGTATTCCACCCGGCGGGATGGCCCATTCGTCCCGGTCAACTTTGCCGGCCTTACAGAAAGTTTGGCAGAAAGTGAATTGTTTGGATACGAAGAGGGATCTTTCACAGGAGCTAAAAAAGGAGGGAAAATGGGTCTATTCGAATTGGCTCATAATGGAACCATTTTTCTGGATGAGATTGGGGATGCTCCTCTCAGTATTCAGGCCGCCTTGCTGCGTGTGCTCCAAGAGCGGCAAGTGATGCGGGTAGGAGGAAATCGCGTAATTCCCATCAATGTCAGGGTGATTGCTGCCACAAACCGAAACCTGAATAGTATGGTGTCAAAGGGTGCTTTTCGGGAAGATTTGTACTATAGACTCAATGTTTTGCCGTTAAATATCCCAAATCTTAGAGAACGGCAAGAGGATCTTTTTATCCTCATTGACTATTTCCTTCATGATAATGGGCGAAAGCTACGATTTACACCTGAAGTAAAAAATGTTCTATTAAACTACAACTGGCCAGGTAATATTCGGGAGTTGGAAAATTTTATTAAGTATCTGAAGGTAATCGTAGAAGGAGATACAGTGCAATTACAACATATTCCTGAACGTATATTGAATAGCAGTGGCATCTTGTCACTCCCTCACGGTCCGACAGACGGAGAGGAAACCGTGGAAAGAGAGGAAATCCTTCAATTCTTGTCACGTCACGGTTCCCTAATGGATTATGAGGATATATTGACAATCCTGTGGAATTTCAGTAAACGGCAAGAGCGAGTGGGACGAACCGTTTTATGCTCATTGATCTCCCGTCCTTTATCCGAAGCTCAAATTCGCAATAAGCTATCGATTCTCCAACGGTGTAGATGTGTCGAAGTAGGAGTCAAGAAGCAAGGTACAACGATCACTTCTATGGGAATACAGGTTTTACAATGGATCAAAGAGAAAATAATTAATTGAAAAGAAAATTATTTTTAAAACACAATATGCAATTACAAACGAAGAATCCCTTTTGATGTAATCTTTTTTCAAAATGAATTCTTTCTTTAATAAAATTGGATTAATGATCTTCCATAAAAGGGCGCATTACTGGAATACCGGTAATGCTTTTTTTCTTACCATCATTATTTAAATATCTTAGCAAGAGTACCTCACTTTCAAATACTTTCATTTGACCAAATCTTTTCGAAGAGGAGATTTAATCTGTTCTAAGAACCTAGTTCAAAAACTAATAATGGTTATATTTTAGGTTATCCAATACCCAATAAAACACCCTATAATTTGACTAAAGATCAGTATTTAATAGATTATTTGTAGTAATTAATATTGGCATGATTCTTGCTTAATTAAAAACTGTAACTGAATTAACAAAATAAAAATAACTAACACACAAAGTTTTTATGCAAGCGATTGCTTTCTGGAAAATTGTTCAATCGAGTATATATACATTTCCTAACATAATTTGGGAGGAGTACACCATGACAAGAAAGATTGGTTTTATCGGATTAGGTATTATGGGAAAACCGATGTCATTAAATTTAATAAAAGCAGGGCATCACTTAACCGTTCATGATCTCAATCAGGAGGCTGTAAACCCATTAGTGGAAGAAGGTGCAAAAGAAGCCCATTCAGCAAAGGAAGTGTATGAGAACAGTGAAATCATTATCACCATGCTGCCGGCATCTAAACATGTACAAGCTGTCGTTATGGGTGAAAATGGAATCTAGGCGGGTGCTAGGGAAGGCATTATTTAATAGATATATATAGCACTATACTATTATGCACAAGTCCAAGAAATTTGATAGATGGAGAGTAGCTATTATGGAATTGAGACATCTTAAAACTTTCAAATTCGCGGCAGAGTACTTAAATTATACAAAGGCTGCTCAACAGTTAAACTTCTCTCAACCTGCTGTAACCGCACAAATTCAGACGCTCGAACAAGAATTGAAACAGCAGCTATTTACACGAATAGGAAAGAAAACCTTTTTGACGCCTGCGGGTGAAATCCTTAGAACATATACAGATCAGATATTTTCCATAGTGGAGGAGATTGAATCATCTTTCTCCGAACTTTCAAATTCGTATGGCAATATTACGATTGCCGCTAGTGAAGGGTATTGTACGAATTGTTTTCCTTATGTAATTTCTGAGTACCAGAAGCTATATCCCCATGTACAGATTAAGGTGATTTCTTGTAACAGTGATGAAGTTATAAAAGGGATCGAATCAAACAAATACGATATAGGGATTATTTCTGGTGAGCTAAATAAAAATGGAATTACAAACATCGTGATTGCAGAGGAAGACATGGTTCTAGTGGTTTCTAAAGATTTATATGTTAGATACCCGGAAGACCAATTACTGACGAATTTTCCTTTTATTAAATATCAAGCGGGAGAATATTTTGAAACGATAATAAATAAATATTTGATACAATCGAAACTCGCATTACAAAATGTAATTGAATTTGGAAGTATAGATGCGATCAAAAAGGCTGTATTAATTAATATTGGGGTAGCGTTGTTAATCAGTGACTGCATAAAAAAAGAAATTAGCAATGGTGATTTAGTCCCAATCCTAGTTACTGAGAACAAAGTAAAAGTAAACACTTCTATCATTACGTTGAAGGAAAAAGAAAACGTAGTAACAATTCAATCTTTTATAACTGTAATCCAAAAAATTTGGAATAGAATTTCTACAATGGAGTAAAGGCCGAACGATATTCTGTTAGTAGTGATATAACACCGTTATGTAGGGAGGCAACTTTGTGACAGGTGGAACAGGAGACAACAGGGTCATATTAAAACATAGTGATGACTGCACTTTATTACAAATCAAGGAATCCGCTTTAAGAAAATATGCCTTACTGCTTCAGGAGGTTCTGGTACAAACACTTTAAAACAATTGCAATGAATCTCTAACTCTTCAACATACTGATACTATTACTCTAAACAAGGTGTGTAATCGGTATGGAAAAACAAAAATATTGTGCAGTCGATTCAAAAGGAAATACTATTGACTTTTTCCTTAGTAAAACGAGAGATGCCAAATCAGCCAAGCGCCTTGAAAAAAGCCAGGTTTTTATCACACTGACGAATAAAGCAGATTCATCCGATAAGTATCGCATTCTATTTAATTTCTTTATTAAAAGCAATGAATTTTATATTGAATTGAGAAAAGTCAAATCGACACCAGGTCTACAGTACATCAAAAGTATATCGACATTTTTAACTTCTTTAGTCCCCATGGTTTGGTTAGGCATTCCAACCTCCACACCCCTTGTGGGGACAAAAACCCCGTATGGACCTATTTGTTAAGGCTCTTTTCGTAAACTTTGTTGCTTTTGGAACTTAATATGGTGCATTTACTAAGTTTCTGGGCAATTTTCGCAAATGTTCTTACGAAAAGATGCGACGACGTTTCTGTTTATACGTGTATAAAAACTTATACGAAAAACAACAATTTATGCGAAAATAGCCTTTGTTAAAAATTAATTAACTTATTTCAAAGGATTGATGGCTATGGCATTCGATTTACTAATTAAAATGGAACCCTGATTCTAGTACAAATATGGTATAGCTTTGAAAAATTTATACCATATTGCACTAGAATCAGTATTTGTTCCAAATACTCCCTTTATAATAATAGTTTATAAATTTTCCTTGGACGCCCTTTTGTACTTGGATTTTCCTCAGCAATAACTTGAGCAAGTCCATTTACCTCTAACTCACTTAATATGCGCCGAGCACTACGTGTTGTAATTTGCATATATTGTGCGAGATCATTAGCACTCATTTCTTCATTTAAACGTTTTTTTATAATCGATTTCAATTTGTGAAGCGTAGCTACACTGAGAGAGGTTTTTTCTCTAATAGATTTTAATTCTTCTGATATGTAAGAAAAAGTAAGTTGTTCTTCTTGACCAAGTGGGCCTGCAATTCTTTTATCATCAAAGCAAACTGACCATGAACCTTTTCCCCACTTTCTACTTTGTAATAAAGCGTTCCATGCATTAATTTCAGCCTCATATGCTGAATGACCAATTCCAATTCCGCAAGTCTCCACTTCTTCCTTCAATCCCCTAAATGTATCTATTTCTGCTTTATGTGTAAAGTCGTTGGTGATGTCTTGCAAAAAACCTCTCGTTGAAAAGATCATGTATCGACCTGGACCAATTGTAAGATAAGATCCGTGAATTTTATTGGAATATGTACGCAATTTATTCAAAAATTCGAGTTCAATTTCATGAAGTTTGTTAGTTGTAAATGCTGTATTTGCCAAGTCTGCAAAAGCAGCATCATATTCAATGATTTGTACAGCAATTTGAGCTCGTTTAAAATGAAGCATTTCATACGTTCTGCGAATTTCATTTACAGAAAATTCAACTGAAATATCTGTTGGAAAGATTCGATAGGTAGGAACGCCAAGCTTTATTAATTGTTGCTGAATTGGAAGAAATGTAATAGCCAGTTTAGAATAGCCGTTATTATAGCATTGATAGTGAAAGTCGATTAATTCCTGTAATTCCATCGTATCTGATTCAACATATTTTATTTTTGTCTTAATATCAGCTTTTTGTATAATTCGTTCAATCTCATCACGTGAGATGGAGTCGTAGCTTATTTCGTCAGCTTTCAAATTATGCTCATGAGCCATATGCAACAATAATCTGGATAAAGCAATACCGGTAGATGAGAGGTGGAAAATAGGAACAGTTAATTTTCCCCAATTTTGAACTTTTTTATATGTAATTGGACCAGTACATAGCCACATGTTTATATCATGTTTACGTGGTAAAACACGTTTATCTAAATCCTCCTCGGTTAAGCACTCTATTGGAATAGGAATTGGAATACAAGTTATGTCGTTGTATTTCTTCAAATATTGTTGAACTACTTCGATAGAATCACTTACTCCAAGTAGACCTAGTAATATACTCAATGTTCTTTGCTCCCTTCTTTATATAGTGTAACAGAAATTGGTTATTTGAATCCTAAAAAGAAATCTTATATTTTTTCAGTATATTGTGTCGTAATTTAAACGATATGCTATAATAAAGGATAAGTCCATAAATAGACCGAAAATAGAAATACAAAATCTTTAATGTGGTAAGTGAATTTTTTCAGAAGATAATTAAGAGGACAACTATGGAAATAGTACAATAGTACAATTGAGCAATGGGAAATGCCATTTTATCTTTTCATTATTATTCTTAGGATGGTGGATTTTTTTCATCGTTTATCAAAAATAATATAAGAAAAGCGTTAAAAGGTTATTCAAGTGAGTGAAATTTTTTAACCAAAATATTTTTATTTATTTGAAGATTAAAGATTGGGGCGAAGACATGATTAAAACTGAGATGAACACCGTAGTAACTCTATGTCAGCTCCACACAGACCTATTGGAACAAGATATACAAAAGATCCAAGAAGTGGTTCAAAACCTGCAATTAATTGCCGATTTAAATCAAGCAAATGTGTTTGTCGATTGTCAAACGAGAGAAAAAAAGCATGCTATTGTGGTGGCAGAAGCAGCACCAGCAACGGCCAATTCTGTCTATAAAAATCCGGTAGTCGGCAAGTTTGCCTACGAAACGTTTGAGCCTGCTGTTTTTTATGCATTTCGGACAGGTAAGCCGCTTTTTCTCAATCATGCCTTAACCCAGGAAGGGAAAAAAGTCGAACAAAGCGTTGTTCCGATTGTTGGAATCCATAACCAGGTTATTGGCACGTTGATCATGGAGAAAGACAACAGCGATAAGCTTCAAAATCAAAATAAACTGAAAACGCTAACAGAAGCGAATGAAACGCTCAGTGAACTCTTATTGGGAATGGCTGAGAATCGCCCTTTTATCCCAGAAGTGATGGAGGAATCTCTATTCATTATTGACGAGGATTTACGGATTCAATATTCGAATCCTGCTGCGATGAATCTTGTGTTAGAAATGTATTCAAAGGAATGTAAAAGCGGAAATCTTTTTACTTCCTATTTTCCCAATCTTGCAGAAATGTGCAGGCTGCCGGATGAACTTGTGATCCAAGAAATCATCATACAAAATAAAGTCTTTCAAATGAAAAAAATTGCTCTTGTGCAGCATGAGAAAAATAGTGGATCATTCATCATTTTTCGTGATATAACAGAGCTGCGCGAAAAGGAGAGGGAGCTAACCGTAAAGACTGTGGCCATCCGGGAAATCCATCATCGCGTAAAAAATAACTTGCAAACCGTAGCGAGTCTTCTTCGTCTGCAGATGCGAAGAGGGGTCCCTGAAGAAAGCAAGTTTCATTTTATCAAGAGCCTTAACCGAATTTTAAGTATTGCCTCTGTCTATGAAATCATCTTATCCAATTCTGAAAATCAGGATGATGTAGAACTAGTTAGTTTAATAGAAAAAATCGGGAATATGCTGGTCTTTAGTGAAGATCATGAAGGAAAAATGATTTCAATCAACTATTCGGGCCCAAAGATCTTTATTAAATCGAATCTAGCTGTTTCCATTGCTCTTGTTATCAATGAATTAATCCAAAATTGTGTGAAGCATGCATTTGCGGAGATGACAGAGGGCCAAATTGATGTAGTCATCCAGGAAGAGGCTTCTGTAGTAAGAGTCCTCGTAAAAGATAATGGAATTGGCTATACCCCTTCCATGAAGCCGTCATTAGGACTAGAAATAGTTAAAATGATGATTGAACATGATTTTACTGGCCATTTTTCTATGGAAGGAACAAGGGAAGGAACGGAAGCAATTGTCGAATTTCCCTTTGCGAGGGAAGTTTAAGGAATGAAAAAGCGAATTATCGTAGTGGAAGATGAGTCCATCGTCCGATTGGATGTTTCTCTCATGTTAAAGGATGCGGGCTATAATGTTGTGGCGGAAGCAGCTGATGGCGAGGAAGCAATTGAATTGGCCTACAGCCTTAAGCCAGACTTAATGATCATGGATATTAAAATGCCGAAGCTGAACGGTTTAAAGGCCAGTGAGATTATTTCCAACAAATTTAATATACCGATTTTGCTGTTAACAGCCTATAGTCAAAAGGAATATATAGAAAAAGCAAAGAAGGCAAATATTTTAGGGTATCTTGTAAAGCCGATTTCGAAGGCTAACTTGATTCCGGCGGTTGAAATTGCTTTGAAGCAGGCTGAAAATGCGATTCTTTACAAAGAAAAAGTAGAAGAAATGAATCGGGAGCTGAAAAACCGAAAGCTCGTGGAAAAAGCAAAAGGAATTTTAATGAAACGACTAAATTTACCAGAAGAAACAGCTTACAATAAGATTAGAGGCCTCAGCATGAAAAAACAAATGCCATTGGAAAAAGTGGCAAAGTACATTATTTTGAAGTACCCAAGTTAGTTTACAAGTGAATAGATGAAGCAATGGTGCTTAGTAGGTTTTATTTTTTATAAAAATAAAGTCTATTAGGCTTTTTTTATTAATTTGAGAGGCGGGTTTTCATAATGATAAACAAAATATAAAAAACAGCAACAGATGAAAAATATTACATCTATTCTGGAGTCCGAAAAATTTGATAGATGGAGAGTAGCTATTATGGAATTAAGACATCTTAAAACTTTCAAATTCGCGGCAGAGTACTTAAATTTTACAAAGGCTGCTCAGCAGTTAAACTTCACTCAACCTGCTGTAACTGCACAAATTCAGACGCTCGAACAAGAATTGAAACAGCAGCTATTTACACGAATAGGAAAGAAGAACTTTTTGACGCCTGCAGGTGAAATCCTTCGAACATATACAGATCAGATATTTTCCATAGTAGAGGAGATTGAATCATCTTTCTCCGAACTTTCAAATTCGTATGGCAATATTACGATTGCCGCTAGTGAAGGGTATTGTACGAATTGTTTTCCTTATGTAATTTCTGAGTACCAGAAGCTATATCCTCATGTACAGATTAAGGTGATTTCTTGTAACAGTGATGAGGTTATAAAAGGGATCGAATCAAACAAATACGATATAGGGATTATTTCGGGTGAGCTAAGTAAAAATGGAATTACAAACATCGTGATTGCAGAGGAAGACATGGTTCTAGTGGTTTCTAAAGATTTATATGTTAGGTACCCGGAAGAGCAATTACTGGCGAATTTTCCTTTTATTAAATATCAAGCTGGAGAATATTTTGAAACGATAATAAATAAATATTTGATTCAATCGAAACTCTCATTACAAAACGTAATAGAATTTGGAAGTTTAGATGCGATCAAAAAGGCCGTATTAATTAACATTGGGGTAGCGTTGTTAATCAGTGACTGCATAAAAAAAGAAATTAGCAATGGTGATTTAGTCCCAATCCTAGTTACTGAGAACAAAGTAAAAGTAAACACTTCTATCATTACGTTGAAGGAAAAAGAAAACGTAGTAACAATTCAATCTTTTATTAATGTAATCCAAAAAATTTGGAATAGAATTCCTACTATGGAGTAAAAAAGCCGAACGATATTCTTTTAGTAGTGTTATAACACCGTTATTAGTAGGGAGGTAAATTGTGACAGGTGTGTAACATGAGACAACAGGGCTATGTTAAAAATCGTAGTATGACTGCACTTTATTACATATCAAGGAATCCACTTTAAGAAAGTATGCCTTACTGCTTCAGTAGGATCTGGTGCAAAAACTTTAGAACAATTGCAATGAATCTCTAACTCTTGAACATGCTGATACTATTACTCTAAACAAGATGTGAGATCGTATAGAAAAACAAAAATAACATTTACTTTTAATAGAAATATTAGAATTTCCTACTTATTTACGGAGGGACCAGCACCAGATTTTTTGGACTGGTGCATATTAGTATAGTGCTGAATTTCAATAAAATAATGTTATGGTTACCATAATGTTTCTTGATTTTACAAAAAATTTAAAAAAACTTAAAGTTTTAATATAAGCTGCATCAGCCAAGTACACGAAAAGATAAGGAAGGGAATACAGGTAAAGCGAAAAAGATTGCGGTAAAAAAATAAATTAGATCTGTATTTATTCATGATCAGATAAGAAACTCATCTGATCGATTTTAGACAATTACTAAGAGGGATGTAGTCAGGGATATGCATAATTACCACGCTAAGGTATTTTGAAACAAGTTGTATGGGACACTTTGAAGCCTTTCTATACGAGATTATGTATCTATCCCATTAGGGGTTACTCCATTGAAACCAACTACGGATGCTGACATATCAAGTTTTCTAATCTTTACGTTGTAAATCAACAAAATCCTAACGCTATCTCTTATTGTTGTACAAAATTGGCTGACTCAATTAGCACAGAAAATATATGAGGTGAGAGGGAACGATGCTATCGATAGACTTTTCAAGCCAATTAAGAGAATTACAAGAGTGTATAGAGAACAAACGGAAAGAATTGATTGAACTAGGAATGACTTATGGATTTGCAGATAAAATAACTATCAAATGCAGTCAAGATCTTGATAAGTTGATCAATATGCAGATGCATGAAGTTTTTTGTTAGTTGATATATGTCCATTATTGTCGGCTTATCATTAGTTATATCTATTTTTGCAACTATAAAAAAATACCTATCTTTATTAAAAGAACATTCCTTAAAGGACCTAAAATAATCGTATCTGTCGTTTGTTGGCTCTGTGAGTCGCGTATAGACCTAAATATTGTAAGTATTTTAATTTTGGTGTAGTTAAAATAACGTAAATTACATCGAACCACGCTAGTTCTTTCGTTGTAAAGTACTTTCCAGCCTTTAAGAAGCCCGCTTCGTTAAATTAAAAATAGCTTTTTCAAATACTAAAAAGGATGTATCCAGGGAAATACAGATTTACAATGGTAAGCTATTTAGCATTTTAAAAATGGAGGTATTTTTGTGAGTGAGAAAGAAAAAAGGTTACAGCTTAAAACTTCTATTATTCTGGGAAAAGATACTAGCCAAATGACGTTAAACAATATTATTGAGGAACTGACTCACGTTATTGAGGCAAAAGACAAAAGTATCAGTGAATTAAATAGAAAAATATTGGTGGAAATCACTTTATAAAACTTATTTGAAGTTGATTTGGCGGAGATTCATACTGTTTTAACAGATTACAAATTTTTCTAAAACTTAAGGTGATTTAAATTTGACTACTAAAATTGGATATGATTTTTAATAGTTTAAAACGAAAGAATTTCTAGTTCTAAAAAGAAGATAAGTAAATATATGTACAGGTAAAAAGTTAGTCCGGAAGATGGTCCGATTAAGGAGCTTATTAATATTTTACAAGCTTTTACAAGCGTAGAAGATATTAGTAGCGATTTTGATAAACCATTATTATTATATTTTGGTAGATACTATTCAGTAAAGAACCTGGTTGTTGGGTTGACTCCACAAGTGTTGGTGATATAATTTAGGTTATTAAAAGAATGTTAGTATGGTTTGGAGGCAGGTTTAGTAAAATGAAACCATTGCAGCATGAAAGTTTAATTCCGCTATATCACCAATTGATGGAAAGACTAAAGGATTCGATTGAAAAGGGACATTGGACTCCGGGAGATAAAATCCCTTCGGAAAATCAATTAATGGACCAATTTGGTGTCAGCCGTAACACGGCTAAAAAAGCGATTGAGGAGCTTGTACAGGAAGGGATACTTTACCGAATTCAAGGAAAAGGAACCTTCGTGGCAAAACCGAAATTGCAGCAGTCATTGATGGGATTTTACAGTTTTAGCAAAGTATTAAAAGAAAAAGGATTGAATCCTAAGGATATCATACTAAAAATAGAAGAAGTCAAACCAACTGTCAAAATCCAGGAAGCACTGCAGCTAGGGGAAGATGTGAATGTCATAGAAATGAAACGCCTTCGCTGTGCCAATGATGAGCCATATATTTTGGAATCATCTTTCATTCCGAAACACGTCGTTTCAGATATGGAGCAGCTAAAAAAAGTAGGGGAAATTTCTTTATATGATTTGTTTTCACAACAGTTTAATATCGTAGTAACCCGAGCAAAAGAGGCATTTGAACCTGTTCTTATTCGTGCAGAAGAAAGTGGATATCTACAAACGGAGGAAGGTCGTCCGGCACTCCTGCTTGAACGGACAGCGTATGATTTTAATGGTGTGCCAGTTGAATTTTGTATATCCATTGTACGTGGGGATCGCTGCCGCTTCTACACCGAACTAAGCTAATCGATAATGACTCATAGCATTTTGTCTATGAGTTTTTTTAAAAGTTAACCTATACCAACAACCCGATGAATTTAAACATAATTTTAGTTGGTGGGTTGACAGGTTAATGGTAAGGGATGTATATTCGAATTAGTTAAAATTTTCAGTTAGTATCGAAAATTATTTTTTTAACAAACCTTGTACCAACAACCCACCATTAAGCCGAGCGGGAGAGCAACCTCTTTCACAAAATATTTAATAATTTAAAAGAAATTTCCGAAATGGGAGAAAAATTTGTTATCCTATTAATGAAAGCGCATAAGTTCAACCTAAGAGGTGTTTTAAAAGTGGCAAGATTAAAGGATATTGCGGAATATGTTGGTGTTTCTATTTCGACGGTTTCAAGAGTGATTCAAAATGATCAGACCAGAAATGTTCATCCCGAAACGAAAGCAAAAATTTGGGAAGCTGTGAAGGAGTTAGGATACATACCAAATCAGCATGCCCGAAATTTAGTAACCAACAAGCAAGAAAAGAGTAAGGCAAGAACGATGAAAATTGGCTGGGTAGCCAATCCAAAACAAGCAGAAACGAATCCTTACTATGCTAATATTTATACAGGTATTCGTGATACTTTAGCAAATAATGACTACACCCTTATTAGTATTACCAAGGATGAAATCGAAAACGAGGCGCTGCTCCTTAAGGCGATTTATGAATTGGGAATTGAAGGACTCCTCTTGATGGATAGAATTGAGGACAGTCTTATTGAATATATTCAGCAACAAATTCCTGTAGTAGGGATGGACTTTCATTATTCAGATAAAAATATGGCCACTGTAGACTATGACCGTAAAGTAGCTATAAAAAACGTGGTACAGCATTTATTGAAACAAGGTCATCGGGACATCGGGTTTATTGGTGGAGGAACTGGAGAAACGTATGAAGATTTGTATGCTGAACATCGTTTTAAAGGCTTTCAACATGCCATGGAAGAAGCAGGATTAGCTATCCAACCAGAATGGGTAATGAATACGAAATGGCAAATGGAAAATAGCTACGAAAGTATGAAAAGTTTAATGAAAAGAGATCCCTTGCATTTGCCGACTGCAATGGTTTGTGCAAGTGACTTAATGGCCATCGCTGCCATGAGAGCAGTCATCGAACATAACTATAAAATCCCTGAGGACATCGCTTTCTTTGGAGTTGATAATATTGACATGGGGAAATATTCATCACCACCGCTTTCAACAGTAGATATCCCCAAATATGAAATGGGAAGAATGGCGGCTAAAACGATTATGGAAATGGTGGAAGAGGAAGTTAAACTTCCGATAAAGATGATCTTACCGTTTGAATTAGTCATTCGTGAGTCCTCTAACATAAAACGAACCTGAGAGGTTCTTTTTTAATCAATCACTGGAAAACGTTTGGATTAAATGAGGAAAAAATGTCAGGAAACGAAAATCCATAAAGATAGGAGAGTTAAACATGAAACCACTGACGGCCATTTTGATCGGAGCAGGTGACAGAGGAGCAAGAGCCTATGCGCCTTATGCCTTAGAGTTTCCTAATGAATTAAAGATTATAGGATTGGCAGAACCAAATGGAGAAAGAAGAAGCAGATTTCAACAAGCCTATCATATTTCTGATGAAAATTGTTATGAGTCGTGGGAAGAGGTATTGAATCAAGAAACAAAAATAGCGGATATTGCGATTATCTGTACCCTTGATCAACATCATTTCAAGCCGACCATGAGGGCATTGGAATTGGGGTATCATGTTCTTTTAGAAAAACCAATGTCTCCAGATCCGGCAGAGTGTATTATGATGGAACGCGCTGCCCAAAAGCATAAACGACAGCTTACCATCTGTCATGTCCTAAGGTATACGGAATTTTGGGCAACAATTAAAAAGATTATTTCTAAAGGAGAAATTGGGGAGATCGTATCGCTGCAACTGAATGAAAATGTGGAAGTCATGCATATGTCTCACAGCTTTGTCCGCGGCAATTGGAATAACAAGGGAAGAACAAGTCCGATGATTCTTCAAAAATCCTGTCATGATATGGATATTATTTCTTTTGTGATCGGCAAGGATTGTAACCGGGTTAGTTCATATGGTTCACTGATGCATTTTAATGAAGAGAATGCCCCCATTGGAGCACCAAATAGGTGTTTAGATGGTTGTCCTGCCGAACTGGAATGTCCCTTTCACGCTGGCAGGTATTATCTTGGAGAAGGCAAAGGATGGGCAAGAAAATTTACAGAAGATGATACAAATGAAGGCATCATAAAGGCATTAAATGAAACGCCTTATGGCAAATGTGTATATCGCTCTGATAATGATGTGGTCGATCATCAAGTAGTGAATATGGAATTCGAGGGTGGGGCGACAGCAACGTTCAGCATGTGCGGCTTTACAAGGGAACAAACACGGATTGTTCAAATCATGGGTACAAAAGGCGAAATACGTGGAAATATGGAGGAAAACAGTATATCCATTTTTGATTTTCTCACGAAACAGGAAACGGTCATCAAGTTTGACAATCCCATTGGGGGACACGGCGGTGGAGACCAGGGCATCATGAGAACCTTCCTGAGGGAGGTTCAATATGGACATAAACAAGATAGTGTTTCCTCCACTTCTGCATCCGTAAGAAGTCACCTAATGGCATTTGCTGCAGAAGAATCCAGGCTCACTCAGGGGCAATCGATTGATATTGACGATTATTATACTAGTTTAGTAGAAACCGTTAAGAATTAAAGGAATCTCCCAATATTAAAAACTATTTTATTTAGGGAGGTGGTCAAAGCTAAACATAATTCATTTCTCCATTATGGTTCCAGCATCATAATCAAGTTTAAAAAAATGTAAGGGTTATCAAAGGGTAAGAGGTCATTATACCATTCAAGTTCTAAGCGTATTTTTAGAAATCTACTAAACATTTATCAGAAGGAAGGGAAACAAATGAAAAAGTGGCTTATCATGCTTTTAACTGTAATTTTAGGATTACTAGGGTTAGCCGGATGCAGTAATAGTGATACGACTTCGGGTAATGGCAAAGATGACAAAGTGGAAATCACCTATGGATTTTGGGATAAGAAGCAAGTCCCTGCTGTTGAAGAAATTATTAAGTTGTTTAATGAAAAATACCCCAACATTAAAGTGAAAACAGAGTTGACTCCATATGCTCAATATTTCCAGAAACTCGAAACAGCTGCCACTGGGGGTGCCCTGCCAGATGTTATGTGGATGAATGGTCCTCATGTTGAACAATACGCGGAGGGAAAGGTTATTCTCCCGCTTAGTGACCTTGCAAAGAAAGATAACTTTAGTTTAGATAATTATCCGAAGTCTTTAGTTGATCTTTATACTGTTGATGGAAAACTTTATGGAATCCCAAAAGACTTTGACACTACAGGCTTATGGTATAACAAAAAAATCTTTGATGAAGCAGGCGTGCCTTATCCAGACGATTCATGGGATTGGAATAAATTAAAGGAAGTTGCTAAAAAGCTGACAAATAAAGATAAAAGTATTTGGGGCTATGCTGCTGTAATGGGAAATCAAGGCGGCTATTATGATTTCATTTGGCAAAATGGCGGTTATATTATTTCTGATAATGGCAAGTCTGTTGGTTTTGACAAGCCTGAGGCCATTGAGGCGCTTAAATACAATATTAGTTTTATAAAGGAAGGGTTATCTCCAACACAAGCTCAAATGACGGAAACAGCTGCTTCCGAATTATTCTCTTCAGGAAAAATAGCGATGATGTTTGACGGTCCTTGGATGGTTCCAGAATATAAGAATAATCCTGATTTAAACGTTGCGGTTGTGCCAAAAGGAAAACAGCGCGCGGTTGCGATTCATGGATTATCAAATGTCATTGCCACGAATACAAAGCATAAAGATGCTGCGTGGAAGTTTGTCCAATTCTTAGGCTCGAAAGAAGCAGCGGAAGTATACGCGAAAACAGGAACCGTGATTCCTGCTTACAATGGTACTCAAGAAGCTTGGCTTAAATCAGTTCCGAATTTGAACCTTCAAGCTTTTATTGATGGTGTCGAGTATTCTCACCCACTTCCAAGCGTGAAAAGCACAGGGGAAATTTGGCAGTATGAAACAGACGTTCTTAAAAAGGCTTGGAGTGAGGAAGAAAGTGTAGAAGATGCCGTAAAAGAACTAACGAAAAAGGCAAATGAAGCTTTATCTAAGAAATAAAAAAATTGAAGAGGAGAAATTGTTTCTTCTCTTCTTTTTTCTAATAAGGAGGGAATACAATGAAGGAACTTCCTCTACAGGTTGAAGTGAAAGCGAAAAACAAATTTAAGGTATCGAGCTTAACAAAGACAAGGAAACGATCGGATTATTTTTGGGCCTATCTTATGATTGCTCCTACCATGCTGGGCTTGTTTATTTTTTACCTTTGGCCCATCATTCAAACCTTTTACTTTAGTTTTACTGAATGGGGAGCATTTGGACAGTATGAGTGGACGGGGTTAGCGAATTATAAGCGGATGCTTGAGGATAGCAATCTATTAAAATCGTTTAAGAATACGGGAATATATATTATCTTTACGGTCCCAATCGGGATTTTCCTTTCTATTTTGGTGGCGGTGCTCCTAAATCAAAAAATAAAGGGGAAATCCGTTTACCGGACATTATATTTTTTACCTGTCATCACGATGCCTGCAGCCATCGCCATGGTTTGGAAATGGCTTTTTAACTCCGATTATGGACTACTAAACTATCTTTTATCTTTAATCGGAATAAAGGGTCCACATTGGGTAAGTGATCCGAAAATTGCCTTATATTCGATTATTGTGGTAGCCATCTGGAGTGGGATAGGTTATAACATGGTTATTTTTCTATCCGGGCTGCAAGGAATTCCGAAGACCTATTATGAAGCAGCGGAAATGGATGGGGCAGGCCCAATAAGGGTATTCTTTAAAATTACCCTGCCGCTGCTTTCACCAGTTATTTTCTTTGTGTCCATCATGTCTCTAATTGGGGCGTTTCAAGTGTTTGACCTGATTTTCATGATGATTGGAAAAGGCAGTACCGCCCTGGAAAGCACTCAGTCGATAGTTTATTTGTTCTATCAGCATGCTTTTGTATTGAATGATAAGGGATATGCAGCAGCCATCGCTGTTCTCTTATTAGTCGTTATTCTAATTATTACAGCGATTCAAATGGTGTTACAGAAAAAGTGGGTTCATTATGATTAAAAGGAAGTGGTACCATTGGAAAGAACAAGACAGCTTGTAACGAGTAAAACATTCCTAATCCATTTCATCCTCATTGTGGGATCGGTGGCAATGGTATTGCCATTTATATGGATGATTCTCACCTCGTTAAAAACCTATGCCGAGTCGATTCATGTACCGCCTGTTATTATTCCGGAGGATTTCAAATGGGGGAACTACAAAGAGGTATTTGGACTGCTGCCTTTTTTCAAATTTATGTACAACACTTTTATTGTTACAGTCGTACGAACCGCCGGGCAGCTGTTTTTGTGTTCGTTGGCCGCCTATGCCTTTGCCCGTATTGAATTTCCAGGCAGGAATTTTCTATTTATGATAGCACTATCAGTTCTCATGGTTCCCGGCCAAGTTTTTTTGCTGCCTCAATACATGATTATTGTGAAATTAGGCTGGCTGAATACATTGCAAGCAGTTATTGTACCTGGTTTGTTTAGCGCTTTTGGTACATTTCTTCTGCGTCAATTCTTTATGGGGCTTCCAAAAGAACTGGAAGAGGCAGCAAGGCTTGATGGCTGTAACCATTTCCAAATTTATTGGAAGATTATGCTTCCACTAGCCAAACCAGGTTTAGTTGCATTGGGTATTTTTACTACCCTTTGGAGCTGGAATGAATTAATGTGGCCGATGATTGTGAATAATTCCACTGAATCAATGACACTTTCTGTCGGATTGTCATCGTTACAAGGTCAATATTTAACCAACTATCCGATCCTTATGGCAGGCTCGTTTTTGGCCATCCTGCCAATGCTGATTTTATTTATCATTTTGCAAAAGCAATTTATTGAAGGCATTGCTGTAACAGGTGGAAAATAAAGAATAATCCTCCATATAGGGTTGACCCAACAAGTTGTGGTGATATACAATAAATAATGACAAGAATTTAAACTAAATTAAAAAAGACATTTATTAAAAACTCATAGCTTGTAGTCTATGAGTTTTTAATAAATGTCACTTGTACCAACAACCCATCTATATATGTTTGGAGGTGTACAATTGAAAAAGTCAATTGGTATAGATATTGGCGGGACAAAGATTGCAGCGGGCATTATTTCTGAAACAGGGGAATTACTGAAACGTACGGAGGTAAAAAGTGATCCTTCTGACAAAGAAAAGATGTTTGCTAAAGTGGTAGAAACGGTAGACCGAGTTCTTAAAGATTCTACTTATTCGTTAGCGGACATGGAAGGCATTGGTGTTGGGGTACCGGGCAAGGTGGATCGACAACTGGGCATTGCTGTCTTTCAAAATAATTTACCTTGGGCCCAGTTTCCTGTCACTGCCAGGCTGCGGGAGAAATTTGGACTTGAGCGGATTACGATCGACAATGATGTTTACATGGCGGCCTATGCCGAATGGAAGGCGTCCCAGACAAAAATCGATGAGACGTTTGTCTACGTGACGATTAGTACTGGCATCTCCTGCTCTATTATTCATAATGGTTCATTTTTCAGAGGTGCCGGATTTGCAGGAGAACTTGGATTAATTCCTGTTCCATCGACCGGGAAGAAATTTGAGCGGCTGGAAAATATGTCTGCAGGACCAGCGATCGAAAAATTAGCACAAAAGGAAATGCAATCGGCATCTCTGTCGACTAAGGATGTCTTTGAACGCTATAACGAAGGGGCACGCGGGTTTCAGCCCATTATTGATGAAATTACGGACAATTGGGTACATGGCTTGTATTCGATTTCCTGTTTACTAGACCCACATAAAGTGGTTTTCGGCGGCAGTGTGATCGCAAACAACCCTTTTCTGCTTGACATCATTAAAGAAAAACTGAAATCATTCCAAATCCCTGAACAACAACATTTATTAAGTCAAATGTCTATTAGCGCAATGAAGCAGAATAATGGAGTGATTGGTGCTGGGTTGCGGGTATTCGAAGGAATTTAACAAATCTTAAGAGGAGTGACACTATTTGTTTACTTTAAGTAAGGAAAATTTAAAGCCCATTGGAGCATCATTTACAACTCATGAGATCAAGCAGCAGCCTGAATTATGGGGAGAAACGTTTGCATTGTATTCTAAGAAAAGTCATGAGATTGAAGCATTTTTACAGAAGCTGACTGAAAAGCACGATCGTATCCGGGTCATTTTTACAGGAGCCGGAACTTCCGCGTATGTCGGTGACACTATTACCCCGTATTTAAAAGAAAAAGTCGATGAGAAAAAGTGGGATCTGATGAGTGTTCCAACGACAGCAATTGTGTCAAATCCTTACCAATTTTTAAAGGCAGACATTCCAACATTATTGATTTCCTTTGCGAGAAGCGGCAACAGTCCGGAAAGCGTTGCGGCAGTGGAATTAGCGGAACAAGTGATAACGGACCTCTACCAGATCACCATCACCTGCGCTAAGGAAGGGAAGTTAGCACAACGGGCAAAAGGGGATGACAGCAATCTCTTACTGTTGATGCCAGAAAGATCCAATGATCAAGGCTTTGCGATGACAGGAAGCTACACCTGTATGACCCTAACAGCGCTGCTCATCTTTGATTCCGTGTCTATGGAAGAAAAATTGACCATTGTTGAAACCATTCGCCGTATGGGTCAAGGTGTGATTAGCAGAGGAGAAGATATTGAAAAAATGATTGCTTCCGATTTTGAACGGATTATTTATCTTGGCTCAGGTGGTTTTGAGGGCTTGGCAAGAGAGGCACAATTAAAAATTTTGGAGTTAACTGCAGGTAAAATTGCCACTTCCTTCGATTCATCACTCGGATTCCGCCATGGTCCCAAATCATTTGTGAATGAAAAAGCTGCAGTGTTTCTTTTTGTTTCGAACCATCCGTATACACGCCAATATGATTTAGATATGTTAAATGAATTGAGACAGGATCAAATCGCAGGCTATATTTGTGCAATCGCCGTGGACGGAGAGACTAATTATACAGGTGATACGTTCTTATTCGAAAGCGACGACCGCATAATACCGGATGCCTACTTGTCACTGCCGTATGTCATGGTTGGACAAACGCTCGCTCTATTAGCTTCGATTAAGGTCGGAAATACACCGGATACTCCTTCACCTAGTGGAACGGTGAATCGTGTTGTACAGGGTGTAACGATACACGAATACAAGTAAATCAAGGGAATAGGAATGCATGTGGTTCCCATTCCTAAACAGAGGTGCAGCTATGGAACGATTTGTGTTTGCAGACAAAATTTTTCTTGAGGATGGGGTGTCAGGCCCCGGTTATTTGGAAATCAAAGAGGGGAAGTTTGGTTCCTTTTTTGTGACTTTGCCAACTGAATCGGCTGATGTCATCGATTATTCGGGAAAATGGATTGCCCCGGGTTTAGTCGACACTCACATTCATGGCTTTAAAAATCACGATATCATGGACAACGAACTTGATGGTTTGATGGAGATTTCTGAGGGGCTGCTTTCGTGCGGCGTGACTTCTTTTTTGCCCACCACGCTAACTTCTTCGCCCGATTTATTAAACGAAGTAGTGGCGATGATAGGGGAAAATTATACAAAGGTGAAAGGTGCAAAAATAAAAGGAATCTTTTTAGAAGGTCCATTTTTTACCGAAAAACACAAAGGTGCCCAAAACACGAAGTATTTTTGTGATCCTTCAATAGAAATGCTGGAATCGTGGCAAAAGTATTCTAATCATTTTATCAAAAAGATTGCGCTAGCTCCGGAAAGGAAAGGGGCAATTGAATTTATTGAGCATGCCGTTAACGATCAGGTTACGGTGGCATTGGCCCATAGTGATGCGACATATGTTGTAGCGAAACATGCGGTTGAGAAGGGTGCTTCGATATTTGTTCATACATTCAATGGCATGAGCGGGCTGCATCATCGTGAGCCCGGTATGGTTGGCGCCGCGATGAGCCTGCCGGAAGTGTTTGCCGAAATCATTTGTGACGGTCACCATGTTCATCCTGCTGCAGCTAACATTTTAATGAATGCCCGCGGCAGGAAGGAGACGGTGATGGTAACAGATTGCATGATGGCTGGCGGTATGCCGGAAGGCCGCTATCAGCTCGGAGAATTCCCTGTCGAAGTGAAGAACGGGGCTGCCCGGTTGGAGACTGGCAGTTTAGCAGGGAGTATTTTGCAATTAAAAGAGGCTGTCAAAAATGCCGTTGATTGGGGAATTGCGACACCTGAGGAAGCCATCTATATGGCCAGTACAGCTCCAGCTAAAAGTATTGGAATCGATGGGGAATGCGGCATGATTGCGACCGGTTATGATGCCGATTTTATCGTTCTTACACCTGAACTCGAATTAACGGCCACGTATCTTGATGGTGTTTGCCGGTTTCAAGCTGAAACCTTTATGGGGAAAGAGGGAGTTCGATGATTTTAGCAGTCACGATGAATCCTTCCGTTGATATTTCCTATCCCATTCAAAATTTCAAACTGGATGATGTTAATCGTGTTGAAAATGTTCGTAAAACCGCTGGCGGAAAAGGATTAAATGTGGCCCGGGTCATCAAGCAGATGGGGGAAGATGTCTTGGCAACAGGTGTAATTGGCGGAACCATTGGCGATTTCATTATTCAGGAATTGACGAAAAGTGATATCGGGAATCATTTTTTAAAAATAAATCAAGAATCAAGAAACTGTATCGCGATCCTCCATGATGGCAAGCAGACAGAAATCCTTGAATCTGGGCCAATCTTATCGGAGGAAGAAGGAGCAGCTTTTTTAGAAAAATATCGGGAACTACTGTCTGAAGTTTCACTTGTTACCATTTCGGGGAGCCTGCCGAAAGGACTTGAATCTGGATTTTACCGGGAGATGGTTGAAATTGCCCGAGAGAAGGGAATTCCCGTGATTGTGGATACATCAGGGGAGCCGCTCCGCCAAGTTTTGACTCATGATGTAAAACCCTTCGCTATCAAGCCGAATATCTCTGAGTTATCCCAGCTTCTTGGCATAGAAGTGGAGGAGAGTATAAGCAGCTTAAAGCAATTGTTAACCAATGAGTTATTTCATGGAATTGAATGGATTGTCGTTTCGATGGGCGGGACCGGCGCTTTTATCAAGAATGGTGGAGATTTTTACATGGTTACCATTCCTGCCATCAACGTCGTAAACTCTGTTGGCTCCGGTGATGCCGCTGTTGCAGGATTAGCGGTTGCCCTGAAACGAAAGCAATCCGTTCCGGACATCCTGAAAACCGCAATGACGACGGGCATGCTCAATGCGATGGAGGCGGAAACCGGTTATATAGATCGTGAGGAGTTCGGTCAATTATTTGAAATGGTAGAAGTTATTAAAATAGATTAATAGAGGTGATTGTCGGTGTTAGAATTAACAGAAAATAAAGTAGCAGCTCTTAAGCGTTTGTCGGATGAAAATGGGATTATCGGGGCTTTGGCAATTGATCAGCGCGGTTCATTAAAGAAAATGATTGCAGCAGGAAGTTCAAGTTCTATCGGAGATGAAGGCATCATCCGCTTTAAAGAATTGGTTTCCGAAGAATTAACACCCTATTCAACTGCTATTCTATTAGATCCAGAATATGGACTGCCTGCTGCAAAGGTTCGCAGCAAGGACGCCGGTTTATTGGTTGCTTATGAAAAGACCGGATACGATGCAAAAGCAGAGGGCCGTTTGCCTGATTTATTGCCAGAGTGGTCCGTAAAACGATTGAAGGACGCCGGTGCAGATGCTGTTAAGTTTTTACTGTACTATGATGTGGATGAAGACGAGAAAATTAACGAATATAAGCATGTTTATATGGAACGAGTAGGGTCCGAGTGTGTGGCAGAAGACATTCCATTCTTCCTGGAAATTGTGTCTTACGATGCCAAAAATGATGATGTGAAAAGTAAAGAGTATGCAAAAGTGAAGCCGCATAAAGTAATTGAAGCAATGAAGGAATTCTCCAAACCCAAGTATCATGTTGATGTATTAAAAGTAGAAGTTCCAGTGGATATGAAGTTTGTTGAAGGCTTCACGGAAGGAGAAATAGTCTATAGTAAGGAAGAGGCAGCTTCTTTTTTCAAAGAGCAAAGTGAAGCTACTGAACTGCCGTTTATCTTCTTGAGTGCGGGAGTAAGTGCGAAACTATTCCAAGAAACATTGAAGTTTGCCAAAGAATCTGCCTCTACCTTTAATGGCGTATTATGCGGCAGGGCAACTTGGAAAGATGGCGTCGCACCTTTTGCTGAAAATGGGGAACAAGCAGGTCGTGACTGGTTAAAAGATACCGGTATAAGGAATATTGAAGAATTAAATGACGTGTTGAAAGAGACCGCCAGCTCCTGGTTTGCTAAAGCGAATTGACTAGACTTCTATTTTTGAAAATTACCAAAATTGGATAGGTTTTTTAAGCGAACAGTGCCGGGTACTGTTCGTTTTTTTATGCAATTCTCTAAAAAACAATATTTCTAAAAATTTGGACAATATCTTTATTGTGGAAGCGCTTTAACAAAAGTAAGCTAGATTACAGATAGAAGGTGGTGTTACTGGATCTTTAATCATTACACAAGCATCGTCATCTATAAAACTATTATTATCAAAGGAGGAGAGGAATTGAGCAGGAACAATTACAGGAGATTTAGCCATACCCTACTTGCAATTGTGTTATTTTTGCCAACGTTCTTGACGGGATTTATTCCGCCGTTACGTGCGATTGCAGAGGTGACGAATCCATGGGTCACGATTTCAGCTGGAGGAAATGAAGTAAATGAAATGGTCACCCAGAATGGGAAGGCCTATGTAAGGCTTGGAGCTGGAGCAGGAAATGACAACGGGGCAAAAGCTGCCATTTTTCAAGAGAAAAATAAGACAGCTCAAGAAACAGGAACGATGGAATATACCTTTATTCCGGAATTGCAAGGAGCAGATACCAGATTTGGAATCTATCCTCATTATATTGACCCTAACAACTTTGTATTTGTAGGTTATGACTCATTTGGGTGGTTCTATGAATACAAATATAAAGGCACCGGAACCTGGTTAAACACTAGACCAAGCGTATCACTACCAGAAGCAGGATCTAAACATTCTATTAAAATTGATTATAGCGGAACCACTTTCAATGTTACTTTAGATGGCCAAGATTTATTTGGACCTGTTACTTTACCAAACGATGTAAATAATCTGCTTGCAGGTAAAGAAGCGGTTAAACTTGGTGCTTTTGGAGGGAAAAACAGCCAAGTACTCATTGAATTGGGGGATGCTCCAGGAGATGTAGGACCAAACCCAGGTGATGGGGAACCAGTCGACATTACGGATAACCAACTGACAGAAGGAGATTTTAAAATTATCTCAGGTGACGGCAGCATTACCTATAATCAAGATGGTTCAGCAACCTATAAGGTTACTTCCACTCAAAAAAACCGAATTGTCTACAATAAAATGAATACAATTAAAAATGGTATTTTTGAAGCGGATATTACTCCAGGAACTAGCGCCATGAATCGCTTTGGTCTCATCTACCGTGTTCAAAATCCATCTGCCTACACGTATGTGGGAACGGGAGATCAGAACAATCAGTATTTTGGCGAGATATTTGGCCCTGCTAACCGTTGGACGGATATGACCTCAGATGTGCCATTGGAAGCCAATAAAACCTATCATCTACGACTGAAATTCATAGATGATTCAGCAACCCTTTACGTTAATGATAAAAAGGTAAATACCTGGCCATTGGCAGGCGGTGTCGATAAAGCAGGTTTACTTGGATTTGAAAAAAGCCGCGGGTCAGCTAACATTACGATTTCAAACATTAAAATTAAGGAATATGTTCCACCTAAAGCACCAAGTACTCCACCAGTTAAAGATACAATAAAATCAGACTATATGGATGTCATAATTGACCAAGTATTCCCACGTGTCATCGAATACCGGGTTGGCAATAAGGTTATGGGGGGACAGAAATCTCCTGTTTACGGATTGAAAGTGAACGGTACGCTTTACTATCCTGAAGTAGGTTTTGAAAAGCTGAGCGAAAGTGAAGCACTGTATACCTTAAAAGTGAAGGATGAAATTGAAAACCTTGATGCTGTTCTCAAAGTTTCATTAAAAGTCAACAAAAATAAAGTAATTTATACTTTTGAGGATATTACCAATGCCGGAAGTGCAAAAATTGAAACGGTGGAATTTGCTGATCTAAACTTTATCTCTGTCAATTCTGCTCAACCGAATGCGAAAGCAAAATTAACAAATCTTAGCGGTGATGTAACGAAGCCGGGGGATGTTGATGTTACTGTTGATTCATCGATGGGGGGCATAGGTACATCAGCAAGCTATTATACTGGTTTCCTTTCAACGGACCAATTGAGTGCAGGTGTTTGGTCCAGTTCCGAAGTCAATGGCTACAGCAACCTAGTAGCCAATCGCTATCAAAGTGAAGATGGTACGAAAGCAATCGGGATCGGTTCAAGTTTGCTTTATTATCAAAGAGAATTTATGCAAAAACCGCAAGCAGTAAAACCTACCGTGAAAATTGCGATTGCTGACGATTTGAATCATGACGATGAAATTGACTGGCAGGATGGTGCGATTGCTTACCGTGACATCATGCAGGACATTCCAGGATCGAAGGATGTAAACAACCTAGTTGGAACACGTATTGCCATGAATTTTGGATCACAAGCCCAACAGCCATTCCTAAAAACGTTGGATAATGTGAAAAAGGTAGCACTCGCTACAGACGAGTTGGGGCAGTCCGTGCTTTTAAAAGGATACGGAAATGAAGGGCATGATAGTGCACATCCGGATTATGGAAATGTCGGTGAACGAATCGGGGGTGAGGACGATTTAAAAACACTGATTCGTGAGGGGCATAAGTACAATTCCGAATTTGGAGTCCATATTAATGCTCAGGAAACGTATCCTGAAGCTAAGGCTTTCAATGATGATTTTATTGATGGACCAAATTCTAGAGGCTGGGGCTGGTTGGATCAATCCTATACTATCAATAAATTAAAGGATTTATACTCAGGAACGAGGGCGAAAAGACTGGATGAATTAAAAGCAGCGGTACCAGGTCTTGACTTTATTTATTTGGATGTATGGTATCAAGATCAATGGGAATCTGATCGAATTGCAGAGCAATTTATGGACAGAGGCTGGCGAGTCTCAACTGAGTTTGGTACATCAGTGGCCAATTATTCTACATGGCAGCACTGGGCTACGGATAAGAACTACGGTGGACCATCAAGCAAAGGAATCAACTCTGAAGTCCTTCGCTTTATTAGTAATCACCAAAAAGATTCCTGGGTGTTGAATTGGCCTGAAGCAGGCGGAACGGCTGACCACCCATTACTTGGCGGATTTGAATTAGCCGGTTTCGAAGGATGGCAGTCGGATAAGAACTTTGACCAGTTTATCCGCATGACCTTCGATACCAATCTGCCGACTAAATTTTTACAAAAGTATTATGTCACCGATTGGACAGATGTTGAAGGAGACAAGCAGAAGACCAATCTGGAAAAGAAAATAAAATTGGCGGACCCAAGCAATGGTGATGAGGTTATTGTAACTAGAAAAGACAACTCCAGAGAACGAGTGATTACACTTAATGGAAATGTGGTCCTTGATGAACATTCGTATTTAATTCCTTGGGTGGAACAGGATTTTAAAAATCCAACTCCTGCTGCTGAAAAATTGTATCATTGGAATTTGGAAGGTGGTACTACAACCTGGACATTGCCTGATGGATTTGTTGGTCCATCTAAAAAGGTTTACGTGTACAAATTGACTGATAAAGGCCGAACTGATGTGCAGAAAGTCGAAGTGGTCAACAATCAGGTAACCTTAACAGCTGAGGCAGCAACGCCATATGTAGTTATTCCTGACAAAAAGGAGAAGGGCTTACAGGTCGACGATTGGAGCAAGGGAGCTCATATCTATGACACAGGATTTAATTCGGGTACGGTCAAAGATGAAAATACAAAAGTTGCTGGAGACAAGGATGCCGTCAGTGTTATCAGAACGAATCAAACTGGAAATGCCCGTAATTTGAGCAGCGGTGACTATTATTTGAATATGGAAAGTCCATCAAGGAATACAACCGTTTCCCGCACCATTACTGACCTGGTGCCAGGTAAAGATTATGTGGCAGAAGTCTACGTAGAAAACAATAGTGATGTAAAAGCCGGAATCAAAGTAACTGGCGGGGTAAAGGATGTAAGCAATTACACATTGCGCAGCCTGCAAAAGAACTTTGTAAAAGCAGACTCACATGCTTCAAATGATGGCTACAATAGCAAAATGCAAAGAATGCAAGTAAGCTTTACGGCTACATCTAAAAAGGCCGAACTGATTCTCAGCCGCGAGGCCGGAGAAGGAATAACCAAATTTGACGATATTCGCATCGTTCAAAAATCCGTGAATAATCAAGTATCGTCTAACGTATTTGAGCAGGATTTTGAATCGGTCGTGCAAGGAATTTACCCATTTGTTATTGGGAATACGGAAGGGGTAGAGGACAACCGAATTCACTTGTCTGAATTACATGCACCGTATACACAAAAAGGATGGGCCGGCAAAAAATTAGTAGATGATGTTATCGCAGGAAATTGGTCTGTTAAAGTCAATACTGGAAACAAAGGCTTAGTGTATCGCACCATTCCTCAGCACTTCCGCTTTGAACCGGGAGTAACCTATAGAGTATCCTTTGACTATCAAACTACTGCTAATGCTTATCGCTTTATCTCAGGTGATCAAGAAATTGATGTTCGAGATATTGTGGCTGCCAAGGGACTGAGTTTGAATAATACACTTACAGCTTCTACCGATACCAAAAGGGCTGAGTTTACTGTTACCGGTTCTGAGAACGGCCAAACATATATTGGAATTTTCAGTGATGGAACGAGCTTGAATGGAGATACTGGGGCAGGCACGTTTATTTTAGACAACATACGAATTGAACAGGTCAGCAACTGAAGTTTGCCTAGGAATCTATATACTATGGAAAAATAGAAAAGAGAAAAGAAACCAGCGGATTAATTTAGAGTGAATCTAAGCTGGTTTCACTTTTTTATTTTGAGGCAGCCGGAAGCAGTTGTGTAGGCAATAATATCCATAGCAAGTGATACATCCCCAACAAATCCCCTAAAGTTGTCTCCAAACTGAAATACAATTGACATCTTATTAAAAAATTCCTTTGATAAAATTGTAACAATTGGGACTTAAATTCTAACTTTTATTCGAATCGTATGAGGAATAATTATGCCTCTTTACCATATGAATGACATAGAGTGGTTGCCATTGGAGGGAATTTTAATGACGTTAGAGAAGCAATTGAAACAAAAGAAATACTATGAAATGTTCATTAATGAGCAAGAAAATATTCATCCGATTCAGGTCCTTGGTGAAGCCTTTCAAGAGGAAGCACAAAAGGATTTACCTGACCTATCTTATATACGCTTTGCACAGGGGGAAGTGTATTTTCACCATAAGGATTATGAAACGGCGATTTTTAAGTGGGAAAACATTGTCAATGACCTGGAGCTGTGGGCGAAGAAAAATACGGCAGATGCCTATTATGAGCTGGGAATGTTATCAACGGCAGAGGATCTTTATAGTGCCATAGAAACAGAAGATCTTACCTTAAAAACAGAAGTAGCCTTACAGTTATTTTCGCTCTATCTTGAACGCGGAAAGCTGGAGGCGGCTGTTGCGATTATCAAAAGGACGGTCAACTCTAACCCAGATTATCCGAATGTGACCGAAGTCGCCCGGGCATTCTTCGAAGAGCAGAGTGACTGGAACAATGCCATTGAGCTTGCGGTGAATGAAGCCAAGCGGACGGAATCTTTGGAATGGTTTGAAATTCTGCATACATATGTAGAAAATAGTGTAACGAAAAACTTTGATCCAAGTTATTTTTCGCATGCATTAAGTGTCCTGTTTAATCTGAATAAAAAAAGCTTTGAACAGCTTGTTTCTTCATTGTGGAACAGCTATCAGAATGAAGAATCTTATTTTGTCTGGTTGAGGGAAATCAACCACTTGCTCCTCAATCTTGAGCTGGTTCGAAATGAAAACTATCATGAGCTTTCAAAACGCCATAAAGAAACTTATTTCACTTTTATTGATGGAAGGTATTATATAAATCAGCTTAAGGATATCATTCCAGACTTGCTGACGAATTGGCTCCGTCTGGCTGACAATGCGAATAGTGTATTGGCGTCAGCAGCAGTCCTTTCTTGGAATGAACTTTTTCCAGCGAGCATCAGCCAGTCCATCGTTAGTGAAGCAGAAAAATTAATAAGTATAACGGAAACGGATATGGATGAGCTTGACGAGTGTTTGTCACTCTTTGATTCCATATTGAATTGGGCTCAGGAGCATGACATGGGCGAGAATAATCGTGTCAAGTGGCTTGCCCAGCAGTTAATTGATTTTGATACCCAGCATATCCTTCTTGCCGGGTTTAAAGGAAGTGGGAAATCTTCCTTTATAAACACGGTTCTCGGTGCCGAATTACAGGATGGAGCAACATCGTCTGTTGTTCTGTTCAAAGACGCTGAGGAAATGACCATAACTGAAATCACTGACAGGGAGATTAACGATCTAACTGGTTTAGAGGAATTCCAGGAAAAGATGGATCGAAGACGAAATGCATTAGAATCAATCATAGAATTGAAGCGTCCAATTCCATTTTTTAAAGATAATAAGGTTGCGTTCCTGGATACTCCTGGGCTTACCGGGTCTCTCCATTATGATCGCTATGAAGTGCTGAAGAACCTGCAGATTGCCGACACAATTCTTTTTGTGGTAGATGCAAATGCTTCGGTTACCGATAAGGAATGGGCAGCACTTGGACAAATACAAGAGATTGCACCGGATATTCCAATTCATTTCATGATTAGCAAAATGGAGACTATTGAAAATGAACAGGAAGCACATAAAATTTATGATGATATAAAAGCGATGGTCAACTCCTATTTACATGATGCTAAGGTATTTGCGTTTTCAACACAATATGAACAAAACCAGCAAATGAAGGAATTAAAAGTATTTATTCAGTCCATTAAAAATACAAGAAATCTAGCGGATAAGCGCCTTGCAAAGCTGTTGTATTTTATTCGGACAACAATCGCCAGTCTTTTACAAAAACGAATTGATGTTGAAAATCAGTTAATAGAATCGATTCGCTGGAACGAAGAAATGCTGATGAAGTTAACTGGTGCAGTGAACCAACTGAACGATACCGAAATACAAAGAACCAAATCAGCCATAAAATCGTATCGGGCAATTAAGGAATCCATTGAGACAGAAATCTCAGTGGCTGTGCCAAAAATGCTCCGGGAGTGCTCTTCTCTAATCAAGGAAGACAGTGATTTTAGTAAAATTCATCTTATGCTCAATGATGAGATGAATAAAAGGCTGCAGGAATATTTGGAGCAAAAGGTAATGCCGAAATATTACAGCTCACTTCAAGATTGGATTGAGCGCTCAAATGATGAGTTTAAGGAAAACCAAGAATTTCTGGTTGAGATGAAAGATGGATTTAATCAGATGTACGGGGAAGAGCGAATGGAGCTAGAGTGTGATTTTAGGGTGCTCGATGATTGGCGCCGCGATAACGATAGGATGACAACCAGGTTCCAGTTGGAAATAGTCAATATCCTGCTGCGCCGAACTCCTTCACAATTTTTATTAAAAAGTGCAGGGAAGCTTCTGGGGGCAATTTCGCAAAACAAAGCCATGCTTTTCAACAAATACCAATCCTTTATAGAAAATGAAGACTATTCCGAAGCAATCGCTGCCGTGAATAAGCAGTTTTTCCAGCCATTTGAGATGTTTGAAAAATCATTGGAGCGCGATGTTACCTTATTTTTCAAGGGTCCAAAGGCAATTTTAAACCGTTCTGTTGAGGAAGCACGTTCAGAGATTCAGAAGAAAAAAGAAATGCAAGATAAGATGAATGAGAATCCAGAAATGTTCCGCGATCCATTAACCTTATTTGACGTGAGGCTACGCCAATTCGAATGGATGACCGTCGCGGGAAAAGGAATGCAAACAATCTACTGATATGATTAAAATGGGGGATGCTTTAGGGCATCTTCCTTTATTTATAAAACTGGTATTTTGTTTTCAGTGCGTAATAAGATTACTTATGGAAAATCCATTGCTCAATCGGATTTCCCATGATAGCCTATTGTTAATTGTTTTTACAAAAGGAGGGGAAACTCGTGATAAAAGTAACAGGGTCTCAAACAGAAGCAAAAGTATTTTCCAACTATCCACAGGAGACGGCACTTGAACAAATACAAGAGCTGTGTAATCAAGCTTTCTTAAAGGATACAAAGATTAGTATTATGCCAGACTATCATGCTGGTAAGGGATGTGTGATTGGAACCACCATCCAGCTAAAGGATAAGGTAGTCCCGAACCTAGTAGGTGTTGACGTAGGCTGCGGCGTATTAACGGTTAAGCTGCAGGATAAAAAGGTTGATTTTAATAAGCTGGATCAGGTCATTCGGACCTATGTGCCAAGCGGAATGGAGATACATTCTGATGAGACTGCTCAGTTTATTAACACGAGTTTTCCATCTGCGGAGGAATTTAAAGCTCAGCACATTCTAAGCGAGAATAAAAGCCGTTATAGCCTAGGAACTCTTGGCGGCGGTAACCATTTCATCGAAGTCTCTGTCGATACCGATGGCTACCACTATTTAACCATTCATACTGGCAGCCGTTATGTAGGAGCAAAGATTGCCACCTATTATCAAAAAGTAGCCATTTCCAAGCTCAGGAACCATGATTTAACGGAGATGATTGATAAATTAAAGGCTGCTGGGCGTCAAAAGGAAATTCAAGCTGCCATTCAGAGCTACAAAGAAACCAATCCTGTAATTCCAAATGATTTAGCTTATTTGGAGGGCGAGGATTTTGAACATTATATTCACGACATGAAATTGGCACAGGCGTTTGCGAAGGCAAACCGTGAAGAAATTGCCAGAGCAATTACGGAGAATATGGGCTTTGATGAGCAAGATCGTTACGATACCGTCCACAACTATATTGATACAGATAACTTGATTTTACGAAAGGGAGCTGTTTCAGCTCAGAAGGGCGAGCGTCTCATCATTCCAATCAACATGAGAGATGGGTCGATTTTAGCTGTCGGTAAGGGCAACGAAGATTGGAATTATTCTGCGCCGCATGGTGCTGGTCGCGTCCTTAGCCGGACAAAAGCGATTAAAACGCTGAATATGGATGATTTCCATAATACGATGAAGGGCGTCTGGACGACATCTGTCTCCGAAGAAACATTGGATGAAGCGCCGATGGCTTATAAATCGATGAATGAAATATTAGAAAAAGTAGAAGAAACAGTTGAAATTGCGAGCATTATTAAGCCGGTCTATAACTTCAAAGCTAGCGAAAAATATGATATTGGCAAATATAGGAAATCATAAAGTCATAAGGAAAGGGTGCCTAAAAATTGGCACCCTTTTAATGATTATGCAAAAGCTGCGATTATAATCCCCATGATTGTTAATGAAACAATGTGGTAACCTGCACTAATGAAAAATAACGTGTATTTTCTTTGTTCAAAAAAGGTAGGCGAAAGCTCGCGAAAGGCAGCTACAACACCAACGAGGAATCCAATCAGCGCACCGTCAAGAATAGTGACAATATCTAAAACGTGAATAAATAATGATAGAATGATGGCTGTGAAGATACCGCCAAGTGTGGTTAAAGCATATCCAACGTTGGCACCTTTTTTATCGATATCCTCCATTTTCTTCCCCAATGCTTTCACCCAAATGTTAGCGAACAAAACGGGAGAATACCATAGTGCCCCAATCAACATGTTGGCAACAACGGCTATTACGATTGCTAATATACTTATCCCCGAGAAACTCATCCCAATGACCCCTTTTAAATTTTCTGTGTATTCGGTGAATTATACCATGACAATAGACTTATAAGAAAGGCCATCTACTATTTATTTAACAAGTTTAACAGCAAGGAGAGCAGGCAGGACCCACTTTAAAGCGTGTAACCTTCGCTTCTTATTTTGTTTTTTTTCGAGTGTTACTTGCTGCATTAAAAAACTCCTTTATTAATAACCTTTTGAAAAATCTACAAGATTTTTGGATGGTTTTTTTCCAGAAAGATAGTCTTTTAGGTTAGGAATTAAAATATTTTCTACCACCCTCTTGTTGTAATGCTCCGTTGACCCTGAAGTGTGAGGAGTGATAATTACATTTTCCATTTCCCATAAAGGACTGTCAGGACTTAATGGTTCTTTTTCAAATACATCCAGTCCCGCCCCTGCAATGGTACCATCTTTAAGAGCTTGTACGAGGTCCGCTTCAACGACAATCTCACCACGGCCGATATTAATGAAAAAGGCCGAGGATTTCATTTCCTTAAATTGTTTCGCTCCAAATAACTGATGAGTTTCCTTTGTAAGAGGTAAGGTTACCACCACATAATCGCAGTTTGGCAGAATTAGATCTAATTGATCTGAACCATACATTTCATCAACAAATTCCTCAGACCTTGCTGAGTGCCTGACACCAAGTACCTTCATTCCGAATGCTTTGGCAATTTTCGCTGCTTCTTTTCCAATCGCGCCAACACCGATGATAGCAACGGTTTTTTCATGTAGTTCTAAATTCATATTGGCATGATGCCATGTTTTCGTTTGTTGATTTTTTACATATGTATGGATTTTTCGCGTTAAACCAAGCATTAGTGCAAAGATGGTTTCTGAAATCGGAAAGGCGTGCACACCATTGGCGCTTGTTAACAAAATATCTTTAGCTTCAAATTCTTCAAGAGGCATAGAATTAACGCCTGCACTCCAGGATTGCAGCCATTTTAGCTTGGACTCTGGTGCAAGACAATCGTCTTTTAACCCATGTTTCCACCCTGCAATGATTTCTGCATCCTTAACGTGTTGTTGCCAAACTTCTTTATCTTTACCAGCAATCAGTTCCCAATCGGGAATAATCTGTTTAATTTGTTCAAGCAGGTTTAGTTCAAGATTGTGAGTAACCACTAATTTTCTCATCATGCCATTCCTCCGTTCAGTAAGTCATTCTCTCTTTTATGATAACAGGTTTATATTCTAAATGGTGTACAATTATTGGTCACTATTCATGTTAAAATGTCCACCCGAAATACAGTTGGGAATTGGAAAGGCTTTGCTATCTATTCATTTTTCTTGGCACAGAAATTGCAATTAAACTATTAGTAACTTTTATTGGAGGGATTGAATATGCAAATTCAAGATTGCCGTGCGATTGTGACAGGTGGTGCCTCTGGATTGGGGGAAGCGACAGTCCGGAATATTGTGAATAATGGAGGAAGGGCGGTCATTTTTGACCAATCAAAAGAAAATGGTAGTCGGCTTCAAGAGGAATTAGGAGAATCGGTTTTATTTTTAAAAACAGATGTTACAAAGGAAGAGGATATAGAAAGGGCAGTCAATAAAGCAGAGGACTTTATGGGAGTCGTGAATGCCGTTGTGAACTGTGCGGGAATTGGCATTGCTGAGAAAGTGCTTGGAAGAAATGGTACACACAATCTATCACTTTTTTCTAGAGTCATAAATGTGAATTTAGTAGGATCGTTTAATGTGCTTCGCCTTGCTGCCGAGAAGATGATAACCAATGAAGTGAATGATAAAAATGAACGAGGTGTCATCATCAATACTGCCTCCGTTGCAGCTTTTGACGGCCAAATCGGTCAGGCTGCGTATAGCGCATCTAAAGGTGGAATTGTCGGGATGACGCTGCCGATTGCGCGGGAGCTTGCCCGGTACGGTATCCGCGTTATGTCGATTGCTCCTGGTCTTTTTCATACTCCGATGTTTGATACACTGCCTCAAGAAGCGCGGGATTCACTTGGAAAAATGGTGCCGTTCCCGCCAAGGCTGGGGTACCCGACTGAATACGCACAACTGGTCCAAAGCATTATTGAAAACCCAATGCTTAATGGTGAAACGATCCGCCTTGATGGCGCGATAAGAATGCAGCCGAAATAATGATATTTTCCGAGAAGGCCCTTGGGTCTTCTTTTTATATTGGCTTTGTTAAAGACTATTGTTGATTTTTTACACTGTTGATTGGAGCGGAAGGCGCGAAGACTCCTGCGGGAGTACGGGGCAGGGGAGACCCCGCAGGCGCCAAAGCGCCGAGGAGGCTCCCTGGCACGCCCGCGGAAAGCGAAGCGCCTGTAGCGCAAATCAACAACCAAGTTTAACAGACCCTTTATATTAATAGTTAAAATATTCTAATAAATATGTATTTTTGTTACAATATAGGTATCTGAAAAAGTGAGGAGTGAAAAAATGCTCCAATTAAAAGAAATAATTACCCCAGTTGATTGTTTTGTAACGGAAAAAACAACTCTAAAAGAAGCTATCGGACTAATTGGTAAAAAGAAATGGAACCTGATCCCTGTAACAGACGCCTCTAGAAAATTAGTGGGAATTTTTACACGGAGTTGCCTTTATCAAATGATCTTAGAAGAATGTCCTCTATCCACCCCTATAAAAAATTACATAAAAAAGCAAGTTGAAACTGTTTCGGTCGATACCCCATATGCAAAGATTGAAGAAATGGTTAAAAACAGCAAGGTTGGAACCGGTATTGTCGTAGATGGAATGAACCACGTTGTCGGTATTCTAACGAAAACAGATATGGTCATGTCCCTGCTTGAAACCTCACAAGAATTACAAACGATCAAAAACTTAAAAAGAACATTAGAAACAACAATCAAACACGCATTTGACGGAATTGTGATGACAGATGAGAAGAAAATCATTCAAATGGTCAGCCCGCCGCTTCTGGAATTATTCAATCTTACTTTAGAGCAGGTACTGCACCAGCCGGTATCAAATGCGTTGCCGCAACTTCAATTAGACCATGTCTATGAATCGGAAACAGCTGAAGTAGGCGGCTTCTTGGAAGTGAGCGGCATTAAGTATATCGTCCACCGTATTCCGATTATTGAAGATGGAAAAGTCATCGGCGCAATTGGCAAGGTGGTATTTCGGCAATTAAATGAGGTAAGCGAACTATTCAAGAAGCTGCAGAAGGCAGAAAATAAAGCAAATTTTTATCATCAGGAATACCAGAAATCAGAGTCGGCTAAGTTTACCTGGGACCATCTTTTGACGATAGACCCCTATATGGAAAAGTTGAAAAAAAGCGGGGCTAAAGCTGCAAAAGGGCGATCAACGGTGCTTATCCGCGGGGAAAGTGGAACGGGGAAAGAGCTGTTTGCACACGCCATTCACAACAGCAGTGCTAGAAGTACCGGAAAGTTCGTCGTCGTCAATTGTGCAGCCATACCGGAGGATTTACTAGAATCAGAGTTTTTTGGTTATGAGGAAGGTGCCTTTACCGGAGCCAAACTAAAGGGGAAAATCGGCAAATTTGATTTAGCTAACGGTGGAACACTTTTTCTCGATGAAATTGGTGACATGTCCCTATCCTTGCAGGCAAAACTGCTTCGCGTCCTCCAAGAGAGGGAATTCTACAGGGTAGGCGGGACTGCAAGAATTCAAGTGGATGTTAGAATTATTGCAGCCACTAATCGGAATCTGGAAGAAATGGTCAAAGAGTGTCTTTTTAGGGAGGATTTATATTACCGCCTAAATGTAATATCCTTAAATGTCCCGCCGCTTAGGGATCGTCTATATGATACCGATTTCTTAATAGGCAAGATTATGTTTGATTTCAACCAAATATTAGGAACAAGTATTACCGGAATCGAGGACCACGCAAGAGCTGCCCTGCTTGGTTACGATTGGCCCGGGAACATCCGGGAATTACGAAATGTAATGGAGCGGGCGATGACCTTTGCGGAAAGTGGAAAAATTAAATACGAGGATCTTCCAGAGTATTTAATAAAGCAGGTCCATACACCTGTATCGGCAATAAAGGTTTCAATGGTTGAAAATGCAGAACTAGAAGCAATTAAAAAGGCGCTGGTTCAAGTACAAGGAAATAAAGTCCAGGCTGCAAGATTACTAGGAATCAGCCGTTCCGGCTTGTATGAAAAAATTAAAAAGTACCAACTGACGATTTAAAAGAATGTCCAATTAATGGACACTCAGTTGATTCTTGTGTATATAAGAACAACATCCAATGAACCATGTGCGGCGATATATCCATCTTTCAGAATAATGGCACAATAATTGCATATTTAAGGATGGAGTACATTTTTCTAGGGGGTTCCTTATATGAAGATTGGCAGCCTATTATCTCAAAGTGCTCGAAAGTTTCCAGAATTATTGGCGGTTGAATGCGAGGGAAGAAGCTATACATATCGTCAATTTAATGAGGAAGTGAACAGGTTTGCTCATGGCTTGATTTCCTTAGGATTTAAAAAAGGCGAAAAGATTGCATTGATGATGAAAAATTCGGATCACTTTGTGTTCACCTTTTTTGCTGCTGCAAAAATTGGCGCAGTGGCCGTCCCAGTTAACTTCCGATTAACCGCTTCGGAAGTCCAATACATTTTAGGGCAATCAGACGCATCCTATGTTGTTTGTGACAAGGAGTTTGAAAAAAACATTTCTGAAGCTAAACATGGTACGGCTGTCCGCTCAGTTATCGTGGTTGGTGAATCGGAAACCACAGGTTTTTATTCCTATGAAAAATTGTTATCCGAAAACTTAAACGAACCAGAAATTGAGCTTTCCGAAAAGGATGATGTAGAAATTTTGTACACCTCAGGGACAACAGGCCGCCCTAAGGGAGCCCTTTTTGATCATAGCCAAATTTTTAAAGTTGGAATCTCTGTTACCATCAATATGGGGCTTAGGCAGCATGAAAGGATTCTACATTTAGCACCATTATTCCATTCAGCCCAGTTAAATCTTTTCCTTATTTCAGGAGTTGCACTAGGTGCGACACATATTATCCATCGTGATTTTCATCCAATCAAAACACTTCAAGCGATTCAAGAGCATAAAATTACCCATCTATTTGCGGTTCCTGCGATGTTTACCTTTCTTCTCCAAGTACCTAATGCAGCCGAATATAATTTATCATCCATTAAGAGATGCGGGTATGGTGCTGCCTCAATGGCCCCGGAACTTGTCAAAAAAAGTATGGAACTTTTTAAAACAGATCAATTTTACAATTTATGCGGGTTGACTGAGGCAGGACCAGGAGGAATTCTCCTTGATCCTGAGGGGCATAAGAAGCATCTAGGGAAGGGTGGAAAACCAATTTTCATGACAGAAACAAGGGTTGTCAATGAGGAAGGCAAAGATGTGCTGCCAGGCGTTGTAGGTGAATTTATACTTCGAAGCCCAATGGTCATGAAGGAGTATTATAAAAAGCCGGAAGAAACGAAGAGTACCTTTAAAGATGGCTGGCTTTATACCGGTGATTTAGCAACGATTGATGAGGAAGGTTACATCACGCTTGTTGACCGGAAAAAAGATATGATCATTTCTGGCGGAGAAAATGTTTATTCAGTCGAGGTAGAAAGCGTTCTTTATGAGCATCCAGCTGTTCTCGAAGCAGCAATTATCGGACTGCCAGATGAGGTCTGGGGAGAAGCTGTGTGCGCTGTCATTGTACCAAAAGAAGGGGCTGTGGTTGATGAACAAGAATTACGCAGCTTCTGCCGTCAAAAGCTTGCAGGATATAAGGTCCCTAGGAGGATTTTTATCGAAAAGCAGCTGCCGCGGAATGCATCTGGGAAAATATTAAAATATCAGCTGCGTCAAAAAATGAATCAAATTAACGTTTAAATCGGAAGCGTTTTCATATTAAGAAAGGAGTTTTTCAAATGAAACATCCATACTTAAACGAAGATCACGAAATTTTCCGGGCGTCATTGAGAAAGTTTTTAGAGCGTGAAGCATATCCCTTTTATGAACAGTGGGAGGAGGACAGGATGATTCCCCGCTCTTTTTGGAGGAAGATGGGGGAGCAGGGTTTTCTTTGCCCTGATATTGATGAGAAGTATGGCGGCAGTGAGGTCGACTGGGGTTTCTCCGTTGTCATTAATGAGGAATTAGAGAAGGTTGGCACTGGTTTAGTCGGGATAGGTCTGCATAATGATATTGTTGTTCCCTACATTACCTCCTACGGAACTGAAGAGCAAAAACAGCGCTGGCTTCCGAAATGTGTCACTGGCGAGATCATTACCGCGATTGCGATGACTGAGCCGGGGACGGGTTCTGACCTGGCCAACATTAAAACGACGGCTAAACTGGACGGGGACCACTATATTGTCAATGGACAAAAAACGTTTATCACCAGTGGAATCCAATCGGATCTTATCGTTGTTGCTGTGAAGACCGACCTCCATGCTGTTCCGAAGCATAAAGGTGTTTCCCTGCTTGTCATTGAACGGGATACGCTAGGATTTTCAAGAGGCAGAAAGCTGAACAAAGTCGGTCTGCATTCCCAGGATACAGCAGAATTGATCTTTGAGGATTGCCGAGTTCCGAAGGAGAATTTACTGGGAGATGAGGGCAAGGGCTTTCTTTATTTAATGGAAAAACTCCAGCAAGAACGCCTGCTCACCGCAATTGGGGCGCAAACGGCTGCAGAGGTCATGCTTACAATAACTATTGATTATGTAAAAAGTCGAGAAGCGTTTGGAAAACCGATTAGTAAGTTCCAAAATACGCAGTTTAAAATTGTTGAAATGGCTGCAGACAATCAAATGGGGCGTTCCTTTTTAGATCAGTTAATTAGAGAGCATATCGAGGGGCAAAACATCGTGACAAAAGTGTCGATGGCGAAATGGAAGCTTACGGAAAACGCCAAGAAAGTTGCGACTGAATGCATGCAGCTCCACGGCGGCTACGGGTATATGGAAGAATACGAGATTGCGAGACGATTCCGTGATATTCAGGTCGCAAGCATTTACGCCGGCACAAATGAAATTATGAAAACAATCGTTGCAAAAAATCTAGGGTTATAGAGAGGGGATATTGAACATGCGTGAAGTAGTGATTGTAGAAGGTGTACGTACACCGGTAGGAAGAAGAAATGGTGTTTTAAAAGATATCCGTCCTGACGACTTAGCGGCGTTAACCTTAAAGGAATTAGTGGACCGCGCCGGAATAGATCCAGCCATTATTGATGATGTCATTTTAGGATGTGTTACTCAATCCGGCGAACAGGCCGGGGATATTGCTAGAGTTGCCGCTTTAATTGCCGGCTTTCCAATTGAGGTGCCAGGCACAACGATTGACCGCCAATGCGGTTCAAGCCAGCAGGCTGTCCATTTTGCAGCACAGGCTATTTTAGCAGGCGATATGGATGTAGTGGTTGCCGGCGGTGTAGAGAGCATGTCTCGTGTTCCAATGGGTTCAAATTATAAAGGTGTCGAAGAGCCTTTTAGTCCTAATTTAAGATCAATGTACGAAATGATCCATCAAGGGCTGTCTGCTGAGAGAATCGCCGAAAACTATGGTTTTACTCGTGAGGAGCTTGATCAATTTTCACTAGAAAGCCATCAAAAAGCATTAAAGGCCCAAGAGGAAGGCTATTTTGCTAGAGAAATTTTTCCTTTAGAAGTGATGCTTCCGGATGGAACAACAACAGTCATTAAGGAAGATTCGGGTCCGCGAAAAGGGACTTCACTTGAAGCATTGGCAGGCCTGCGGACATCTTTCAAAGAAGACGGTGTGATTCATGCCGGGAATTCCAGTCAAATTAGCGACGGGGCTGCTGCGGTACTGCTTATGTCCCGTGAGAAAGCAGATGAACTCGGTCTTAAACCGCGTTTCCGTGTTCATACCCGAGTGGTGGTTGGTTCTGATCCAACTTTGATGCTGACAGGACCGATTCCGGCGACCCAAAAAGCACTTGAAAAGGCTGGCTTATCTATTGACGATATTGATGTATTTGAAGTAAATGAAGCATTTGCTCCGGTTCCGCTGGCATGGTTGAGGGACACGGGTGCAAATCCAGCTAAGCTTAATCCTAATGGAGGTGCAATTGCGCTTGGTCACCCTCTGGGCGGCAGCGGTGCACGCTTAATGGTGACGATGATGCATGAGCTTGAGCGTTCAGGAGGTCGTTTCGGCTTACAAACAATGTGCGAAGGTCATGGAATGGCTAATGCGACAATAATTGAACGCTTAGCTTAATTAGCGAATTCGGATTCGCAAATAGAAGCGAGCTTTACTCAAATAAACCAAGTAGAATCGCAAATAAAATAGGAAATTTTGCGAATAAAAGGGTTTAATTAGCAAATATAGCCCAATTTTTCGCAAATAAAAGTCCCTAAAAGGCAGTCGGCCCCGCCGATTGCCTCAAAAATACCTGGTGGAGGCGATTTAATGAGCATAACGATTGGAAAAGTCTTCGATTTAACAGTGAAAAAGTTCCCAAACAAGGAAGCCATCTATGATGTCAGAAAAAATGTCAGGTACACCTATAGGGAATGGAACGAACAAGTAAATCGTCTTGCCAATGCCCTTCTCAAAGAAGGAGTAAAAAAAGGCGACCGTGTTTCCACGGTCATGTTTAATACGGAAGAATTAGGAACTGCCTTTTTCGCCTGCTCGAAAATTGGTGCCATTTTTAACCCGATTAATTTCCGACTAATGCCTGAAGAAGTAGCTTATATCCTTTCAGATGCCGCTCCTAAAGTTGTTCTTTTTGAGAAAGCCTTAGAGCCTGTTATTGGGGCAATTGAAAAGCGTTTTGAAAAAATGTCCTTCTGGTTTATTGATGCCGATGCCCCGTCTTATGCGGCCAGCTACCAAGATAAACTAGCTGCTTCAACAACAGAAGGCGTTCAAATCGAAGTAAACGAGAACGATTTGTATGCGTTTATCTATACGAGCGGCACAACAGGCAGACCAAAAGGTGTCATGCATAGCCACCGCAATATGCTTGAACAAAGCATCCTTTGCATAGCATCCTGCAAACTTGAGCCGAATGATGTTGGTCTAGTGACAGCACCGATGTTTCATTGTGCGGAACTTCATTGCAACTTTCTTCCAAGAGTACATGTAGGTGCAAGAAATGTCATTTTGCACCAATTTAATCCACCAAAAATTCTTCAATTAATGGAACAAGAAAAAATTACAAAGGTATTTGCAGCCCCTACGATGTGGAATATGCTGCTGCAAGAGGACTTAAGTCAGTACAACCTATCAAGTCTGAAGCTCGGTTTATATGGTGCAGCACCCATGGCGCCATCACTCGTACATGCTCTTCATGACCGTTTAGGAATCTCCTTAGTTCAAGCCTATGGGATGACGGAAATGGGTCCTGCAATTACCTTCCTGTCAGAGACTGACCAACTGAGAAAAGCAGGGTCTGCAGGCCAGGCCGCAATCAGCCATGATATCCGGATTGTCCGGACGAGAGAGGACGGGCCATCTGAGCCAGACGATGTTGTTCCAGCTGGAGAAACAGGGGAAATCATTGTTCAGGGTCCTAGTATGATGCTGGGTTATTACAATCGTGAAGAAGTGACAGAAAAAGCGCTGTATAAGGGCTGGTACTATTCAGGCGATATTGGGTATCTCGATGAAGAAGGCTACCTGTATGTCAATGACCGTGTTGATGATATGATTATCAGCGGCGGTGAAAACATTTACCCGCGTGAAGTTGAGGATGTATTGCATGCCCATCCTGGCGTTCTGGATGTTGCCATTGTCGGACAGCCTGATGACAGGTGGGGGGAAACCGTGACAGCTTTTGTTGTAAAAAAGGATCCGAATGTATCTGAACAAGAGCTCGATGAATTCTGTAAAGCTAGTGATAAGCTGGCGAACTACAAGCGCCCTCGGAAATATATTTTCATAGAAGTCTTGCCGCGCAATGCCAGCGGCAAAATCCAAAAATTTATATTGCGTAAACAGTTGGAGGAGCTTTTCGCACCAGGGTCACCGAATTCGTAAGAAAGGACTTTGAATATGCTGGAAGGAATTAGAGTCATTGATTTTACCAATTATCTGCCTGGACCCTTTGCCACATTACGGTTAGCTGACTTGGGCGCGGAAATCATCAAGGTGGAGCCGCCAGGAGGTGACCCAGCCCGCCACACAGGAATGTCCAAAAAAAGAGATGGGATTGTTTTTCAAGCTAATAACCGTCAGAAGAAAAGCATCACCTTAAACTTGAAGGAAAAAGACGGGCTGGAAACAGCTTTAAAACTTATTGCCAATGCTGATGTCGTCATCGAAAGCTTTAGACCGGGGGTAATGGGAAAACTCGGACTGGGTTTTGAAGATGTTCAAAGGGTGAAGCCTGATATCGTATACTGTTCAATTTCCGGGTATGGACAAAAGGGGCTATTAAGCGGGCTTGGAAACCACGATATCAATTATATGGCCTTAAGCGGGGTACTTGCTCAGTTAAAAGATAAACATGAAAGGCCAGTCCACCCTTCTATCACATTCGCAGATTATTTAGGCGGGTTCGCGGCAAATGAACGGATTTTAGCAGGACTTGTTTCTCGGTTTTTGACTGGGAAGGGAAGCTATCATTCTATTTCTATCACCGATCAATTGGTTTCTTTACTTGGGAATCATGTCATGGTCGAAAAAGAAGTGGGTGAGGGAACCGGCATTTCTGTTTTGAATGGCAGCATTATCGCATACGCTTTATATGAAACAAGGGATGGTCGCTTTATGAGCATGGGGGCACTGGAGCCGAAGTTTTGGGAGAATTTTTGTATGGCGCACGGCCGGGAGGATTGGATTAGAGCCCATTTTTCAAAAACGGATGGCGGCAATCCTGTTTTCTTTGAGGTATCGTCGCTATTCAAAAGTAAGACTTTTTATGAGTGGATTGAGTTCGCTCAGAGGGTCGATTGCTGTATGGCCCCAGTGCTTGAAATTGGAGAACTAACCGAAAACCAATACTTTAAAGAGAAGGAACTTATTTTCACGTCCTCATGGGGTGACTGCCAGGTAAAGATGCACAGTGACATTAAGCAGGAACAAATGGCGCCGCCGCCTAAAATAGGGGAGCATAAAGAGGAGATTTTAAATAATATTCTTATATAAAAGCTTTTTTGAGGCTGCCGCAGATATAAATCGGCAGCCAATTTGTTTATAATAGAATTAGTTACTAACATTTGAAAGGAGTCACAATCTTGATTGCCAAAACACTCCCCTTATTACAATCTCATTTCGGCTACAACTCTTTTCGCAAAGGCCAAGAACAGGCAATCCAATCAGTGCTGGATGGCAATAACACTATTTGCGTTATGCCGACTGGCGGCGGAAAGTCAATTTGCTATCAAATTCCTGCGCTCGCGCTTCAAGGCACCACGATTGTTATATCCCCATTGATTTCCTTAATGAAGGATCAGGTCGATGCTCTCAATCAAGTCGGAATTCCTGCCACATTTATCAATAGCTCCCTTAGTTTCAATGAAGCATATGAACGGTTGCGCAATGCACAGCTTGGGAAATTCAAATTACTTTACATAGCACCTGAGAGGTTAGATTCACGAGAATTTATCGAAGATCTTATAAAAATGGAAATCCCTTTAGTGGCTGTCGATGAAGCCCACTGTATTTCCCAATGGGGCCACGACTTCCGTCCGAGCTACCGCCATATCCAGCAAATGGTTCGAACCCTGCCTCAAAATCCAATTGTTATGGCGCTTACAGCAACAGCTACCCCAAGAGTACGGGAGGATATTTGCCATCTGCTTGATATTGATGAGGAAAATACCATTATCACGGGATTTGAACGGGAAAACCTTTCTTTTTCGGTTATTAAAGGACAGGACCGGCTAAAATATCTACTAGATTACCTTAAAAAGAACAACAACGAAGCAGGGATTATTTATGCGGCAACACGAAAGAATGTTGACCAGCTCTATGAACGACTGCATAAAGAAAATATTAATGTTGCGCGGTACCATGCCGGTATGGGGGACGCAGAACGTGCACGTGAGCAGGAACGTTTTTTAGAAGACAAAGCATCCGTCATGGTTGCAACATCAGCCTTCGGGATGGGGATTGATAAAAGTAACATTCGCTATGTCCTCCATTTTCAAATGCCGAAAAACATGGAAAGTTACTACCAAGAGGCAGGGCGTGCTGGCCGAGATGGACTTCCAAGTGAATGTGCACTATTATATTCTCCACAGGATGTGCAAATTCAACGCTTCTTAATTGACCAATCCATTGATCGAGGACGAATTCATGCAGAGCTGGAAAAACTGCAGCAAATGGTAGATTACTGTCACACGGAGAACTGTCTGCAGGAATTTATATTAAAATACTTCGGTGAAACGGAAACCGAGCCATGCGGAAGATGTGGAAACTGTACGGATTCACGGACAAGCATTGATGTGACGAAGGAAGCACAAATGGTAATGTCCTGCATCATTCGGATGGGCCAACGTTTTGGAAAAACACTTATTGCCCAGGTTTTAACGGGTTCAAAGAATAAAAAAGTAACAGAACTTGGCTTTGAAAGACTTACAACCTATGGAATTATGAAGGACAAGGGAGCAAAAGAAGTCAGTGATTTTATTGAATTTCTTATATCACAGGAGCTAATCGCGATTGAACAAGGGCAATTTCCTACCCTTTATGTGTCCTCAAAAGGCAAGGATGTCTTGCTGGGAAAAATTCTTGTATTCCGGCGTGAGACTGTCCAAGTTAAACAAGTTTCAAAGAGTGATCCATTATTCGAAGCCTTGAGGGAAGTAAGGAGGCAAATTGCTGAAGCTGAAAAAGTGCCGCCATTTGTTATTTTTTCTGATGCTGCTCTAAAGGATATGTGCGCCAAGCAGCCTAAAACAAACCAAGAGTTTTTACAGGTGAGCGGTGTAGGGGAACATAAATTGCAAAAATATGGACTTGAATTTATTCAAGCGATCCGAAATTTTTTACATGATCATCCGGATTATCAAAGTGAAATTCAAGCCGAAGTAAAAGTACCGAAAAAAAAAGCCCAAAAAGCGGTTGGTGAATCCCATTTGGAGACATTGACATTAAACCAAAATCACCTTTCGATAGAGGAAATTGCAGAAAAGCGCGAGCTTGCAATCAGCACAGTGGAAAGCCATTTACTTCAATGTGCCCAACAAGGGTTGGATGTCGACTTTTCAAGGCATGTTCCGAATGACTATATTCCTCTTTTAGAAAAAGCCGTGGCTGAAGTGGGACGGAATCAATTAAAGCCGATAAAGGATCTCCTTCCGGAAGAAGTAAGCTATTTCATGATAAAAGTATATGTATATTTTTTAAGTAAAAATAAATAGGTAAGACGGTCGACAAAATTTCTTTTGTCGGCTTTTTCCATCTTCACGCTTTTTATAGAAAAATAGGAAAAATATGTTAATGTTAAGCTATTAATATGTGAGAAGGTGATGAGCATCGAAACAAAACAAGACGTGGTACTTTGTTTGAAGGATTTGAAAAAGGATTATGGAACAAAAAATGTTTTAAAAGGCATTAATCTAACGGTACCTCGTGGGCAAATTATCGGATATATTGGACCAAACGGTGCCGGGAAAAGTACAACAATCAAGATATTGCTCGGGCTTGAAAGTGAGTATGGCGGCAAGGTTGAGATTTTTGGCGAGGAAATCAACGAGAACGATATTAACTACAAAAGAAAAATCGGTTATATTCCTGAGGTAGCGGAACTCTATGATAATCTTACCGCAATGGAGTATTTAACCTTTGTCGGCGAATTATACGGGATGGATCTACAAACGGCTGATGAAAAAGCCCAAAGCCTGATGAAGGTCTTTGGAATGGAAGCAGTATATCACTCACGAATCTCGTCCTACTCTAAGGGAATGCGGCAAAAGGTATTGATCATTTCAAGCTTATTACATAATCCTGACTTGTTATTTTTAGATGAGCCGTTAAGCGGTCTCGATGCCAATAGTGTCATGGTTTTTAAAGAAATTCTGGCTGTTCTTGCCTCCCAAGGAAAAACAATTTTCTATTCATCCCATATCATGGATGTCGTAGAGAAAATCAGCAACCGCATTATTCTCATTAACGATGGAAAAATTGTAGCCGACGGCAGCTTCAATGAGTTAAAGGAGCAAAATAAGGAAGGGACACTGGAGCAGATTTTTAATCAGCTGACAGGATTTAATGAATATAAGGTTTTGGCTGAAGAATTTGTGTCCATCGTTCAAAGGGTATGAGGATGAAAAACTTTCGCACGCTGAGATTCCTAGATTTATTTCGCGGTCTTTTTGAAAGCTTTGGCATCAATTACACTGTCATGAGAAGAATTTTAGCAGTCAAACTAACAATGGATGGAAGAAGGACTCCGACCATTTTTAACCAGCAGACCAAAAAGAAGAAGAAACCGGAAGAAAACGGGTTTATGAAATCATTAGGGATGTATGTGCTATTAAGCCTCATGCTCATCCCGTTTACCATGCTTGGAAGCAACTTTCTGTATCAAATGAGCATTTTTTACGGAATCGTCATGTTTCTTGTCATGACGTCAATGATATCCGATTTTTCGAATGTACTCCTTGATGTCAGGGACAAGGCGATTCTTTTAACAAAACCAGTTAATAAAAAGACATTAAATGTTGCAAAGACCATTCATATTTGTATTTATTTAATTTATCTTACGACCGCACTTACGGCTATTCCCTTAATAATTGGGACAGTTAGACATGGGGGATTATTCCTGCTCCTGGGGGTTATCGGTCTTGTTTTAGTAAATCTATTAATTGTTGTCGTAACGGCAATTATTTATTATTTCATTTTACGATTCTTTGATGGCGAAAAACTGAAGGATATTATTAACTACGTGCAAATTGGCCTATCTGTTTCAATTGCTGTTGGATACCAAGTACTGGCAAGGTCCTTCAGTGTAGTTGATATGAACATTACCTTTACACCAAGATGGTGGCAATTCCTAATTCCTCCAATTTGGTTTGGGGCACCTTTTGAATTATTCCTGCAGCACCACTTAAACTTCTATATTATTTCGTTCTCACTACTGGCTTTGTTTATTCCTATTATTGTGATTATCATCTATAGTCGAATGATGCCTTCCTTTGAAAGGAACTTGCAAAAGCTGACAAATAATAGCGGCGGAGGTAGCCGGAAGAAGCATTGGTGGATAAATGGCCTTGTTAATGTGATTTGCCGAAGCAAGGAGGAAAAAATCTTTTTTCGCTTCGCAGACAACATGATGAGGAACGAAAGAGAATTTCGCTTAAAGGTTTATCCGGCGTTAGGAATGTCATTGATTTTTCCGTTTATCTTTATGTTTAATGAAATACAAATGAATTCATTTGCCCATCTAGTTTCAAGTAAATGGTATTTAGCGGTTTACTTTTCTTGTTTAATGATTCCCAATGCTGTCGCTATGCTAAAATACTCGGGAAAATACAAAGGTGCATGGATATACCAAACGGCTCCACTCCAAAGTTTGGCTCCGTTATATAGTGCTGTTTTAAAGGTGTTTATTTCCAACCTCTTCCTGCCTATTTATATTATCATAAGTGCGATTTTTATTGGCATTTTCGGTTTGAAGATCATCGACGATTTATTGGTCGTACTGTTGACAGCTATTTTATTCACGATCATTTGTTCAAACTACCTAAAAGGTACACTGCCATTCTCTGAATCTTTTGAGGATGCCCTGCAAAGCGGGGGATTGAAAGTGATTCTTGCATTGCTTTGTCTAGCTGTATTTGCTGGTATTCATTTTGCTCTTACTTTTATTCCATTTGGTGTGCCGATTTATCTCATCATCCTTAGTATGATTACTATCTTTTCTTGGAAACGGGCTTATCGGACGGTATGGAATTTTTAAGTGCTTATGGCTGTCATTAGGGGAATACCTTGATGACAGCCAATTTTCTGGTGCTGATAATATTTTTTTGTTATTTTTAGAATATTCATAACATTTGTCGATATGAATCTGGTATTGTTGATATTTCCCTGGGAATTTGTCGATTGAAAGAAAAAATCTATAAAAATAGCATTGCTCAATTGAATAATCGCTTTTTGGAATTCATAAGCTTTTGTAACAGTTAGAAATAGCAATTGCATTCCCAAATCAGCTATAATGAAATGGTTTTGTGAAGACTGATTGTTAAGGAGTTTATTTATGTTAAATATGAAAAAGATTACCCCGTCCTATGATCCTTGGGAAGCATATTTAGATATTGAGGAATATGGAAAACCACAGCTTACAAATATTGAATTCACCACGACGACCCTTTGTAATATGCGCTGTGAACATTGCGCTGTCGGATATACGCTGCAGACGAAGGATCCAGATGCCTTACCTTTGGAGCTTATCTTAAAAGGGTTAGATGAAATTCCAACCCTTCGCTCTTTAAGTATCACAGGTGGGGAACCGATGCTGTCAATATCATCCGTGAAAAATTATGTCGCACCGATTTTAAAATATGCCCGCGAACGTGGGGTACGGACCCAGATAAATTCAAATTTAACCGTCGATTTGGCGCGGTATGAATTAATCATCCCCTATTTAGATGTCTTACATATCTCCCATAACTGGGGCACGGTGGATGATTTTGTTGAGGGCGGCTTCGCGAGAATGGAAAAGCAGCCTGATTTTAATCAACGGGAAAAATATTTTATGAGAATGATAGAAAATAGCCGCGAGCTTGTGAAAGCAGGAGTGATGGTGTCTGCAGAAACAATGTTAAATAAACGGACACTGCCGCATTTAGAAAAAATCCACCGCCAAATCGTTGAGGAAATGCTTTGTCAGCGCCATGAAGTGCATCCAATGTATCCAAGTGATTTCGCCAGCAATCTTGAAACCCTTACCCTCCATGAGATCAGAGGTGCCATCCATCAACTGCTCGATATTAGAAATGAAGAGGTTTGGATGCTGTTTGGAACACTTCCGTTCTATGCTTGCAGCAGTATACAGGAGGATTTAAATCTCTTAAAACGTTTATATAATAGTAAAAATGTGACAGTTAGAAATGACCCTGACGGCCGCTCACGCTTGAACGTCAATATTTTTAGCGGTGATATTATTGTTACGGATTTTGGCGATACTCCTGCGTTAGGAAATATTCAAAACACTAAATTGATAGATGCGTATCACACATGGCAAGCTTCGAATATTGCGAAGGAATTGAATTGCCATTGCCCGGCCGTATCATGCCTCGGCCCCAATATCTTGGTCAAAAATAGTTATTATCAGAAAATGGATTTTACAAAACTGAAAACCAATTTATAAATATAGCAGGATTTTCCTGCTTATTTATTTTAAGTTAAGCAAAGGGTACCGATAACGCGTTCTTCCCAGAACATTTTTAAAGTTTTTGAACAACAGATGAAATAAAGAAAAGTCCCATTTTTGTGGGACTTTTCTTTTGAATTTTTTAGGCGGTATGTTTTATAAGCTTTGGATTACGCTGCATAGATACGAGCAAGATAGCGCCGCTGATAATTAGTAATGCACTTGTGCTGATAAACACTGAGGAAAATCCAAAGTAACCGGATAGGAAGCCGCCCAGCATTGGACCGATTATATTGCCGAGAAATCTTAAACTATTGTTATAGCCTAGTACCTCACCTTGCATCGCAATCGGTGCTTCCTGGCGGATGTATGCAATTCTAACCGGAATAATTCCGCCAATCGTGATGCCGAGGGCGAAACGGATAATAACAAGCTGCCAAAGGCTCGTAACAGCTGCACCTGGTAAGTATACAATTCCTGCTAAGAATAAGAGGATGACAAGTATTTTTATATAACCGTATTTGTCAGCAATCTTTCCCCATTTTCTAGTCATCATTAGATTCCCAAGTCCAGCTGCAGAAAAAGCAATTCCGGAATAAAAGGCAACATTTGTTTTTCCATGCAAATCACTAACAAATAAAGACAATATTGGCTGAATGCTAAAGTGGGCAATTTGAACTAATGCAGAGATAAGAAGAACTGTTAATAAAACCGGATTACGGAAAATATGCTTAAAGACTTCCTTGCTTGAATAATGAGCTTTTGCTCCCGGTTTGATTTCAACACGAAATTCTTTTGTAGCAATAACAAGTATGGCCGAAATGAAAATGGAAATAGATGTCCACTTAAATGTGGTGGCATAGCCAAGCGAATCTGCTAATATTCCGCCGAGCATCGGTCCAAGTAAAGAACCGGTTATACTGCCTGTTTGCAATGTGCCAAGGACACGTCCGGCAATCTGTTTCGGCGTTTGTGTAGAAATAAATGCCTGTGACATCGGGATAAAGCCCGAAAAGAAACCCATGAAAAAGCGCAGCAGCAATAAATGCCAGACGGAATGGACGAAGCTGATTAGGAAAATGGATGCCGCCATTCCAATCCCTGAAATGATAAGAATTTTCTTTCTTCCATAACGGTCGCCAATTTTCCCCCAAATTGGCGAGAAAAGGAAGGCAGATACAAATGTAATTCCAAACGTTATCCCAGACCAATGCTGTACATATTTCTCTGAAAAATTTCCAAACGTCTCAATATAAAGTGAAATAAAGGGCATGACCATCGTCATACTTCCGGCAACAAAAAAGTTGGCAAACCACATGATCACTAAATTACGTTTAGCACTTTCCTGCTGGTTCATTGTTCATAACACTTCTTCCTTGAGAATATTTCGTTTCTCTAAATATTATAATACCGAAATTAGTTGATCATTTAAATGGTGGTATTGTAATTTTAAAAAAAGTAATTTATTAAAAATATTCATAATACTATTGACAACTTATTAATAGGAGTTTAAATTAAGTTTATTACTTAAAACAATTAAATCATTTACGTTCTCTTATCAAGAGTGGCAGAGGGACTGGCCCGATGACGCCCAGCAACCGTTCCGATTGGAATTGGTGCTAAATCCTGCAAAACAAGGAATTGTTTTGAGAGATAAGAGAGGAGTAGTCCGTTTATTTGCGATGAAACCTCTCTTTTCTGGAGAGGTTTTTTTATTTTTCATAAAATCAAACTTTTCCAATAGGAGTAACGAGAATTACGTAAATAAGGGGGAGTTTTACATCATGAAGAGAAAGTTATTAAAAAGTACACTTGTTTCAGCATTAGCCGCGACACTCCTGCTAACTGGCTGTACCTCAAACGGAGAAACAAAGCAAGCCAGCGGCAATAAAAATGTGTCATTAGAAGGGGTTCCAGAGCGATTTACCAAAGGTGATCCGGTTAAAATCAAGGTTATCCGTAAAATTGGCGGTGACGATCATACTGCCCAATTTCTAGCGGGTGCAAAAGAAGAAGGACAAGCATTAGGTTTTCAGGTGGATGTATTTACTGCAAATGGGGACACAGCGAAATTCCATGATGCAATCAATCAAGCATTAGATCAGAATTATGACGGATTTGTCATTTCCCATGGTGACGATGATGCAACTGTTAATGATGTGAAGAAAATCGTTGAAAAAGGAAAAAGCGTTGTGGCTTTTGACTCTAATCCAAAGCTTGCTGAAATTGATGGAGTGACATTAACTTCACAGGACGATGAAGCATTAGCAACCTTAGCTCTAAATCAGCTTGTAAAAGAAACAAAAGGAAAAGCCAATATTGCCTACCTTTGGGTGGACGGATTCCCGCCAATGGTAAGAAGAAATAAAGTTTATCAGGATGTTCTTGCGAAAAACCCTGGTATTAAAGAAGTCGAGCGCTTCGGTGTAGCTGCAGCAGACACAAGTGTTCAAACTCAAAATGCGGTTGCAGCGATGCTGAACAAATACCCTAAAGGAAAATTGGATGCCATTTTTGCCACTTGGGATGCATTTGCGATTGGTGCAGCTCGTGCTTTGAAGGAAGCAGGCCGGGAAGAAGTAAAAATCTATGGAATTGATGTTTCCAATGCTGACCTTCAGGAAATTCAAAGAAAAGGCAGCGCATGGAAGTACACCGCCGCCGTTGACCCTAAACTGATTGGTGCCGTAGATTTGAGATTACTAGCGAAAAAACTGGCGGGAGAAGAGACGCCAAAAACCTACGACTTAGAAGCTTCACTCGTGACGCAGAAAAACGTTCAGAATTCTAAAGGGGCAGTTAATATGGTGAATCTAGCGACAATCATTCCTGGCTGGGGCCAATCTACTGCCTTTGAAGAAGATTGGATGAAAACATTAAAGAAGCACTATAAGAAATAAATGGCATTACACTCTCTTTTTCACAAGATTAAGAGAGTGTTTGCTTAATAGGAGGTGGCATTTTGACGACTACAACCTTAGAAATGAAAAACATCTCAATAGAGTTTCCCGGTGTAAAGGCACTGGATCAGGTCCACTTTTCCACGGAAACAGGAAAAATTCAGGCACTGATAGGGGCAAACGGCGCGGGGAAATCGACATTAATGAAAGTTCTTTCAGGTGCGTATGATCACTATACTGGCGAAATAAGCTTAGATGGACAAAGCCTAAAAATCCGTTCCCCAAAAAATGCTCAGGATGCGGGAATACAAATCGTTTACCAAGAAGTCGATACAGCCTTGATTCCCTATTTAACTGTCGCAGAAAATATTATGCTGCTAGACACCGTTCATAGCATGGGGAAAAAACAATGGGTGAAATGGAAGGAGATTCATAATCAAGCTAATAAAATACTGGCAGAAATGAATATTCATCTTTCCACTAAAAAACTAGTAAGCGACTTAACCCTGGCTGAAAAACAAATGGTGTTAATCGCAAGGGCCATTTCTATGCAGTGTAAGTTTCTCATTTTAGATGAACCGACTGCACCGTTAAGTCATACCGAAACAACAGAACTATTTCGTATCGTCAAGGACTTAATAAAGCAAAATGTAGGAATTATATTTATCTCCCATCGTCTGCCGGAAATCTTTGAAGTTTGTAATGAGATAACTGTGATGCGCAATGGTGAAATTGTGATAAAAGAGAAGATTTCAGAAACCACTCCGAGCAAAGTGGTCGAGCAAATGCTCGGGCAAAAGCTGGAGGAGCAGTTTCCAGAGAAAAGGGCAACGTTCGGGAATACTGTCCTAGAGGTAAAAGGGCTATCCGACGAGGAGAAACTTAGAAATCTACATATTCAGGTTAAAGCTGGAGAAATCGTGGGAATCGCTGGGCTTGTCGGAGCAGGAAAAACGGAATTGTGCAAGGCGCTTTTTGGAGCAGCGAAAATTTCTGAGGGAGAAATTATTCTCAATGGTAAGAAGTTAAAAAGTAAGAGTCCTTACGATGCTGTTAAAAATGGGCTTGCTTTAGTTCCTGAAGAGCGGCGAAAGGAAGGAATTCTTGTTCTAGAATCGGTAGAATCCAATTTGTCGGCGGCCAATTTAGGTTTGTTTTCAAAAGCGTTGAGCTTTTTAGACCGGAAAAAGGAAAAAGAAACGGCCAAACAAATGATTCGCGCACTTGGGATTAAAGCACCATCGGAAGAAACGAAGGTTCAAAACCTATCAGGCGGTAATCAGCAGAAGGTAGCGATTGGAAAATGGCTAGTGGCTGAAGCCGATGTATATCTTTTTGATGAGCCGACAAAAGGTGTTGACGTTGGAGCAAAGAGGGATATCTTTAATTTAATTTCAGATTTAGCGAAGCAGGGTAAAGGAATTATTTATGCATCTTCAGAGCTTTCTGAAATTATAGGGATAACCGATCGAGTCTATGTTTTGTATGACGGTAAGTCAGTCAAGGAATTGAAAACAAACGAAACGAATGAAGAAGAACTATTATTCTATTCAACAGGGGGCAGATAAGATGGAAGCAAAAATAACAACAAGCAAACAGACCCCAGCGAAAAAGCAAATTGAACTTTTTCAGATCTTTTATAAATACGGGACCATTATTACAATTGTCGCACTTATTGTTATTTTTTCTCTGGCGAATCCAACCTTTATTCAAGGAAGCAATATCGTCAATATTTTACGTTCCATATCGATTGTGACCATTATTGCCATCGGGATTACGATTTCATTATCTGTAGATGGATTTGATCTTTCGGTCGGATCCGTTGCATCCCTTTCAAACGCGGTTGTCATTTCCATGTTTGTTTGGTTCTCGCAGAACACCTTGGTTGCAGTTATTTCAGCAATTGCGGCATCATTAGTGGTTGGCGCCATCAACTCATTTATGATTGTCAAGCTTCGAATTCCTGATATGCTGTTAACACTTGCTACGATGTTTATCATCCAAGGGACTGCTCTAACCTATACAAAAGGTGCAACAGTGTCACAAAACATGGTCATGCCGGATGGCTCGATGGCAGCCGGCCTCATCAGTCCATTTTTTGCAAAAATTGGCGAGGTACCATGGATTATTATCATCATGGCAGTGACTGTCATTTTGGTACATGTCTTTTTGACTTATACAAAACATGGCCGCTATATGTACGTTATCGGCGGCAATAAAGAAGCAGCCAGACTTTCCGGGATACCAGTAAATAAATATAAGGTGGCAGCATACTTACTTTCTGCTCTTTTTGCATCCATTGGAGGCATTGTTCTAGCATCACGTGTTATGACTTCAGAAATTAATTCAGGTGCACCTTATTTAATGGATTCTGTGGCAGCCGCATTTATTGGTTTTTCAGTCCTTGGGGCAGGAAAAGCAAACGCGTTTGGTACGTTTATTGGTGCGGTACTGATTGGGATTTTACAAAACGGTTTGGTGATGATGTCTGTTCCTTATTATGCGATGGACATTGTTAAAGGAGCAGTTTTGGCTTTTGCCTTGGCGATTACCTATTATAAACAGAAATAAATTAGAATGGCGATCCTATCCATATTGATGGATAGGATTTTTGCCTTTTATTGGTGCAAAAATTATGTAAAACGGAGTTTAGGTGGTAAAAAAGTGAAGTCCCAAATGCCCGTTAAGGTGAAAAAAAGAGCGAAGCGGTAATTAGGAAGGTCTCCAAATGCCCGTTAAGGTGGAAAAAGGAGAGGGACGGTAATTAGGAAGGTCTCCAAATGCCTGTTAAGGTGGAAAGAGGAGCGAAGCGGTAATTAGGAAGGTCTCCAAATGCCTGCTTAGGTGGAAAAAGGAGCGAAGCAGTAATTAGGAAAGTCTCCAAATGCCCGTTAAGGTGAAAAAAGAGCGAAGCGGTAATTAGGAAGGTCTCCAAATGCCTGTTAAGGCGGAAAAAGGAGCGCGACGGTAATTAGGACAGTCCGCAAAAGGCCTTAAAGGTTAATAAAGAGGCTTCACGGTCTTTGAGAAAGTTCTATAGAATCTCAATTAGTAATTTTTGAACAGGCAGGTTTTTTATCCATGAGAGCGAATACATATTGAATAGGACATGTTTGGAGGGATAAGAAAGATGACTGAAAAATATCCTGTTTTAGAAGGCGCAGAACCGTTTTATTTTGAAGGTAATCATGTCGGAATTTTAATATCACATGGCTTTACCGGGACAACCCAGAGTATGATCCCGCTTGGAGCGGCATACGCTAGAGCAGGTTACACGGTGTGTGGACCGCGCCTTAAAGGACATGGAACACATTATGAAGATATGGAAAAAACCACTTATCGGGATTGGATTGATTCGATTGAAGAGGGGTTCCAATGGTTAAAAGAGCGGTGTGATACCATATTTGTGACGGGACTTTCCATGGGCGGGACTCTTACGCTTTATATGGCTGAAAATCACCCGGAAATTCGCGCGATTATCCCAATCAATGCAGCGGTGGATATCCCTGGAATGAACCCAGTTCGCCAGTTGGAAGAGGTTAGATTTTTAGATGGCGTGGGATCAGATATTAAAAAGCCGGAAGTGAAAGAGCTGGCTTATGAAAAAACGCCAGTCCAATCGGTAAAGGAAATTTTAACTTTTATGGACCAAGTTAGAGCTGACCTCCATAAGATTAACTGTCCTTCATTAATATTTGTTTCTAATGAGGACCATGTCGTTCCTCCCAATAATTCGAAAATAATCTTTGATGGAATCAGTTCTGAGGAAAAAGAAATACATCACATGAATGACAGCTATCATGTGGCTACACTTGATAATGATCAACAGGTAATAATCGAAAGAACACTACAATTTATCGAAAAAAATCTTTAGGAGACAATTTAGTTGTCTTCTTTTTTATATTCTTGGAACAATATGAGAGAAAGGAGGCCGTTAAATGGAACATTACGAAGCATTTTTGCGAAGCAAGAACTGGATTGATAATGATTTGGATGCAAGGTACATAAATGTTAACCATCCATATGCTATCTTGATTTCTAGTGACGAAGGACAAATTACTTTAAGAGGTAACTCTGGCCTTGATAACGGTCAAAACGGCGAAGAAATTTTCTCTTTTACTTCCTTGAAAGATCTTCAGGAATGGTTTGAAAACAATATTGGGGAGTAGTGCAGTACACGACGGGTTGAATGAAACTCGTCCTTTTTTATTTTTACCAAAAAAAGTATTTACAAATTTTCCATTAGTTGTATAATTAACACTGTAATTTAAGTTAACGGTGTTAACAAAAAACTGTGTTAAAAATGTTTTGGAGTGTGAAGTAAATATGGGCACCAAAGAAAGACGAAAACGGGAAATTGAGGAGATGAGGCTCGAGATCATTGAAGCGGCGGTCCAGTTGTTTCTAATAGACGGGTACGAAAATGTTTCGATGAGAAAAATCGCACAGCAAATCGATTATTCAGCAACAGCTATTTATAAATATTTTGCCAACAAAGAGGAAATTTTGATTCATTTATTAAAACACGGCTATGCCATCTTTCTAACACACTTAAAAGAAGGTGTTGCTAATTGTACCTCTGGTGATGCTGGGGAAAGATTGAAAGCGTTGTTATATGCCTATATCGATTTTGGATTAAAGTATCCTGAATATTACCGGTTAATCTTCGTTGAAAATCTGCATCAGCTTCAAAAGGTAATGACAGAAGAAGATGACCGGGTAAGAGGGTTTGTATTACTAACCGGAATGGTAATGGCTGCAATGAATGAGGGAGTGCTGAAGAATCACGATGCACAAATGGCTGCACAATCTTTATGGGCGTCACTTCATGGCATCACAAGTCTTTTAATAACCTTTCCGGACTTTCACTGGCATGAAAAAGAAGGATTTGTAGATTTTCAGGTCAATGCGATGATAAAGGGATTAACGTGAGGAGGAAGAGGCAGATGGCAAATCGCAAAATAAATTGGAAGGTTTGGTTAAGTTATTTTGTTGTCTTTGGTTTCATTGGATACATTTTAGTGATGTATGGGTTGAACGATCCTCGCAAGACTGGAATTGTTTCCGGAAAGTTAGAAAATCCTAATTTCCATTATAATACATGGAAAGTCTTATTTTTCTTTCATATTACTACAGGATCGATTGCTCTAATTCTCGGGCCATTTCAGTTATTAAAAGCAAGCCGGAAAAAAATTAAAATACATCGTACTCTGGGAAAAATATATGCAACATCTATTCTTCTAAGCGTTCCCGCGGGAATTTACCTTGCGTTTTATGCAACAGGCGGGATTGGTGGAACAATTGGGTTTCTTATTCTTGATGCAGTGTGGTTTTTGACCACGTTCATGGGACTTAAAAGAATACGGGAACGAAAGATTCAGAGCCACCAGGAATGGATGATCCGCAGTTATGCCATAACACTTGTCTTTGTCACCTTCCGTTTCCTTGTACCAATCTTCATGTTTATTCTCCATCTAGGATTTTTCATTAGTTTTCCACTTGCCGTCATTGTTGGGATCGTCATTAATTTATCATTGAGTGAAAGATTTCTAAAAAGGATACGAAAAGGTAACATAAAAACTAATCCCATTATCATCAAGGGATAAAGAATTTGGTTTTTAACCGTTTTTGGCCTGCAAATTTGATTATTTTTTGTAAAAAACTATAAAAATTATGATGTACGAATACTCCTGCTCTGGAGTGAATATGAAATTATAGATTACATCATAAAAAGGGAGTAATAGATGGAAGCATTAAAAGCTATTAATCTCGGTATTCGATTCCTTTTAGAAATCATGGTGCTTGTGATATTAGGCTATTGGGGATTTCATGTTTCACAAGGAACAATCATCAAAATCTTACTCGGTATCGGAACACCCCTACTTGTAGCAGTAATATGGGGAATGTTTGGGGCACCGAAGGCACCATACGTACTAAGTGGATTCTCTTTTTTAATATTAGAGATTGTCATTTTTGGATTACCAGCAGTTGCTTTGTTTAATACCGAAAAGCAATCACTAGCCCTCCTTTATGGTCTAATCGTAGTTGTAAATCTATTTTTTTTGAAAATTTGGCACCAATAAAAAAACTGCCTGCACCTAAATAGGTGTCAGGCCGTTTTGATTTAACAGCACCTTGATACTTTACCGCCCTTTGCATTGTAACGGGCTTCCTGTGCCTCACAAAAAAACTCTTTTCGTGATTTTACTGTCTCACCAGGGTGATGCAATTCCATATGCTTAACGTAGGTTTCATAGCTGGGAACACCTACTAGGAGACTAATAAATTGCTTTCTGAAGGAATTAAGTTCCTTTAATTTGTTAAGCATATTTTTGAAAATCCCCTTTGTCTCGAGGCACATATGGCGATTCGTGCAGCGGTAATTTGTGGTTAGAGATTACTTTAAACCAAATCCGAATTGCTGAGATTAATACAACAATAACAACTGCCATGAATATTCCTGTTAGGGTAGCATCCACATAATCATTTATTAAAACTTGTTTCATTTGCGCAGCAGTCGTTGCTGGAGCAATTATTTTACCGCCATCATAAGCCTCTTTATAAATTTTCGCATGTGCCAAGAAGCCGATTTTTGGATTGTCATGGAATAATTTTTGCCATCCTGCTGTTAAAGTAACAATCAACAGCCATGTTGTTGGCAGCAGTGTCACCCAAACATACGCTTTTTTGCCCATTTTATAAAGAATTGTTGTACCTAAGAGGAGGGCAATGGCGGCGAGCATTTGATTGGCAATACCGAATAGCGGCCATAAGGTATTAATTCCTCCAAGCGGGTCAATGACACCCTGATACAAGAAGTAACCCCAGAAGAGCACGCAAAGTGCAGTCGCTATGATATTTGGAATAAGCGCTTCTGTTTTTGCAAATGGCTTATAGGCAGTTCCAATCAGGTCCTGAATCATAAAGCGCCCTACACGTGTTCCTGCATCAATCGTTGTTAAAATGAACAAAGCTTCGAAAAGGATGGCAAAATGGTACCAAAACGCCATTAAAGCTTTACCGCCAATTACCTTTGAGAAAATAACAGCCATCCCAATTGCAAGTGTGGGTGCACCGCCAGTTCTTGAGAGAATGGTTTGCTCCCCTACGTTACTTGCAATGGTTTTTAAATCATCCGGAGTGACCGTAAATCCCCAGCTTGAAACCGTTGAGGCCGCTTGAACAACATCGGTGCCTATAAGAGCGGCAGGGCTGTTGATGGCAAAATACACACCAGGGTGCAATACACATGCCGCAATCATCGCCATAACCGCTACGAACGATTCTGTCAGCATGGCTCCATAGCCAATCGGCTGGGCATGTGATTCCCTTTCAATCATTTTTGGCGTAGTACCGGAAGAGACCAGTGCATGGAATCCAGAAACAGATCCACAGGCAATAGTAATAAATAAGAATGGGAAAAGGTTTCCAGCAAACACTGGGCCTGTTCCATCAATAAACTTTGTAACGCCTGACATTTCAAGATTAGGGGCAACAATAATAATGCCCAAGGCAAGTGCAAGGATAGTCCCAACCTTTAAGAAGGTACTTAGATAATCACGAGGGGCGAGCAGCAGCCAAACAGGTAAAACCGACGCAACAAAACCATAGATAATCATCATGATGGCAATGGTTTCACCCTTAAAGGTAAACATCGCTGCCAGCGTTGGATTTTCAGCAACTGTTTGTCCAAAGAATAAGGAAAGGAGCAAAAGCACAATACCAATCGCTGATGCCTCACCAACGCGGCCTGGACGGATAAAGCGCATATAAATCCCCATGAAAATAGCAATCGGAATCGTTGCGGCGATGGTGAACATACCCCAAGGACTTCCTACAAGCGCTTTCACAACTACCAATGCTAAAACAGCTAATAAAATAATCATAATGCCTAAAATACCAATCATTGAAACAATACCCGTAAATTTTCCCATTTCATCCTTGATCATTTCACCAAGAGATTTACCGTTTCGGCGCATGGATCCAAAAAGAATAATAAAGTCTTGAACAGCACCAGCTAACACAACCCCCACTACTATCCAAAGGGTTCCCGGTAAATATCCCATTTGAGCTGCCAGGATTGGTCCTACTAATGGACCGGCACCGGCAATTGCAGCGAAGTGGTGTCCAAAGAGCACCCATTTGTTTGTGGGAACATAGTCTTTTCCATCATTATGTATTTCTGCTGGTGTTTTCCTTGAGTCATCAAGCTGGAAAACCTTTCGAGCAATAAACTTGCTGTAAAAACGGTAAGCAATCGCATAGACGCAAACAGCAGCTGTTAACAGCCAAATCGCATTGATGCTTTCGCCATTGTTTAAGGCCATCACTGCAAAGCCTGCCGCTCCTAGGGCTGCAATCACACCCCAGATTAGAATGGATCTTAATGCTTTCAAAACATATCGCCACCTTTTGCTAAAATATGACAATAGTATAATTCATTTTTTAAAATTTAAATAATTAATTTTTCCTAAATTAAACATTTTTGTGAATCTTTAAAACAAATCTTTAACACAGCCTAAATCAAAGATAATTGCTTCAAACCTTAGTTTTGATTAAACTAAGAAACAAATGTTGAAATATGTGGTGAAAAATTAATGGAAAAACAAGTTGAACAAACCTATGACATTATGGAGGTCTGCCTGCTAGCAGGAAAAATCATGCTGCAAAGCGGCGGGGAAACGTATCGGGTTGAGGATACGATGATGCGGATTGCTGCCTCCTTTGGCATTGTAAAAACACATAGTTATGTAACACCGACCGGAATCATTTTTTCTGCTGAAGGAGCGGAACCGACAAAGACTAAGTTAATCAGGATTTCCGAGCGGTCAACAGATTTGAAGAAGGTTGCCTTGGTAAACAGTGTTTCTAGAAGGATTAGCAGCGGAGAATTGAAACTTGAAGAAGCATTAGTTCAATTGAAAGAAATCGATTCCTTAAATCTTACTTTTCCTTTCATGGTTCAAGTGGCTGCTGCATCGTTGGCAAGCGGCTGTTTTATGATTATGTTTAATGGGGGCTGGAATGATTTTATCCCCTCGCTCATTTCGGGTGGAATTGGCTATCTTAGTTTTGTTTATTTTCACAGGTTCGTCCCAATTAAGTTTTTCTCGGAGTTTTTAGCTTCGTTCATAATTGGGTTGATGTCTTTTATATTTGTAAAAATTGGTGTTGGCCACCAATTAGATAAAATTATAATCGGTTCGGTCATGACCTTAGTTCCGGGGCTTCTGGTAACGAATGCGATCAGAGATTTAATGGCAGGACATTTAGTTTCAGGGCTGTCAAAAGGGGCAGAGGCGTTTCTTACGGCCTTTGGCATTGGGGCAGGAATTGCGGTCGTCCTATCATTTTTGTAAGGGTGGATAAAATTGGCTATACTGGCACAGTTAATCACGAGTTTTATTGCAACAGGTGCATTTGGCATAATTTTTAATGCACCAAAAGAATCTTTAGTAAAATGTGGACTTATAGGTATGGGCGGCTGGCTCATCTACTATCTTCTCGAAGATTTTTCAGGTGATGCCGTTTTCGCTACGTTGGCTGCGACTGTTTTTGTCGCTGTCATTAGTCAGGAGCTTGCAAAGTTTTATAAAATGCCTGTTATCATTTTTAGTGTGGCCGGAATTATTCCTTTAGTACCTGGCGGCTTGGCGTATGATGCGATGCGGAACTTTGTTGAGAACGACTATAATTCTGCTTTAGGGTCTGCGGCAAAAGTACTTATGCTTGCCGGATCGATTGCCTTCGGTTTAGTTTTTTCTGAAGTTATTAACCAGGTATTAAAAAAGCTTAATCTAAATAAAAGAACTTAAAAGAAATGCTCTTTTGCTTTTTTCAGCAAAAGAGCATTTCTTTTAAGGAAAACTTAAGATTATCTGATTATTATGTAATTGGAAATGATTTTCCTTTATCGTTTGGGGATTTTTTGGTATGGTAAAGTAGTATATTACTAGTATGAATTTTCAGCCAAGTCTATAACAAGGATGGAATTAATCTGATATGAAAAAAATGTTAATCATCGGTATTATTTTAATAATAACCTTTTTTAGCGCAAAGAGTATTTTGGCGGTGAAATCGAGCGAGGCTTTACCAGAATTTAAGGCTGTTAATACTCCATTGATTACGAGAGAGGTAGCTTTACAGAAAGGAAGCCCCATTTTACCCGATAATAAACTATTAGATGTACCCTTGTTAAATCAAATGGAAAAACCGCTTTTATATAATGGGTGCGAGGTTACTAGTCTAGCCATGATTTTAAATTACAACGGTGTAAAAGTAACGAAAAACGAATTGGCGGAAAATATTAAAACGGTTCCGTTAACCTACAGTAATGGCAAGAAGGGAAACCCAAATGCCGGGTTTGTTGGAGATATGGCACACGGTCCTGGTTTAGGTGTGTATAATGGTCCTGTTTATGAGCTGGCGCAGAAATATGCAGGGGATAAAGCAGTCAATTTAACTGGCAGTCCTTTTACGGATTTATTAAAGAAAGTAAGCCAGGGTCATCCAGTTTGGATTATTACAACGATTAGCTTCGCTCCGGTTTCTGTCTTTCAAACATGGGATACCCCGCAGGGAAAAATCGATATTACCTTTAGTGAACACAGCGTCGTGATCGCAGGCTACGATGAAAATTATATCTATATTAACGATCCATACGGGACCAAAAATAAAAAATTGGATCGAGACAATTTTATTAAAGCTTGGGAGCAAATGGGAAAACAAGCAATTGTAGTTGAAAGTTAATAAAAATTGGCGAAGGCAGAGGAATTATCATCCCTCTGCCTTCTATTTGCTTTGGTTCGCAATTTGAACCCTTAATGTAACTTGTGAGTGGTTGCGTATTTCTAGTCAGCCATCGCAAGGTAAAAACTTATATATAATCGTTGTTTATAAAAAACAAGCTTGCCGCGGTTATTCTTCCACCTGATGGTTTTATACCTAAACGACGTAAGCCCTACCTCTCTTACATCCTAACGGCTCCGAAGCCGATCCAGTGTGAATAAGTTTTTTATTTTAAAACATAAGCAGAATGCCAGAAAAATTCTTACATTGCGTTATTTTTTCTATTACAAGTTACTTTTATTTAAGCACGAAAGAATATTATATATTCTTTTATGTTGTTTTGTCAAATTATTATTTTTAAGCAGGATTTGTATGTAAGTTCCTCTAAATTAATGAAGAAATTATAAAAATGAGGTGAAGCCTATTATGAATCCGTTTGTTTTTGCCTGTATTACTCCCCATGGAGGAGAAATTATTCCAGAGCCTGTAAAAAATTCATTTAACAAATCATGATTTCAATTTTAATTCTCCACCTTTAATAACTGTATAATAAAATTAGAAAAATGAGGGATCGAAGAAATTTTATGGATATTAAAGGGGAGTGGGGCATTAATGATCTTTTTTCGAAAATTGTTTTTAACGGCGTCCCGGTACCGCTACAGAACGGTATTGCTGTTTACAATGTTTTATATTGTTATAAATGCTGAAATTATGAGAATTCTCGAGCCGAAGACCTTTGAAAATACCTTCCATGCCGTATGGTGGATTTTAACGACCATGACAACGGTAGGCTATGGGGATGTTTATCCCACAACACAGTTCGGAAGAACTTGGGCTATGCTCATTGTTTATACATTGGGGATTGGTGTGTTTGGTATGGTGATTGGCATGATTGTCGATGGCGTTTCCCAGTATAAACGGATGAAGGAGGAAGGGAAAATGTCTTTTAGAGGAGAAAATCATTTTGTCATTGTTGGCTGGACGGCTAAAAGTAAGAATACCATTAAGGAACTGTTTATAGCAGAACCAAAAACTGAAATTGTTCTGATAGATGAATTGGAGAAGACCCCTTATGAACATGAAAGGTTTCTTTATATTCAAGGGAGTCCAACTGATGAAGACATTTTGAGAAAAGCAAAGATTGAAAAAGCAAAAGCGGTTTTGTTGTTTGCCCCAGATGGTATCGACAATCCGGATTTAGCGGATGGAAAAACACTTTTAGTTGCTTCCTCCATTGAACGGTACGATGATGACACAGAAAAAGAGATTTATACAATTGCTGAGATTTTAAATGAAAAACATGTTGGTAATTTTAAGCATGTCAAAATCGATGAATTTATCCTCTCGCATGAATCGGTGTCAAACCTAATGGCGAAGTCTGCTCAGACGAAAGGGGCCAGCCACCTCTTCACTCAATTGTTAAGCCGCAAAGACGGTGAGGATGGAAGTGATCTCTGGGAGGTTGAAGTTAGTCCGGAATGGAAAACATATGGGGAGGCATACGAAAGCCTTAAACAAAAAGGGGCGCAGTTAATTGCAGACCGAAGCGATTTGAACATATTGAAAAAATGGAATGAACCTATTCCTAAGGACGCAAGGTTATTTATCATTTGCGACAAGAAGACCTATCTGGCCATATAAAAAATTCAACTTTCTATAAGTTTAAGGGGGACTATGCAGACAACGTCCACGGCAAAAAAGCAAAACCTGTCCTCATGGAGCGTTCATGAGGACAAAATCCACGGCAAAAAAGCAAAACCTGTCCTCATGGAGCGTTCATGAGGACAAAATCCACGGCAAAAGAGCAAAACCTGTCCTCATGAAGCGTTTATGAGGACAAAAACCACGGTAGAAAAGCAAAATCTGTCCTCATGGAGCTTTCATGAGAACAAAAACCACGGCAAAAAAGCAAAAACTGTCTTTATGGAGCTTTCATGAACAGCTCAAGAAAGGTGAACCTGTGGTCCTCATAAAAAGCCTACATGCAAAAGCATGTAGGCATATAGAAATTAATAAGTTAAACAGCCAGCAATAACAACACCGATGGAAATCGATAAAAACATAAGAAAAAGTCCGACTGCTTGGTTATCTTCCTCGATGCTTTGGTTGACATTAAATCGTGGTGTCAGCCATTCCGCTAGATAAAAAACTATAATTTGAGCAAGAATGCCAATCGCTCCCCAAATTACCATGTCCATAAGGGAGATTGAATTGGCAGCGGTTGAATACAAAACGATTGCAAGACCAAGGAGACGGCCGCCAAGTACATAGCTCGCTGCTTTATTTCCTTTCGCCATTAATGAAAATTCCTTAACCTTTGTTGTTACTTCCATTAGAAAAAGGCCCACTAGTAAAAGCCCAAGTGAAACGGCCAAGTATAATAAGAAATTTGCCATTTACGTTCCCCCTTATTTTTTAATTCCCACAGGTAAAAAGTAAGATTCATTCCCCGTGATTTTTCCGCCTGCGCGAATTCCAATGCTGCTTGGCTTGCCGGCAATAAGAAATGAACCGAACACGTAAGATAGCTCCTCCATTCCTTTTTCTGTCTCCAGCGAAACAGTTGGAAGAGGTACATAGGACTGAAAGACAGGAAGTTCATGTTCGTAGGTTTGAAAAGAATTTTGCTCAGTAATCTTGGAATGTTGATTCCAAATTTTAATGGAGTCTCCTTCTCTGCCAAAGGATGGTTTTTGGACAAAGGCACGAGTGCCTATAAATGAATCTGACTCAAGATAGGTAGGAAGCATATATTCCTTTATCCATTTTTGTTCGTCTGCTGAATAAAAGACTCCTTGCTCAGCTAAACCCCAAATTAGACTTTGAATGGATTTGGGCTGGAGAAGAAACGCGGAAACAGGATTGATAATCGAGATTTTCCCTTCCTTTGCAAGCTTTAGTAATTCAATTCCAACAAGGTCGCCTGATTTAGAGTCCTTGTCTTCGATTAAATGCTCAAGTGGATAGGTTTGCCGGTACAAAACATCTATGACTTCGCCGTCTAAATCGAATAAAGCATTATTTGTGATGCGAAGATCACTTAAGGGAACTGTTTTATTTTTAACCTGACAAAGTTGACTTAAATATAGAGTGGTGTTCCAATCCTCCATATGATCTTCGTGGGCCGTGAATACCACGTTCGGTGAGATTTTTCCGGCTGACGCCTCTATTACGGCTTTTGTAATTCCAGAGGAAAGAAGCCGTTCCCCGTCATTATTTGGATTTAGAATATCGAATTCCGCGCAAACCAGTCCGTTCATTTGAAAACATTCCACAATAAATGTTGGCGTGTCGCTATTGAATTCAAGTAATTTAATGCCATTTTTCGTCAGCGCGAAATCGAAACGGGAAATAACCGATTCCGGAAAAAGAGTTTTTTTTCTTAGAAAAGGAAGGCTTCCTTTTGGATATCCGAGTTCAAGCAGCTGATCATCCGTTAGATTCCTAAGCAGAAGGGCTGTCTTAAAAAAAATCTGTCCCATTCTCTCTGTTGCTTGTTTAATCCTAAGGTGGATTTCCTCCGTTATTGGGAATACGTGAAAAAGACTGTACTCGCTCCCGTATAAATCCGACCAAAAGAATGGATATTTCGTATAAAAACTTTTGCGTTTTGCTGCGTAATTGGTCATTTATTAACCCCCAAATCCACCCTTCGATCCGCTCCCGAACCCTCCCTTAAAGCTTGAGGAAGATTTATAGGATTTATAGGAGGAGGATTTTAAGAGGGAAGATTTATTTCGAAAATAGCTTCCCCCGTAATAATAATGTCCATAGTGACTTGAATGGTTGTCATCGCATTGCCACACGCCCTGATCATCGTCCCATTCCCAGTCTCTGCAGCTTTTGTCATTAGGCTTTGGCGGAAGATCATCGGAACAGCCTGAAAGCGTTCCCGCCATAAGAGAAGTAAGAACACCAGTTATTAATAATTGGGTTTTCTTCACCTTACCACTCTCCTTCATTGTTATATATTTTAATTATAAAAGTTAAATGGAGGAAGACAATGGTAAAATTAATGAAAAAGGAGTGATAATTTGTGAGACTGGAATATCGGCTTGATGATGACCACGAGTACCCAGCACTTTGGAATTATATGAATGTTTCTGGCGCAGAAGCAGTGGCAAGGATGTCCTGTGAATTTTTTGTGAAAGAAAGAGAGACCTATGTTGTCACTGCAACAGCGATGGACCCGGATGGGACTGCAGTCATATACATCAAAAAAGAAAGATTTACAAACGATCCAACGGAAATACACTATTCCCATATTGGCTTTGAAGTAAGAGAACTTAACAGAAGCGATTCAACCCTAATAGAGCATAAAGATATCTGGGATCATGAGGAAGTGCTCCCTGCCCTCCACTCGGAGTTTATTTATATACAAAGGGATGGGAAATTTTTCGAGTTTGCCATGGATTCAAGAGAAATAGACGAAGATCGTAATTGTTATGTGTACTATGGGAAATACACTGGTAATAGCAAATAATTTTTTCTAATATAATTTTTTGAAAATTGAAGGAATGTGACGATTTTTGTCGTATTGTTATCCTTATACATGGTTAACTGTGGGGGAATACAATGCTGGCAGAAAAACTTCTTTTGAATTTATTAATCACCATCGCACCTGTCCTTTTTTGTAGCGCACTTTTAGATCATAAGTACAAATTAAATAATCCCTACCTTGTTGGTATATTGCACAGTATTGCGGCACTTGCTTGTATGACTTTTTCATATGCAAACTATGGTTTCTATTGGGACCTCCGATATGTTCCTGTTATTATCGCCTTTTTATACGCAGGGCGGGCGGCAGGGGGTATGGTTTTAACGACCATTATTATCGCCCGTATATTAATGGGGGGAGATACCGTCTTATTTGGACTTGTAAACAGTATATTTACTGCTCTGATTCCATTCCTTATGCTCAAAAAGTTTTGGAACTGCCCGCCAAATAAACGTGTATTCTTAACCATCTTAGCTGGTGGCTGGTCTCTTGTTGTTTGCTATCTATCACTTAGAGCATCCCGCTATTTTGCGGGGGATTTATTTAAATTAGACTTTAATATTCCAGATGTAATCCTTGTTGGATTAATTGAAACAATTGCTATTGCCTTAGCCGCAAAGCTCAATGAAGGAATGATTGAAAGAAATAAAATGAAGCAAGAGATCCAGCGTGCCGAAAAGCTTAATACACTTGGAGAGCTTGCTGCTTCCATTGCACATGAGGTTCGTAATCCATTAACGGTTGTCAAGGGATTTCTTCAGTTGATGCAGCAACAGGAAGCAGGGAAGAATTATGAATATCTTTCACTTGTATTAAGTGAATTAGCTCGTGCGGAATCGATTATCAATGACTACCTGAATTTTGCAAAACCGAAATTTGAAAAAATAGAAGAATTTCTTTTGACCGAGGTATTATCAGAAGTAATGATACTTCTAGCCCCATTGGCATCACAACAAGGTGTTCAGCTAGAAAGCCAGCTTGATTATTCGGACTTTATCCTTTTTACTGATCGTAACCAATTAAAGCAAGCGCTCGTTAATTTGATTAAAAATGCTATTGAAGCAACCCCTGAAGGCGGTAAAGTTACTATACATAACAAATCAGATCAAACCTCGGCAGCGATATTAATCTCTGATACTGGCAAAGGAATGACCCCTGAACAATTATCACGGATTGGAACGTTATTTTATACGACAAAAGATAAAGGTACTGGGCTAGGCACGTCTGTTTCTTTAAGAATTATTGAAACGATGAGCGGGAAAGTTTCCTATAAAAGTGAACCAGGGGTAGGGACAATCGTGACGATGGTACTTCCGGCAGGGAGAAAAGAGGGTCTGGTAAATATTTAACAAGCAAAACTAACCGCACGTTTGACCGGTTAGTTTATTTTTTTTTGATATATTTATATTGTCAAAAAACGACTTTTAAAAAGGTGATTACTATGAATGAATTATTGCCGCTTATGTTAGAGCGTGTTGGAATCCTAATCATTGTTGCATTCCTTCTTTCTAGAATGAAATCTTTTCGTGAGATTATCCATAATGAGCATGGCATTTTTTATGTGGGGATATATTCACCGCGAGTACAGCTGGAATCGAAAGTTTCATAATAAAAAAACAAAAAAAGATGTCATCAGTTCCTAGTGATGACATCTTTTTGATTAAAAAACAGAATTATAAAATAATTATACTTTTTGAATATAGTGTAAAGTGTCATTGTATATTTTATTTGGATTTATATGTAATTGTTGAAGATGTTGTAGTTCCAGTATTTATCCATTGGAAGTAATTCCAAATAATTATATTTTTCAAAAAATATTGCTTTTTTTAGAAAAAGATTATATTATTTGTATATAATTTTTTTACGAGTTATTTTGTCAGAACATTTCGACAACATAACAAGGAGGTTTTCAAAATGAATTTATTTAGAAAGAAATCGATACAGGCACTGATCCAAGAAGTAGGCAAAAAGGATGTAACCTTAAAGAAGGATTTAGGAGCCTTTGATTTATCAATGCTAGGAATTGGAGCAATTATTGGAACTGGAATCTTTGTTCTTACAGGAGTTGCCGCTGCAGAGCATGCAGGTCCCGCTCTTATTCTATCATTTATATTATCTGGATTAGCTTGTGTGTTTGCAGCACTTTGTTATGCAGAGTTTGCTTCCACTGTACCGGTATCAGGCAGTGCCTATACTTACAGCTATGCAACGTTTGGTGAATTGATTGCTTGGATATTAGGTTGGGATTTAATCCTCGAATACGGACTTGCATCTTCAGCAGTTGCCAGCGGATGGTCGGGATATTTTCAAGGATTACTTGCAGGGTTTGGCATTCATTTTCCAAAAGCATTAACAAGTGCATATGATCCTGCGAATGGGACGTACATTGATGTTCCAGCCATTCTTATCGTTTTAGTGATTACATTTTTGTTAACGCAAGGTGTTAAAAAATCAGCGCGTTTTAATACAATTATGGTTATTATCAAGTTAGCGGTGGTTCTACTATTTATTGGTGTTGGAGTATGGTATGTAAAGCCAGGTAACTGGACTCCATTTATGCCATTCGGTTTCTCAGGAGTTACAGCCGGCGCTGCTACCGTGTTCTTTGCTTATATAGGTTTTGATGCAGTATCTACCGCTGCTGAGGAAGTAAAAAATCCACAGCGCAATATGCCAATCGGTATTATCGCTTCTCTTGCTGTTTGTACGGTATTATATATTGTTGTTTCTGCTATTCTGACAGGAATCGTTCCTTACACTGAGCTTGGCGTGAAAAACCCTGTTGCTTTCGCTCTTAGCTATATCCATCAGGATTGGGTAGCTGGCTTTATATCACTAGGTGCTATTGCTGGTATTACCACAGTATTACTTGTAATGATATATGGTCAAACTCGTTTATTCTATGCAATCAGCCGTGATGGTCTATTACCAAAGATATTTTCAAAGGTTGATAAGAAGAAGCAGACACCAATGTTCAACTCATGGATTACATGTTTACTAGTTTCCATTTTTGCTGGATTAGTACCATTAAATAAACTTGCCCATTTAGTAAACATGGGTACATTATTCGCCTTTATGACAGTTTCTGTCGGTATCTTGTATCTTCGTAAAAACAAGATGGCTCCAAAAACTGGTTTCCGTGTTCCATTTGTACCGTATATTCCGATTCTCGCTTTTCTTTTCTGCGGATATTTAACTCTTCAGCTACCAGCAGAATCATGGATCAGCTTCGGTATTTGGTTAGTAATTGGATTAGTGGTTTACTTTGGATATGGCCGCAAGCATTCTACCTTGAATACTCAAGTGGATCAATTGAAAAAAGTAAGTTAATAAAAATAGGGAAAGGGCTTGCAGCGCGCAAGCCCTTTTTTACATATTTTGCGAAAAATGTCGAAAACAATCGTTAGTACACAATAATTGTCTGTTCTTATTAGAGAAAAATGATAGAATAGTAGCATGATTAATTTACTTATTTCTTTCTTTCTTTCAAAGAACTTAATTGAGGGAGCAGCAAACATGAACGAAGGAGCCAGGAGTCCCAAACTCTTATTTGAAGAAAAAAAGGCGATAAAATTATTTTTATGGTTATTTTACTTCTTTTTTGTAACGTTTGATATTTTTTGGTATTTTGTTTTGCCGAAATATACATCATATGGCAAAACCGATTTTCCTGAAAGTGGACTAGGATATTGGCTGTATTTTTGGGTTTTTAGCTTACTTCCCATTTCTATTTCTTTTATTAAGAAAGGTAACCTATATATTGTAAAATACATATTCCTATTAGGCTACTTACTAATAGATATTATAGATAATCTGTTGATTTATTTCGGTACTTCAATTCCATTTGCTTCAGGTAATATTGTAGAACTATTATTTTTATTTTTCTCACCCATTTTTGTTAATAAAAAATACTTCTGGACTGTTTCGATGGGTATTGTCGGAAAATATCTTTTATTAGGTTTAGTTTTACAAGATGCCAATGTATTACCGCCAATAATAATAACGATCATTTTATCCGCAATCGCATTTATACTGTTAATTCGATTTTATTCTTATATTAGTTCTTTAACTTCAGTTCATGAAGAACTTCGCCAAAAAGAGAAGTTAGCTGTTGTTGGACGAATGGCTGCTGCAATTGGTCATGAAATTCGGAATCCATTGTCTTCTCTAAAAGGGTTTACACAATTACAGCAGGAACGAAATCCAAGTTCAAATGAGTTTTATCCGATTATGATTCAGGAAATTGACCGGATTAATTTAATAGTTAATGATTTGATGTATCTTGGAAAACCACGAGTAACTGAATTTGAAAAAGCGAGTATTGAAGAGGTTATTGCCTATACCCTCTCGATTACACAACAACAGGCAGAAAGACAAGGGGTAACAATTAACAAGATGGTGCCGGTACCCATTCCGCCTATCGAGTGTGATGAGAAGCAGTTAAAGCAAGTTTTTATCAATCTGATAAAAAATGCAATCGAATCCATGTCTGAAGGCGGAACGATAAAAATAATTACCAATGTCTTACAGGGACAAAAATTGCACATCATCATTCAAGATGAGGGCATTGGAATTGATGATGAGAACATTCTAAATTTAGGAGAACCTTTTTTCACTACTAAAAAGGATGGAACTGGTTTAGGATTAATGGTTTCAAATCAAATTATAAGAGATCATAATGGTGAAATTAATATTGAAAGTAATCTGGGGAAGGGAACGAAGGTCACGGTAAAATTACCTATATCCCAAAAAAGTTAAAAAAATGGTTCTATAAATATACAAAAATCTTAAATTTTAAGTATTACTTAGGTATTACGGATGATATATAATGTAGAAGAATACGGGAAATTAATAGATTTTGTAAATAATACCCGATATTCTTATGATGAAATTGTCGAAATTGTGGTAATATTACACCAATAAGACTTTAAACTAAATTGATATAGGGTAGATGTGTTAGATATCCTGGAGGATTTTATGATATCACATGAAGAACAGCGTACCGTAAAATGGATACTTTTATTTTTCTATATAATTTTATTGGGTTATGATTTATTTTTTTACTATCTTTTACCTGTGTTTATATCTCATAAAAAGAGTGGTTTACCTAGTAACTTTTGGATTATTAACTATCTAGTATTAGCTCTCTTAATTCCTGTCATGATGTATTTAAGTAAGGTGAAAAAGGAATCTTGGATCAAATATGTATTTTTTATCAGCTATCTAGTAACAGCTTTTTCAGTGGATATAATATCCTATTATCATAAAGCCAAGGAATATACCAGCGGGAATGTGGTAGAAGTGTTTTTAATTTTTACGCTGCCTTTATTCTTGAATACGAGATTCTTTTGGATTGTTAGTGCAGGAGTTGTAATAAAATACATTCTTACCAGTATTGTTTTAAAAAATTCCTTTCTTATCCTGCCAATTATATTAGTTGCTATCTTATCGATTATGTCCTTTTTCTTACTTGTTAGATTTCAACGCTATGTCCGTGCAATCAGCACTTCATACGATAATCAGTTACAGGGAATTGTTAAAGGGGTTATTGCTACACTTGAGTTAAAGGATCCATATACAAGGGGACATAGCGAACGTGTGGCCAGCTATGCATTAATGTTAGCTCAAGAAATCGGCAGGCTTTCAAAAGAGGACCAAAAATCATTTTATTATGCCTGCTTATTACACGATATTGGAAAGGTTCATATCCCAGATTCCATATTAATGAAACCTGGAAAGCTAACAAAAGAAGAATTTGAGATTATTAAATCACATCCTGGTGTTGGTGCAGAAGCAGTCAAGAATGTTGAGGGGATAAGAAATAGTATTTCTGTTATTCGTTCCCATCATGAACGCTGGGATGGAAAAGGGTATCCTGATCAGTTAATAGGTGAGGAAATTCCTTTACTTGCTAGAATTGCTTCTGTTGCTGATGCTTTTGATGCAATGACATCATCAAGATCTTATCGAGCAGCGATGCCAGTTGAAGAGGCATATCAACGTATCATTGAAAGTAAGGGTTCCCAGTTTGATCCAATATTAGTGGAAGAATTTAAGAAGGTATTCCCTGATTGGGTCAAATTTCATGAAAAATATCCATGGACAGAAAAGTGGGAAAAGCTTAAGGAGGTGGAATAATGAAAATCCGAAAGCTAAAGAAAGTGAAAACAACTTGTTGGTGGTGTCCATTTGTTGGAATTAAGCCTTAAATTTGTGTTGGATGCTAGTTTAAAGCCTGGCATCCTTCTTTTTTTTAAAATTCAAGTTAAAGGGTGCTAATATGAGCCTTACACTCGAGTCATTTCTTTCATTAGTCCCACTAGAAATTCGCAAGGATAAAAAACATTATATTGTCGAAGATAAAATTTCTGGTGAGTTCTATGAAATGCCGGAAGTATGTATTGATGCAATTAATTTGATTAATCAAGGTGAACAGCTCAGTGTAATTGAAGGTCTCCTAAAAGATAAATATCCTTCTGAAGAGATTGACCTCATGGATTTTGCTAAGCAGCTTTTGGAATTAGAATTGATCAATGAAATTGATGGCATAAAGGTTGAAGTAACGGAAAAGAACAAGGAAAGCCTTGGCTTTTTGTGGATATCTCCATTACTAGGAAAATTCTTTTTTAATAAAATAGCTCTTCTAATTTTTAGTGCACTTTTCGTCTCAAATATTTACTTATTCATTTCCCATCCGAATTTATTCCCAGATTATAAGGATCTATTTATTTTTGATTACATGATGTTTAATATTCCAGCTTGGATGATCATAACATTTATTCTTGTGTTAATCCATGAATTCGGCCATGTATTAGCAATGAGGGCACAAAATCTCCCAACTAAATTAGAAGTAGGTCACCGGTTATTTCTTGTTGTCCTTGAGACTGATATGTCTGGAGTATGGAAGTTGTCTTCAAAGGAACGCAATGTTTTATATGTAGCAGGGCTTTGTTTTGACACGGTTGTTCTTTCGCTTGCTTTAATTTGCCAATTAAATTTTGCGAGTGGATCAGGGATTTTCCTGAGCATCGTGAAAGTAGTCGTTTTGGATACATTTATTCGCATGGTGTACCAATGCTGCGTATATATGAAAACAGATTTATATTATGTTTTTGAAAATATATCTTCCTGCTATAACTTGATGGAAAATGCACAACGGAACATTAGAAAATGGCTTCCATTTCAAAAATCTTATTTAAGAGATGATGTTATTTTTGAAAGTGAAAGGAAAACTGTTTTCACCTATTCCATTATCTATTTTATTGGTGTAATCCTAACAGTGGCCTTATATTTTACCTTTTATATCCCACAATTATTGTTTGCGTTGAAGAAAGTTCTTCCAGGATTCTTGGAAGGAGCGACCTCGTTTCCTTTTTGGGATGCAGTCATATTCACGATGCAAATCATAATTGGTTTGTTATTACTCTTGTTCTCCTGGCGAAAAAAATACCTCGTTAATTAGTTTGTGACAGAACTTTGTCAAAAACGAAATATCTAGGGGTTTTTTCCCCCCATGATGGGGGAGTTCCCCTATATAGATAACACTGCCGTTTTTCTTACAATTAGCTTAAGAAAACGGAAGTGTTATTTTTTTTGAGGAGGATCAAGAAAATGCAGTCAACTATTTCAGCTACATCGACTAAAAAGCCGGCAAGAAGTGTAAATGATGCATTTGCATCTCATTATGCCAAATCCATGTTTTTAACTGTCGCAGGAATTGCCATTTTAGTGTTTATCGGAACAAGAATGTTTACACATATAGACTTAAACCTTTACGGATACATGGTCGGAACGATGGTATTCCTTGGAGGTTTTTTCTACCGCTTTATCGCTTGGGGCGAAAGACCGCCAACCAAAATTATCATTAAAAAAGGCTTAAAGCTTTTATTTAGAAAAAGCACCCCAAAAACAGCTGTAAATCATTTAGCTATTTACGATTTTATTCGCAACCGCGGTCTTTACCGTTGGATTCAGCATATTTTAATCGGCTGGGGCTGTGTGCTTGCTTGTTTAGTCACTTTCCCGCTTGTGTTTAGCTGGATGTATTTTACGATGGAAGAAAACGGCTACTACACAATCGTCCTTTTTGGAATGAATGTTTTGAAGGTGCCAGCAGAAGGAATTATCGCCTTCTTCTCCTACAATGCATTAAACATTGCAGCCATTATGGTTACTGCAGGGGTCTGCATGGCGCTTCGACGTCGCTTGAAAAATATGCAGGCAAGAGCGGAACAAAAATTTATGTACGACTTTTTACCACTATATCTATTGTTATTTATTTCAATTACTGGACTTTTATTAACAGTTCAAAACGTATTTCTACATGGCTGGATGCAGCCGCAAATGTCGTTGATCCACCAATTTTCCGTGATCGTAACTTTAATCTATCTGCCATTCGGAAAGCTTGCACATATTCCTTTCCGTCCAATGAGTGTTTTTGCAAGAAACTACCGAGAACATTATGGTGAACAAGAAATGAAAACATGTAAAGTGTGCGGCGATCATTTTGTATCAGTTGAACAATCAAACGATGTGATTCAAGTATTGGGAGTCAATGATATCGAGTTTAATATGAAAGACGGCTTTAATCTTGCTGAATTGTGCCTGCCATGCCGCAGAAAATACCGAATTGCAAGATTCTCAGGCTTCGCTACGCATCAAGTTAAGGTCAAGGAGGCAAATCAAAATGCAAGAGGTTAAGAATAGAGATAAATTTTTTAAAGAAATCGAAAATGTTCGTCATCCAAATGAAACTCTTATCAAAACACACTGTGCTTATTGCGGCATGCAATGTGGGATGAATTTACGGGTTAATACAAAAACAAACAAAATAATTGGTGTAGAACCTCGTTACGACTGGCCGGTAACAGTCGGAAAAATGTGTCCAAAAGGGGTTACCGCTTATCAGCAAACGAATCACCCAGATCGGATCTTAAAACCATTAATCCGCGATGATGCTTCCTTAAAAGGAACACAGAAAGGCTTCCGTGAAGCAACCTGGGAAGAAGCATATGATCTAATTGCGAAAAAGTTTTCTGAGTTACAAGTCGAGTTCGGTAAAGATACATTATCAGTATTCAGCGGTGTATCGATGACAAATGAAAAATGTTATTTAACAGGGAAATTTGCACGTGTAGCCTTGCAAACACGCTACATCGATTATAACGGCCGTTTCTGTATGTCGAGTGCGGCAGGCGGATTCCTTCGCTCTTTCGGTGTAGACCGAGGATCGACCTTGCCTTGGACAGATATCCATGAAACAGATTGCTTATTCATTGCAGGAAGCAACACGGCTGAATGTCACCCAACCTCCATGTTCCGTGTTTGGCATGTTCAAGAAAGAGGAGGCTACTTAATCGTTGCAGACCCGCGTGAAACACCAATTGCAAGGAGAGCAGATGTTCACTTGGATTTAAGACCGGGTACGGACCTTGCACTTGCAAATGGAATCTTAAATCTTCTTATTGAAAACGGCTATGCCGATGAAGAATTTATTAAAAACCATACAAACGGATTTGAAGAAACAAAGGAATTAATTAAAGAATTTACACCTGAATACACAAGCCAAATCACTGGCGTTGCACCAGAAAAAATCATTCGTGCTGCTGAGATTTACGGAAAAGCACCAAATGCCGTTGTCATGTTTGCCCGTGGTATTGAACAGCAGCATAAAGGAGTCGACAACGTTTCAGGTTACACGAATATGGCGCTTGTAACCGGCAAAATTGGGCGACCTAAATCTGGTGTCGCAACCTTCACGGGTCAAGGTAATGGTCAAGGCGGCCGCGAACATGGCCAGAAATCAGATTTACTTCCTGGCTATCGCAAAATCACTAATCCAAAACATGTGGAAGAGGTTTGTAAGGTTTGGGGAATTACTCCAGAAGAAATGCCGCAACCAGGTGTTTCAGCTTATGAAATGTTTGAATTGATGGAAGAAAAGACAATTCGTGGTTTATATTTGCTTTGTTCTAACCCAGCAGTTTCTGCGCCAAATCAAAACTTTGTCCGTAAAGCCTTAAAAGGATTAGATTTTATGGTTTGTGCCGATTTCTATCTTTCAGAATCAGCTGAGTTTGCAGATGTGATTCTTCCTACTGTTACATGGTCTGAAGATGAAGGTACAGTTACAAATCTTGAAGGACGGATTATTAAAATCAATAAAGCACAAGAGCCCCTTGGCGAGTCAAAACCAGATTGGCAAATTCAAGCTGAGCTAGCTGAAAAGCTTGGAAGAGGAAAATATTTCTCGCATTTAAAAACAGCAAAAGACGTTGCAGACGAATTCCGTCTCGCATCAAAAGGCGGTTATGCAGACTACTACGGAGCAACATGGGATAAAATCGACAAGCAGGATGGCGTATTCTGGCCATGTAAGGATGAAAATGATCCAGGTACACCCCATATGTTCTTAGATAAAAAATTCTATCATCCAGATGGAAAGGCAAAAATCTGTGCTTTACCATATCGCCCGCCAGCAGAAGAACCGGATGCCGAATATCCGTTGCGTTTAACAACTGGGCGCGTCGTTTTCCACTATTTATCAGGAAATCAAACAAGAAGAATCCAATTTTTACGAGATATGTGCCCAGAGCCGTATGTAGAGGTACATCCGGAAACAGCAGCAAAATATAACATTGAACATGAAGAATATGTCCGACTTTATACACGCCGAGGCGAAGCAGAATATAAAGTGAAAATTACCGAAGCGATTCGTAAAGATACAGTATTTGTTCCATATCATTTTGGTCACGAAAAATCTATTAATCTATTAACCATTGCCGCACTCGATCCAATGTCACGTATGCCGGAATTTAAAGCTTGTGCAGCACAGATTGAAAAACTAGAAATGAAGAAGGTGCAGTAAATGAAGAAGAGGCTTTATTTAGAACTGGAAAACTGTATAGGCTGCCGTTCTTGTTTAGCAGCCTGCACACAGTGCGGAGGACATGAGCAGCGCAACCGTAACTATGTTTACGACGTTAACCCGCTTGTTAACCGTCAAACGATGCCTCTTATGTGCCTTCACTGTGTGAATCCGGCATGTGCAAGAAGCTGCCCGGCTCAGGCGATTCAAATTCATGAAACAGGGGCCGTATTATCTGCTCTTGTAGAAAAGTGCATCGGCTGTCAAAACTGTACGATTGCCTGCCCATATGGAATTCCGAAGTTTGATACTGAGCAAAATTTAATGTATAAGTGCGACCTCTGTATCGACCGTTCTAAAGATGGCATCCCGCCGATGTGTGCGAGCGTTTGTCCGTCCAATACATTGCAATGGTTGACAGATGAGGAAATTGAAGCAAAGCAAAAACAATTTAACCTTGATAATGGTAAATGGGTAACAAGCATGCCTTATTTAGAAGGCGAAACAAATGTAAAAGTGAATCTCCCTGGAATCCTGCAGGGTGTCACAAAGTTGTTTTAGGAGGGATTAGACATGACAGATAAAAATAATAAAATCCCGTTTGATGAAGATAATTACACACATAATATTAACCGTAATAATGAACGAAAGCTTGACCGACGAGGATTTATGAAGACCCTTGTCGGGGCTGCTGGGGTATTTGCCGTTTCATCCCTTCCATGGGGAGCGTTGGCGGCGAAGGAACTTGCAGGTTTAGGAGACAAAAAATATCCTAAGCAGAAGATTACTGAGGTTAAATCCATTGCGATTGGAGATGCCGTAGACTTTGCTTTCCCCGGTGAGCACGATAGCGCCATCTTAATAAGACTTTCAGAAAAGAAATATGTTGCATATCAAAATGCCTGCACTCATCTTCGTTGTCCTGTTTTTTGGAAAAAAGACGAGGGAGAAATGCTTTGTCCTTGCCATCACGGAAAATTTGATGTAGAAACGGGTGCACCAATTGCCGGACCACCAAGACGTCCGCTTCCAGAAATCCATGTAAAAGTTGAAAACGGCACTGTTTATGCCCTGGGGGTGAAGCGTTATGAAGCGTAGTTACGTACCGGTTATTCTGCTTCTGGCCGTCCTAATGTTAAACATTATTTTTACGCAATACATGGTACATCAATATTTTTATGAACATTATACAAACACGATTATTGCAGCAGTTATCAATGTGATTTTATTCCCGGTAGCCTTCCTCATCTATAAAAAAGGTGTGAATGTCAATGACTAGCGAAACCTATATCGATTTTTGTTTTATGCGGGCGGAAACAGGAGGGTTTGCTGCAGAAATTGAGAATCTTTTAAAAAACACGTTTGCTAAAAAACGCTTAAATTGGTTTTTAGAAGAAAAAACAATTGATGGTGCTGAAATAGTGGTTGCCGAAATAAAAGGAATGAGTGATTGGGGTTCAGAGGATGAAACGATTCAATTCCTGGAGGCACATGCCGAAGATAAATTTTGGGAGTATCTGCAAGGCTACAAAATGTTCATCTATCCTGTAAAGAGAGGATGCAATAGCTGTGGAACTCATTAAATTAGAAGATGTGGAAGGATTTGTCGGTGTACCGGTTGAAATTGCAATCCAGGATGAAGAGGGTGGTGAAAGGGCACCATCCGTTAAGAAAACAGTGAAAAAGGTTCAATATTGCCCGGATCGTACTCATATCCGTTTTTATTTTGGTGATTTTTATTTTCTAGCAGCGCCCCTGTCAAGCCAGGTAAGACAATCGGAAAATGAATGGGCTGCCTATGACTCGGAAAGCGGGTTAACATATAAAGTAAAAAAGGTTCAGGTCTTGTAAAAGAGCCTGAATTTTTTATAGGTCACAAGGTTAGAGGAGGGGTGATGAATGGCATTAATAAATCCAAAACAGCAAATTAGCTCATACATTATTGATTCACAAGAAGAAGAAATAAAAAGGATTGCTCTTGAACTTCACGAAGGGGTCGGACAAAATCTGTTTAGCATATTAACAGGCTTGCAGTTTGTTGAAACAAGTATAAAAGAGCCGCATATGAAAAGTCACCTGCGTGAAATGTCCTTGTTGATCGAAAAGACAATTCAAGAAATTAGGCTGCTTTCGGTTGAATTACATCCGCCTGCCCTTACAACCCTTGGTTTACTTCCAGCTGTGAAAAACTATATTAAGTTATACACCTCCACCTTTGGCATTCTAGTTGATTTAGAATCATCCGGTGATGAAAGGCCGATTCCAGAAAGAAACAGTATTGCAGTATTTCGGGTATGCCAAGAAGCACTTGCAAACATTGCGAAATACGCCGACACCTGCAATGTAAAAATGAATTTTTATTGGAATGAGGATGAGTTAAAGATTAACATTCATGATTTCGGCAAAGGATTTCAACCAGTAGAACAGAAAGATAATCTTCCTTCATCAGGTCTTGCGGCGATGAAGGAAAGGATGCATCTGACTGGCGGGGAGTGTACGATTTCCTCTAAAATAGGGGAAGGTACATCTATACAAATTTCTCTTCCGTTTTAAAAAGTCTCTAAAGGGGAGTTTATTTTGATAAAAATTCTGTTGGTTGATGATCATGCTGTTGTGAGAAGTGGTTTAAAAATGCTGTTGAATACCAATCCCGAAATAGAGGTAGTCGGTGAGGCATCCGAAGGAAATGAAGGAATCAAAAAAGCGCAAAAACTTAAGCCCAATGTGGTAGTGATGGATTTAAGCATGCCCCATGGTAAGGATGGGCTGACGGCTACTACCGAGTTAAAAAAACTCATGCCAGAAGTCAATATATTGATTTTGACGATGCACGATGATGAAGAATACCTGTTTCGTTCCATTCAAGGCGGAGCATCCGGTTGTATTTTAAAAAGCGCTCCCCATGATGAATTAATGTCAGCAATTGAATCAGTTGCTAAAGGAGATGCCTATCTTCATCCATCGGCCCAAAAGAGATTAATGGAAGAATACTTAGCGGGTGTGAAACAAGATGGCAATGACACGTACAATCTATTATCTGAACGTGAAAAAGAAGTATTAACCCTAATCGCTAAAGGATATTCGAACAAGGAAATTGCCGAGCAGCTTGTCATTAGTGTGAAAACGGTCGAAACTCATAAAGGAAACCTAATGGAAAAATTGCAAATGAAAACCCGGCCTGAGTTGGTTGAATATGCCGTTAAAAAGGGGTTATTAGGTTATGGTATTTAAGGAGAATTATAAGGGATGACAGAGTTAACGGAAAACCCAGTAGTAATTGAGGTTTGCAACCAACTAAAAACTCTAGTCAGCTGTGATTTTGTTGGGCTTGCCCTCCAAAATGTATCCGGCCCTGATGTTAGATGGCATTATGCAGCCGGCAATTTAAATGATAAATATAAAAGAATAACGGTCCGATTCGGGAAAGGAATTGCCGGAAAAATCATTTCAAGTGGAAGTCCTATGATGCTGGCAAATTTCCCTAATGAAATCATTGGAAAAGTGACTGATTATCCTATTATGCTGGCTGAAAATCTCATTTCCTCCTATGCCGTTCCTTTATTTTTTAATGGTGTTCCGAAAGGCGTATTGCTTGTTGGGAAAAGGGAAGCGTATACGTTTACCGAAAATGAGCGGCAGTTGGTAGATGAATCTGCTCATACCCTGGAACACCTATTAAAAGCTCATATTATTCTTTGATGCAGGGGGTTGGAAATGGAAAGGGAATTTCAGCTGACGAAAAATGAACTGATGGACTATAAATTTGCCCTGGATGCATCTTCGATTGTAGCGATTACGGATTCGCGGGGCATTATTACATATGTAAATGATCAATTTTGTTATATTTCTAGATACACTAAGGAAGAATTGCTGGGGCAAGATCATCGGATTATAAATTCGGGTTATCATTCCAAAGCCTTTTTTAAAGAAATGTGGAGAACAATTGGTAATGGAAAGGTATGGAAGGGCGAGATTCGTAATAAAGCGAAGGATGGAACATTCTATTGGATGGATACAACGATTGTCCCTTTTTTAAACGAAAAGAACAAGCCTTATCAATACTTATCGATTCGCTATGAAATTACCGAGAGAAAACGCGTAGAGCAGGAATTACAAAAAATGTTGACGACGATCATCGATGTTCAAGAAGAAGAGAGAAAGCGATTATCACGAAATTTACATGATGGAATCGGACAAAATCTATACAGTCATTTAATCACGATTAATCGTTTGCTTTCTGAAATGAATCATCCTTTGCTTGATCAAATGCAAACAGAAGCGACCCAATTAATTGAAGAAATTCGCGAAATTTCATGGGAACTTCGCCCCTCTGTTTTAGATGATCTAGGGTTAGTACCAGCCATTCGTTCTTTTTTATCACGATATTCAGATCATTATAATATTGATGTATTTTTTGAATGCGTGTTACATCGCCGGCTTGCCATTAGCATTGAGTTGACGATTTATCGGATTATTCAAGAGGCGTTAACAAATATCCGAAAATATGCGGATGTTGATAAAGCTAAAGTCACCGTTAGAGAAATGGGCGATATTGTCAGGGTGATGATTGAAGATACGGGGAAGGGCTTTGACTTAAAAAAGAAGTCCCCAGGTGTCGGCCTATTCAGCATGGATGAACGAGCACGGTCTGTTGGCGGAGAACTTACCATCAATACAACACCAGGGGCAGGAACAAAGATTATCTTAGAGGTTCCTGTTTCAACTACAGAATAAGAAAAAAGAGGGTGTACTTGCACCCTCTTTTTTCTTATATTTTAAATGAACTTTTCAAGGAAACAATCCGGTTAAAGACTAGTTTATCGACTGTGGTGTGTTTTGGATCGACATTAAAGTAGCCGTGTCTAAAGAATTGGAACTTATCGTACGGTCTGCTTTCCTTCATATTTGGCTCAACAAAGCCTTGAAGTACCTCAAGTGAATTGGAATTGACTTGATCAAGGAATGTTTTTCCCTCTTCGCCTTCTTTTTCAGTTTCATCCATAATAAGTGGTTCGTATAAGCGAAACTCAGCAGGTACGGCATGAGTTGCTTCCACCCAGTGGATCGTACCCTTTACTTTCCTTCCAGTAAAGCCTGTGCCGCTTTTCGTTTCCGGATCATAGGTACAGCGAAGCTCGATAACTTTACCACTTGCATCCTTAATGACTTCCTCACATTTAATGAAATACGCATTTTTGAGGCGAACTTCGTTACCTGGGAACAGCCGGAAATATTTCTTTGGCGGATCTTCCATAAAATCGTCTTGCTCGATGTAAATTTCACGCGAGAATGGGATTTTTCTCATACCCATTTCTGGAACCTCAGGATTGATTTCCGCATCAAGTAATTCAATTTGTCCTTCAGGATAATTTGTAATGACTACCTTTAATGGATCAATGATACCCATTGTCCGAGGCGCTTTTAATTTCAAATCCTCCCGGACAAAATGCTCGAGCATTTGAACATCGACCATAGAGTTGTTCTTTGAAATGGCAGTTTCACGAACAAATTCACGAATGGATTCTGGCGTGAAGCCTTTTCTTCTCATTCCAGAAATGGTCGGCATGCGGGGATCATCCCAGCCATCTACAAACCCTTCATCGACAAGCTGCTTGAGCTTACGCTTACTCATAACAGTATTAGTAATATTTAAGCGGCCAAATTCGATTTGCTGTGGCGTGTTCTCCATTTCACATTGTTCGACAACCCAATTATAAAGCGGACGCTGATCTTCGAATTCAATTGTACAGATGGAGTGAGTGACTCCTTCAATTGCATCCTCAAGCGGATGAGCAAATGCATACATTGGATAAATACACCATTTATCACCTGTGTTATGGTGTGTTGCATGTGCAATACGGTAAATGACAGGGTCACGCAGATTAATATTTGGAGAAGACATATCGATCTTGGCTCGCAGTACTTTTTGACCGTTCTCAAATTCACCATTTCGCATTCGATCAAATAAATCAAGGTTTTCTTCAATTGAACGATCGCGATTAGGGCTGTTCTTTCCAGGCTCTGTTAGTGTCCCTCGGTACTCGCGAATTTCGTCAGCGGAAAGATCATCCACATAGGCTAAGCCCTTCTTGATAAGAAGAACCGCTCGCTTGTACATTTCCTCAAAATAATCAGAGGCAAACAATAAGTCATCCCAATCATAGCCGAGCCATTTGACATCCTCTTTAATGGAATTGACGTATTCGATATCTTCCTTTAATGGATTCGTGTCATCAAATCGTAAATTGGTTTTTCCGTTAAATTCATCGGCTAACCCAAAATTGATGAAGATCGATTTCGCATGCCCAATATGTAGATATCCATTTGGCTCCGGCGGGAAACGAGTCACGATTTTGTTGTGTTTACCTGATTCCAAATCTTTTATCATAATATCTTTTATAAAATTTGATGTTTGATTGTCCACCCATTTCAACCTCTTTCATCTTATCTATTAATTATAAATACCATAAATATTGATAATTTTCCATTGTTCCCATCAATTCATGAACAAAACATCCTGATTTGGAAATTTTTTAGTTCAAAATGGAAAGAAGAAGAAAAAAAGGCTAAAATGGTGTTTTATAAGTAAACAACAGAAAGGGGTACAAAGATGATTCATTTTGGAACAGTTGGAACCGGATGGATTACAGAATCCTTCGTTCAGGCAGCGAAGCTAAGCGGTCAAATGCAGTTAGCAGGAGTCTTTTCCAGGAAAGCAGAAAAAGCGAAACAACTTGCTGATACATATCATGCACCAAAATATTATACAGATTTAGAAGAAATGGCGAAAAGCGAGGAGATGGAGGCTGTTTATATTGCTTCACCAAATTCTGTTCATTTCGAACAGACACTTGTTTTTTTGAAAAACAAAAAGCATGTCATTTGTGAAAAGCCGATTTTTTCAAATTTAGCCGAGTTAGAAGAAGCTTACCGAATTGCAGAGGAGAATGGTGTGTATTTATTTGAGGCAATCCGCAATATGCATACGCCGAATTTTCAAATCCTAAAAGATAAGCTTCATCTAGCCGGGCCATTAAGAAGCACTATACTGCCCTATATCCAATACTCTTCCCGGTATGATTTGTTTCTCCAGGGAGAGGAACCCAATATATTTTCTGCAAAATTCTCTGGCGGTGCTCTCGTTGATTTAGGGGTTTATCCACTTTATTTAGCAGTGGGGCTTTTTGGGGAACCGGAAGCTGTCGCGTATCACCCATTCATATTGAGGAGCGGTGTAGATGGAAGCGGCACGCTTGTCTTAAAGTATGATGATTTTGTTTGTACGATTATGTGTTCAAAAATTTCCGATTCCGTTCTTCCTTGTGAAATTCATGGAGAAAAAGGAACCTTTATACTCGAAGACGCGGCACCTATTTCAGAAATTAAATTCATTGATAGTCACTCAAAAGAAAGTCAAATCCTGAGTGTCGAGCAAGAGGAACAAAATATGGTTTATGAATGTATCAATATCGCTAAGATAATTAGAACAAATAATGTAGCAGAGTATGAGAAGTTTAAAAAATGGAGTAAGATTGTTCTTCGCATAACGGAAGAGGCCCGAAAACAAAATAATATTATTTTTGGTTCAGAAAAATAAAAATAGCCAGAGGATATCTCATCCTCTGGCTATTGTGTTTAAGATGCTTGTTCTGATTTTACTTTTTTTGACAGATTTAAGATGGCAATGTGACATCTTTATGAAATGAATCTTAGCGATGATTAATATCACATACCCTGTTTTTCCAGTTACTTATAGTAAAAGTATTAGGAATGGAGGAATGGGGATGAAATCAAGAGCGTGGTACAGGAAACAGCTGAAACGTAAGCCAGTTCAGATTACTAGATATGCCGTTCAGGCTGTGTTTCTTTTGTTTTTGCTATATGTAGGTCTTACGTTCTATCAATTTTATATGCACTTTGAGACGCTTGGAAAAAGCCCTTTTGTAGAACGGCCGCCGGCAGTTGAGGGCTTTCTTCCAATCAGTTCGCTGGTTGCCTTAAAGGTATGGCTGATGAAAGGGGAGTTTGATCAAATTCATCCTGCCGGTCTCGTTTTATTTGCTTTCTTTGTTGGAACAGGAATTATATTTCGAAAATCCTTTTGCAGCTGGATTTGCCCAGTTGGAACGGCCAGTGAATGGACAGCCTGGCTTGGTAAAAAGATTTTTAAGAGAAATTTTGAAATTCCAACCTGGCTCGTTTGGCTGTTAACTCCTCTAAAGTATTTATTACTCTTTTTCTTTATCAATATGATTATTTCAATGCCAATCTACGGCGCCAAGGCATTTTTAAATGATCCCTATAATAAAATTTCCGATGTGAAAATGCTTTTGTTTTTTTTGAATATCAGCGGTTTCGCTTTAAAATTTATTATTGTTATTTTCATCTTATCCTTGTTCTTCAAGAACTTTTGGTGCCGATTCCTTTGTCCGTATGGTGCGATGATTGGGTTAGGCAGCATCCTTAGAATCACCAAAATTCGTAGAAATGAAGATACATGTACAAACTGCGAAATGTGTACAAAGGTTTGCCCGCAGCGATTAAAGGTTCATAAGGTAAAAACAGTCAATTCACTTAATTGTACAGCCTGCATGTCCTGTGTGGAGGCCTGTCCGATCAAAGATACATTGAATATGACGGTAGTGAACAAAAAAGTAAACAAATGGTTTGTGCCGGTTGGTTTCCTAGCCCTCTTTGTCTTGATTGTCGGAATTGCCAAAATTACAGGGCACTGGGAAACAATCATATCCTATAATGAATGGAAACAATTAATCCCTGATGCCAATTATGTTGGTCATTAGGGATTAGGCAGCCTAATTTGAAGGCTGCTTTTTCTTTTTAGAAAGATGGTTAAAGGCCACTGCTAATTTTTATCACTGTTGATTGGAGCGAAGCGCCTGGAGCGCAAATCAACAACCAGTTTAACAGCGCTTTTTAAAAAGAATCTTGTGAAACGAATTAATATCTTTTAATATTTAAATAATACGTTTTCGTACGAATGAGATTGGAATGATGAACAATGCTATTTGTTGAGGAAATGCCAAAAGAAGCAAAAGATAAAATCCTTTATGCTGGACTATCATTATTTACTAGCACCGGTTTTAAAAATACCTCTGTCCTAGATATAGTCGAGATGGCAAGGGTATCAAAAACAACCTTTTATCAACACTTCACCAGTAAAGAGAATTTGATGGCCGGTCTTTTTGAGGTACTGTTCTCAGAAATTATAAGTGAGGTTAAACAAGCGAGTGAACAAGAAAATCGGAACGCTTATAAAGCCTATTTTGGAATTCGGCGTTATATCGAAATTTGCTTTTCAGATGTTAAAGTTGCAGGCTTAATGCTCGTGGAATCTGTCGGAGTATCCCAAGAAGTTGAAAAAGTAAGGAGCGATGCGCACCGGCGTTTTGCCCAGCTTATTTTTAAGACTGTTCAAGGACTGCTGCCATCAACTGTTTCAGAAATCGAAATGCAAGTCGTTTCCCAAGCGATGGTTGGAGCTATTAATGAAGTAGTTGTCCAGAATTATAATGTAGATGGGGGAACACGCATAAGCTATGATGACCTCGCTCGCCTCCTTAATCGGATAGTAATTAGTGCATTCGTTAATCTCGCCAATTAACGGAATTAGCGGAAAAACCTTATAATATAAATGTTCTTACCGTTGTATTATTCGGTTTGTCCGCTGTTTTCTCTTTTATATTTGACGTCAAGTGAGTATAGATATTCATCGTTGTTTTAATGTCTGAATGACCTAGCTTTTGTTGAATTTCTTTTGGTAAAGCTCCAGCTTCAAGCATTAGGCTGGCATGTGTATGTCGAAATGAATGTGGTGTAATCTTCTTGCAAATCCCCGTTAATCTTAAAAGTCGTTTTAATCTTACATCAACATTATCACGCAGCTGTGGATCTCCATCATCCCGAGCGAAAATAAAATTGTGGTTTTTGTAGAGCATTCCATTTCTCAATTTTATTTCATTTTGTCGGACTCGATGCTTCTTTAATAAGTTCACGACCCTTTCATCTAAATCTATTGTCCTGACAGACCCTATGGTTTTTGGTGTATCTACCTTAAAAGATTTGAGAGTATTATCCGGTCTAAATAAAGTTTTAGTGACCCTTAGTGTTTTCTCAGTTTCGTTAAGATCATTCCATTTGAGAGCCAGGAGTTCTCCAATTCGCAAGCCAGTAAACGCTAGTGTAAAGAACATAGCATAATCCATATCAAGACCTTCAGATTTTGCAACCTCCAGTAACATTTTAACTTCTTCTTTTTCTAAATAGATAATTTCCACTTTCTCATTTTCAAGTTCTTCTACGGTTTTCTGTTTTTTGGGCAATTGAAAATCTACAGTAGGATTTCGATCGACTATATTAATAAAACTAAGGACACTTTAGCGTCCTCCGATAATTAAAGCCATCTCCATTGTGAAAGGTTTTTTATTAAAACACCCTCTAGGGAGGGCACTAAGTTTTAAGATTTCTTTAACGTACAAAAACGTTCAAATGTGCGAACTACCCCTATTAGTAAAGCTAATTATATCATTTTCATTCAAAAGCAAAATGCAGGAATGATTGCTTTAGGAATAAACTGCACGCTTTGACTTAAGAAAATATAAATACTCTATTCCGGCAACGGTTATCTTCGTGCCGCCCCGTCCTCTGCCTTTGACGACAAATCCTTCACTTTCTAAAATATCCAAGCGGAGGCGAATCTGCTGAGGGGACAAGACAAAGTCTGTTTCTTTGCTTTGACTTGAAATCAACTCTCTGCTTGCCACTTTTCCCTTTTCGTTGCATTGCTTGATTACTTCTAAGATGAAAGCGCGCTCCTTCATTTCCAGCATACTTTCACATGTAGAATATTCGGACATTACGCTGTCTTTCGCTTGTCCCAACATGGAGGGCAGGTCTCTTTTCGTTACGACATTTCCCTCACTAACCGTCAGCATGTAATCAATTGTGCTTTTCAGTTCCCGTATATTTCCAGGCCATTCATATTGCATGAAAAACTCCAAGACATTTTGCTCAACTTTTACCCACTTCCCGCTCTTTGTAATGAAATGCTTAATCAAAAGTGGAATATCCGCTCTTCTCTCCATGAGTGGCGGAATATTGAGATTAAGTACATTCAGCCGATAAAATAAGTCTGATCTGAATGAACTGTCCCGTATCTTTCCTTGAAGATCTTTATTTGTTGCGGTAATTACTCGAACATTGATAGGTATAATTCTTCCGCCGCCGATTCTACGGATTTCTCCCTCCTGCAGAACGCGCAGCAGATGGGATTGAACAGTGAGACTGATGTCGCCGATTTCATCCAAAAAGATCGTTCCGTTATCCGCCAATTCAAACAGACCTTTCTTTCCTCCTCTTTGTGCCCCTGTAAATGTCCCTTCTTCATAGCCGAACAATTCGCTCTCCAGCAGGCTTTCTGATAATGCGCTGCAGTTTACAGCCAGAAACGGCCCGTCTTTTCGCAATGAATGCTCATGAATCGCATGTGCAAACAGTTCTTTTCCTGTTCCTGTCTCTCCCTGAATTAAAATCGGATGTTCCGACAAGGCAAGTTTCTTGGCGATCCTCTTCCGATCCTTCATTACATCATGCTCGCCGATAATATCATCAAATCCGTATTTTGTATGAAATCCTTTATTACGCATTTCTCTTTGCGCTGTCTTTTCAATTTCAAAAGCTTGATGCACACTCTTGAAAGTTGCAATAATTGTATTTTCTTTCATCATTTGCACTCGAAAAATTACGACACCTACGCCATCTATGTCAAAGAACTTGCTATCATCCTTGCCTATCATGATGAAATCGATAATATCTCTGCGATTCATTACCTGTTCTATATTCTTATTAACCACATCTTGCACAACAACATGAAACAATGCCGCTAGACTATGATTGAATACCGTGATCTGTCCCTCCTGGTTAACGACCAATAGTCCATCATCAACAGTTCCCAACACATTTTGGATGTGCTCGCTCATCTGATTGGCATCCCGCTCTGCAACTAACAGCTTACGTTGTAAATCAATGATATTGCTAATATACCTTTCTGAAATCTTCGAAGTTATATCTTTGTCCAAACCGCAGCATTCCACAACTTCCAAAATAGTTGTCATATCAAAAAGACGCACACCTATGTCAATTACTTCTTTTATATAAGAGGGGCACAGATGCGTTTCTCCTGGTGAAACGGCAATTTGAACATCCTTATAAAACAATATGCCCTTTTGAAAAGGGATAAATTGAATATGGTCGACACCAAGCTGATATAAGGATTCAATAAGACTGATCGTTGCATCATGATCATCATTTACGAGCAGAACAGTTGAGCCTTCAGGTATTTTTAAAAGCTTGTCAATGTATTCATGATGAACGGTTCTCTTGCCAACAATTATGTTCTCGGCATTCCCGCTATACATACCGTTTGTTTCATTATAAGCAGCATCTGATGAACACAAGATAATGGTATCTTCCAGAGAAAGCGGTAAACCTTCAGCTGTAGCATGACTTTTAATTTGAACATAGTCCCCAAGCAGTTGTTCCAGCTGATCATGCAAGGCTTGCTTTGTTTTTAAGCTTCCCGCTATAAGTGTAAGGGTGGATTTCATCATAAGATTCCTTCCTGTCTTTAAATTGGTTCTATTATATCACCAAAAAAGACCGATAAAACCCTAAAGGATGATTCTAAGCATAAAAATTCCCCTGAGAATCAATCTCCCCATTTTGGCACAGATTTTGCATCTATAAATGGACGAAGTGCCAAAGGATTTGAAAAGGGGGGGAAAATAGGATGAAAGGTAAAAAAAGATAGGCGATCAGAGGAAACAAATTGTAAGCGTTTTTTAGAATTCTTTTATTTTAATTACAAAGGAGATTTGTGTATGGGCCAACCACAAGAAAAGGCTGTTTCGATCGGAACAGCGGGGAAAAGAGAGAGAAAAATCAATATTTTTGTATTGCTATTCAGCATTCTTGCTATTGCAACTCTATTAACCTATGTTTTGCCTGCAGGGGAATATGTACGAACTGAAGCGAATGGACGGACAACGGTAGACCCTCACTCTTTTAAGTGGTTAAAATCGGCACCAGTAGGTTTATTCGATATGATAAAAGCTGTTCCTACAGGAATGGTAGAAGCGGGCAATATTATCTTTTTCTTGTTAATTATCGGAGGATTCTTCGGTGTTTTAAGAGCAACAGGTACGATTGACGTGCTGATCGCCACAATGGCTCGAAAGTTGTCGACGCGTGAAAAGCTGCTAATCCCTGTCGTGATGCTGGTTTTCGCTGCAGGTGGTTCCTTAATGGGGATGGCGGAAGAAACACTGGCTTATGTTCCTCTTGTCATTCCGCTAGCGTTGGCTTTGGGATTTGATGCAATTACGGGAACGGCCATTGTCATAGTAGGGGCATTGTCAGGGTTTACGACTGCCATCATGAATCCTTTCACAGTAGGAATCGCCCAAGGCATCGCAGAATTGCCGATGTTCTCAGGGATGGGTTACCGCCTCGTTTTATTTGTTATTGTTTACCTTGTTTCTGCTCTTTTTATCTATCGTTACGCAATGAAGGTAAAGAAAAACCCTTCTTTAGGCGTCTACGGAAAATATACAAAAGAAGAAGCACACCATTTGCTGCAATCCAATGCGAAGTTAACAGCGAGGCATAAGTGTATCTTAGGTGCTTTTTTAATTAACTATATCGTTTTGGCTTTAGGTGTGATCAAATTTCAATGGTACATTACAGAAATTGCAGCCTTATTCATTGTATTGACAATCGTAGTTGGAATCATCGGAAACATGTCTGCAGATCATATTGTTAACTCCTTTACCAAAGGCTCTGCTTCCTTAATCGGTGGAGCATTGATCATTGGCGTTTCACGTGCGATTCTTGTTGTATTAAATGAAGGACATATCATCGACCCTCTCCTGCATCAAGTATCTGAGTCCATCAAGCATTTTCCTGGCTATTTAAGTGTTGCCGGTATGTATACCTTCCAGACGCTTATTCATTTTGTTCTAGCGTCCGGCAGCGGTCATGCAATGCTGACAATGCCGATTATGGCGCCACTCGCGGACCTATTGCATATTACACGCCAAACGGCAGTGTTGTCTTTCTCTTTTGCAGACGGAATCGGAAATATGATTTTTCCGACTGCCACCACCTTAATGGCAAGTTTGACAATTGCCGGTATCTCTTGGACAAAGTGGGCGAGGTGGATTCTGCCGCTGGTACTCATTCAATATCTAATCGGATTAATAGCTGTCATCATAGCTCACTTTATCGGATATGGTCCATTCTGATAGAGGACAAGAATACATGAACAGGAGGAGAAAAGAAATGCTTACCTTAATCAAAAATGGAGAAGTATATGCACCCAATTACCTAGGACGGAAAGACCTATTGATTGCAGATGATAAAATCGCATTTATCGATGACAGAATTGCGATTCCTGACAACTTTGCTCCTATTCAAATTATTAATGCAGCAAATCTTTTAGTTGTTCCGGGATTTATAGATTCACATGTTCACATTATTGGTGGAGGCGGCGAGGGGGGATTCAAAACCCGCACTCCCGAGCTTATGCTTACCAATATTACAACTGCAGGTATTACAACACTTGTTGGCTTACTTGGTACGGACGGGACAACGCGAAAAATGGAGAGTCTACTTGCCAAGGCACGGGCGCTTGAAGAAGAGGGTGTTTCCTGCTTCATTCATACAGGCTCCTATCAAGTGCCAGTAAAAACACTAACGGAAACTATCGAAGACGATATTATTTTAATCGACAAAATTATCGGTGTTGGAGAGATTGCCATTTCCGACCACCGGTCATCAGAACCCACATTTGAGGAACTGGCTAAAGTCGCTGCTGCGGCACGAAATGGTGGGATCCTTTCAGGAAAAGCCGGCATAATAGAAATTCATGTAGGGGACGGAGAGGGAAAGCTTTCATTGCTGCATGAAATTGCAGATAAAACCAATATTCCGATTCGGCATCTCCATCCTACACATATCAACCGAAATGAAGAATTATTCAAGGCTGGAATTGATTACGCGAAGCGAGGTGGATACGTTGACTTTACTACAAGTACCATTCCTCAGTTTTTGGAGGAGGGCGAAGTGAAGTGCAGCAAGGCATTACGCAGGATGCTTGAAGAAGGAATTCCTGTCGGACACATCACCTTCTCTTCAGATGGGCAGGCAAGCCTTCCCTGCTTTGACAGCGATGGGGAGTATATAGGCCTTCAAGTCGGGGAAGTATCGTCGTTATATCACGAAGTACGTGATGCTGTTTTAGAGGAAGGCATCCCGTTGGAAACTGCATTGGAGGTCATCACCACGAATCCTGCACATGTGCTAAAGCTTTCAAGTAAAGGCAGCATCCAAACCGGGAAGGATGCTGATATAGTATTGTTGGAAAAAGAAACGTTGGACATTCACAGTGTCATTGCAAAAGGTAAGCTTATGGTAGAAAACAAAGTTCCAATAATAAAGGGAACATTTGAATAAAGCGCCCTATTGCTTAGTAAGTATTTTTTTCATAATGGAACATTAAGGATTAAGGAAGGCAGCAAAGCTTCTCCAAATGTTACCATGGCCTTATTAACTGGGAAGGTAAAAGCAAAGGGTGACATCAGCACGGGAATGAAAATTGAAAGCATTCTCCGTAAATACAAAATTACAGAGCCATTATACTCAATTCAAAAGACAAATGGGAATTCGTCGTTCACCTTTGTCTTTTTCCTTTTAATAAACACTTTATCCTTGTTGAAAAAATGTCGAAAAATATTGGTTGTTTGATACGGATACGTATTGGTATCATATAAATATAATAAATACTGAATTTACGGAAAATTCAGATGTGCAAAAGGAGGACGAGGGAATGTCGAAAAAAATAGAAGAGTATTCTTTAGAAAATCTAATGAATAAGATTGAAGAGTTATTAAATGAGAATCCAGCGCCGTTTCAGGAGTTTAATGCAAACTATCAATTTGACATTGATGGGGAGGAGTCAGGGGTTTACCAGCTCCGCTTCCAGGATGGAAAAGCCGCCGTGCAGGAAGGTTCTGAAACTCCTGCTGATTGTAGATTGATCATGTCACTAGCAAACTTCCATTTATTTTTATTAGGGAAACTAAACGGAACGATGGCTTTTATGACAGGAAAGTTAAAAATTAATGGTGATATTGGCAAAGCAATGAAAATAGAAAGCATATTACGCCAATATAGCGTGAAAGAACAACTCTAAAAAGCCAAATTGTTCGAAGGTGGTATCAAATGACGGCAAAAAATTTAGTAGAAATGGTGTCCCGTTCAGCCGAACGATTTTCCGAGAAACACGTATTTTTATGGAAAAAAGACGGAAAGTATCAAGGCATCAGCTATCATTCCTTTTGGGAAAAAGTAAAAAATATTGCAGCCGGACTTGCCCATCTAGGAATAAAACGAAATGACAAGGTAGCGATTTTATCAGAAAACAATCCTTATTGGCCTGTTGCAGATGTGGCTATCATGAGTCTTGGGGCTGTATGCGTGCCGATACACTCCACCCTGCCGCCCGAGCAGATCAACTACATTTTGCAAAATGCCGAATGTGCTTTCGTTTTTGTTCAAGACAATAAGTATCTAAAAAAAATCCTTCTTAATGGTAAAGTTCCCCTTCCAACATCGATTATTTTTCCAGGTGAGAATTTCAGAGAAACTGATGGCCTATTATCCTTGCAGCATTTAGCCTATATTGGTTCCGTCCATCCTTTGGATCAGTGGGAAGAGGAATGGAGTAGCTTAACAAGGGAGAATCTTGCCACAATCATCTATACTTCAGGAACTACCGGTAAACCAAAGGGTGCCATGCTGACCCATGGAAATATCCTTTCCAATGTGGAAGGGATTCAATTCTGGGTGCTAGAAGCAAGGCCAGATGATGTTTTACTTTCTCATTTGCCACTCTCTCATGTGTTCGAGCGGATGGCAGGACAATTTATGCCACTTTCTGTTGGGGCAACGATTGCCTACGCGGAAGGAATTAATAAAGTCCAGGAAAACCTTTTAGAGGTCCGGCCAACAGTTTTGGTCAGCGTTCCTCTTCTTTTTGAAAGAGTCTATGCTCAGGCCCAAAAAATGGTGGAAACAGGCACACCATTAAGAAAGAAAATTTTCAAATGGGCAATCGAAATCGGCATGAAAAAATATGACCATTATTTAAAGTTAACTTTCGATGATGCGATGAAAAATGGTTTTTTGCCAAAAGAAATTAAGAAAAGCTGGAAATTGGCCAATGCTCTTGTTTACAGCAAAGTGAAAAAAAAACTGGGAGGAAGGGTCAGAGCGCTTATTTCTGGCGGAGGTGCCCTTAATCCGGAAATCGGGAAGTTTTTTTGGGCAGTCGATATCCCTGTGCTCGAAGGCTACGGTCTAACGGAAACTTCACCAGTCGTTTGCAGCAATCCAATGAATCGCTCAAAGGTCAGCACGGTTGGAAAGCCGCTTCCAAATCTAGAGGTAAAAATCGCTCCAGATGGAGAAGTACTGGTAAAAGGTCCGAGTGTAATGAAGGGGTATTACAAGGATGAAAAGGCAACAGATGAAGCATTTAAAGATGGATGGTTTTTAACCGGGGATATTGGAAGCTTTGATGAAGAAGGCTTTCTAAAAATTGTTGACAGGAAAAAAAGAATTATCGTGCTGACAACCGGAAAAAATGTCGCTCCCCAGCCAGTGGAAAATGCGATTACACAAAGTATCTATATTGACAATTCAGTTTTAATCGGCCAGGACAGAAAATATGTCATTGCTTTGATTACGCCAAACTTAGAAAATCTTTTGCCCTGGTCAAAAAAGAAAGGGTTTTCAGGGAATCTCCAGCAGCTGCTTAAAGAAGAAGCAGTACAACTTCTTCTAACCGAAGAGGTTTCCAGATTCACCCAACAATTTGCCCGATACGAACAGCCGAAAAAAGTGGTCATTATTGGGAAAGAATGGACAGTGGAAGATGGAGAATTGACACCATCTTTAAAGGTCCGCATCCCAGAGATTCAAAAAAAATACAAAGAAGTCATCCATCATGCCTATACGGAGGAAATGTTCACCGATATGCAAATCGCGGCAAACGAAGTGGCCGTCGGATTAACACTCGAGTTTAGCAGAGGGAAAGAGGATTAATCATAATCGCCAACTATTGAGTAAATAGCTGTTTTTTTATCCAATGGAAATGGTGACAAACCAAAAGCCCATATTTTTCATATACATATAAAAAAATACAATGGGTGAGCTCTAATGTTTGGAAATGAAAGAACGGTTTATCTTTTTCCGGCTTCTATAAAAGAAATTGGAGGGAACAAATGGGGATATATCAATGAAAAGGGAAAATTCATTCTTCCCCCGATTTACGAAAATGCCGGAGAATTTCAGGAAAATGGATTAGCAATTGTCAGGATGATGAATCAAACAGGGATTATCAATTCTAGCGGTTATTTTATTGTAAAACCAAAATACGATACCATTAACCCTTTCTCAGAGGCGCGGGCAACGGTTATAGACGATCAGGGGTTTAAAGTGATTGATGAGGCTGGAAAAGAGATTACTTCTAAGGCATATTCCTTTATAGGCGACTACAAGGAAGGAAGAGCATTAATAGCAGATACCGCTCCGGGCGGCCAGTATTTATATGGGTATTTAAATAAACGGGGGAAAGAAGTCATCCCCCTATCCTATGAATCTGCCAGTGATTTTAAGGAGGGAAAAGCTGTTGTAAAAACAAGTGCTGGCACCTATTCTCTTATAGACCTAACTGGTAAAGTACTCAAAACATACCCTTATTCCTATGTTGGTAATTATGGACAGGGAATGCTTGTTTTTCAAAAAAATATTGATGGGAAATTTGGGTTTTTAGACGAGGAAGGGAATACCGTAATTGAACCAAAGTATTCAGGAGCACAGTCATTTATTAATAATCGAGCTATTGTTCAAGTCTCCGAGGGTAATAAAGAGCAATACGGATTAATTAATCAGAAAGGTGACTATATCATAAAAGCAAACTATAATCGCATTGAAAATTTAGGAGAAGACCGGTTTGCCATCGGAAAAGCTAAAGACCCTTCCAAACCATATGCTGGATCAAAATACGCCCTGGCGGATGAGGAAGGCCGGATCCTTACAGGCTTTTTATATAATGAGATTACAAGATTTACAGACGGTTTTGCATCTGCTTCAAATGACCAAAACACCTTTTTTATTAATAGAGGCGGTAGTCGGGTGGATCATCTTCCACTCGTAAGCGGCAGTGGGAGATTACAGTTTGAGAAAACACTCATTAAGGGTGAAATCGATTTTCGTCTTGTCTATTTTTCCAAAAAGTGTGATATTATTTGGAAGCAAAATTCGGTGATTCCGCTCAATAGCCAATATTCTGTTTTAGAGCAGAAATATAAACCCAATGTTGATTATTTGGTCTATTTTCCTCAAGTTCAAGGGGTGGGGCATAAGGGAAAGGTGAACGAGGTATTAAAAGAGCTTTCAGGGGTGAAGGCAGTGCCTCCCCATACTCAATTATCCTCCAACTATTTGGGTGACTTTGAAGTTATTTTTTTTAAGGGAAATTTACTGGTGATTGAAATACAAGGATACGATTATCCTTTTGGGGCTGCACACGGAATGCCCGTAAAAAAATATGCACATATCAATCTCCAAAAAGGTGAGATAAATGAACTTAGACATTTATTTAAACCAGGAAGTCCATATGTAAAAGTCATTAGTGATATCATTCGTGAACAAATAAAAAGCAATCCAGAATATTTCTACGTTTTCCCTAACAGTTATAAGGGCATCCAAGCTGATCAACCTTTTTTTATTACTGAGGAAGCATTGAATATTTACTTTTCCCCTTATGAAATTGCTCCATTTGCAGCGGGATTTCCAACCTTTACAATACTGTTTAAGGATCTAATGAATATCATTGATCAGTCGGGCGAATTTTGGCAGTCATTTCATAAATGAATGAAAATGAAAAAAGCGTGAATCTGCGTAAGATTCACGTTTTTTATCTTAAACACTTAACATAAACGCTAAGTATCCTATAACGATGAATAGCAAGCTCAAAACAAGGGAGAACATTTTCGATGCCTTTTTTATAAAAGTAAAAATCATCAAGATTAAGAAAAATACTGCCGATACCATTAGGCTTTGCGATGCAATTCCAGGTGAAAAATGTAACGGGAATGTTAGACCACCTTGATGAGATAAGCTAAAAAGCTTTGAAACGCCTTCAGCTTTAATTGTTGTTTTAATATCATGTGGGGGGGATTCCTGGCCTAATGCCCCGGTTATAGCAAAGATGATTAACACGAGAATACTTTCAAGCCTTATCCAAGGAATAGGAATAAAGGGAACCCCTTTCGAAAGCTTATTGCGAATTAGGACACTGTTGATAAATGCAAAAACAAGCAGCGGTCCAATCGCCAAATGCTTCAATAACAGTGCCTGGCCATAGGATAACGGCCAAGTATTGGCGTAGTCGCTTAAATCCATAACATAGGTCATTAAGGAAATCCCAGTGATGATGATGGTTAGTAAACATATGATAGCGATCGGTGAAAACCATTTTAAAAACTTAAGCCAATTGTCATGATTCTTAGAGAACCAGCTTACTACGATAAGGAGGCCTATCCAGGTACTCACAGCTAAAAAATGGGCAGTATGAATAAAAAATCCTGGCCATTTTGATAAAGAGCTGGCATGGCTGGACCATCCAAGTGCAGCGATTAAAGCAAGTGTAAAAATTAATCCTGTTATTGAGAAGTGCGGTTTTCGCTCCAGTTTAATCGGAATTAGATAAATAAATAAAATAAAAGAAATGACCCCCGTGCTAATCCACGACTTACCAACCTCAAAATTGGTCAAAACAGACTGTATGGTCAAACCTAATCCAAGGTCCTTATATAAATAGAGAATAATTTTTAATACCGGAACAAAAGAAAGAAGAGCAATTCCAATAGCAGCAGCTAATAAAATACCTTTTGGAACTTTAATTGAAGGCCGAGCTGTTTCTGGAACGAGATGCAAAATAAAACTGCCCAACAGTACAGAAAAGCATAAATAAAGCAAAGCCTCGCTAATGATATTTAAAACAAACATTTAAGCATGCTTCCTTCGATAAATTAACCAGTAGGCGCTGATACCGAAAATAATCAACAACGATGCAGATCCAGGGACAACATAGTTTTTAAATGAAGGCTCTACCGTTTTGGTGTTTTCGGTTAATAAGGCAGTATTCTCAATCTTCTTTGGTGCAGCAGCTTCCTCCGTTTTATTTTTATCAGCTGGTTTCACTTCATTTGATGCTGATGCTGCAACAGCAGTGGCTTGGCTTGCTGGTAATTGAACAGAAAATGGAATATCTCCTTCAAGTGGATGCCCATCCGTCCCGATAATTTTCCAATGAATTTTATAACCGCCGTTTGGCACTTCATTGATCAATGATCCGATTAATTTATTCCCTTCAATAGAAACTTTGGAAAGTGGTATCTCGGTACCTTTTGTATCTTCTAAAGTAAATGTGCTGGTGCTCTCCAAATTTGTTTCGAAGGTAAGATCAATATCTTTTAATGGCTGGGTTAGCACTTCACCATTTTTGGGGGATGAGGTTTCTAAATGTGAATGTGCAAAGACAGTAGTTCCTAATAGAAAAAACAACATTGATGCAATAAGAGAGATTTTCTTAAACATCATTTTCAACTCCGTTATATTGTTATCTTGCTTGTTGTTCATTCTATCATCAAATCTTTACGGTTTTATCATTTTGGCGACATTGTTCACAAACCTTTCAAAAATGCTCTCTTATAAATTTTCGGAAATAATTCTCTATTAAGAACTGAAATGTTCTTGATTTTGTATTATTATATAACTATGTCCGTATTCCTGGTTAAAACAGAATAAACATTCCGAACGTATCAGCATAAGAATTAGTAGAAATAATGGATACTAAATATTGATTATGGAGGATATCATGAAATTTTGTGTATTCTTATTGTTTGCTGGTATATTGGATGCCGTCCTTACACATTTTGGGATTGTATCGGGTTTCGTAGAGGAAGGAAACCCAATTATGGAGTTCTTCATAGAAAAAAGCTGGTCTTACTTTTATTTAATAAAAATTCTTCTGCCAATTATTCTGATAGGTCTTGTTTCCCTTCGTCCATTTAAAGGTGGGGTTAGGACGCTTTTGCTTTCCGCATGCGTACTTTATTTTTCCGTTCTTATATTCCATATCGCCTGGATCCTTCTTTATTTAAATACATCGGCATAACTCCATAGAAACTAGACACACCTTGGTTATTAAGTTAGTATCAATACGATATGGATTGATCATTGCAAAAAACGAATACTATGAAAAAAGAGTTAAATAAGGAGTATTTTATGTTGAACAATTTAAAGCCATTTTTACAAGAAGCGTGGGAGAAGTCTGGGTTTCAAACGGCTACTTCTATTCAAGACGCTGCTATTCCAGTCATCCTAGAAGGAAAAGATGTAATTGCAGAATCGCCAACTGGTACAGGAAAAACACTAGCTTATTTATTGCCATTATTAAATAAAATCGACCCGACCATCCAATCCCTGCAAGCAGTCGTTTTAGCTTCTTCGCAGGAACTTGTTATGCAGGTTTATCAAGAATTCCAAAAGTGGTCGGAAGGAAGCGGGATTCGCGGAACTTCCATTATTGGCGGGGCAAATCTTAAGCGCCAATTAGAAAAATTAAAAAAACGACCTCAGGTGATTTTTGCGACTCCTGGTCGCTTGCTTGAACTGATCAAGCAGAAAAAAGTAAAAATGCATGAGGTTAAGATGGTTGTGCTGGATGAGGGAGATCAGCTACTGATTCCTGAGCACCTTGGCACTGTCCAAAATATCGTAAAATCAACGATGAGTGACAGGCAAGTTGTGTTATTCTCAGCAACGATGAAAACAGCAACAGAAAAATTGGCAAAAGATTTGACTAAGGAACCTGAAGTTCTTCGTATTGAAAAAGATGAAGTTGCTTCCTCGGGAAAGGTGGAGCACATTTACTTCCATTGCGATCAAAGGGATAAAATTAAGCTCCTCGAAAAGATAGCCCGTATAGAGGGAAGTAAGTCGCTGGCGTTTATCAATGACATTGGAGAGATTCAGGTTTTTAAAGAAAAATTACATTTTAAAGAGTTATCTGTCGGAATATTACATAGTGACATGAAAAAATTAGACCGGCAGGCTGCGTTAAAATCATTCCGTGATGGCAAAATGAAAATGCTGGTTGCCACGGATGTGGCGGCAAGGGGCCTTGATATTCAAGGGGTTACCCATGTCGTCCAAATTGATTTTCCTAAAGACATTACCCAATATGTCCACCGCGCTGGAAGAACAGGCCGAATGGGTGCAGATGGAATCGTTATTTCACTTGTCACCGAAAGAGAAGAACGGGAATTGAAGAGATATTGCAAAGAGTTGAATCTTCCTCTTCATAAAAGAATCTTTTACAAAGGGCAAATCGCAGAGGAAACCGAAAAAGGGCAAAAGTTGCGGAAGTAAGGAAAAAGATATTGGCTTGACTCTATTTAAAACTCATTACGGTCACGTAGAATTTTTCTACGTGACCGTTTTAGTTGTTCAAGGCCCTTTATGGTCGCGTAGACCACTTCTACGTGACCGTATTAGAGGTCGCAAGCTAGTTTGGGTCACGTAGACCGCTTCTACGTGACCGAATTAGAAGTCGTAAGCTAGTTTGAGTCACGTAGACCGCCTCTAGTTGACCGAATTAGAAGTCGTAAGCTAGTTTGAGTCAAGTAGACCGCCTCTACGTGACCAAATTAGAGGTTGCAAGCTAGTTTGAGTCACGTAGACCGCCTCTATGTGACCGTATAAGAGGTCGCAAGCTAGTTTGAGTCACGTAGGTTACTTCCCAGTGAAAAATCCCCTTTTTAAGCAGCAAAAAAAAGGATTTGTTCCACCCGTCTTGAATAAATAAATTGAAACGGAGGGAAAAACGATGGAAAATCCAAAATTAAAGAAAATGCTTAATGAATGGCTAGAGGAAGCCACAATAAGTGAGATGCAGGAGAAATTAGAGAGCGGAGAGATTTCGTCTAAAGAGCTAGTTTTGATGTATTTACATAGAATTTCGAGCTTTGATAAAGGGATTCATTCCGTTCTGGAGGTAAATCCAGACGCGTTACATATTGCCGCTACGCTTGACGCTGAACGAAGGAAAGCTGGGCCGCGCAGCCGTTTGCATGGAATCCCCATTTTAATAAAAGATAATATTGATACACACGACAAAATGCATACGAGTGCGGGGTCCCTTGCATTAAAGGATTCCATTGCACTAAAGGATTCCTACGTTGCGGAACAATTGCGCAAAGCAGGTGCAGTTATTCTCGGAAAAACAAATATGACCGAATGGGCGAATTTTATGGCTATAGGCATGAAAAGCGGCTATAGCTCCCGCGGCGGACAAGTATTGAACCCATACGGCCCTGGTAAGTTTGATGTAGGCGGTTCAAGCTCAGGCTCTGGGGCAGCCATTGCATCAAACTTTGCAGCTGCAGCTGTCGGTACTGAAACATCCGGTTCCATTTTAAATCCTTCTTGTCAAAATTCCCTTGTAGGAATCAAGCCAACCGTCGGCCTCATTAGCCGAAGAGGAATTATTCCAATCGCGCATACGCAGGATACGGCGGGGCCGATGACTCGAACAGTGGAGGATGCAGCGATATTGTTAACTGCCTTAAATGGAAAAGATGAAGAGGACGCAATCACCCAAATCAATCCTTTATTTAATATTGAATTCACGGAATACCTGTTTAAGGATGGTCTTAAAGGGAAAAGAATCGGGATCGCCTTACAAAGATTCATTGAGCAATTAAGTGAAGAAAAACTAAAGGTCGTCACTGAGGCATTACAGGTTTTAAAAACATCAGGAGCAGAAGTTATCGAAAACATTGAGATTCCTTCTGCAAAAGCAAACTGGAAATATGATGTTTTAACTTATGAGTTTAAACCTGATCTAAATGTCTATTTAAATGGTCTGCATCCTTCCATCAAGGTTCGCTCTTTAAAGGAACTTATTGAATTCAATAATCAAGATGAAGAAAAAATGTTAAAGTATGGTCAAGCTGTTTTGATTCAATCAGAAAAGACCAGCGGCTCCTTAACTGAAGCAGAGTATGTCCAAGCCTTGGAATTTGATTTATATCACTCCACCCAGCAAGGGATTGATTATGCTTTAGAAACCTATAATCTGGATGCAATTGTTTTTCCACACGAAGAGGGCTCACATATCAGCGCGAAAGCAGGCTATCCGTCGATTGCGGTCCCCGCAGGTTATACTTCTGAAGGGGAACCAGTGGGGATTACCTTTGCCGGGACCGCTTATAGTGAGCCAATGTTAATACAGGCAGCCTATGCTTTTGAGCAGATGACAAAATTCAGAAAACCGCCTGAGTTAGATAAAGAATAAGTCCATTTGTTTTCACTCATACTATCAATGAATTTCTCAAAAAGGAGCTGACAGCAGTGGGAAGAACGAAGCTGGGAAACGCCAATGCCAATCGTAATAATAATCGAAAAAAGGGCATGAGAAACAGCGAAGAACTGGTTGAATTTACGACTGGTGAAGATTTAAAACGGAACCGTCCAAATAGTAAATAGCAAATAACGCCTCCTAATAATTAGGAGGCGTTATTTATTATATTTGCTCTTCTTCCTTAAGCAATTCCAGTGCCCTAAGTGCAGGTCCCTCAATTACATCGCCGGAATAGCCATAGCGTGATCCGTGGCATGGGCAATCCCATGTTTTTTCCGCCTCATTCCATTCACACTCACAGCCTAGGTGGGTACAGGTGGTGTCTACAACATAGAGCTTGCCGTCTTTATCCTTGTAGGCACCTGCTCTTTTTCCGTTATACATGACAGCTGAGCCTTCTCCGTTCTGCAAATCCTCCGGATCCTTTGGCACAATTTCCAGCTTCCCTTTGATTAAATGCTTGGCAACATCTAGATTGGCGGTAATAACATTTTTTAGATCCGGGTCTGCCTGGAATCGAGATGGAGAATACAATTCTTTGTATGGATTTTCCCTATCCAAAACATAATCCGTGAGGAGGTGGCCAGCGAAAATGCCTGTTGTCATGCCCCATTTTTTATAGCCTGTTGCTACTAAAATATGCTCCCGCTCGGAGGTGGTTGGACCGATGTACGGGACTTTGTCAAGTGTCACTAAATCTTGAGCCGACCAGCGGTAAGCATATTCTTTGATGCCGAACACCTCTTCTGCAAAGGCCTCCAGTGCTTCATAATGTTTCATCGTATCGGTGCCTTGGCCGGGTTTATGCTTTTCCCCGCCGATGATGATAAGCTTTTCATCTCCATCAAGCGGCGTATAACGTATAGAGCGAGGAGGGCTTTCGGCACTGATATACATACCGCCTGGATAGTCTTTATCAGTTTTTATTCCAATGGCGTAAGACCTGCTCGCATACATTCGTGCAAAATAAAGACCTACTTTATCAGAAAAAGGAAAATGTGATGCCATAATGACTTTTTTAAATGTAACGGTATTGCCAGTTTTGGTGATAACTTTTGTCTCTCCGTAATCATCATCAATTTCATCAGCCGTTGTGTTTTCATAAACAGCACAGCCATTTTTCACTGCTTCATCCAGAAGGCCCTTCAAAAATTTTAATGGATGATATTGGGCCTGGTTGCTCATTTTCAAGGCTGCTTTCACAGGAATATTAAAAGGAATCGTATCCTTTAAAGCACCATCTATACCGAGCCTTTTATAAGCTTCCCATTCGGTTTGCAGCTTGTCCACATACTCTTCGGTAGTTGCATAAATATAGGCGTCTTCCTTGCTAAAATCACAGTCAATCCCTTTTTCTTGGATTGTTCTTTCTACAAATTCAATTGCACTAGAGGCGGAATCATAGTATTGTCGTGCCTTTTCTTCACCAAAATGATGGATTAGCTCATCATAAAGGATGTCATGCTGTGCCGTTAATTTCGCAGTTGTATGACCTGTGGTCCCATTTAAAACACTGCCGGCTTCCAAAAGCGCAACCTTTACCCCCTCTTTTGAGAGCAAATAGGCTGCTGTAATACCCGTTATCCCTGCTCCAACAATGGCGACATCGACCGTTATATCTTCGTTTAATTTTTTAAAAGCAGGTAATTCAATTTCACGCCAATATGTTTTTGGGAATTGTGGGATATTTTCTGACGTCATATGTACTCCTCCATTTTCCAAAATGATCTCCTGTTTAATTTTTCCTAAAATGATAAAATTAATCTAAAAGGAAAAAGAAAGAACCCTGCTTGATGGGCAAGGCTCTTCACTTGGAATATGGAGGCTTGATGAATGACCAACCCTTGGACGCCGGAAATTGAAGTATCCTCACAAGAAGCGAGCAAACTCATTGTTACGCAATTTCCTCAGCTTAATCCCATCCAAATTAGCCTTTTAGGGCAGGGCTTTGATAATACTGTCTTTAAGGTAAATAACCAATACATTTTTCGGTTTCCTAGAAGAACAATTGCGGTGGATTTATTAAAAACAGAAAATCAGCTTTTGCCACACCTAACAAAATCGCTTAATCTGTCTATTCCAGATCCCATTTTTGGGGGAAGCCCCAGCAGTACCTATCCATGGCCGTTTACTGGTTATAGAGCTGTTAAAGGAGAAACGCCAGGTCAATTAACAGAAGAAAGAAGACTTTTATCGGTTGATCTAATAGCAGAGTTTTTACGAACTCTTCATCAGTTTCCAATCGCCACGGCTAAAAACCTTCATGTACCAAATGATCAATTGAATCGATTAAGTATTCCAATCAGAAGAAAAAAATTAGAGGAAAATGTGAACATAGCTATCATGGATGGGTTGATAAAAAATCCAGAAGTTATAGGGAATTATCTTAAAAGGTTAAAAAATGTTGAGGTGAACCAAGAACTTGCCCTTGTCCATGGCGATCTTCATTTTAAGAATCTATTAGTCGACAACATAGGATTGATTACAGGCATTATTGACTGGGGAGATGTGCATATTGGACATCCTGCTGTAGATTTATCGATTGTCTACAGTTTTTTTCCGCCTGCAGGCAGAAAACAATTTTACGAAATTTATGGCAGGGTAGACGAAAACACCATGTACTTAGCCAGGTTTAAAGCCATCTTTACAAGTGTAATGCTAGTTAGGTTTGCCCATGACCAAAATGATCAAGAAGCTTTCGATGCTGCTGGACAAGCATTATATTTGGCCTTAGCGGATTAAGGAGAATCATTGTCTGTGGGAATTGGATCAATTCGTTTTGCATCATCAGAATTAAGACCTTTGCTTAAAAAATGAATCCAGGTTCCAAGAGCAAAACCAAGGCACAGAAGAAATCCGATGGTTGTAATCCACAAAAGAGCCATTGTAAATCCCCCTTTAATTTAGCTTAAGCGTCCAAGGAAGCTGAGCTTTCTAAAATATATGCATAAGGGGGATTAATTTTTCCAACCATTACAGTGTTTTCTTTATTCCTTTTTCTTCAATTCAGCATAATAATCGACTTTTTTAATATTAACGCCAACAAAGGTTTCGATAATGGACTGCCCGCCAGCGATAGAAAAAATCAATATAACCACATATGTAACCTTTGGAAATAATAAGTAAGCAGTACCGAAGATGATGGCACTCCAAACACCGGCACACCAGTAACACTTCAATAAATACCCAAACATGGAGGTCGGGACTTCCTTTGTTTCGGTTCCATTTTCTGTTTCCACCTTCACCTTTTTCACGAAGGGCTTCCGGATGGATTCGGTAATTTTATCGAAAACAATTAAATGGGTAAATCGGTAGCTTGCTAAAATTAACATGATATAGGTCATCCACGAAATGTCCTTCAAATTTAGTCCTCCAAAACCTATTGAATTCAACCACTTATTTATTTTTTCAAGTCCTGTATATTTTGAGCCTGAAATCAAAAATATATATTCGGAGGAGGCTAAAAAATGAAAAAATCTTTTTGGTTTAGTTTAATGTTTCTACTTTCTCTCTTCTGCATTCCAAGCATTTCATTTGCCCAGCAAGTTTATACGGTACAGCCGGGAGACTCACTTTGGAAAATTGCCGTTAGGTATCAAGTGGGGCTCTCAGAAATTATTTCAGCAAACCCGCAATTTAATAATCCTGCTTTGATTTATCCGGGTCAAAAAGTAACCATTCCAGATTTAGGCGGGGTTAAAGCGATTGAAAATCAGGTCATTTCGCTGACGAATCAGGAACGGGCGAAAAATGGGCTAAAAGCGTTAACTCCTGATTGGGAGCTTTCGAGGGTGGCACGCTATAAGGCCATGGATATGCGGGACAAAAATTATTTTAGTCATACCAGTCCAACCTATGGCAGTCCTTTTGACATGATGAAAAACTTTGGCATTCAATATAGCTCTGCAGCGGAGAACATTGCCGCAGGACAAACCACCCCAGCATCAGTCGTCCAAGCATGGATGAACAGCTCAGGACACCGTGCCAATATTTTAAGCACTAGCTCGACTTATATTGGTGTAGGCTATGCTGCTGGCGGTTCAAAACGATATTATTGGGTTCAGATGTTCATATCCAAATAAAGCAAGAAGGGTCAGCTTCTATTAGAGGCTGACCCTTTCTACGTCTCAGGTCTGAGTTAAAAATCAAGCTCTAGCGCAATTATGGGAAATAAAGAAAAAAGGTAAGATGATATCAAGATAAAGAAAGGAGTGAAAAACAAAATGAAAAAATTTGGTTTACTTTTAGCAGGTGGGATTGCGGCAGTCGTTTTACTGTCAACAATCGGTCCGATGGTGGGGCTTCTTGTTAGTCTAGTGCTCCTGTACTTCATTTTCAAACAGTTTTTAAAAGCTAAATCGACTGGAGCAAAAATCGGTTTAGGGATTATCGGTGCTATCGTCCTAGTGGCTTCTATCCATAACATCCCTGCCATTATTGGAGTGGCGGCAGCATATGTGCTTTACCTTGTCTATAAAAAATGGAACGAGAACAAGCATACCAAAATCATAGAAGAATCAGACCCATTCGTGAATTTTGAAAAACAATGGAATGAATTAAAAAATTATTAAAATAAAGGCTGTGTTTAAGGACTTTTTGATTTTTAACACTGTTGATTGGAGCGGAAGGCACGAAGACTCCTGCGGGAGTACGGGGCAGGGGAGACCCCGCAGGCGCTAAAGCGCCGAGGAGGCTCACCGGCACGCCCGCGGAAAGCGAAGTGCCTGGAGCGCAAATCAACAACCAAGTTTAACAGAGCCAACATAAAAGGAGAGAATGAACATGACAAACCTGTTTACAAGGATCAAAAATACCATTACTGCTGATTTACATGAAGCGATTGACAAAAAGGAAAAGCAAAACCCAATTGCACTGCTTAATCAATACCTCCGTCAGTGTGAGCAGGAAACGGAAAAGGTTAGGAAGCTCTTGGAACGTCAATACACACTAAAGGATGAATTTACTAGGGAATACCAACAGGCTGTAGAGTTAACCGAAAAAAGAAAGCATCAAGCGGAAATTGCCTCAAAAGCAGGAGAAACTGAACTTTATCAGTTTGCATCAGCAGAATTTCAACAATATTCCGACCGTACCCAACGATTAAGTGCTTCCTTAGAACAAGTAAAAGGTCAGCTTGAAGAATTAGAAAGAAAGTATCAAGAAATGAAGCACAAATTAAAGGATATGCATCTTCGCCGGATGGAATTAATGGGCCGAGAAAATGTTACACGCGCTAACCATCGGATTAATCAGGTGCTAGATTCTAATTCTTACTCTGATAATTCATACTCAAAATTTAAAGAAATTGAAAACTACCTAGATCGACTAGAGCATCAAGTAAATAGTTCTTTTTACCGCAGCACCATAGATGCCAGAATCGCTCAATTAGAAAAAGAAATGAAACTGGAAGAAAGCAAGTCTATTTAATAGAAGAATATGGTATTCTAAAAAGGCGTAGGTTTTACGCCTTTTTAGACATTATCAATTTTACAAAAAGGGAGGGTGGGCCGTTTGCTAAAAAATAAGAAAAATGAATATACAGGCTGGTTTATTGTCATTGGAGTAGTCGTTCTTCTGCTTGAAATATTGTTTTTCAATCCAGGGCTTATTTTCTCCCTTTTTGTTTCTGGCGGAATGATTTATTTGGGCCGTAAATGGGCAGGAAAAAAGAAAGGGAAAGTACTGTTCTACGGTGGAATTTTTTTCTTTGCTATTAGTATCTTATCAATGAAAACGTTCAAGTTTTTATTATTCGCTATTCTTCTGCACTATATTATTCAATTCTATCAATCGAAAAAGAATCCTAAGAAAATCCCACTGGTCTTAACAGAATCAGACAAAGTCCCACACGAGGAAACGCTAATTAAGAGCAAGCCGCTCTTTGAAAATATTTTTTTTGGGCAGCAAAAAACTCCTGCGGCTGCCTATGAATGGGATGACATCAACATCCAGGCAGGGATTGGCGATACAAGCATTGATCTTAGCTATACCATGCTTCCAAAGGGTGAAACAGTTATTTTTATTCGTAACATTATCGGCAATATTCAAATACAAGTCCCATATGAATTGGAAGTAAGTGTTCATCATTCTTGTTTGACAGGTTCCGCATCTGTTTTTGAACACAATGAATCGAAAGTTTTTAATCAAGTCTTTCATTTAAAAACACCGGGATATGAAACAGCAGAGCAAAAAGTGAAAATCTTTACATCGTTATTGGTGGGGAATTTAGAGGTGAGCCGGATATGAGCGCAACCCAGCGGCAGATTGTATGGAGTGTCACCTTTACCTTTCTTACTGCGATGATTATCTCAGGAGTGTTTTTAATGGTTTTCCCCCTGTCCAATTGGTCACAAGTGTGGGAACGGCACTTCATGGGAATTCCAATCCTTATATTTATTCCAGCTTTTAGTGTTGCATTAGGTATTTTATTAGGAGCGTATTCGGGAATTTTCTGGAGAAGGCAGCTTTTAGATGTTGAGCATTCTTTGCACTTGTTGGAAGAGGGGAAACAACTAGAGGTTAAAACAAATCCATCCTTGAGTGAGATTCAAAGTATTGCCGAGCGAATCGATAAAATCGGCAAACAAATGTCAGAGCAGGCAAAACTCTCGCAAAGGCTTGCTACAGAAAAAGTGGAGGATTTAGAATCGAAAATCCAAGAAATTATTGAGCAGGAACGAAACCGTCTTGCCCGCGAACTTCATGATTCTGTCAGCCAGCAATTATTTGCGGCATCGATGATGATGTCAGCAATCAATGAAACAAAGGTACAAACCGAAGAAACACGGGAAGCAAAACAATTGAAACTAGTAGAAGAAATGATTCATCAATCGCAGCTTGAAATGAGGGCACTCCTGCTCCATTTGCGGCCGGTTGCCTTAAAGAATAAGACCCTGCAGGAAGGAATTGAGGAGCTGCTAATCGAATTATCACAAAAGGTAACAATGGATATTAACTGGAAGGTAGAAGCGTTTCCGTTAGATAAAGGGGTAGAAGATCATCTTTTCCGGATCCTGCAAGAGTCGATATCAAACACACTAAGGCATTCAAAAGCAAATAAGCTCGAAGTCCTTATGATAAAAAGAGATGATCTTGTTATTTTAAGAATTGTTGATGATGGCATAGGTTTTGAAGTGGACGAAATGAAAGCAGGCTCTTATGGAATGCAAAACATGCATGAGCGGGCGCTGGAAGTCGGCGGTACGTTAAAAGTGATTAGTGTAAAAAATCAAGGGACAAGACTGGAAGTGAAGGTTCCGGTGATGGTAAATGGAGATGGTGTAAATGATTAGAGTAGTATTTGTGGATGATCATGAAATGGTGCGAATCGGGGTATCTTCTTACCTTTCAGCCCAGCCGGACATTGAAGTTGTTGGTGAGGCTGATGATGGAAAAAAAGGGGTGGAATTAGCATTAGAACTCCGCCCAGATATTATTTTAATGGACTTAGTCATGAAGGAAATGGATGGAATTGAGGCAACAAGGCAAATCGTTGAAAAATGGCCTGAGGCAAAGGTCATAATCGTGACCAGCTTCCTCGATGACGAAAAGGTCTATCCTGCCCTTGAGGCAGGGGCGACAAGCTATATGCTTAAGACCTCAAAAGCAAGTGAGATTGCCAATGCTGTCCGCGCTACATACCATGGCCAGTCAGTCCTAGAGCCAGAGGTAACCGGCAAAATGATGGTGAAAATGCGCCAGAAGACTCAGCACCTGCCACACGAAGACCTTACCAGCCGTGAGTTAGAAATTCTGCTTCTTATGGCCCAAGGAAAAACAAATCAGGAAATAGCCGATGAATTGTTTATCGCACTCAAAACTGTTAAAACCCATGTCAGCAATATTTTAAGCAAGCTAGATGTCCAGGACCGCACACAGGCGGTAATCTATGCTTTTAAACATTCTTTAATTAAATAATTTTCAGGCTTTCCAATAATAAAATTGGAGAGCTTTTTATTTTTCAAGAAAAAAGTAATTGAAAATTATTCTCAATAAGTATATGATAATGATTATCATTAGTATTTAAGCGGAGGGTTTTTTTTATGAAATTATTAAAAGTATCTGGAAGTCTAATTATATCTAGCAGTCTATTATTTGGATGTTCTAATACAGTCAAAGATTCAACTACAGAAAAAGTAAAAGAAACAAAGAATACATCTTCAGAAGCTTTTAAAGGGGTAACAGATGAATACCGTAAATATGCTATAGGTGAAATTGAAGAATTTGTAAAGGCAACGGAAGCTTTTACCACAGCAGTTAAAAACGGTGAAATCGATAAAGCGAAAGAACTGTATGGAACATCCCGGATGCATTATGAGCGTGCAGAACCAATTGCAGAAGTTTTCGGAGATCTCGATCCCAAAATTGATGCCCGTGAAGGAGACGTCCCTGATGCAGAATGGACCGGATACCACCGCATCGAAAAAGGACTATGGGTTGAAAACACCACAAAGGGTTATGAGCAGTATGCTGACCAGCTTATGAAAGATGTGAATCTATTAAGAGCAAAAGTAGATACTGTCGAAGTCACACCAGAGCTATTAATAACAGGTGCAGTTGATTTGTTAAATGAGGTTTCTACTTCAAAGGTTACCGGTGAAGAGGATCGTTATTCCCATACGGATTTATTTGACTTTGCGGCAAATGTTGAGGGAGCGGAAAAAATCTATCAGCTTTTAAATCCGGCATTAAAGAAAAAGGATCTTGAGGTTTCAAAGGAAATTCAGTCCAAATTTGCTGATGTTTATAATCTATTAAACAAGCATAAAACAGATGGTGGTTATAAACTCTATACAGATTTATCACAATCAGAAGTTAAAGAGCTTAGTCAGGCTATCGATGCTCTTGCTGAGCCGCTATCTCAAATTGGAAAGGTAAAGGAGGCGTCGTAAATGACAAACAATCCTAACAGCATAGAGGCACAAAAGGCAAATAAGATTTCGAGACGTGATGTCCTGAAAACTGCTGGTGTTGGCGGGGTAGGAATACTTTTAGGGGCATCCGGATTTGGCGGCTTGATGTCAATAACGGAAAGCAAGGCAACCAGTAAAATTGAAAAGGAAATCGTTACGTTCTATGGAAAGCACCAAAGCGGAATTACAACAAAAGCACAAAACCATATATATTTTGTTTCTTTAGATGTGACAACTTCAAAAAAAGAAGATTTGATAAAACTATTTAAAGATTGGACAAAGGCCTCGGCACTAATGACTGAAGGGAAGACAGTTGGTGAACTTTCCAGCAATGAGTTTCTTCCACCTAAGGATACAGGAGAGGCGGCAGGCTTATCTCCATCGAATTTGACGATTACCTTTGGAGTCGGGCCGAGTCTTTTTGTAAAAAACAATCAGGATCGTTTTGGGTTAAAGCAGAAGCAGCCAAAGGAATTAGTCGATCTTCCGAAATTCCCGCTCGATGCTTTAGAAGAGGAGTGGACAGGCGGAGATCTTTGTATCCAGGCATGCGCCGATGATTTGCAGGTGGCCTTTCATGCTATCAGAAACTTGATCAGGATTGCTCGGGGAAAAGCCATATTACGCTGGGCTCAGACAGGCTTCCAGCGGAGCAAACAGGCTGATTCAAAAAATGAAACACCTAGGAATTTGTTTGGCTTTAAAGACGGAACAATAAACCCGGATGTGAATAGCGAAAAAGAAATGAATGAAATTGTTTGGGTACAGCCAGGAGATGGTCCCAATTGGCTTGTGAATGGCAGTTATCTCGTTGTCCGCCGTATTCAAATGTTTATTGAAGTGTGGGATCGCACTTTATTAAAAGAGCAGGAGAATACCTTTGGACGCCATCGCGAGAGCGGTGCACCTCTTGGTCAAAAAAATGAACTTGATAGAGCCGATTTCAATCATAAAGATGAAAACGGACAAGATTATATTCCTGCTGATTCACACTTCCGGCTCTCTCGAGGGGATGGAACTCAAAAAATTCTTCGCAGGGGATTTTCCTACTCTGATGGTATGGACGTAAAAACTGGGTCCCTGGATGCAGGCCTGCTTTTCGTGGGTTTTCAGCGGACGCCAAGCAAACAATTTATCCCTATTCAAACCCGTTTAGCGAATATGGATAAATTAAATGAATATATTTCACACCGCGGAAGCGCCATTTTCGCTTGCCTGCCTGGAACAAAACAGGGAGGTTTTATTGGAGAGACACTATTTAATTAGTGTTTTTCCTTTTATAGAGGAGAGAGTTATATGCAAAAATTGTTGAAGCCATTTCTATTTCTGACGATATTATTTGTGTTTTTGCAAGCGGTACAACCAGTTTCAGCGGCAGAAAATCATGATGAGCTCTTTGTCCTAATTGGCGATAGTTTAATGAAGGCGAAGGATGGAGATAGGGCAACTGTTGCTAAAAACATGGAACAATTCGCAAGCGAATGGATTTCCATTAAAAAATCAGACAGCAAGCAGTCAAAAAAGGTGGACGAAAACCTTAATAAGGTTCAAAGTTTACTAGCCAAAGAGAATGTTGATAAAGAGGCACTTTCAAGAAGCCTATCGGCTCTGTCAAGTTCAGTTGTTCTGTATGATCAGGAACAAAATCCTGAAGATAAGGCAAAAGGAAAAGAGCAAGTAAAACAATTGCTTCCGCTAACCGCAAAATTAAAGGAATCGATTAAGGCGGGGAATCCATTAACCCTAAAGGCTGAATACCAGTCGCTCCTAAATCAATGGAATGCATCAGAAAAGATTGTTCATGATGAAAGTATTGCGACATATGGGAACATCGAAAAATACATGGCATTAATCCGGATCGCGATTACACAAAACCCAGCGGATCTGAAAAAAGCTGAAACGAATGTAGATAAATTAACAACAGTAGTGCAGGATTTCTTAGCGGGGAAGGTTTCGAAGCAGGAAAAAAGTGATTATTCTTTATCAGACCTTACGGCTTTGTTAAGTAAGGCTGAGAATGAAATTGCTGACGAAAAGTATTCGAATGCAAGCAATGATTTAAATGAAATCCTAAATATCTGGCCGATGGTTGAAGGGGACGTGTCAACAAAGGACAGTAAGCTCTACAGTGATATCGAAACAAAAATTCCGGAAGCTATTAGTATATTAAGTTCGGAGAAAGTAAATGCGCAAAAGGCTAAGACCATCATTGAGGATATAAATAAAAGATTGGCTCCTTTAATGAGCAAAACGGATTATTCATTATGGGATGCGGCTCTTATTTTATTACGTGAAGGGTTAGAAGGGCTGCTAATCGTTGCTACCCTAATTGCTTTCTTAAAGAAAATGGGCCAGCAAACTAAACAAAAATGGATTTGGGCTGGTGTTGCGGCAGGAGTGCTGGCAAGTGCAGTGCTTGCAGTCATTATCAATATTGTCTTTTCAAAGATCACTGCAGCGTCAAGCCGGGAGTACATCGAAGGTATAACGGGTGTTATAGCGGTTGTCATGATGCTGACGATAGGGGCATGGCTTCATAATAAATCCAGCATCGGGAATTGGAATAAATATATTAATGAGCAGATGCAGCAGGCCATTGCACGAGGTAGCCTTTTATCGTTTGCCTTTATCAGCTTCCTTTCTGTATTTCGTGAAGGGGCAGAGACAATCATTTTTTACGCAGGGATCACTCCATATATAAGCATGCAGCAGCTTGTACTAGGAATACTACTTGCTGCAGGATTACTAGTGATTGTTGGCTTTGCAATTATTCATTACAGTGTTAAAATTCCCATCCGTTTGTTTTTTAAAGCAGCAACCCTATTAATTTATTTCTTGGCCTTTAAAATTCTTGGCATCAGCATTCATGCCTTACAGATTTCCAACCTCCTCTCCACAAGTACGGTGCAAAATCTTCCGTTCATAGATTGGATGGGATTATATCCAACCTGGGAAACCACTTTAACTCAAGCATTGTTAGTAGCAGTCATCATTCTAATGACATGGATGGTTAAGAAGCGCGCGGTTACATCAAACATTTAAAAGGGCGAAGGCCCTTTTTTTGTTGCTTCCAAAAATATTCTCCTAATAATCATGGAACTTGTCTCATAAGTTATAAGGTGATATTAAAATAAGGGAGAATAAAAAAGTGGCTATTTACTACAAAAGTGTTTTCTTTTTAGCGGCTTCTGCATTTTTGGGAGAAGGAATTGAGTTCTTGGTAAATATGATTCTTGCAAGAGAGTTGGGAACACACGGTTTAGGGCTTTATATGTCCATTCTGCCAACGATCTTTTTGATTGTCCTGCTTTCGAGCTTCGAACTGCCAGTCTCGATTTCAAAATTCATTGCTGAACGTGAAGAACGCTATCACCGAAATATTCTTTATCATGCCATTACAATTACCATTGTCTTTACAAGTATTCTATTTTTATTGGCAACCGTGATTATCCCGTTCATCCCGATTTTTAAAACGTACCATCCGTATATTAGATGGTTTGTTATGATTCTCATACCGGTGATTTCCTTTACTTCGGTAGCAAGAGGATATTTTATGGGGAAGCAGCAGATGGGGAAAATTGCCGTTTCCAATTTTTTGAGAAAAGTCGTGCAGCTTGTCGGCCTATTTATCCTATTTCGATTCCTCGCCTTTGACTCAGAAAGGGCTCTATTAATCGCTATTGGCACGTTAATTGGCAGTGAAATTGTTGTTTTCCTTTACCTCATTTACATGTTTATCATTCAATTTCAACAAATCAAGCGACAGCCTTTTTCCAATCTAAATCGGAAGGCCGTTCGGAAAAATTTAATGGCCGTTTCAATACCAACAACTGGGATGCGCTTGTTTTCTGCTTTTACCAATGCCATTCAACCCTTTGTCATAAAGGCAGCATTAGTGCACTCTGGAATGACGGAAAAACTTGCAACCGAGCAATTTGGGATGCTGATGGGTGTGGCGATGTCGATTGGCTTCTTTCCAGCTTTTATTGCTCATTCGCTATTAGTTGTTCTCATCCCTGCTGTATCTAAAGCCCATTCCCAGCGTGATTTTCCTGCCTTACAAAAAATGCTCCAGCAGGTGATGAAACTTACCCTTTTGTACGGTGTTGCAGCAGTCACTATTTTCTACTTTTATGCTCCTGAATTAACGTCCCTTTTCTTTAAATCGGAAACACCTGCTATCTTCCTGCAATTACTATGGCCGTTTTTCTTGTTCCATTTCTTTATTATGCCGATGCAGGCTTTTATGATCGGTTTAGACATGATTAAAGAGGCGTTTATTCATATTATTTGGTCAACCGTAATCTCCTTTGGACTTATTCTTTGGCTTGGTTCTCAAGCGGATTGGGGAATGAATGGAGTTATTATTGGAATGAATACGGGTTCCGTCTTATTAGCGATGATGCATTATTTAACCATTTGCAAGAAAATAGGCTTTTCCATTTTTATGAAGGGGCTTATACAAAAAGGGCAGAAATTTAATGATGGGGTGTAGGGGTCATTACCATCCTTTCCGTCTAATAAAGTAGGTATTATTTTATTGAAGGGAAGGATGGAACGAAATGGGAAAAGGATTTGTACAACTATTTGAAGAATTAATAATAGAACATGGGCCGGCCATTTTTAAATATATTTTATCGTTAGTGAAACAGAAAGAACTTGCCGAGGACCTTTATCAAGAGGTGTTACTTTCTGCGTATTTGGCATATCCTGCAGTAAAGGAGCATTCAAAATATAAAAGCTGGTTGTTTATAATAGCAGTAAATAAATGCCGCGATTATTGGCGTAAAGAAAACAAGTCTAAATTATTTTGGAAGGAAGAGGTTTATTCCTACTCAGCCTCGGCTTATTGCTCTCCTATTCCTGAAGAGGAAGTACTACATAAATTTACAGCTAAACAAATGGCTGAAAAAGTAAACCTGCTGCCTGAAATTTATCGTAAACCTATTTATCTTTATTACTATCAAGATTTAACTCTAGATGAAATTGCACGAAAAAGTAATCTGCCGATGTCTACGGTAAAAACTAGGATGAAACGAGCGAAGGAACGTCTGCGGCCCAAGGTACAATCTCTCGCTTGATGCTCCTGATTAAACTATTCACTTAGAGGAGAATGTTCACGATGACTGGTAATGCTACAAAAGAAATCCCTGCTCATTTAATGCCGTTTATTTCCAAACAATACTACCATCGCTATACTCCCATCGATCATGCAGTCTGGCGATTTGTAATGAAGCAAAATCACTATTTTTTGAAACAAATTGCGCATCCAGCTTATGTAAATGGCCTCCGAGATTCTGGAATCAAAACTGAATCGATTCCAAAGGTAGAGGATATGAATTCGAGCTTGGCAAAAGTGGGCTGGGGGGCCGTTACGATTGATGGCTTGATTCCAGGTTCGGCCTTTTATGGTTTTTTAGCAAACGGGATTTTACCGATTGCAACAGAAATAAGGAACATCCAAAACATTGCGTATACGCCGGCACCAGATATGCTTCATGAAGCAGCTGGCCATGCCCCGATTTTATTAGATGAATCATACAGGGACTTCGTTAAGAAAATTGGAGAAATGGGCGCAAAAGCTCTATCGAGTAAAGAAAAACTAGAGGTATTTATGGCGGTTCGCCATTTAACGATTGTCGCTGAGGACCCAAAATCAACACCAGAGCAGGTGAAAGCTGCGGAACAACAAGTGGCTGAAGCTAGAAAGAAGGTAAAAGGATTATCGGAATCTGACCAAGTATCACGGCTTTTTTGGTGGACCGTTGAATATGGATTAATTGGCGAATTAGATGATCCAATAATTTATGGTGCCGGCTTGCTGTCTTCAGTAGGAGAAAGTCAAAGCTGTTTAAAGGAAGATGTAAGAAAAATTCCTTTTTCAGTTGAGGAATGTACGAAGACTCCTTATGATGTGACAAAGCCACAGCCGCAATTATTTGTTTGTAAAAGCTTTGATGATTTAGTAGCCGAGATTGATGAATTTGCTAATACGATGGCATTTCGGAAAGGCGGAACAGAAAGCCTCGAAAAGGCACTGACTACTGAAAATACAGCCACGATGGTTTTCTCTTCTGGTTTGCAGGTAACTGGTACGGTTGCAGATATATTGAGGGATGATACAGGAGAAGCTGTTTATTTCCGTACTGCAGGACCTACTGCTTTATCCTATGATAACCACCAATTAGCAGGCCATGGCACCGAAACACACCGAAAAGGCTTTGGAACGCCAATCGGTAAATTAAAGGGTGATATTGTTCTTGAATACTGCTCGATGGAGCAATTAAGTGCCCTAGGGATCATAGAAGAAAAGGAAGCAGTTTTAAATTTTCAAAGCGGGGTTAGGGTAGAAGGCGCCGTTAAGAGTATTTTGTGCTCAGAGGAAAACCCTATCATTATTTCCTTTAAGGATTGTACCGTGATCTATAAGGACAAAGTTCTTTTTGAAAAAGCTTGGGGTACCTTCGATATGGCGGTGGGATCAAAGATCACCTCTGTCTTTGCCGGTGCTGCCGATCCTAACAATTATTTTGATATTGAATCAAAAGAGGAAATCGAGGAAGAAATGGATCAGCCAAGCTGGAGTGAGCTTGAGGGCTTATATGAAAAAGTCCGGAATTTACGCGAGGCAGCCGTTTGGAATGAACAGAGTTTACCCAGTTTAAATGAAGTTTTAGACAAATTGGATCAAGATTATCTTTACGAATGGCTGTTGCGCTTGGAGATATTAGAACTCTATAAAATTCATAATGGCAGTCACTCTAATGTTGATAGAATTTTAAAATCATTAAATAAAGCTGAGTGGGAGCCATCTGTGAAACAAATGATTGGTCGAGGCCTGACTTTGTTTAACGGCAATTAAAATCAAAAGGAGCTTGGGGTTGTTGACCCTCAGCTCCTAATTTTTTAGTCTTTACTATTTAAAATTCCAAAGATACGGAGAATGCTGATAAATAGATTAACGAAGTCCAAATATAAGTTTAATGCCATCAAAGGCACTTCCTCGGCTTTAACTCCATAATGCTTCATGCGGCTGATATCGAAGAGAACATAACCGCTGAATACTAATACTCCGATAAATGAATAGGCAAGCATTCCTGTAGAGCTTAATGGAAAGAAAATATTAAAAATTGAAATGGCTACTAATGCAAGCAGGGCAGCGAGTAAAAAACCACCTAAGAAAGAAAAGTTCTGTTTTGACTTTGCGGCGTAAATAGCAATACCAGAGAAAACTACTGTAGTGCTTGCGAATGCCATTATAACGACGTTAGCGCCTGAAGTAGCTAGGTAGTAAGCAACGATTGGGTATAAGGTAATCCCTGAAATAAAGGTGAAAAGATACAGGAATGAATAAGACATTGCTTTTTTCCTTCTAACAAAGAACGCAATCATCAGCATGACAAATTCTAAAATGGCTAGTGGCATAAAAAGAGCTGGCGGTACAAATACTCCTGCCATGGTGCCTAGGAAGGCTATGGCTAGGGAAAAGGCAAACGTCCGTAAAACAGATGGCATAAATTCAGTTGATGTTTGTGGATACAATTTAACTTCACCTCAAAATATTGTATTACTAAGTTATACGTAAAAGTGGTCAAGATGTTTCATTTTTTCTGAAAAAATCTTTGTCTTCTTTTAAAAGGTCGCGAATCTCGGCTAAAAGTTGTTCTTCACGGCTGATTTTTTCTTCAACCACCACAGGCTCTTCTTTCTTTTTAAATCGGTTCAGGAACTTGATAAAGAGGAAAATCGAAATGGCGATAATGAAGAAATCAAGGACTGATTGAAGAAATACGCCATATTTTATCGGTCCATAGGAGAGATCTTTAATATCCTCTACGTTTACTGCACCGCTAATTACTACAATTATTGGCATAATAATATCTGCCACAAGGGATGAGACGATTTTACCGAAGGCTCCGCCGATAATAACCCCCACCGCTAAATCAATAACATTGCCTTTCATGGCAAATTGTTTAAATTCTTTCCACATGAAACAATACCTCCGAGAATAGTTTCTTAATTGTATATTGTAACCATAAGACTCTTAATATTTCAAACTCAAAGCATTTCCAGTAAAATGTTGATTGACAGTTACTTGAATATTAACTATAGTTACTATGTTAAATTAAATTTATCTGCGCCCGTTTATGGGAGAGGTTCATAGCGTATACCCTCTATAAAAAACTATGGAATGGACAAATTGACCATATCCTTAGGATATGGTTTTTTATTTCTTAGTTTTATGAGCTCCTATAATGCGCGGTTAACATAAGGAGGACTAAAAATGGCAGGAAGAACAGATGCCGAATTAGAAGGCGTAACACTACTTGGTAACCAAGGAACAAAATACTTGTTTGAATATACTCCAGAGGTATTGGAGGCGTTTGATAATAAGCATCCAAACCGTGACTATTTTGTAAAATTCAATTTCCCTGAATTCACAAGTCTTTGTCCAAAAACAGGGCAGCCTGACTTTGCAACAATTTATATCAGCTACATTCCAGATCAAAAAATGGTCGAAAGTAAATCTCTTAAGCTATATCTTTTCAGCTTCCGAAACCATGGAGACTTCCATGAAGACTGCATGAACATTATTATGAATGATTTAATCAAGCTGATGGACCCAAGATACATCGAGGTTTGGGGCAAATTCACTCCAAGAGGCGGCATCTCCATTGATCCTTACTGCAACTACGGCAGACCAGGGACAAAATATGAGCAAATGGCCGATCACCGCATGATGAACCACGATCTTTATCCTGAAAAAATTGATAACCGCTAATATGAAAGAGCAGCAATCCATCATGGAGCTGCTCTTTTTTACGAAATCAAGTTCATCTTGAATGCTTTAACCGCAGCATCGGTTCTGTTTTTTGCCGCTAATTTTTGAATAATAACAGACACATAGTCACGGACCGTATAGCTGCTTAAATGAAGCTCACTTGCTGCTTCGTTAATCGACGCACCTTCCGAAATTAACTTTAACACTTCTTTTTCACGCTGGGTCAATAAACAATTAGAACCCCCAAATTGTTGAATGGCCTCATCCCATATCGAATACATTAATTCCCCAGCGTACCTGCCAAATTTAATCAGTGTCGCCAAGGTTTGTGAGGATACTGCAAATTCGGAGTCCTCTCCCTGGTCCAATAAGGCAATTCCAAGCAATCTGCTTTTAGAGGGTGCATATATTGGCAAGATAACTAATGAACGAAGCTTATACTCCTGTACATATTTTTTCGGTAAAATCTCAGCTGCATCCGCAAAGTAAAGAGGGTGGGATTGAATCAAAGGAAGTAAATATTTCTGAATTAGGGAAAGCTCGAAAACCTCTTCTTTAATTTGCTGTACAGATGGGATGCTGACATTATAACCAGAAACACCAATTCCGGTATCCTCGTAGTGATTATATAAAAATAAGGCACAGCGGCTGAAGGGCATATAATCCACTAATCCCTTTGTAATGGCTTTAACTGCATCATCGGCATTTCGAGAGGGTAATAAGTGCTGAAAAAACAGGAGGGAAGCATCCTTCCAAACTATTTTTCTTTCAAGATGATAAAGCCTTAATTGGCGAAGATACATATCCCGAACAAACTGGATTTGCTGTTCCCCAATCGCTAAATCGTGTTCCTGCAGACAAACGAGCAAAATTTCATTCAAACAGGGAATTTTGAGGATTCTCTCCTTATCTGTACCTACTCCAATCAATCTGGAGATTGCCAGTGAAAGATGGTCAATTTCTCCTGATTTTAAACCTGAACACATATTAAGCAAATGGCTGTCCACTCCATGCTCAGGAGAACAAACAACACTATCAATTTGAAAATCGTCCTGTTCTTTTTTTACAACAGCTACCCATTTCATTGGGAGAATGTTCGTTGCCATGATCATTTTAACCCATTTATCGGTCAGGTTCTCACTGTCCTGGGTTAATAGCGCTTGGTCAAGGATTCTTGCAAAAAAAGCTTGGATTGCCTGATGGTCAAAAAAGGTTGCAGATGGATTGGCAGCAGCCAGCTTATGAAAAATATTTTCAATTGTTGTAACCAGTAAGATGGTTTCATTTTCGTCAAACTTGCCAGAAAAGCGTTTTTGCCATTCTGTCAGCAAAGAAAAAATAAAAGAGTCTATTCGGGGCGTCTGTTCACTTAAAATTTTTTGGATAGCTATTTCAATCATGATATCAAATTCATCTACTAAACTTTCGTTTCGGTATTTTAATGTGGGCAGGAGCTCTTTCCATTCTTTCATAAATGCCTCTCGATGCTCCATAAGGATATCGAGCCCTTTCAGTAAAAGCTGTTCCACTTTATGCTCCATGTGCTTCAGCCTCCATAACCTTTCTATGTTTAAAATGTTCGATGAAAAAAATTCCAATATGTCCGTAGTGGAAGCTCATACCCGACATTTGACGGGTTCGTAATAATTTTACGATATTTTTCGTGATTGTAGTAGTAAACCAAGGGTAGTAAGGTATAGAAAAGATAGATTGTTTAAAAAATTCAAAAAATAGGAGGGGTTTAAATGGAAAGTCCACTTCAACTTGTGGAAGGTACAACAAGCAAAAAAGTTTTTTGGTCAGCTTTAGGTGCTGGAATCTTAACGTTAGCACTATTATTAGTTTCATTTGGTGTATCAGGGGTAGCCTATGCTGTTCCGATTGCGGGTGTCGGGGATTTTTATGTTGAGTTTGACAAATTAGTTGGAACCGGTTACACCTTCTATCCTAAAATGGGGGAAACAAGCAGTTCTGATTCGGCCCCACAAGGTACCAATTTAATCGAAAATCTAACCATCGACAATTTGCAATTGTATAAGGATTTTAATGTAGGCGGAGAGTGGATCCGTGTGAAAATTGCGGCGTCTAAACCAGTTCAGATCAGCGGATTGCAGCATGACGCCGGTCTTATTCAGGCAGATGCCAAATTCGAGAATTTAGTCCTTCAGGAAAAGCACAGCGATGACTGGCAAAAACAATTCAAGCAAACTTCTTCCTCAATTGTTTTAGAACATGCCAAATTAAAAACGCACTATCTCTTCCAGAAGACCATTAATATGAATGGAATGAAACTTACCGTAGAAAAAATTAATAAATAGGGAGGGCGTACAGATGGGTTTTAGTAAATGGCGAAAACAACGGCCGTTGTGGGGGGCATTACTGACTATTGTAAGTGGTTTAATGATATTATGGGTTCCTTTAAATCTTTATCTAAGTACCTTCCTGCCAGGGTCGATTGCAATAATTGGATTATTATTTGGCGGATTAATAACCTTAATTGGCATTGTAGCTTTAATTTTTCCTAATGCTTCAAAAATTCTTGGGATTTTTACCATATTTTTATCCATTCTTTCTGTTATCGGCGCCTTAGGGGGGTTCTTATTTGGCACTATTTTTGGAATTATTGGCGGCGCACTGTTGATGGCATGGCGACTTGGTCCAGCGAAGGTAAAAGTCTCACGTTTTGGAGGCGTTGAAGAGACGATACACAATTTTTAAAGGAGAGCTTAATATGTGGTGGAAAAGCAAGTTTATCTTGTTAAGTTGCAGTCTAACGCTCATGTTTTTGTCAATATGCTCTCTCGGTAAAAGTGTATATGCCGAAAAATTAGATACAGATGGTTTTATTATCGAAGCAGATCGAGTGGTTGGCTCAGGAATGACAGCATCTATTGTAAAACAAGAAACTACAGAAAATGATATGAAGCCAATGCTTCGCTTTCAATATCAGTCGGCAACGATTTATGGAATGAGATTAACGAAACTTGTTGAATCAGCAAATGGTCCAGTCAGTATCACCTTAAAAGCAAGTGGACCAGTTACGGTAAAAGGGATGACTGTTGATACTACAGCCATTTCCTTTAAAGGCGCATGTATTAATGCATCTGAAACAGTTCCTGAGTTAGGCATGGAAGATGTGGTTATGGTCGCACATTATATGAAATCGGACGATAGTTTAATAGAAAAGTTAGTCCTTAATACTATTTCCGGAAATGCTGGTGCTGAAAAGCCGGGGAAATTGCAAATCCTCCAGAATTTAAGCTTGCTTCCATTGAATCAATTGGATAATGAAATTGAAAAAATTTCGGCTGGGCATCTGCCTCTTACTTGTGTAAATGGTTCAAAAGCGGACACGCCGTCTCGCGGCATTGGAGAAATTACCGATCCGATTCAAGATGTTATTGATGGCGTGACCAACCCGCTTGATCCGGTAACAAAGCCACTAGAACCAATTTTGAAACCGTTTGATCCAATAGCTAAACCGCTTGAGCCTGTCCTGAAACCGTTAGAGCCTGTTGTAAAACCGCTTGAACCAGTGTTGAAGCCGCTCGAGCCTGTAACAAAACCACTTGAGCCGGTAGTTAGCGGAACAACGGAAAAAGTGGAACAGGTGGTAAAATCTGTTTGTGAGCAAATGGAGGATGCAAAAGGGGTGATTAATAAAGAGCTGGCATTGGCTTTAATTGATGATGCGATTGCAAAGAATTTACCGTTGAATAAAGTTTGCCAAAGTAACATATCCCTGACCGTAACGCTTCAAAGCTGGGAAGAGAGCCTGTTAAAATCACTCGGACTTATTGATTTATTAGGAAAAGTCATCGTGCAGGATCCAATGCAACAGCTTAATAAAATGCGCGATAATATTTCAAAAGCAAAAGATGGAGCAATCATTTTTACTCCATAAAAAAGAAGGTGTCAGGCACCATGTGATATATTCACATAGTGCCTGACACCTTTCACGCTTATCTTATTAAAAAGCCCAATTTCCGCCTTTAAATACTGGTTCAGTTTTACCATCTGCCGTGATGCCATCGATGTCCATTTGATCAGATCCGATCATGAAATCAACGTGGGTGATACTTTCATTAAGTCCATTTTCAGCCAATTGTTCAGATGACATTTGCTTTCCGCCCTCAATACAGAAGGCATAGGCACTCCCAATAGCTAAATGGTTCGATGCATTTTCATCAAACAACGTGTTAAAGAATAAAACATTAGATTGTGAAATTGGCGAATTGTACGGTACAAGTGCCACTTCACCAAGGTAATGGGAGCCTTCGTCTGTATCGACAAGGCGTTTTAAAATTTCTTCGCCTTCTTCCGCCTTCACACCCACAATTTTTCCATTTTCAAAGGTGATCGAAAAACGGTCGATGATATTTCCGCCGTAGCTTAGCGGCTTTGTACTGGCAACCGTACCATTGACACCGGTTTTGAATGGAACGGTGAATACTTCCTCGGTCGGCATATTGGCCATAAATTCAAAACCCTTTTGATTCACGCTGCCGGCACCAACCCAAATATGTTTTTCGGGAAGCTCAATCGTTAAGTCTGTACCAGGTGCTTTATAGTGAAGTTTAGAATATCGTTTTTCATTTAAATAATGGACTTTTTCGTGAAGCGTTTCGTCATGCTTTTTCCAAGCTTCAACTGGGTTTTCCACATCTACGCGAGTTGCTTTAAAAATGGCCTCCCAAAGTTTGTCGACTTGCTGCTCACTAGGCACATCTGGAAATACCTTAGCAGCCCATGCTGGAGATGCCGCTGCAATTACAGTCCAGCTAACCTTATCTGATTGAATTGCTTTTCGGTAGTTAGACAATGCTTTCCCTGCAGCCTTATTAAAGTTAGAAATCCTTTCAGGGTCCACTCCTTTAAGCAAATCTGGACTCGTAGAAATAACTGACATAAAGGCAGCGCCATTTTCTGCAAGTTGTTCCTGCTCTTTTGCACGCCACTCTGGATACTCAAGAAATGCTTCATTTGGAGCCAAATCGTACTTTGTTCTGGTGACAGTATCATCGTTCCAATTCACAACGACATTGTGGGCACCTGTTTCGTACGCCTTTTTGACAACTAAGCGCACAAATTCAGCAGCATCCAACGTGGCACCAATAACCAAGGTCTGGCCTTTCTGAATATTAACGCCAACCTTAACGGCAAGCTCAGCATATTTTTCAAGGTTTCTTTGAAAATCACTCATATGTATGTCTCCTTTTCAGAATCTTCCTATATATTGTAGCTTTTTTAATTGGAAAAAGAAACCGCTAGCATTTAAACATAAAAAAACAGTAAAGACTGTTCTCTTTACTGCAGTTTGCTGCCATATACTTTTATATTAAAATAAACACCTGCTGAAAAAAGAACGATAAATGTAATAATACCAGATAATGAAGTTGGAGCCATGAATTGAGATAATTCCATTGATTCCACCGTCCTTAAAATAATTAATAAGTTTACACTCTAATTATAATGTTAAAAGGGGTGGATGTGAATAAATTAGTACAATTTTTTGGACATTTTTTGAACTCAACAAAAACGGGACCCATTAGGCCCCGGCATTAATAGATTGCTTTTCAAAAATATTGAACATCAGCCAATATAAGAAACTGCTTAGGAGTGCTAAGATAACCAAGACCAAAAACGTCCAGCTATACCCAATCCAAACCGTCAATGGGATCGAAAGGGGGGCGATTGTCCGGCTGATGGTAAACCGAAGACTTGCAGCGGCAAAATATTGACCTCTCATATGTTCGGGGGCCAGTTTAGAAACAAAGCTTTGCTGTAGCCCTGCGCCCATAAGTTCAGCAAACGTAAATACGGCCATTGCCAAAATTAGTCCCCAAATCAAATGGGTTTGGCTAAAGATCACAACGGAAACGGCATAAACAATAGAAGAAAGCACAAATACGTTTCGTTCATAATATTTACTCATCCATTTTGTTACAACAACCGTCAATAATGCGACAAGGAAGCCATTCTCCGCAAGCACAATTCCAAAGGCCTGCTCTGCCCTTACAGAAAAAGACCAATCTCCAAAGGTAAACAGATTTTGATTTTTAACGACATCCTTAATATAGACAGGAATCAATAAGTCCAACTGCATAAACGTTTGACCAGCTAAAACACCAGCCAAAATAAATAAAAGGAATGTTTTGTCCTTAATAAGGAGCGAATAATCCCTAAACTGGTTAATTAAAAAATAATACCACTTTCCATCAATTGAAGCATCTGCAACCCTTTGAAGGTTAGCTGTTTCACGGGTCCATTTAAATAAAATTAAACCGAGCAGAATGCAAACCATGCCTGCAACAAGCAGTAATTGAAAACGATAGTGAACATAAAATATAGATCCTAAAATAGGACCAATAACAACGGCAATATTGATAGATGTATAGAATATCGCAAAGACGCTGCTTCGGTCTTTTTCTTCGACGACATCCGCAATCATCGCTTGACTTGCCGGCCAATAAAAGGAACCGAAAACACCTGCAACCGCAAACGATAAAAAGCCTACCCAAGGAGAATGAAACCATGGTGAGCTTGCAAAAGCAAATGCCAAAAAAGAAAGTCCCTGTCCAATGGCGGACAAAACCATCATCCGTTTTCGACCAAAGCGGTCGGCACAGTATCCGCCCATTAGATTGGCAATCACAGAAAAAATCTGTGAAAATACTAATAATAATCCTGCTTTATTTTTACCGAATTCATCTGCAAAATAAATCGTTAAAAAGGGAAAAAACATCCAAAAGGTAATGTTCATCATGGCTTCACTAAACAAGCGAACCTTTAGATTTGGATCCCAATCCTTTATCTTCATGCTGTATCCTCGTTTCAAAATTTGATGCCATTTCATCATACTAGAATATGGCACTTTAATGGAACAGTTTTATTATTATTTTTGTACCTATGCTATATTAAACTTATGGAAACTTGAAAGGATGTTTTAAAATATGGCAAAAAGTGTTGTAATTGCTGAAAAACCTTCTGTCGCACGTGATATTGCACGTGTGCTTAATTGTAATAAAAAAGGAAATGGCTATCTTGAAGGTAATAAATATATCGTTACTTGGGCGCTTGGGCACCTAGTAACACTTGCTGATCCAGAAAGTTACGATGTGAAATATAAAACATGGAATTTAGAAGATCTGCCGATGCTGCCTGATCGTTTGAAATTGACAGTAATTAAGCAAACTGGAAAACAGTTTAATGACGTTAAGAGTCAACTGATTAGAAAGGATGTCAGCGAAATAATCGTGGCTACAGACGCAGGAAGAGAGGGAGAATTAGTTGCACGTTGGATTATTGATAAAGTAAAAGTCAATAAACCTATTAAACGTCTTTGGATCTCATCTGTGACAGATAAAGCGATAAAAGATGGCTTTGCTAATTTGAAGCCTGGCAAGTCTTATGACAATTTATATGCTTCAGCTGTCGCACGCTCAGAAGCTGATTGGTATATTGGGCTAAATGCAACCCGCGCATTAACAACCAGGTTCAATGCCCAATTAAACTGCGGTCGTGTTCAAACACCAACTGTTGCAATGATTGCAGCACGCGAGGATGAAATAAAAAATTTCAAAGCACAAACTTATTACGGCATTGAATCCCAAACATCGAACAATTTAAAGCTGACTTGGCAAGATGCAAAAGGGAACAGTCGCAGCTTTGATAAGGAAAAAACCGATGCGATTGTAAAAAAACTAGGAAAACAAAATGCCATTGTAACCGAAATTGAGAAAAAACCGAAAAAGTCATATTCCCCAGCACTTTATGATTTAACAGAACTGCAACGGGATGCGAATAAAATCTTTGGTTACTCTGCAAAGGAAACATTAAACATTATGCAAAAGCTGTACGAGCAGCATAAAGTTTTAACCTATCCGCGTACGGATTCGCGATACATCTCTTCAGATATTGTCGGAACGCTTCCAGAACGATTGAGGGCATGTGGGGGTGGAGAATATCGTCCTTTAACTAATAAAATTTTAAGCAAGCCGATAAAAGTTTCTAAAGCATTTGTTGATGATAGCAAAGTATCAGACCACCATGCTATTATTCCAACAGAAGGCTATGTAAACTTTGCAGCTTTTACAGATAAAGAACGGAAAATTTATGACTTAGTTGTAAAACGATTCTTAGCAGTATTGTTTCCGGCATTCGAGTACGAGCAATTAACGCTTCGAGCGAAAATCGGTGATGAGAACTTCGTTGCAAGGGGAAAAACAATTCTATCAATTGGTTGGAAAGAAGTATATGGAAATCGCTTTGAAGATGATGAAGCAGCAGATGACCTAAAGGAACAGATTTTACCTCGTATCGAAAAAGGCGACACATTAAACGTGAAGCTAATTGCTCAAACATCTGGCCAAACCAATCCACCTGCACGATTTAATGAGGCAACCTTACTTTCGGCAATGGAAAACCCTACGAAGTATATGGAAACAAAAAATAAACAACTGGCAGAAACGTTAAAATCAACTGGTGGATTAGGTACTGTTGCAACACGTGCTGATATAATTGACAAGCTATTCAATTCATTCTTAATCGAAAAGCGCGGAAAAGACATTCACATTACGTCTAAAGGACGTCAATTGTTAGATTTAGTGCCTGAAGAGCTAAAGTCACCTACTTTAACAGGTGAGTGGGAACAAAAGCTTGATCAGATTGCTCATGGAAAGTTGAAAAAAGAAGTCTTTATTAGTGAAATGAAAAACTACACAAGAGAAATCGTTGCTGAAATTAAAGCAAGTAATAAAAAATACAAGCATGACAATATTTCTACTAAGAATTGTCCAGACTGTGGAAAACCAATGCTTGAAGTAAATGGAAAAAAAGGTAAAATGCTCGTGTGCCAAGATCGGGAATGTGGTCATCGTAAAAATGTATCTCGAGTCACAAATGCACGATGCCCACAATGCCATAAAAAACTGGAACTTCGCGGCGAAGGCGAGGGCCAAATCTTCGTATGTAAATGTGGACATCGTGAAAAACTATCTGCTTTCGAAGCACGCCGCAAAAAAGAATCTAGCGGCAAAGTGGATAAGCGCACTGTACAAAAGTATCTAAAAAATCAGCAGAAAGACGAAGAACCATTGAATAATGCGATGGCAGAGGCATTAAAAGGGTTAAAGTTTGATTAACCATCTATTAAAGGGGCCATTCACGAAGATAGAATATCTTTATGAATGGCCCCTTTATCAATCCCTATTACCTTTCATTTGTTATTGTGCTAAAGTATTATCGTGTTAAAATTCTGAAAATTTAATTGACAGTAAGGGTTTTCTTCGCATACAATAATTATCGATACGATAGTTTTATAATTTTTTTGAATGGGATGATAACAATGAGGCATCGCAATAAATTCATACAATATTCCGTTATGTTCATAAAAGAGGCTGGACTCAAAATCTAATCAGATACGAGTCCAGCCTCTTTCTTTATTATACTAAAGTATTAGAGGAGATGGAGAAATGATTACACTTACTGGGAATAGTTTAACGTTGGAGCAAATGAAGGATGTTTTATTTCGCAAGCAAAAGGTCCGTGCTTCTGAACAAAGCATGGAGGCTGCTGCAAAAAGCAGGGAAGCAGTGGAAAGAATCGTATCAGAATCTAAGGTTGTTTATGGAATTACTACCGGTTTTGGTAAATTTAGTGATGTTTTAATTGACAAGGATCATGTACAGGATCTTCAACTTAACTTAATTCGTTCACATGCCTGCGGTGTAGGCGAGCCTTTCCCTGAAGTTGTTGCAAAGGCAATGGTTCTTCTTCGTGCAAATGCACTTTTAAAGGGCTTCTCAGGAATCAGACCGCTTGTTATTGAAAAACTTATTGAATTAGTAAATAAGGATATTATCCCTGTCATTCCGCAACAAGGATCGCTTGGAGCAAGTGGTGATCTAGCTCCATTATCACATCTTGCCTTAGTACTAATCGGTGAAGGCGAAGTTTTTTATAAAGGAAATCGCATGGACTCCCTTTCAGCACTACAGCAGGAAGAAATCCTTCCTGTTACATTAGAAGCGAAAGAAGGCCTCGCTTTGATTAATGGTACTCAAGCAATGACCGCAATGGGGGTAGTAGGATATCTTGAGGCTGAGCAGCTTGCTCATGAGAGTGAGCTTATTGCTTCCATGACAATCGAAGGATTAAATGGAATAATTGATGCTTTTGCTGAAGAAGTTCATGTGGCAAGGGGCTATCAACAGCAGATTGATACAGCTGCGAGAATCCGCCAATATTTAAGTGACAGCTTATTAACGACCATGCAGGGAGAGCTTAGAGTTCAGGATGCTTATTCACTTCGTTGTATTCCACAAGTTCATGGTGCATCTTGGCAGGCTCTTGATTATGTAAAAGAAAAACTAGAAATTGAAATGAATGCGGCAACTGACAATCCGTTAATTTTCGATGATGGTGAAAAAGTAATCTCTGGCGGCAACTTCCATGGTCAGCCGATTGCATTTGCCATGGACTTTATGAAAATTGCTGTTGCCGAATTAGCTAACATTTCTGAAAGAAGGATTGAACGTTTAATCAATCCGCAATTAAATGATTTGCCGCCATTCTTAAGCCCTGAACCAGGCTTACAGTCAGGGGCAATGATTATGCAATATGTAGCCGCTTCACTTGTTTCAGAAAATAAAACTCTTGCCCATCCTGCCAGCGTGGATTCGATTCCTTCATCAGCAAATCAGGAGGATCATGTCAGCATGGGAACAATTGCATCCAGACATGCTTATCAAATCATTCAAAACACTAGAAAGGTCCTTGCAATTGAGTTGATTTGTGCCATGCAGGCTGTAGAATTCCGTGGAGTCGAAAAAATGGCAACACATACAAAGCTACTCTTTGAAAAAGGCCGGGAACAGGTTCCTGCCATTACTCATGACCGAGTATTTTCTAAAGATATCGAAAAGGCATCTGAGTGGCTTAAAAATATTGAATTTTCCCAGATGGTTAGAAGCTTAAAACAAACATTCTAAAGGAAAAAGGCGTGAGTTGCTCACGCCTTTTTATTCTGTCTGTTCCGGCAGCACACGGGCGGTATCACCGCGGCCGCCGTCTTCCTCGATTCTATTCTTAAATGCTTCCTGGGTTACAATCAATTCTTCGTCGCCAATGGCTTCCTTTACATGCTTTTCCACTAGGCTATTCTGAGGAAACTCACCTGGATGGTGTTTTCTTTTGTGGTTAAAATGTTCTCCACGAGCCAAACTCAACACTCCTTTCTTATACGCATGTAGCATGCCCTAACAGAATAGAAATAATTACTTGTCCTTAAAGATGTTAACTTTAAAGTTTATCTTAGAAATTGATATAATTAACTTACATATATGGTAAAAAGGAGGCTTTAACATGGACATGTTTCAAATTGTCTCGGAAGACCGTATTAAAAAAGCATATAAAGATGGAGAGTTCGAAAATCTTCCAGGATTGGGAAAACCAATGCAGCTAGAGGATTTGTCGGGAATTCCCGAGGAGCTGCGGATGGCTTATAAATTGCTGAAAAATGCAGGATATACCCAGGAGGAAAGTCATTTACGTCAAGAATTAATGACGATAGAGGATTTAATAAAAAAAACAGATGATAGTATTGAAAAAGAAAACCTACAAAGAAAGTTAAATGAAAAACTGATTCGTTTCAATCAGATAATGTCCAAAAAAGGTGTGAAAACGAATTCTTCCATTTTTAAGAACTACGAGTTAAAGGTACAAAATAAATTTAAATAAAAGGCCGGAAATCAACAGGCAAGTTTAAAATAGCAAAATAAAAAAAGCTGTGTCGTAGAGGAGCTGTTAACAGTTTACTCTTCGCCAGCTTTTTCTTCTGTTTTTGAGGGTTTACACATGCGGTCAAGAAAATATCCTGCAAATACCATAAATGCAATCGGAATCGAGAAGTTTAAGACATGAATAAAGGTCAAGGTACATCACCTCTAATTGTTATTATTGGAAAATTATTAATATTAAGTATATTTATATATTGGTTTCATTATATGCTCTTTGTCACATTTTAGACAAATATTAAAGCCAGATATAATAAGTAATTTTGGAAATTAAAAGGGGAATTCGACGGTATTTTCCTCCCTTTTCCAATTAAAACAACTAGAAATAAAACAAAAGAGGATATTTTGTAGGATTTTGGAATTATTTGTTCTAAAAAATTGTTAGAATTTTATAAAAAAATGACAAAATCTAACACCCTGTTATAAATGGACTATATATAATGAACATATCGAAAACGATTAAGTATATTGACCTAGAAATGTTAGTGATGATTGGTAAGTCGGTGATGAATTAGGTTCATTAAAGACAGAAAAGGGCAAACCTGTTGAAAAACAGGGACGCAAAGCCGAGGATCTAAGGTAGGTATTTACTTACTATGATGGCCGGGCTACCTGGAATACGAATGTATTTTAGGGGGGGAAAATGATGGTAATTACAGAAAGAAAAATGGATGTCATCGACGAGGAATGGATGGGGCTTATATTAGAGGCGAAAGAGCTCGGTTTATCATTAGATGAAGTACGGGAATTCCTCAATCAATATCAGGTAAAAAAGCTAATAACTAAAAACATCTGAGTACATATGGGAAAAGAAAAAGCATTCTACAAAAAATTTATGTTTTGTAGAATGCTTTTTCTTTTCATGGTAAAAAAATCCTATTGGTTATTGTTTTGGTTTGTCCGCCACTTATTAAATTCAAGAAACTCACGAAATTGATCTTTTGATACACCAGAATTCATGGCTTCTTTCACAATATTCATCCATTCACTATCTAACTCAGTTTTATCTATTTGTTCATGTATTAAATGCTCCACAGGAAGATTTAGTACAGCAGCAATCTTTTCAAGAAACTGAATTGAAGGATTCTTTTGCAGGTTTCTTTCAAGTGAACTTAAATAAGATTTTGCAACACCTGCCTGCTCAGCAAGTTCGGATAGTGACATTTTCTTCTCTAAGCGAAATTTTTTTACGCGGTCACCAATCATTGAGCCTCACACACCTATTTATTATTGTTTATATGTTAATTCTACCAAAAAGAATATGTAAGTACCATATTACGAACGGAGGATAATGACAAAATTATGAACTTTGCAAATTAATGTTTTAGTTTCCGAGGCCATAAGTAATTTTGAAAAAATAATCGGATAGAGTTAATATTAATAGTGTTGCCTATATAGTCTTAAAGTATAATTTTGACATAAGTATGTTTCTATTACGAACAATATTGCTTAACCTACATAAAATTAAACAAAAAGGAAGGGGCCCCTTACATGATTGTACTTAAGTCACAACGTGAAATTGAAGCGATGAAAAAGGCGGGAGAAATACTGGCTGCGTGTCATAGAGAAATAGCGAAGCGAATTAAACCGGGTATAACAACTTGGGAGATTGATCAGTTTGTCGATCAATTTTTAAGCGAAAATAATGCTACCCCTGAGCAAAAAGGCTATAAAGGGTACGAATATGCAACCTGTGCGAGTATAAATGACGAAATCTGCCATGGCTTTCCAAGAAAAGAGCCACTAAAAGAGGGAGACATTGTTACGATTGACATGGTTGTTAATTATAACGGTGCTTTGGCTGACTCTGCATGGTCTTATGCAGTTGGCAAAGTTTCACCGGAGACAGACCATTTATTAAACGTAACAAAAGAAGCACTGTACAAAGGGATTGAACAGTCCGTTCCTGGCAACCGAATTGGGGATATAGGACATGCCATTCAAAAATATGTTGAAAGTCAAGGATTCTCAGTCGTTCGGGATTTTATTGGACACGGAATTGGAACTGTCATCCACGAAAAACCGGATGTACCGCATTATGGGCTGCCAGGTAAAGGACCTCGAATTAAAGAAGGAATGGTGTTTACGATTGAACCAATGGTTAATGTTGGCAGGTACCAAACGAAGATGGATAACAATGGCTGGACCGCCCGCACAATTGACGGTAAAAACTCAGCTCAATACGAACACACAATTGCTATTACCAAAGACGGTCCGATTATTTTAACGGATCAGGGAAAATAAAAAAAACAGATCCTCGTGATCTGTTTTTTTACCTTTTTCGAAGATTTCCTAATTCTTCTACAAGAGCCTGCATTTCATTTGGACTAAAGGAATTCTTTCGTAGTACCATTTCATAGATCTCTTTTAATTCCTCGTACATTTCCTCATCGAAGTGAGAGGGTTTAATCGCACCAAGATTTAATACCTTCAGTTTCTCTTTTATCTGTTCGATCATAAATTCAACATTTTCTACCGACTTTTGGGATAGATTCACTCCGGTCACCCTTTCCGAAATATTAATCCCATCTTTTCATGTTAAAAAGGTTATGTCAATACAAAACTCATGATAAAGTTTGCGGACGTACTTGCTTAGGGAGCGTGAATAAAGCAAAATAAAAGGTAGATTGTATTTTTGGTATTATTTTCATTGAAAATTCGATTTATGATAATTAGAGATAAGGAAGGAAAGGTTAAGATGACGAAGAAAAATCAATTTTGGAAGGGTATGTTACTGGGAGCACTCGCAGGGGGAGCGATCAGTTTATTAGATAAACAAACCAGACAGATCATGAAGGAAAACGTTTCAAAAACTTCAAGTAAGGTTACCTATATTTTACGGCATCCTGGGGAAACCGCTGGGAAAATACGGTCTACGTTTGAGCAGGTAAGTGAGGATATCTCCTATCTTGTGGACAAGGTTGAGGAGTTGCGCGAATTAACTCCCCAGGTGAAGGATATCGTCAAAGAAACGAAGGACTCATTCTCCAAGAGTGACGAAGAGGAGCTCTTAAAAGAAGTTATTGTTGAAGATTAAAAAAATTATTGAAAAAGGAGAGAGCAGGACGTGGAAAAGACCGTGAATGTACGCTCTTCATTGCTTAGATTGCTTTGGCATAGAATTGAAGAAGATGACCTTCCAGGATTAAGTGCCCAATTGGCCTACTTTTTTCTTCTTTCCCTGTTTCCGCTCCTCATTGTTATTTTTTCACTTATGCCCTATATCCCGATTCCTCATCAAGATATGCTAGGGATGATCAGGGATTTTGCACCTGCTGAAGCAATGGAACTTATTGAAAAAAACGTAAAGTTTATTATGAATCATCGCAGCGGCGGCTTGCTTTCGTTCGGGGTTATCGGGACGATTTGGTCGGCATCCAATGGTATTGATGCGGTAGTGAGGGCTTTTAATAAGGCGTATAATGTCAAGGAAAGCCGCTCCTTTATTGTTGCAAGAGGAATGGCTATTCTATTAACCTTCGGGATGATTTTTGTGTTCATCCTCGCGATTATACTTCCGATATTCGGGAGGGAAATTGGACTCTTTATCTTTTCACAATTAGGATATACACAACAGTTCATAAAGCTGTGGGATACGTTTAGTTTACTTCTAAGTGCGATTATTTTATTTCTCATTTTTACCGGTTTGTATTGGGTTGCCCCTAATGTTAAATTACGCTGTCGCAGTGCCTTTCCAGGAGCAGCTTTTGCGACATTGGGCTGGATTATATCCTCCATGGGATTATCCTTATACGTAGAGAACATTGGTAATTATTCGCTAACATACGGTAGTATTGGAGCGATTATCGTGTTAATGATCTGGCTTTACATATCCGCCTTCATCATCATTTTGGGTGGGGAAATTAATGCTTTTTATACTGAAAAAAATCGTACGAACTGCTAATACTTTCCTTTATGAAAATAGGTTTTCTGTCAAAACTATAATTGGGGCATGACATGACCCAACATAAACGGAGGTAAGAATCGATGACAAAGCATACTAAAAAAGATGGCGGTACGAAGCAAAAGGGTAAGGGCAGCAAAGGAAATAAAACTTCTGGATCTGCAAATGGATCAAATGGATATCATTAATGAAATAAAAAAGGCCTGGTGAATTTATTCACCAGGCTTTCATTATGATTTTAACAAGCGTAGACTGTTCAGAATGACTAGGATAGTACTGCCTTCATGTCCAATGACCCCAAAAGGCAAATCCAGCACCTGAAAGAAATTGGATGAGATCAAAAGCATAATGACCGTAATGGAAAAAACAACATTTTGCTTAATGATTTTGTTCATACGTTTGGAAAGTAGAATCGCTTCAGAGATCCGAGGCAAGTCATTTTTCATCAGGACAATATCTGCTGTTTCAAGCGCAACATCTGTTCCTTCCCCCATGGCGATGCCGACATTGGCAATGGCAAGAGCAGGTGCATCGTTAATGCCGTCGCCTACCATTGCGACGGTTTTATATTTGGCTTTCAACTGCTTTAATTGCTCAACTTTTTCTTGTGGTAAGCATTCAGAGTAAAATTCATCAACATGGCTTTCCGACGCAATCGCTCTTGCTGTTTTTTCGCTATCGCCAGTAAGCATTACGGTGCGAATACCTTGTTTCTTTAAATGGTCAATAGCAAGCTTTGTTTCCTTACGGACAACATCTTTTAATGCAATCATGGCACTTAGTTCGCCATTAATTTCAATGAACACTAGCGTATTACCAAGGCTTGCTAGCTCTTTTGCTTTTCCATCTGCAAAGTGATCTACCCGTTCTTTCCCCACGAATGCTGCTTTTCCAATTTTCCATTGTTCCCCGTTTATTTCAGCTTTGACACCCCATCCAGGCACATCCTCCAAACTGTTAGGATGGAAAAGTTCTATGTTCATGTTCTGTTTTGCATATTTGACAATGGCTTGTGCAAGCGGGTGGTTCGAATGATTTTCGATAGATGCGGCTTTCCAAATTAGTGTTTCTGTATCGAGCTCTTCCTTGACAATGACTTCTGTCACTTCAGGCTTTCCTTTAGTCAGTGTTCCGGTTTTATCAAATGCGATTGCTTCTAAATGACTCAAATTTTCCAGGTGTACACCGCCCTTAACCAATATTCCATGCTTTGCGCCATTTGAAATGGCTGAAAGCGTTGCGGGCATGATGGACGCGACTAGGGCACAAGGAGAGGCGACCACTAATAATATCATCGCTCGATAAAAGGATTCATGCCAGCTCCAGCCAAGGGCAAAGTGCGGCAGGAAAAACATCGCAAGCACAACGGTTAGAACGACTTTTACATACGTTCCTTCAAAACGTTCAATAAAAAGCTGAGAAGGTGACTTTTCGCTTTGGGCAGATTGAACGAGCTGAATGATTTTGTGAAAAAGGGTATCATGGCTCGCTTTTGTCACTTGAACCGTAATGGACCCAGTCATATTGACTGTTCCTGCAAAAACTTCCTCCTGATTACCTTTAGAGACAGGCATGGACTCTCCGGTGATTGCTGCCTCATCAATATTGGTTTGTCCTTTGATGATAATCCCGTCTGATGGTACACGTTCACCCGGTTTTATAAGGATGTGGTCACCAACACGAAGCCGTGAAACGGGAACCCGCTCCTCATCCCCGTCGGTAAGTAAGAGCGCCTCTTCTGGTTGAAGCTCCATTAATGATGAAATCTCTTTATGGCTTTTATTCATCGTGTAGGTTTCAAGGGCTCCGCTGACTGCAAAGATGAAGATAAGAATAGCTCCTTCTGTCCAGTAGCCAATCATGGCTGAACCTATTGCAGCGAATATCATAAGCATTTCCACATTTAGTTCCTTATTTTCATAAGTAGCCTCGATGCCTTCCTTTGCCTTGGCAAAACCGCCGATCACAAAAGCCAGCAGATAAGCAATGATGGAATCCGCACCCTGCTCATATTTATCTAATAACCACCCGGTGGCTATCAGTAACCCGCTTAATATCGCTGCAATCAGTTCGGCATGTGGTTTAATTTTTTCAATTACTCCTACTTTTTGTATACCCTTTGTTAGAGACTTTGCTTCAGAACTCATTGATTCTCCCCCCTCGGTCCTTCTAATTGATAAGATTTAAATCTAATTGAGAAAAATAATCAAAATCATTACCCTAAAAAAGCACGAAAGCTGTCATCTTGGTGATGACAGCACTTTCTAGAAAAATTCTTTATTTATATTTAATTTTATTTTATCTTACCATACATTTTATGCTTTAGATATGAAATTGCTCCCATTTAATTTTTTTGTTCAGTGAGAACGTGAACTTTTTTTCCAAATGTAAAAATAATAAAAGAAAGAGCCAGAAGCAGTAAACTAATAATATGAAAGAAGCTAATATTTTGGAAAAACTTAATAAATAGTCCTCCAAGAATTGGACCGCTCAGACTTCCAAGACTATAGAAAATGCCGCATAACAAATTTCCTGTTGGCAAAAGATTTCTTGGTACTAGGTCAGTCATATAGCTAATACCAAGAGAAAAGGTTGAGCCAACTACCATTCCTGAAATGAGAAAGGCAATGAAAAGACCAATAAAAGAATGTTCGAGAAAACTGGCTGCTGTAAAGCTGATAAACCCAATAAATAGAACTGTCATTAAAATGGTTCTCCGACCAAATTGATCGCTTAACATCCCTAATGGCAGCTGGGTAATGATACTGCCTATGGCAAAAGCAGACAATACAAGCGAGACACTTGAAACATTAATATCCATTCTTAAAGCATAAACTGGGAATATCCCGTTTAGAGAAGATTCTAAGAAGCCATAGCAAAATGGCGGCAAAAAAGCTACCCAGCCATATTTAATTGCCTTTCTAAATTGCTTGATGGTTGAAAAAAAGGTATTATTTTTCACTTCTTGTTCGGGAAATTCATTTTTTAAACTAAAAACAAATACCCAGCCAATCAAACAAAGAATGGAGGAAACAATAAATGGGAGGGCTTCATTAACATTCACCAAAGGGGTCATTAAAGGCCCAGCGGCAAATCCAATTCCAAAAAAAAGACCATACAAGGAAATATTTCGTCCTCTTTTTTCTGAGGGGGAAAAGGATGTGATCCAGGTCTGGGTGGCAAAATGCAAGGAGTGGTCACCGATTCCAATTAACAAGCGTAATACAAACCAAAACCCAAAGGATTGCCAGAGCGGGAATAAGGCAAGCGAAATCACAACCAGTCCACCGCCGAAAATAATTACTGGCTTATAACCATATTTTCTTAAGGGCATCTCCATAAACGGCGATACCAGTAATACCCCTATATAAAGAGCGGTGGCATTTAACCCATTTAAAGAAGAGGAAACACCACTTTTTTCAAAAATAACGGCTACGAGCGGAAGAAGCATCCCCTGAGAAAAACCGGAAATAGCAACAATACTCACAAGGATCCAAAAACGGAAACTAAGTTTATTCATCATACTTTCCTCTATTCATAGTCCTTAAATGATGGTACCCTAGAATCTTCCGCCTTTGCAAGAAAAATGTTGCATATGTCTTTTGAAAAATGATACTCTTTTTTTGGCTAATTATGGAGAAAATGACAGCAAAATATGTATTAGAAAAATTAGTGAGTTAAAAACTAGACTATGGAGGGAATGCGGTGACAAATAAAATTTTTATGATAATGACGTTTGCAGGAGTCCCGTTATCTATTATTGGAACTTTAATGCATTGGTCAAATGGTATCCTATTTGTTCTTTATTGCTTAACAATTATTGCTCTAGCCAGTTTTATGGGAAGGGCGACAGAAAGCCTGGCTATTGTTGCCGGTCCGAGGATTGGCGGACTATTAAACGCTACTTTTGGAAATGCCGTTGAATTGATTATTTCTATTTTTGCGTTAAAAGCTGGCCTTGTTGGGGTCGTTTTAGCATCTTTAACCGGCTCTGTATTAGGAAATCTGCTTCTCGTCGCTGGTCTTTCCTTCTTTGTCGGGGGAGTAAAATATAAGCGGCAGAAGTTTAATGTGTATGATGCCCGCCATAATTCCGGACTTTTAATGTTTGCAGTCATCATAGCTTTTGTAATTCCAGCGGTTTTTTCCTTGGATATGAGTAAGGGAAAAACACTAACCTTAAGCGTCGGAATTTCCGTTACCCTGGTGATTCTTTATTTAGCAGCATTATTTTTCAAACTGGTGACTCATCGAGGGGTGTACCAGACGACTAATGATAACGATACACATGATGAAGAGGAACCTGAGTGGGGGAAAGGGAAGGCAATTGCAGTTCTTGCCATTGCAACAATTGCCGTGGCCTATATTTCCGAGCACCTTGTTCACACGTTTGAATTTGTCGCAGAATCCTTTGGCTGGACGGAGCTGTTCATCGGGGTCATCATTGTCGCCATCGTCGGAAACGCTGCCGAACACGCATCTGCCGTTTTAATGGCTTATAAGAATAAGATGGATATCGCAGTAGAAATCGCAATTGGATCAACGCTTCAAGTAGCGATGTTCGTCGCACCCGTTCTTGTCATTGTTTCTCTTTTCCTTAATCAGTCCATGCCATTGATCTTCAGCTGGCAGGAACTTATCGCGATGGTTTCATCCGTGCTTTTAATGGTTGTTATCTCTAATGACGGTGAAACGAATTGGTTTGAAGGCTTAACTCTGCTGGCAGCATATGTCATTATAGGCATTGGCTTTTTTCTGCTCTAATGAATGGTAATGCTTTCAAAAATAAAGACTCTAGGCCAATGAGGCTTAGAGTCTCTTTTTTCAAACTTCTTTTTTAATGTACGGGGTAAAACCAAACCGCTGTGCTATAATGTAAAGCACCTAGTTCTATAAGGGTAAAAAATCAATCGCTTTTCTTGGGACCATCGATCACCAACCTTCATGTTTAGTTATAATTGGAAAAAAACACGAGTGTTGAATGTCATATTATTAGTGAATCCCAACCTCCTTAATGAAAATCAATAATTCGCCAGCAGATTGATTACAGCCCTCCTTTTTGAAAGGTTAACCTCATTATAAAGGAAAATTTGAATTTTGTAAATGTTCAGATTATTACAATTCCATTACTTTTTTCAAGGAGCGAAAGATGAAATTATTGATACGATTTTTATTTTTTATCATCGGTTTGATTATCATGACCTTCGGTGTATGTATGACCATTGAGGTGGCGGATATCGGCGTTGGTGCATGGGATGCACTCAATGTTGCACTAACCGAAAGAGTCGGGCTATCGGTTGGAAAATGGGTCATGATTGATGGCGCCGTCTTAATGATTGTGGTCTCCTTATTGTTGAAAAAAAGACCAGATATCCTTTCTCTCTTAACGATTATTGTAATTGGTACTTTAGTTGACTTTTGGCTGAATACTATATTTGAATTGTTTGACGTTGATTTGCTTATTGCTAAACTGGCGATGCTGCTGATTGGTATTCTGATAATTGGATTTGGAGCATCAATTTACTTACAAGCCAAATTTCCACAGAGTCCGATTGATAATTTCATGCTGGCTATTAAAGAACGCTTCCGTGTGAATTTAATGGTTGCCAAAACCATCGGTGAAATCACCGCCTTAATTCCGGCCTTCTTCCTGAATGGACCAATTTCCTACGGCACAATTATTATTACCTTCGCTGTTGGACCAGCGATCCAATTGTTTTTTCCATCTTTTGAAAAATTAATGCAGAAGCTTCAAGCGAAAGATTTGAAATTTACTAAAGTGAATGGATAATATTTGGGGACTCCGAAAAAACTATGAGCAGACCTTATTAATGCTACTAGTGAAAGGAGTTCAACACAGTGAGGAAAAATGTTTCAATCCTTATGACACTGTTATTAATGTTAACTATTATTCCGTCTGCTTTTGCTGAAAAAGCCAGTACGGTGAAAAAAAATCCTGTAAAATACCAGGTTCCAGCTTCAGTTCGAAATATTACGAAGGAAAATACCTATCCTAATTCAACACAGGATTTGCCATTCTTGCAGCCAAGCGATTTGACTAAAAAGTTAATCAAAACTTCTAGGGTTAAAATTGAAAATCCCGATTTAATTCGGATGCTCAATGAGTCTAGTATTAATAGTACTCCGTTTGCGATTGGTTACCGTGCGATTGTATATTTAGGGCAGTGGCCATTAAATTATGAATCAACAGAGACCTCGCCTAATTGGGAGTACCAAAAAATTAATACCAACTATTTTGATAATCGTGGAGGCAGGGTTCCCTACCAGATTAAATATGTTCAAGAGGCACAAAAAATCGTCAGAGGCGGCCTCACTGCAAAAATCCCAAATGCTGAAGACGTTAAAAAGATGATGCTTTTAAAAGCGATGGAGAAGACCAATCTGCCGCTTGCATTTGAAACGATTATTGGCTCAGGAACAAAAAATGATCATATTTATAACATTCCGCCCAATCGCTTAGGTTACTTATTTGCGTATGCACCAGGGGTAAATGAAAAAGGGAAGGTCACTTACGGTGAAGTTTATTTAATGCTAAAAGGAAACCGGAAGTTTATCGTCATTAAAAACGTTACTTCGCAGGGCATTGGGGCCTGGATTCCTGTTCAGGATTACGTTTCCTTTGGATTTGCAGCGTCTGAGAGACCAAGATAATTTGATGGAAAGACTCCTACATGGTGGGAGTTTTTTTATTATAAATTAGGGCAATATATTGAAAAAGTATGAAATATTCGATAGGATGAGAACGGTAGTGAAAGGAGTGAAGTTTGTGGGTAGTCCAGTCCAAGATAAAAATTCTCAGGTTGACTTTTTAAAACATCGCTTAAATATGTTTATTGATGTGCTTGATGCCATAGATCCGGAAGATGCGGATCTGGAGGATATTGATCGCTTAATTTCGATGCTAAATGAAATGGAAAATAAATGCAAAGAATTCAATAACCGTGAAGCCAGCGAGTCTGTTAAATAGCAGACTCTTTTTTTTGTGTTTTTGGAAAAGTTACCATGAATTCGCTTGCAAGCTTATCCTTTAATTCTAGTGGCTATAGGAGTATAATGAAAAAGTCAAAAAGTTGTAAATTTATATAGAATAATTTGGGGAATTTCGGGAAAGGGGAAAAACGAAGTGAATATCACAAAACTTCAAGAAAGCATGTACAAGCTGATCGTTGAAACATCTACCAAACTTCCAAAGGACGTACGCCGTGCCGTTAAGTCCGCAAAGGAAAGAGAAAACGCAGGTACAAGTGCTGCAATGAGCCTTGCAACCATCACAAACAACATTAAAATGGCTGACGATCAAGTATCGCCAATCTGCCAGGATACAGGTCTGCCTACCTTTAAAATTAAAACTCCAGTTGGCGTGAATCAATTAGAAATTAAAGAAGCGATTAAGAACGCTATTGTTTTGGCGACAAAAGAAGGTAAATTACGCCCGAATTCTGTGGATTCCTTAACAGGTGAAAACAGCGGTGATAATCTTGGTGCAGGTGTACCAGTTATCAAATTTGATCAATGGGAAAAAGATTATATTGATGTCCGCTTGATTTTAAAAGGCGGCGGTTGTGAAAATAAAAATATTCAATACAGCCTTCCATGTGAGTTAGACGGACTAGGCCGCGCCGGCCGGGATCTGGACGGAATCCGCAAATGTATCATGCATTCCGTTTATCAGGCACAAGGCCAAGGCTGCAGCGCCGGCTTTATCGGAGTAGGAATCGGCGGGGACCGTTCTTCAGGCTATGATTTAGCAAAAGAGCAATTATTCCGTTCGGTTGAAGACGTTAATCCAAATGAAGAACTTCGTAAGTTAGAAGAATATGTAATGGAAAATGCAAATAAATTAGGGATCGGAACAATGGGCTTTGGCGGCGAAGCAACTTTGCTTGGCTGTAAAATTGGCGTGATGCACCGCATTCCTGCCAGTTTCTATGTTTCTGTTGCCTACAACTGCTGGGCATTCCGCCGTATGGGAGTGAACGTAGATCCAGTAAGCGGTGAAATTAATGAGTGGGCTTACCAAGAAGGTGAGTTTATTGATTTTGCTGAGGTGGACGAGGCTGATTCTAAGGATTCTGCCGTTTCTTCAGAGAGAGTGATTGCATTAGAAGCTCCTATTACTGAAGAGCAAATTCGTTCGCTGAAAGTCGGTGACGTTGTTCAAATTAACGGATTAATGTACACTGGCCGTGACGCAATTCATAAATATCTAAGCGACCATGATGCACCGGTCGATCTGAATGGCCAGGTCATTTACCACTGCGGTCCTGTAATGTTGAAGGACGAAGATGGTGCGTGGCATGTCAAGGCTGCTGGACCGACTACAAGTATTCGTGAGGAGCCTTACCAGGGCGATATTATGAAAAAATTCGGTATCCGCGCTGTAATCGGTAAGGGCGGAATGGGCCCTAAGACGCTGGCAGCTCTTCAGGAGCACGGTGGTGTGTACTTGAATGCTATCGGCGGTGCAGCGCAGTATTACGCTGATTGTATTAAAGGTGTTGAAGGCGTTGACTTGATGCAATTTGGTATTCCAGAAGCAATGTGGCATCTTCGCGTAGAAGGCTTCACGGCAGTAGTAACGATGGACTCCCACGGAAACAGCCTGCATGCTGATGTAGATAAGTCTTCATTAGAAAAATTAGCACAATTTAAAGAGCCGGTATTTAAATAAGATTGTGAGGATAGGCGCCTGAGGTTGACGCCTATTCTTTTTTTTGTAAAATTATTCGCAATTGGAGAATAGGGCTGTGAATTTGTAGAATAGCTAGGAACTTTTGTAGGATGTATCCTAAAAATTGTAGAATATCACCACAAATTTGTAGGATGCCCTATCTGCTGGATTGAAATTATTCGCAATTGTAGAATAGGGCTGTGAATTTGTAGAATAGCTAGGAGCTTTTGTAGGATGTATCCTAAAAATTGTAGAATATCACCACAAATTTGTAGGATGCCCTATCTGCTGGATTGAATTTATTCGCAATTGTAGAATAGGGCTGTGAATTTGTAGAATAGCCAGTAACTTTTGTAGGATGTAGCCTAAAAATTGTAGAATAGCACTGCATATTTGTAGGATGGTCTAGCGTTAGGATTGAATTTATTCGCAATTGTAGAATAGGGCTGTGAATTTGTAGAATAGCCAGTAACTTTTGTAGAATGTACCCCAAATATTGTAGAATACCAACACATATTTGTAGGCTGCCCTAGAGTCTGGATTGAATTTATTCGCAATTGTAGAATGGGACTGTAAATTTGTAGAATAGCCAGTAACTTTTGTAGAATGTACCCCAAATATTGTAGAATACCACCACATATTTGTCGGATGCCATAGCAATTATTTTTAGAATTGATTCCGACAAAGTATATTCACAAATGCCGATATTTATAAGTAGGTATTCGACAATTTTCGTTGAACTATAATGTTAAATTGAAAGGAGGAGTTGCTTTGTTCCGAAAAGATCTCACAATCCCAAGGGCTTTACTTCAGGCAGAGGCAGCTGAAAGACGAATAATCAAAAACCATATTTTGATGCCAGAAATTAAGAAAAAAATTAAAATACTTAGGTCAGGCTACAATGGAGAAAAAACAATTAAACATTATCTTGAACAAATCCCTGATAAAAAGTACCTTATTTTTCACGGTCTCCGCTTTCCCGTAGGAAAAACCTTCTTCCAAATTGATGCCCTTCTACTATCTCCAAAAAACATTCTCATGTTTGAAGGAAAAAATCATTCAGGAACAATACGAATAAATAAAAATCAAATGATTCATGAGAATTGTGACATAAGAGAAATTTATGAAAACCCAATATCTCAAGCGATTCGTCATAAAATATTGTTAAAAAACTTGCTAGAATCCAACAATATTCTAAAAGTTCCTATTGGATTTTTTGTCGCCGTTTGCCGTACATCTACGGAAGTAATTATCGAACCTGGCTACAAAGAAGCAGAAGAAAAAGTTTGTAGAGCCTATGATATATTAAATAGGATTGAAGTCACTGAAAAATATTTTACAGAGGACATATTCAATAAAAAACAAATTGAAAAAGTAAGCCAACTGTTATTAACCAAACACACACCTGAAAGCAGTAACATTTTAAAGCAAATTGGAATAAATAAATCTGATATAATGCCAGGAGTCCAATGTCCAATTTGCTTATTTATTCCAATGATTTATGATAGGCAAAAATGGAATTGCCCGAATTGTCAATGCATATCCAAGGATGCATTTTTACAAGCTATATATGACTACTTTCTGTTAATCAATCCTCACATAACGAATCAGCAATTATGTTGGTTTCTTAATCTTCCTACTCCAAGGGCGGCTTCATACATATTTTCTTTATTAAAATTCCCTCATACAGGAAATAGCAGGGACCGAATCTACCACCAACCTCACCCATTTCCTTAATCTGCTAATCATCTTTTCCCTCCAAAAACAAACAATATAAAAAACAAAATAGGGGGAGCATGGATGAAAAGATTTATTGCCAGCATAATGGTGCTGTTTTTACTTGTGCCGGCTTCAGCCAGCGCAGCGGTTTCTAGTAAGCCGATCCACTGGGGGTTTAAAAAAGCCGTGGACGAGCAGCCGGCAGAAGCAGGCCCAGAATATGATGAACTACTAGCGAAATACGGGGCTTTTTATAAGGGGAGTCCAAACAAAAAGACCTTGTACCTTACCTTTGACAGCGGCTATGAGAATGGATATATGCCAAAAATTCTTGATGTTTTAAAGAAGGAAAAAGTGCCTGCGACCTTTTTTGTGACGGGACATTTTTTAGAATCACAACCTGAGCTTACAAAACGAATGGTAAAAGAAGGGCATATCATCGGCAACCATTCCTACTATCATCCCGATTTTACAGCGGTAAGTGATGAGAGGATACGCAGAGAGCTTCAAAAGGTTAAGGAAAAAACAAATGAAATTACAGGTCAAAAAGAAATGAAATATTTACGTCCTCCGCGAGGGACTTTTAGTGAAAGAACCCTGCAGATTGCGAAAGAGGAAGGCTTTACCCATGTATTCTGGTCTTTAGCCTTTGTCGATTGGAATGTAAATAACCAAAGGGGATGGCGATATGCATATGACAATATTATGAACCGAGTCCATCCAGGATGCGTCATTCTGTTACATTCGATTTCTAAAGACAATGCTGATGCGCTTGAAAGAGCTATCCAAGACCTGAAAAAGAAAGGCTATAAATTTAAAAGCCTTGATAAATTAAAATGACCGAATTTCGCATGAAATTCGGTTTTTCCCTTTCATTGATTTTTCATGCTATAATACTGGGTAAAATAACAAAGGATGAATCTCCTGTGTGGCAAGAAACAATCCAAATAAATGGCCCTTATAATTTTGACAGTGTATTACAAAGACATGTGCCAGATCCAATAAAACATCTAGACTTAGAAAAACGAACAATAAGTGTTCCAACCGTTATCGCCCAAAAATCACAGGTAGTGGATATAACGGCGACAGGGACAACTGATAAGCCAGCCTTCGTCCTAAACGGAAAAACAGACAAAGAAGCGGCAATCAAAAGGGTGTCTGAAATTTTTCAATGGAATGTTCCATTGGATAAAATCCACAACCATTTTCAACAAACGGACCTCAATGAAATATTCAACCTGTTCATCGGAACACCACTTGTGCTTGATTTCGACCTGTTTGGGAGTCTTATCAAATGTATTATCCACCAGCAGATTAATATGACCTTTGCCTATACTCTTACTGAACGATTTGTCAAGTCCTTCGGCTATGAAATTGATGGTGTATGGTTTTTCCCGGAGCCTGAAACCGTAGCTAGACTTCAAGTGGAACAATTGCGTGAACTACAGTTTAGCAACAGGAAGGCAGAATATATCATAGGAATCGCAAAAGAAATCACCGAAAACGGATTAAATCTAGATGTTTTGAAAAAGGAACCCGATGAAGCGATTTTTGAACAACTAACAAAAATCCGGGGTGTCGGCAGGTGGACAGTCGAAAATTTCCTCTTATTTGCACTTGGGAGACCGAACCTTTTTCCGCTTGCGGACATTGGGATTCAAAATGGATTGAAAAAGCTCTACCAGCTTGAGAAAAAACCAACCTTTGAGGAAATGGAACGTTATAAACAAGATTGGGAGCCCTATCTAAGCTACGCTTCCTTATATTTATGGAGAAGCATCGAATAATTTGGAGTTGAATTTATGAAGACCGAGCAAAGTATAAAAATTGAACCAAAACAGACCTTCCCATTGACCATCAAAAGACTTGGTATCAACGGTGAAGGCGTCGGATATTTTAAAAAGCAAGTGGTATTTGTGCCTGGCGCACTTCCGGGGGAAGAAGTAGTCGTGGAAGCTACTAAGATTCACCCTAAGTTTGCCGAGGCAAAGGTTAAAAAAATCCGCATCCAGTCGCCAAACCGGGTAAAACCGCTCTGTCCGGTTTACGACCAGTGCGGGGGCTGCCAGCTTCAGCATTTGCACTATGATCAGCAGCTTAAGGAAAAGCGCGATATCATAATCCAAGCGCTTGAACGACATACAAAGCTCAAACCAGAAAGCCTCAATATCCGTGAAACAATTGGAATGGAACACCCTTGGGGCTACCGTAATAAAAGCAGCTTTCAAGTCGGTGAAAAAGGGGGCAAGGTCCTTGCGGGACTTTATGGACTTAATTCCCATCAATTAATCAATATCGAGCAATGTGCGGTCCAGCATTCACATACAAACGAAGCGACAGCCAAGGTGAAACAAATTTTAGAGGAATTACGGATACCTATTTACAATGAAAAAACAAGAAAGGGAATCGTCCGGACCATTGTTACCCGTGTTGGCGTTCAAACAGGTGAAGTTCAAGTTGTATTAATCACATCGCAAAAAGAGATGCCGAAGAAAGAACTTATCATTCAAGAAATCCAAAGACGGCTGCCAAATGTAAAATCGATCGTCCAAAATATAAATGGTGAAAAAACCTCACTCATTTTTGGCGAGGAAACTCATAACCTAGCCGGTGAGGAATTTATCCAAGAAACATTAGGCGATCTGCAATTCGAGCTTTCAGCGAGAACATTCTTCCAGCTGAATCCTGTTCAAACAGTAAAACTATATAATGAAGTAAAAAAAGCAGCGGCCTTGACAGGCAAAGAAAAAGTAGTCGATGCCTCTTGCGGTGTCGGGACTATCGGATTGTGGCTTGCAGATCAGTCAGCTGAAGTTCGCGGGATGGATATCATTCCTGAATCTATCGAGGATGCTAAGAAAAACGCAAAACGTCATGGATACACTAATACAAAATATGTCCCGGGGAAAGCGGAAGAGGTCCTGCCAAAATGGGTAAAGAAAGGCTGGAAACCAGATGTTATTGTCGTCGACCCGCCAAGAACAGGGCTGGACAAGCAATTATTGGAAACTATTTTACAGGTGAAACCGGAAAAGCTGATTTATGTTTCTTGCAATCCGTCAACCTTAGCTAAGGACATTCAAACCTTAAGTTCAAAATATGAAGTGAAATATGTCCAACCGGTGGATATGTTTCCACATACGGCACATTGTGAAGCGGTCGCGCGGTTAGAGTTGGTATAATAGAAAAGCAGTTGATATAGAAAAAATCTATACCATCTGCTTTTTTGTTTATAAAAATACCATTCAGGACCGATTTTCGTTAAAATAAACATTGCCGATTTTCACAATAGTTTTTCACAAATTATAAATGTCCAAATGTTCTTATGTTTGATAATAAGTTATTAAGCATGATATAAGTGTAAAAGTTAATATTTCTTGACCGAGAGTTTGAAGTTGTATCCATAGTGAGAGGATTTGAGTTTGAAATGATAGATAATTTTTGGCGTGATTTACCACGACCATTTTTTGTACTTGCACCAATGGAAGATGTGACAGATGTTGTTTTTCGTCACGTAGTAAGTAAAGCCGGTCGACCGGATGTGTTTTTCACAGAGTTTACAAACTCGGATAGCTATTGTCATCCAGAGGGCATGAAAAGTGTGCGTGGCCGTTTGACTTTTACAGAAGATGAACAGCCAATGGTGGCACATATTTGGGGGGATAATCCCGAATATTTCCGTCAAATGAGTATTGGCATGGCAGAGCTGGGTTTTAAAGGCATCGATATTAATATGGGCTGCCCTGTACCGAATGTGGCATCGAGAGGGAAGGGTAGTGGACTAATTCTGCGTCCTGACGTTGCGGCAGAACTTATTCAAGCAGCAAAAGCAGGCGGACTGCCTGTCAGCGTGAAAACACGACTTGGCTTTAAGGAGGTTCAGGAGTGGGAGGAGTGGCTAACGCATATTTTAAATCAGGATATTGCGAACCTTTCTATTCATTTACGTACAAAAAAGGAAATGAGCGAAGTAGATGCGCATTGGGAGCTAATTCCGGAAATCAAAAAATTACGTGACCGTATCGCACCCAATACGCTACTAACAATCAATGGAGACATTCCAGACCGTCAAACTGGGCTGCAGCTTGCTGAACAATATGGTATTGATGGCGTTATGATCGGTCGAGGTATTTTTAAAAATCCTTTTGCTTTTGAAAAAGAGCCAAAAGAGCATAGCAGTAAAGAATACCTTGATCTTTTAAGACTGCAGCTTGATCTTCAAGATCAATATGCGGAAGTACTGCCACGTTCAATCACAGGGCTTCATCGCTTTTTCAAAATTTATGTCAAAGGATTCCGTGGAGCTGGTGAATTAAGAAATCAATTGATGAACACGAAATCAACAGATGAAGTGCGTGCAATGCTCGATAACTTTGTGTCAAAGAATCTTGAAGGAATGGGGCAACAGTAGAAGTGTCCCAATTTCAAGGTGAGTGTATCTCGCAACTCATTTTAAAGAATGGCAACTAACCCTTTTGGGCGTTGCCTTTTTTCGTTTCTTGCCTAACGGAAGTTAAGCAAAAATCGTAACGATCTTTGTAAGTACGATAGTATTGTGAACTAATTATAGTTATCGCTGCAGATATTCCTTATTTTGTAACATTTTTTTTATCAAATAGTAGTATGATAATTATGTGAAGGTTTTCACAAATATATTTTGCATGGGAAGAGGCGATATGTCATGTTCTCTAGAAATAATACTATCGTGTTAGATTTGTATAAACATTATTCGTCACAAGAAGAGTTAAGTCAGGTTGTGGTTCACGATCTGATAGAGAGAGGAAAAGAGTGTAAAAAATTAGATAACAATACTTTTTTAGTAAATAACAAAAACTACACTTTATCAGAAAGAATGTATCCAATTCGTGGATTCATCGTAAGGCAAGCAGTATTAAGTGTAATAAATTAATAACTAAATAGAAGAAATAAAAAATTCAGCCCATTCTTTAAGGAACGGGCTTTTTATGTTGATAGGAAATTAGTTCTAATTAGACAAAGGTTCAATCCCAAAATTACTCGACATAATCCGTTAAACTTCGGGCCGTGACAGGAAACTTTTTCTACATAAAATTACAATTATATTACATTAGCGACAGATTCATTGTTTTTCGGCCAATTGAATTATAAACTAGGAATATATTAGTAAATTGATTAAATGATAGGTTACAAAAGGAGATTTTGTGATGATTAAGAAACTATTAAAATATACAATATCGGCTGCCGTCCTTGCCTCAATGATACAAGTAACACCTACTTTTGCTAGTCCAAATGATTCACAAGTGACACAAGGACAAATCAATGAGACACAAGGACAAATCGATGATTTTGAAACGAAGATTCAACAATTAGACGATCGAATCAGCCTTTCAATGGAGAAAAGCCAAAAGCTAAACGATGATATTAAATCACAGCAAGGAAAAATAGTAGAAACAGAGGCTGACATTGAAGAAGCCAAAAAGTCATTAGATAATCACAAAAAGGTCTATTCTGAACGGCTGAAAAGCATTCAATTAGAGGGGAAACAATCACTCGCTGCATACGCAGAGCTTTTACTTTCTTCTCAAAACCTTTCTGAGTTTTTAACCCGTTTCACTGCTATTTCGACGATTATGGAAAGTGACACAGCCCTGCTGAATGGTTTAAACCAAAAAGAACAGGAATTAAAAAATGCAGAGCAAAAATTACATAACGAATTAGATAAATTGAAAAATAGTCAGGCTGATTTAGCTTCTGAACAAAATAAGATTGAACAAGATAAACAAGAAATAGCAATGGAATTGGCAGCTGCCAAAAACAAATTGCAAAACCAACAGGATCAACTGGCTGAACAAAAGGCTAAGGAGGAGGCGGAACGCCAGGCTCTTTTAGCCCAGCAGCGAGCACAACAAGCACAAAAAGCTCAGCAAACACAACAAAAGGCTAAACAGCATACTTCGGTAAACAAAGGTTCAAAATCATCAACGCCAGCTTCTGTAGTAGCACCCCCAACTAACTCAGGGGATGCAAGTGCAGTTATTGCGTATGCTAAACAATTTTTGGGTGTCCCTTACGTTTGGGGCGGAACAACACCAAGCGGTTTTGATTGCTCTGGATTCACTTCATATGTGTTTAGAAATGCAGCCGGCATTAATCTTCCAAGAGTGTCACGCGACCAACAGAATGTCGGAACGAGAATTTCCCCGAGTCAAGTACAGCCGGGAGATTTAGTATTCAGGGGTAACCCTGCCTATCATGTAGGCATTTATATTGGTAATGGACAATATATCCATGCTCCGCAAACAGGTGATGTTGTAAAAATTGCTAAATATGATCCATCAAAATTTTCTAGTGCTGCAAGAGTATTGCGCTAATATTATCCCAAAAAGCAAAGGAATCATAATCGATTTCTTTGCTTTTTTCATTAAAATTTATAATTTGGAACAAATGGATATCCATGAATAGATTTGAAAAAAATAAAAGGGAAAAGGGGGCAATTCCTATGGATTTAAATTTTTTTAACAAAAAAAACGGGGAACAGGAAACACTTGAAGAAGTTCTAGAACATTCAATCGAAGTGGAAGAAGATTTGATGAGGACCTATTTGATTACGGCAGAGAGGGTTCACGACGATGATGAATTAAAGGAGCGGTTAGAAAACTTTGCCGAAGGAAATGCGAAAAGGACAAAACAGCTCCTTGATGAGTTGAACGATCGAAAGGATAATTAAAATGGATTGGGACCCTTACATCAAAGTAGGGGCCCACTTTTTTTAACTAACGATTTATTTTTGACTGATTAATTCTTTCTTGTCAACTGATTGCTCTGCAGCAAGATAGTCATGGACAACTTTAGTACGAGGCAAAGAAAGGTCGGTGAGAATATGTGATGCCGACACAATTTCGAGCACTGGTAAATCAGCCATTGGTGCAAGTGCATGCGCAAATAACTGCAAGCGGGCAGGGGAGGTCCAGGCACCTTTAATCGTGATATCTGTAATTTCGCCGCGAACCAGCTCACAAATCCTCGGTTTCCCATCCTGGCCTCGAATTAGCTTTAGCATAAAATAGGGCTTGCAAATCTCTTCCCTAGCCTGCTCTAAATCAATTTGCTGGTGCTTATATCCCATAGTAGCGGTGGCCACTCTTAATGTCCCATAATCCAACGTTCCGACTAAAGTATCTGAATCTATGTAAAGATTTGGCTTTCCAAGTTTTTTCGGGTAAGCCCCAACTTCTCTTCCTGCCGCAATTGCTGGATGGTTATCCACGTACATGGAGTGAACATAGTCTCCTTTTTCGCCGTTGAAACTGACAGGGATGACTTGACCAGACTCGGTGTAAGAGCCTAAGCCGGTTACGTCCGGCATGCGGATAACCTCGAACTTAACAAGCGGTTCATCAATCTCTAATGGCTCGGGAACAATTTTTCTCAATGCTTCAATATCAGTGCGATAAATAATGTTCAAATATTCCCGGTTATTAAACCGATACGGTCCACGCGGAAATGCTGGAGCATCTAATGGTGTTGAGATTTGCTTAGCTACTTGATCTAGTTTCATTTTAATTCATCCTTCCTCTGATCCCGGGTCAAAACTCGGAGATAATATTATTTGTTAATGGTCTAAATGAAAAATAAATTTAGACTAAAGAAACGCCGAAATAAAAGGGAAACACAATCAGAATAAAGAAGAAATTTGTCGAAATTTTTTTCGAAAATTATTTGTATAATAACAATTGACAGAAAATTTATTATTTTGTTTAATAATAACATACCAACCGGTCAGTATCAATACAAAATACAACAACAAAGGAGAATGGATGATGAACGCTATAAGTAATCAAATTGAAACACATGTCCAATTTTTAACCGCTGAAGAAGCTGTTAAACAAATTCCTGAAGCTGCTAAAATTATGGTGGGTGGTTTTGGCTTTCCTGGAATGCCTAGATACCTATCAAAGGCACTAATAAATAAGACTAACCTACATAACCTTACCCTTATCATGAACAGCCTAGGGAGCGTGTCTATCCTAAATGATTTGTTCGTTCAGAACCGTATTAAAAAAGTGATTGGAAGTTTCTTTTCAACCAATAAGGAGTTAGTAAAGGCTTATCGTGAGGGTGATGTTGAGATTGAGCTGTTACCTCAAGGTACGTTTACTGAAGCCATTCGACTGGGAGGAGCGGGGATTCCAGCTTTTTATACTCCAACTGCCGCGGGCACGGATTTGGCAAAAGGAAAAGAAATTCGTGTCTTTAATGGCCGCGAACATGTTCTTGAAAAATCTTTAACCGCTGATGTAGCAATCATCAGAGCACATAAAGCAGATAAGGCAGGGAATCTTGTCTACAAAAAAACAGCTCAGAATTTCAACCCAGTAATGGCGACTGCCGCGAAGCTGACAATTGTAGAAGTAGATGAAATTGTTGAAATTGGTGAACTTGATCCAGATACAATCGTTACACCATTTATCTTTGTGGATATCGTTGTGAAAAGGGAGGAAATTTGAAATGAGTGACTCAATTAAGCACTACATTGCATGGCGCTGCGCACAAGAATTAAAATCAGGTGTTGTGAATCTTGGAATTGGAATTCCTACTTTGGTTGCCGATTATTTACCTAAGGGAAGGATCACCCTGCATTCTGAGAATGGTATTCTTGGGGTTGGACCAGAGCCAGGGCCGGATGAGATCGTTCAAAATGTTGATCAAATGGATTTGGTAAATGCTTCAGGTGTACAACCGATTACGGCCCTGCGTCATGCTTCCTTCTTTGATAGTTCTCTCTCTTTTGCGATCATGCGAGGAGGACATCTGGATGCTACTGTAATTGGTGCCCTGCAAGTATCTGAAGACGGAGATATTGCAAGTTGGGCTGTACCAGGAAAGGATGTTCTAGGTGTGGGTGGTGCAATGGATCTTGTCATTGGAGCAAAACGAGTAATCGCGGCTATGACTCATCTTTCACCTAAAGGAGAACCAAAGATTCTTCAAGAGTGTACCTATCCTCTTACTGCTAAAAATAGAGTGGATACCATTGTCACCGAATATGCGGTATTCAAATTCCGTGAGGGACGTTTATGGTTGGTAGAATTGGTAGATGAACTTACGTTTGAACAATTGAAGGAAATGACACCTGCTTCTTATGAAATTGCGGAGGATTTTCAATGGGTGCAGAGAAAAGAATTAATAGCAAAAGAGCTTGTCTTAAAATAAACAAAAGGCTGTTGATTCACTCAACAGCCTTTCGTCTTATAATTAACGTACACCTTTCATGAAGGTTTGAATCTTTGGTGATAGAATAAACAGGATAATACCAAGGACAATCGAAGCTCCACCGATTACACCGAAGTATGTCATTTCGGTTTCAGGTTTATAGAATTTAACAATTTGTGCATTAAGAGCTTGTGCAGCAGCACTTGCTAAGAACCATAAACTCATCGTTTGTGCTGAGAAGGCAGCTGGTGCTAATTTTGTAGTTGCTGATAATCCAACAGGTGATAAGAGTAATTCGCCAAATACGCAAATTAAGTAACTTAAAACAAGCCATAATGGGTTAACTAATGAATGTGCACCGCCAAAGTAAGCAGGTAAAAGTATAACAAGGAATGATACACCAGCGAACAATAATGATAATGAGAATTTCTGCGGAATCGTCGGTTGACGTTTTCCTAATTTCACCCAAATTGCTGCAAAGACAGGTGCAAAAATGATAATAAATAATGGGTTTAAAGATTGGAACCATGCAGGAGAAATATGGATTCCTGCAAAGTCTAACTGTGTGCGTGTATCCGCATAACTAGCAAGGATCGTTGAGCCTTGTTCTTGAATTGACCAGAACATTACAGCTGCAATAAATAATGGAATATATGCAATGACTCGTGAACGTTCTACTGCTGTTGTTTTAGGGCTGCGGTACATAACAATGAAATACATAGTAGGAATCAAAATACCAAGTATCGTTACTAGATTGATAAAGCTCTCAAATGTTAACATTCCCATTGAAATTAAAACAACACATAAAACAGCAATAATGACTGCACTTAATCCAATGATAGTGAAAACTTTTTTCTTTTCAGCAGGTGACAATGGATTATGAACCACTGTACCAGCAAGGCCTAGATTCTTTTTCTTTGTTAAAACAAATAACAGTAATCCTAATGCCATCCCAATAGCAGCAATACCAAAGCCTAAATGGAAGCTGTAATCCATAACAGATCCAACGATTAACGGTGATAAAAATGCCCCTGAGTTAATCCCCATATAGAAAATAGTAAAACCTGCATCACGACGATTATCTTCTTCACTGTACATTTCCCCGACAACAGTCGAAACGTTTGGCTTCAGAAGTCCTGTACCAAGTACGATTAATACCATCGATAAGAAGAACATTGAAACGCTTCCTGGTATGGCAAGAACAATATGACCGAACATGATCAAAATTCCACCGTAAAAAACGGCTTTTGATGTACCAAAAATTCTGTCAGCTAACCAACCGCCGATAATTCCGGACATATATACAAGTGATCCGTAAATGGACATGATGGAAAGAGCGAGGGTTTTATCAATCCCCAATCCACCTTTAGATACTTCGTAGTACATATAGAATACAAGGATAGCTCTCATTCCATAATACGAAAAACGCTCCCAAAACTCAGTAAAGAACAGTGTAAATAATCCTTTAGGATGTCCAAAAAAACCTTTTTGAGGTACACTGTCCACAATTTTCTGTCTATTCAAGTCTGACATCTTACTACCTCCCTTTTTTACTATTTTATAATACTTTTTTTGTTTAGAATCGTCAAAAACTTTTTTTGGAAATGAAAAATGTAAACGTTTTAAATGCTTGGTACTAGTGGGTTTTGAGAGAATTCACATTAAAAAGAAAGTTTTTTTAAAATAATATTTCTTTTCGGAAAAATAGAATTTTCACTTAAAAAAACTTTTAGGAAAATTAATTATGTTTCGAGGATTCTGAAATAAAAAAAGCCCTTGGTTTCAAATTACTTAACCAAGGTTCAATCATGATGAATAATTAGTTCATTAAGGGCTTCATTTATTAAGGCTAGTTTTTCAGATTCAAGCCAATTTTCGGGGATAATTTTATAGCTACAATTTTCGCTCTTTAAATAACTATAAATGATTTGTGCTTCATCAAGATCATCTTTGCTAACTTTAGTGGGAGTAGTGTATGCATTAAAATAGGTTAATATTTTTTCTTTCATATTCAAAAGAAGTTCAAGACCATTTGTACTTCCCAAATGATACTTTCCACTAAATATAACTTTATTTCCCTTAATAAAAAAGAGTTTAAAAGTGGAGTCAGTTAACGATTCCCTGACAACCATATTTTTATTTTCTTCGGCAAATTCAATGACTTGCTCCTTATATATTATAGGGTTTATAGCATCTAGCATGTTTCGGGATTTTGCCGCAGTTTCAAAATCAAATTGTTCGGAAGCAGTAATCATGCTCTGATTTATTTCCTCAAGTATGCTAAAGTCGGTGCCGCTAAGTAAATCAATTATTTTGTTTATAATGTTATCGTAATGATCGAGCGCATGTCCTCCAAGACACATGCCAATACACATTCCTAAGGAATAGTTTAAACATGGACCATTTTTCATAAAAGGATTACTGCAGCTTATTTTAAAAGCTTCTTTTAATCCTTGAATGGCTCTTTCTGTCGTGTATTTGTTAATAAAGGGCCCAAAATATAGATTTTTGTCATTATCGATAATTTTATCTGTTACTTCTAATTTTTGATGACCATTATCCATTTTAATAACGATATAGGGATAGGATTTTGGGCTTTTCATCTTTCTATTAAAAATTGGTTTCATTTCTTTTATTAATTTACATTCCAGCATGAAGGCTTCAAATTCTGTATCTGTAAGGATATAGTCAAAATCGTTTAAGTTAGCCATAAGTTTTTTTATTTTTTGTGGATGAGCTTTTATATTTTGAAAATAAGATTGCACTCTTCTCTTAAGATTTTTTGCTTTTCCAACATAAATGATGTGGCCTTGGGAATCTTTCATTAGATAAACCCCAGGGGTTAAGGGCAGGTCCTTTACCTTTTCTTTTATATTCAAATGCATTCCCTCTCTATGTAATAACTTGATAGAAGTAATTTTAACACAATAAAAAACCAAATTGCTTTTAACAATCTGGTCACTTCTTGGATTGAATGTTTAATTGGGATACCTCTTATATAGATAGAAGAGTAATACTATCATCACAATATCTAATCTCGCATTAAAAGCAAATTGCAATAGACCGGTATTCAAGGTAGGCAGTTTTGTTAATATAAGTGCGGCAATCATAATTCCAATTAAAGGAATCACTGCATTTTTAACTGCTTTATTAAGCATGATTAAAAGTCCGCAAACAATTTCTAGTAAGATGACAACCTTTAATATTATGTGAGGATACGGTAATCCTAAACGGAGAAAACTACTTGCTAATTCAACACTCATTAATTTCATAAGTCCAGATGTAATAAATACAAAGGCCACTGCAAATCGAATAAGATTGCTTGATGAAAACGAAGTATAAATGAGAATCCCCCCTTAAACATAAATGTATGCAAAAGCTGGGACAGTCCATTACAGAAAATAAAAAGACCCTATTTTTATAGGATCTTTCTTTAGTTTCTAATTCTTTGGAGCGCCTTTTGGTGCCTGACACCACTCGTGGACATTTGTCCACGAGTGGTGTCAGGCACCATTTTTTTTTAAGAAAATTAGGCATAATAAGGATTGACTTTGACGCTGCGTGAAGGTGTATCGTTAGCTATGAGGAGATGATCGAATGGAATATACAGTGCAAAAGCTAGCAAGTCTCGCGGGTGTCAGCACAAGAACGCTCAGGTATTATGATGAAATTGGAATTCTTAAGCCGGCAAGAATCAATTCGTCAGGATATCGAATTTATGGGCAAACGGAAGTGGATAGACTCCAGCAAATCCTATTCTACCGAGAATTAGGAGTGGGCTTGGACAGCATTAAAGAAATCGTTACGGCTCCTTCCTTTGACGGTGCAAAGGCACTCAGGGAACATCGCGAGAAGCTCCTCGAAAAGCGGGTTCAATTAGATTTATTAATTGCTAATGTTGAAAAAACAATAGCATTATCAGAAGGGAGAATGAGCATGTCAAATAAAGAAAAGTTTGAAGGCTTCAAGAAAAAGATGATAGATGATAATGAAAAAAAGTACGGAAAAGAAATTCGCCAAAAGTACGGAAATGACACGGTTGAAAAGTCAAATGCAAAATTGCAGAATATGACCGAGGAACAGTATGCGGAAGTATCAAAACTAGCAGAACAAGTCCAAGAAACCTTAGCTGAGGCTTTTAAAACAGGAGATCCTGCAGGGGAGCTGGCGCAAAAAGCAGCTGAACTTCATAAGCAATGGCTCACTTATTATTGGCACGAATACAGCAAAGAAGCCCACGCAGGACTTGGGCAAATGTATGTCGATGATGAAAGATTTACTGCGTATTATGATAAAGAACAACCAGGGACAGCCGAATTTTTAAGAGATGCTATCCTCATTTATACTGGATTGAAAAAATAGACAATAAAAAGACCCTGTAAATGTCCCAGCATTACAGGGTCTTTTACTTTTTGATTAATCGTCAATTTGCCTTTATAATAAATACTGAAAATTATGAAATTTTATCCAAAAAGGGAGTGAGCCATTCAATGAACCTAGCTTCCCAAGAGACTGAATCAAGAGGAAAAAATACGTATTATTTTGATGAATTCTTAGCAAAACGTGAAAATCTTGACTGGTACCGTGATGAACCGTTTTTGCAAAAAGCAGTCAGAAAATTTACAGGGTCCCAATTTGAGAAACTCCATGAAACCATTCTTTCTTTCTCACCTACTGTTTCTTCGAAATGGAACCAATTAGCTGAACGAATTGCAAGACCAGAGGTTAGGCCATATATGCTTCATTATGATGCTTTTAATCATCGAATTGACCGCATTGTCCGACCTATGGAAGTCCATCAATTAGAACGAGAGGTATTTGGGGAAGGACTATTTTCTAGCAAAATGACCCATTGGGAAAGCTTTGTGAAGCGAATGCTGACTCACCAAATTGGCGAAGGCGGAGTTACCTGCCCTCTAACATGTACACATGGATTAATAGCTCTCTTAGAGCAATTTCCAAATGAAGAATACCCGGAACTTCAAGAAATTTTGCAGCATACAAAAGAAGGGCTAGACGGCGAATTTGCGATTGGCGCCCAGTTTATGTCAGAAATTCAAGGCGGTTCGGATCTGCCAGCCAATGTTCTTGAAGCCGTTCCTGAAGGAAAGAATTATCGTCTATATGGAAATAAGTTCTTCTGTTCTGCGGCCCATGCGGATTATTCTGTTGTTACTGCCAAAATCTCCGGGACAGATAAAGTATGTACATTTATTGTCCCTGCTTGGCTCCCTGGCAATAAAGAAAAAGAAAAACGCAATGGATACGAAATTAACCGGATAAAATGGAAGCTTGGTACCGCAGAATTGCCGACTGCTGAAATTCAATACAATGGGGCATTGGCCTATCCTATAGGTCCTAAGGATAAAGGAGTTGCAGTAGCTGTCGGCATTGTTTTGACCTTATCCCGACTCGAAATCGGCATTGCCTGCGCAGGATTTATGCTGCGGGCATCAAGAGAAGCCAGCCTTTACAGCGATTTCCGAACCGTTTTTGGTAAAAAAGTAAATGAATACCCGCTAGCGGCGAGCAAGCTGAAACGAATCGAAAAAGCTGCTAAGCGTACAACTGCCGGTGCTTTTAAAATCTACGATTTGTTTTTGCGTTTAGAAAAACCTCTTAATCCGGGCATAAAATCAGATCTTCCGATTGAAACCCGAAAACAATTGTTTAACTTACGTGAACTTATTTTATTGCAAAAAATTTGTGCCACCAATGAAGGTGCTGAAATATTAAGAGAGACCATATCAATGTTTGCCGGGCATGGGGTAATGGAGGAGTTTTCTTCCTTGCCGCGAATTTTTCGTGATGTCGTCGTTAATGAACAATGGGAAGGCCCACGCAATCTACTATTAACGCAAATTTATCGTGATCTCCAAAGAGTGGTAGATTGGTATTCTCCTAGAGAATTTGTGAGCAGTGTATTAAAGGGAGCAAATCCAGATTCAATTAAGAAATTCTCTGAACAGCTGGAGCATTTACTGCAAAGTCCTGTTTTAGGAGAAGTTAGCGAAGCTTCAATCGAAGCAGCAGCCGAATGGGATACATTTTGTGAATCCTTCTTTAAAGCCTATCAGGAAGTTGCTCTAAAAGAAATCGAACAATAGAATTTTAAAAAAATAAATGATGCCTGACACCTATCCGAATGCGATGGTGTCAGGCTTTTTTTAAAGCGCTTACATGTGTGAGGGAGTTGGATAAAAATTTTATCATTGACAAGTTTCAATAAAAAAGCAAAAATAACTATATATTGAATAATTGCAAAATTTATTATTTTGGAATATTTCTTTATAATTAGAAAAATACTAATAGGTAGGTGTCAGTGTGATCAAAGAACCTATTCTTCAAATAAAAGACTTAAAGGTATCATTTCAGTCTGGGAAAAAACTTTTACCAGCAGTTGATGGTATTAGTTTTGAATTAAAAGAAGGAGAGATCCTTGGAATTGTAGGAGAATCAGGGAGCGGTAAAAGTGTTACATCCTTAGCTACAATGGGGCTAATTCCTTCCCCTCCAGGTAAAATCGAAAAGGGTGAAATCATTTTCGAAGGAAACGACCTAAAAAACATATCCGAAAAAGAATGGCGAAAAATCCGTGGAAATCAGATTTCGATGATTTTCCAAGAGCCGATGACTTCCTTGAATCCGTTATTTACGGTTGGAAATCAACTGTTGGAAGCAATTCGATTACATACAGATTTATCAAAAAGAGAAGCAATAGTTCGAAGCATCGAACTATTAAAGCTGGTGGGGATTCCAAGGGCAGAAGGAATACTAAAGGAACACCCGCATCAGCTGTCAGGCGGAATGAGACAAAGGGTCATGATTGCCATGGCGATGGCCTGTAATCCAAAGGTATTGATTGCGGACGAGCCAACAACGGCTCTCGACGTTACGATTCAAGCACAAATCCTGGCATTAATGAAGGATTTGAATAAAAAAACAAATACCTCCATTATTCTGATTACCCACGACTTAGGCGTCGTGGCAGAAATTTGTGAACGTGTCATAGTTATGTATGCCGGTCAAATTGTGGAACAGGGTGATGTCAGGAGGATATTAAAGGATCCACAGCACCCTTACACAAAAGGTTTATTAAAATCAGTTCCTGACTTAAGAGGAAAAAAAGACCGCCTATACAGTATTCCGGGAACCGTTCCAACACCTGGGACTGTCCATAAGGGCTGCCGATTTGCCGCAAGATGTGCCGAACAAATCGGGAGATGCCATGTGGAGTCACCAGATTTATATCATTTGGAAAAAGACGGACATGAAGTGCGATGTTTCCTACATAAATTGAAGGAGGGGAGTAACCAGCATGTCAGAATTACTTCTTGAGGTAAATGGACTTAAGAAATACTTCCCAATCACTGGCGGTGTTTTTGGAAAGAAACAAGGGGAAGTCAAAGCAGTTGATGATGTTTCTTTCTATGTAAAAAAAGGAGAAACATTGGGCATCGTAGGCGAAAGCGGTTGTGGAAAGTCAACAACAGGCCGTCTGCTCATGCGCTTGATTGAAGCGAGCGATGGAAGAATTGTTTTTGAAGATAAAGAAATTACAAGAATGTCGAAAACAGATTTAAGAAAAATCCGCAGAGATATTCAAATGGTGTTCCAGGATCCCTATGCTTCGTTAAACCCAAGGCATTCGATTGAGCAGATCTTAGAAGAACCGTTGATCGTCCATGGAATTGGGACAAAGGAAGAACGAAAAAAACAGGTAAAAGAAATGCTCGAGGTAGTAGGTTTAAGCAGCTACCATGCCAAGCGATATCCGCACCAATTCAGCGGCGGACAGCGTCAGCGGATCGGAATTGCCAAAGCATTAATGACAAAACCAAAGTTGATTATTGCTGATGAACCTGTATCTGCACTAGATGTTTCCATTCAAGCACAGGTTCTTAACCTAATGAAGGACATTCAAGAAGAATTCCAACTTACATACATATTTATTGCCCATGATTTAGGTGTAGTGCGTCATATTAGTGATCGGGTAGGCGTAATGTATTTAGGCAGATTAATAGAATTAGCTGAAAGTGAAGAGCTTTATGAAAATCCAAAGCATCCATACACGAAGGCACTCCTTTCGGCGGTCCCCATACCAGATCCAGAATTGAAGAAAAAAACAATTTTAATTGAAGGTGAACTGCCAAGCCCGGCAAATCCTCCTTCAGGCTGTGCTTTCCATACTAGATGCTCTCAAGTAATGGATATTTGTAAAACGGCGAGACCTGCGGAACAAGATCTTAACGGTCATTATGTTGCCTGTCACTTATATAACAAGTGATAGCCAGCATTCATGATAAATAAAAAAAGTATTAGGGGGTAAGAAATGCTTATGAAGAGAAAGTCTTTTAAACTGCTGTTCATTTCGCTATTAGCCATCAGTATGTTTTTAGTCGGCTGTAGCAGCAAAACAAATAATGAAGCAGGCGGAAAGAAAGATCCTGCTACTAACAGCGGTTCCAAAAAGGATACACTTGTTTATGGCCGCGGAGGAGATTCTACTTCTCTTGATCCTATCACAACTACTGAAGGTGAAGCCTTCAAAGTAACAGAAAACATTTATGAAACATTGCTGCAGTACGGTGATCAAGATACAACAATTAACCCAGGACTTGCTGAAAAATGGGAAGTTTCTCCAGATGGTTTAACTTACACTTTCCATCTTCGTCAAGGAGTAAAATTCCATGACGGAACTGATTTTAATGCAGATGCAGTTGTATTCAACTTTGACCGCTGGATGAACGGCGATTCTGACAAATTCCCTTATTACACAATGTTTGGCGGATATAAAAAAGATGAGGGCCACGTAATTAAGGAAGTTAAAGCACTTGATGCGAATACCGTTCAATTTGTATTAAAGCGTCCACAAGCTCCGTTCTTAAAGAACTTGGCGATGTCTCCATTCGGAATTGCCAGCCCGACAGCTGTGAAAAAATGGGGCGACGATTTCAGAAGCCATCCGGTTGGAACAGGACCATTCAAATTTGTTGAGTGGAAACAAAATGATACTATCACTCTTGAAAAGAACCCTGACTACTGGCAAAAAGGTCTTCCTAAGTTAAACAAAGTTATTTTCCGTGTAATTCCTGAAAACACTGCACGTCTTAATGCTCTTGCCAACGGCGAGATTGACGTAATGGATGGATTAAACAATTCAGATGAAGCAACTGTTAAGGCAAATGACAAGCTTCAAGTAATCGAGCGTCCTTCCATGAACGTTGGTTATATTGGATTAACAACGACTCGCAAACCTTTCGATAACAAGCTTGTTCGCCAAGCAATTAACTATGCTATCGATAAGAAAGCGATCATTGATGCATTCTATGGCGGCAAAGCACTTCCAGCCGTCAATCCAATGCCACCTTCCATTGAAGGGTATGATAAAGACATTCAGCCATATCCATATGATTTAGAAAAAGCAAAAGCATTATTGAAAGAAGCTGGATACGAAAAAGGTTTCTCAATCGATTTATGGGCAATGCCTGTAGCACGTCCATATATGCCAGAAGCTCAAAAAGTGGCAGAAGTTATCCAAGAAAGCTTAAGCAAAATCGGTGTCAAAGCAAAAATCCAATCCGTTGAATGGGCAACATATTTAGACAAAGCCGCTAAAGGCGAGTTTGATATGTTCATGCTTGGATGGACTGGTGACAATGGAGATCCAGATAACTTCTTATACACGCTTTTAGACAAAGATAGCATTGGAAGCAATAACTACTCTTACTACAGCAGTGATGCACTGCATGATGTATTAATTAAAGCTCAGACTGAATCTGATCAAGCAAAACGTAACGATCTTTACAAGAAAGCTCAAGAAATCATCCATGAAGATGCTCCATGGGTACCGCTTGTTCACTCTACACCATTGTTAGCAGCTTCTAAGGATGTCGTAAACTATTTACCACACCCAACTGGTTCTGAAGCATTAACAAAAGTAGATTTTAAATAATCATTTGTGAAAGGGGAGGGAGCATTGCCTCCCCTTTTGTTAACGAAAATGTTAAAAAGAGGTGATAAGCTTGTTTACATATACGGTCCGACGCTTGTTTTCACTAATACCAGTTTTGTTTGGGATGACTCTAGTTGTTTTTGGTATTATACATGCCATTCCGGGAAATCCTGCCCAAGTTATCCTCGGTCAGAGGGCAACAAAAGAAGCCATCGCCGTATTATCGAAACAACTGGGGTTGGACAGGCCTTGGTACATACAATACGTGGACTATATTAATAAACTATTACATGGGGATTTAGGAACTTCACTCCGGACAAGGGGTCCAATTAATCATGAAGTATGGCCATTTTTAGCGGCCACAATCGAACTCACAGTAGTTGCCATGCTGATTGCTATCATCATTGGTGTGAATGCAGGGATTATTAGTGCTTGGTTTTCTAAATCCTGGTTCGATTATGTCGCAATGGTCCTAGCCCTAATTGGGGTTTCACTGCCGATTTTCTGGCTTGGTTTAATGATGCAATGGGGATTTGCAAATGAATTAGGCTGGCTGCCGACAACTGGAAGAGAAAATGTCAGGGATCCCGTTTCGGCCATTACCAATCTCTATTTAATAGATACGCTCATACAGGGAAGGTTTGACCAATTTGGTACCGTTATCAAGCATCTGATACTGCCAAGCTTTGCTCTTGCAACCATTCCAATGGCGATTATCGCAAGAATGACACGTGCAACGATGCTTGAAGTTATGAGATCTGACTATGTAAGAACAGCTAGAGCAAAGGGTCTTAGGATGTTTTGGGTGGTTTACAAACACTCTTTAAAAAATGCTGTTATCCCAGTTCTTACTGTAATTGGTTTGCAAACAGGACTGCTTTTAGGCGGTGCGATTCTAACAGAAACAATCTTTGGCTGGCCGGGAATTGGACGGTATTTATACGATGCGATTGGATATCGCGATTATCCAGTTATTCAATCTGGGATATTAATTATTGCAGCAATCTTTGTCCTAATAAATTTAATCGTGGATCTATTATATGTTGTTGTTGATCCAAGAATTAAATATACGAAATAGGGGGGATTACTAGTGGCTGAACTTGCAAAAAACACAGCGGACATCACTATAATGGCTACCGAAGAAAAGCTGACACCTCCGTGGAAGGAGGCGTGGCAATCCTTCTATAAAAATAAATTGGCCGTGATTGGCTTAGTAATTGTTCTCTTTTTTATTATTTTAGCCATCGCCGCTCCTTGGGTGGCACCATATAGTTTTAAAGGTCAAGTATTGACTGAGCGGATGCAGGCTCCATCTTCTAAGCATTGGTTCGGAACAGACGACTTTGGCCGGGATATTTTTTCGAGGGTTGTATATGGAGCAAGGATTTCTTTATGGGTTGGTTTTTTCTCAGTTTTGGGCTCAGTTGTTATCGGAACTTTTCTAGGTATCGTGGCCGGATATTATGGACGCTGGATTGATAATATCATATCTCGTATCTTTGATATCATGCTAGCCTTTCCGAGTATTCTTTTGGCGATTGCGGTTGTGTCGATCCTTGGACCATCGTTGCAAAATGCCCTTATTGCGATTGCGGTTATCAATATTCCAAACTTTGGCCGGCTTGTCAGGTCAAAAGTGTTAAGTGTAAAGCAAGAAGAGTATATTATGTCAGCCCGTGCGGTTGGAATGAAAGATGGAAGGATACTTTTCCGTCATATTTTACCGAATAGTATTTCTCCGGTAATTGTTCAGGCAACCCTAGCGATTGCGACTGCTATTATCGAGGCAGCTGCCCTTGGTTTTCTAGGATTAGGTGCTCAGCCTCCTACACCAGAGTGGGGAAAAATGCTGGCGGATTCAAAAAACTACATTACCCAAGCTCCGTGGACATTGATTTTTCCAGGTCTCGCCATTATGCTGACCGTCCTTGGATTCAACTTAATGGGCGATGGTCTTCGTGATGTGCTAGATCCGAAAATGAAGCAATAAACTTTGAGACTCCGTGTGGGGTCTCTTCTTTTTGGGGCAACAATATCATTTGTAGAATGGACTATTTAATTTGTAGAATACATCTTATTAATTGTAGAATGTGCCTTAAGAATTGTAGAAAGTAGCCCTAAATTTGTAGAATGCATTGGCAAATGTAGGAAGTATCTTCAATATTGTAGAATGTAGGCGTAAATTTGTAGAATGTACCCTAAAAATTGTAGAAAGTATCAATAAATTTGTAGAATTCTTCAGCTTTAACGCTTATAATTGTAAAAAATTCAGAAAAATCATTTCAACTTATTGCTTAGTCGTAGGGGGAACGAAAAAATTGAATATTGATCGTGAAAAAAGCATCGTGTTTATCGGATTCATGGGTGCTGGGAAAACAACAATAGGTAAACTAGTAGCAGAAAAACTGAATCGAGAATTTATTGATATTGATGAAGAGATTGAAAAGGAATTTAATATGCCTGTATCGCAGATTTTTAAAGAATTCGGTGAAAAGGTATTTAGAGATAGGGAAAAAGGTTTAATCACTAGTTTGAGTCAACAAAAGAATTTAATAATATCTGTTGGTGGGGGGGCATTCTTACAGGAGGAGATTAAAAAGGTTTGCTTATCCTCCTCTATAGTAATATTTCTAGATATAGCTTTTGAGAGTTGGAAGGAACGAATAAGCTTAATTATTGATAGCCGGCCAGTTTTGCAAGGAAAATCAATTGAGGAGATGCAGGAACTGTTTAACAATAGGCAAAAAGTTTATGCAGATCATCATTTTAAAATTCAAACCGAAAATAAAAATCCGGTGGATATTGCAAGCCAAATCTTAAGAAAAATTCTGAATTAGTAAGATAAATCGCTTTCGAGGTATTCAAGGAGTGGGTTTTTTATGAAAAAAACAATAACTATTAAAGGACTAAAAATTGGGGAAGGGACACCAAAAATCTGTACGCCGATGGTGGGGAGCTCTGTATCAGAATTAATAGATGAAGCATTACATATTAAAACAATTGATGCAGATATTGTAGAGTGGCGGGTCGACTTTTTTGCTGAGGTAGAAGATTTTTCAAAGGTAAAAGAAGCTCTTGAGGAAATCCGTGGTATCTTGCCTAATGTTCCGCTAATCTTTACATTTAGAAGTGAAAGAGAAGGTGGAGAAAAGGAATTAAGTAATCAAACCTACTTCGAATTAAACAAAGCAGCTGCGGAAACCAGATTGGTTGATATCATTGATGTTGAGCTGTTCTATGATGAAAGTATTATTAATTCCTTAATTGAAGCAGCACACTTAAACGGTGTATTCGTCATAATTTCCAATCATGATTTTGAAAAAACGCCTCCCAAGGATGTAATCGTGTCACGATTACGCAAAGCTCAGGAGCTAGGCGGAGATATCCCGAAGATAGCGGTAATGCCAAGAAGTACAGGAGACGTGTTATCCCTATTAGATGCTACCAACACAATGAAAGAACTTTATGCCAATACGCCGATTATTACCATGTCGATGGCTGGTCAGGGGGTTATCAGCCGAATAGCAGGTGAGGTGTTTGGATCCGCAATTACCTTTGGAGCTGCCAAAAAGGCATCCGCACCTGGACAGGTACCAGTGAATGACTTACGCAAGGTCTTGGAAATCCTACATTTAAATTTATAAATATTAGAATGAAAGAAAGTGCCCAACCTGGTACTTTCTTTTTTTTTGAAAGACTCTGTTAAACTTGGTTGCTGATTCGCTCATTACGCTCCGATCAACAGTGTTAAAAATCAACAATGGTCTTTAACATAGCCATTTGAAAAAATAATAAGGCAAAATAATTAACTCATTCTATACAAAACTTATTAAAAAAGGTAAAATGACAATAAAATCAATAATTCCAATATGAAAGGTAGGAATTTAGATGACAGGCAATATTCGTTCGATCCCACGTCCTCTTGTTAAAACAAACCAGTGGAGCATTGTCCTTAGCGTTGTATTAACATGGGTATCTGGACTGGAGTCGATCTTATTAATTCCTTTAGTTGCAGGTCTACTTGGCCTTTTATTTGGCTTTAATCCAATTATGCAAATAGCAAAATTATTCTTAAGAAAAGAGCCAATGGCTTATATTCCTGAAGATTGGGGCCAGCAGCAATTTAATCAAAAAATTGCTATTTCATGTTTAGCTATTGGTTTTATTAGTTTTATTGTTGGATGGGACACATTAGGTTATGTGTTTACAGCTTTAGTAGCAATAGCAGCATTTGTTGCCATTCTAGGTTTTTGTGTTGGTTGTTTTATCCATTTTCAATGGAATCAATACAAATTTAGACGTACACATCAATAAAAGAAATATTAAATGCGGAAGCAGGACTCATTAACAGGAGATTCCTGCTTTTTTAGTGGGCACTGCATAATAATTGTATAATTCTACAATAAGAAATGAAAGCGTTTCCAAAAAATAACGGTGTTATTTTCAGTTAAAACAGAAAATTAGGCAATTTTATTATTGAATAATTATATATCTGGATGTATAATAATTCATTATGAAAGCAACTTAGGAGATGAAGAAATGAAAGCTGCGATAATCGGTGGAACAGGTTACGGATCAGTTGAACTAATTAGGCTAATTCATAGGCACCCTCATTTGGAGGTTGGTACGGTTGTTTCAAATTCCCAAGCTGGGAAAAACTTTAGTGAGACTTATCCGCACTTGTCAGGGATTATCGATCAACCACTCGAAAAATTTGATGCGGATTCAATTAGTTATAAGAATGATATCGTATTTTTGGCTACACCTTCGGGGGTTAGTTCGAATCTTGTTCCTCAGCTTTTAGAAAAGGGGATAAAATGCGTCGACCTTTCGGGAGACTTTCGCCTTAGGTCAGCAGATGAATATGAAAAATGGTATAAGCATTCACCAGCTAGTGAAACATACCTGAATCAAGCAATATATGGATTAAGTGAGATTTATAAAGAAAAAATATCGAATTCAACACTTATTGCAAACCCTGGTTGCTATCCCACAGCTTCAATTCTTGCACTTTTGCCAATTATTAATACAAAAATCGCAGATTACGAGTCTATTGTAATTGATGCAAAATCGGGAGTGTCAGGTGCAGGCAGAGGACTTTCCTTAACATCACATTTTGCTGAAATTAATGAAAATCTTAAAGCATATAAACTTGGAGAACATCAACATATTCCAGAAATCGAACAGATCTTATCTGATGAAAATGGCAGTCCAATCAATATTTCTTTCACTACTCATTTAGTACCAATGAATAGAGGAATTATGTGTTCGGTATATGTAAAATTAAATGATTCTTTTTCGACTGAGGAAGTTCATCAAATATACAGCGAATTTTATAAAAATAAACCATTTGTAAGAGTAAGACCACAAGGGAATATTCCTTCGACAAAAGAAGTCCAAGGATCAAATTATTGCGATATCGGTTTACATGTCGATAAAAGAACAAACCGCCTAACTATCATCTCCGTTATTGACAATTTGGTCAAAGGAGCAGCGGGCCAGGCGATTCAAAACGTAAATATAATGAACGGGTGGGATGAGCGGACGGGGCTTACTGATATTCCACTATATCCATGATTAGAATGATAAATTGTTAGTTAACTAGTTTTGAAGACGGACAAAGTGAAAACTAAGGGGGTATTTCAATTGACTCAGGCATTAACAAGCAAGAAAATCGTTATTCTTGAAGAAGAAAGTGTTACATTACCACAAGGATTCAAAGCAGGCGGCATGCATTGCGGGATTAAACGTAAGAGACTCGACCTCGGTTACATAGTTTCTGAAAAACCAGCTGTAGCTGCCGGTGTATATACAACGAACATTTTTCAAGCTGCACCACTTTTAGTAACACAGGAAAGTATCGCAAAAGAAAATAAAATTCAGGCAATCATAGTGAATTCCGGAAATGCCAATGCTTGTACGGGGGAGCAAGGCTTAAAGGACGCATATGAGATGCAAAAAGGATTTGCAGCTGAACTTGGGGTTCAGGAGCACCTAGTTGCAGTAACCTCAACGGGTGTAATCGGTGAACTACTGCCAATGGATAAACTAAATTCGGGAATTAAGCAAATTCTCGATAAAGAAAACGAAAATGAATTATTTTTTAAGCAAGCGATCCTTACAACAGATACTTGCCTAAAGCAGATTGCGGTACAACTACAAATCGATGGAAAAACAATTAGCATTGGCGGAGCCGCCAAAGGATCAGGCATGATTCATCCAAACATGGCTACCATGCTTGGCTTTGTCACAACTGATGCAAACATTGCCCACGAAGACCTGCTATTTGCATTAAAAGATGTAACGAACAAAACCTTTAATATGATTACCGTAGACGGCGATACAAGCACGAATGATATGGTTTTAGTAATGGCCAATGGTCTAGCAGAAAACAATCAGCTTACTAAAGACCATCCAGAATGGGATAACTTTAAAGAAGGTTTAAAAATAGTCTGTGAGTCCCTTGCTAAGAAAATCGCCAGAGACGGCGAAGGGGCAACAAAGCTGGTTGAAGTTCAAGTTAACGGAGCTTTCAACGTAGATGAAGCTTCAGCTATAGGTAAATCAATTATTTCATCCAATCTTGTAAAAACAGCTATTTATGGAACAGATCCTAACTGGGGTAGAATCGTTACTGCAGCAGGCTATAGCGGAGTTCCTCTTGAACCAAATAAACTAAAGGTTTCCATAGGAACCTATACAGTTTTTGAAAATGGATTACCAAGTTCCTTTGTAGAAGAAGATGTGAAGCAATATCTAGAACAAGAAAATGTCAAAATCTATATTGATTTAAATCAAGGTGATTCCAGTGCTACCGCTTGGGGATGCGATTTGACATATGATTATGTGAAAATCAATGCATCCTACCGCACTTAAGGGAGGAAGGCAAAATGAAATACTTAGTCATTAAGTGCGGCGGAAGTGTGTTAGATAATCTGCCAAGATCATTTTATGAGGACATAGTTAAAATGCATGAAGCTGGTAAGTGGACGCCGATTATTGTACATGGCGGCGGCCCTCTTATTACATCGTTATTGAAATCCTTAAATGTCCAAACCACATTTATTAATGGTTTAAGAGTAACTAATCATGAGGTCCTTGATGTAGTCGAAATGGTTTTGAGTGGATCCGTTAATAAACAGGTCGTCAGAAATTTAATTGAAGTTGGCGGAAATGCTATTGGCGTCAGCGGAGTTGATGGAAGCTTGCTGCAAGCAGTCCCTACTCAAAACGCCGAAACGCTGGGTTTTGTTGGTGAAGTAACGGGGGTTAACAAAAAGGTTCTCGAAGGAATTATTTCTCAAGGAAATATTCCGGTAATTTCTCCAATTGGAATAGATGCCAGCGGTCAACGCTATAACATTAACGGTGACATTGCAGCATCAGCAATTGCTAAGGCACTAGGAGCAAATCTTTGTTTTATCAGTGATATTCCTGGAATATTAGTCGAAAAAGATGGTGCTAAAACAAAGCTTGATAAAGTGTCAAAGGCAGTAATAGAAGAAATGATTGATAATCAAACAATTTATGGTGGCATGATTCCAAAGGTAAAAGCGGCAATTGACGGACTTGTCCACAACATTCCCGAAGTTGGAATCATCAATGGATTCGATAAAAATAGTCTTATAGATTATACCGACGGTAAAAAGATCGGAACAAAAATTGTGTTAGATGAGGAGATTGCATAATGTCGAATACTACTTCCGTTTCCCAAATCTCGCCTGTGATGGCAACCTACGGACGCTTTCCTGTCACACTTGTAAAAGGGAAGGGAAGCTATGTTTGGGATAATCAAGATAACCAATTCCTAGATTTCACTTCTGGAATCGCTACATGTAACCTAGGGCATGTTCCCAATGGTGTAAAAGAAAAACTTGAAGAACAACTGCAAAATCTTTGGCACTGTTCGAATCTATACAACATTCCAAATCAAGAGGAACTGGCAGCGCTTCTTACAGCTAACAGCTGTGGCGATCAAGTCTTCTTTTGCAACAGCGGTGCAGAAGCGAACGAAGCAGCCATTAAGCTGGCCAGAAGATACTCCAACAAAGTAAAAGGGAACCAGTCACCCACAATTGTAACTTTCATGCAATCCTTCCACGGCAGAACGTTAGGAACATTAACAGCCACCGGTCAAGAAAAAATTCAGCACGGATTTGCACCATTAATCCCGGGATTTAGCTATCTGCCGTTTAATGATATTGATTCACTTGATGAACTTAACAGCATTAAACCTGCTGCAGTTCTTCTAGAACTTGTCCAAGGTGAAGGCGGAGTCATTCCGGCAAACCAGGTATGGGTTGAAAAACTCGCACAGATTTGCAAGGAAAATGACATCCTTCTAATGGTCGACGAAATCCAAACTGGGGTCGGTAGAACAGGAACTCTTTTTGCCTATGAGCAGTTCTCCATCGAGCCGGATGTAATCAGTATCGCCAAAGGTCTTGGCTCTGGATTTCCTATCGGGGCTATTATCGCCAAAGAAGAAGCGGCAAAAGGCTTTGAACCAGGCAGCCATGGCAGCACCTTTGGCGGAAACCCTTTAGCAACGGCCGCCGGTCTGGCAACTCTTACTCATATAATTGAAGCGAACCTATTAGATCAAGTTAAAGTAATTTCAGAGTACTTAGATTCTCAACTTCAGAGTCTGAAAGAAAAGTACACTTTTATAAAAGATATTCGCGGAAAAGGACTCCTAAAAGGCTTAGTTGTCGAAATTAACGCCCTAGAAATTGTGCAAAAGGCGATAACCAATAACCTGTTGATATTAACAGCAGGCCCAAATGTGGTACGGATTTTACCACCATTAACTGCCTCAATAGAGGAAATAAATGAATTTATAATCAAGCTGGAAAAAACATTCCAAAGTATAGAGAAAGGCGAGTGAGTGTTTTGAAACAAGGATATCTTACTTTGGAAACGGGAGAAGTATTTGAAGGGATACTGATTGGTGCTCAAAAGGATTCTCTCGGTGAAGTCGTTTTTAATACGAGTATGACTGGCTACCAAGAAATCATTACCGATCCTTCCTATGCCGGACAAATCATTACATTTTGTTACCCGATAATTGGAAATTACGGTGTCAATGCGCTCGATGATGAAAGCATCTCCCCGGCATTAGCGGGAGTAGTAATAGGGGATTTATGTGAAATGCCGAGCCATTATCAATCGATAAATAAATTTTCCGAAAAACTAAAGCAGGCAGGTGTCCCGGGGATTGCCGGAGTGGATACTCGACTTCTTGTAAAAACCATTCGAAGCCGCGGAACAGTTAAAGGATATTTAAGTACAGCGGAGGAAACACAATTCTTAGATACTGAAAAAGCACCACTATGGGTGGAAAAAGTATCGACGAAAAAGATTCAATTTTTCAAAAACAATGGACCACATGTTGTATTAATCGATTTTGGTTATAAAAAGTCGATTCTGAATGCCCTTTTAGAGGAAGGCTGTTCCGTTACAATCGTGCCTTATAATACTTCATATGAAAAAATTAAAGCATTGAATCCGGATGGAGTCTTACTCTCAAATGGTCCCGGAGATCCGATGGCACTTCAGAAGTACTTTTCGGAAATAAAAAAGATTAGTCAGTACTTCCCAACACTCGGAATTTGCTTGGGGCATCAGTTAATCGCCTTGGCATACGGTGCGAAAACAGCAAAACTTGCATACGGCCACCGCGGAGGCAATCATCCTGTAAAAGAATTGCAAACAGGAAAAGTGAAAATGACAGCCCAAAATCATGGTTTTGTGGTCATTGATGAAAGCATCGATTGTCAGGTATTTGATATTACCTACCGTAATGTGAATGACCAATCAATTGAAGGATTAAAGCATCAAAGCTATCCAATCCAAACAGTTCAATTCCATCCTGAAGCCCATCCGGGCCCAAGTGATACAGAATACATTTTAAAAGATTTCGTAAGCCAGATAGCTTCACTAGGAGAGACTCGCTATGCCTTTAAATAAAAACTTAAAAAAAGTACTAGTAATCGGATCAGGCCCGATTGTAATCGGTCAGGCAGCAGAATTTGACTATGCAGGAACACAAGCCTGTATTGCTCTTAAGGAAGAGGGCTTAGAAGTCGTTTTAATCAACAATAATCCTGCTACCATCATGACGGATGAAGCCGTAGCCGATAAGGTGTATATTGAACCTTTGAATGTTGAAACGATTGAAAAAATCATCCAAAAGGAAAAGCCGGATGGAATCATCGGTACACTTGGCGGGCAAACTGGATTAAATTTAACAGTACAATTATATGAAGAGAATATATTAGAAAAATACAATGTAGAACTGCTTGGAACTTCAGTAGAGTCAATCAAAAAAGGAGAGGACCGTGAAAAGTTCCGTAATTTGATGCTCCAGATCAGCGAACCAATTCCAGAATCAGCAATCATTCATAGCTACGATGAAGGCGTAGCATTTGTTAACGAAATTGGTTTTCCTGTCATTATCCGTCCAGCCTATACACTTGGAGGAGATGGAGGCGGTTTTGCACACAATGCAGAGGAACTTGAAATCGTTCTGAAAAAAGGTTTAGCTGCAAGTCCGATTCATCAGGTGTTAGTTGAACGCAGCATAAAAGGCTGGAAGGAAATCGAATACGAAGTTATGAGAGATGCCAATGATACCTGCATCATTGTTTGTAATATGGAAAACATGGACCCAGTTGGTGTCCATACGGGCGACTCAATTGTAGTTGCGCCATCACAAACCTTGACAGATGTTCAGTATCAGATGCTTCGTGATTGTTCCCTAAAGGTTATTCGTGAATTAGGGATTATCGGAGGCTGCAATATCCAGTTTGCGCTTCATCCTGAATCCAATCAGTACTACATCATCGAAGTAAATCCGAGGGTTAGCCGCTCATCTGCTTTGGCATCTAAAGCTACCGGCTATCCAATAGCAAGAATGGCGGCCAAGTGCGCGGTCGGCTATCACTTAGATGAGATTTTGAATCCGATAACAGGCAATACCTTTGCATCGTTTGAGCCAGCGATTGATTATATTGTGGTGAAACTGCCGCGCTTTCCGTTTGACAAATTCCCTGAAGCCGATCGAACATTAGGGACCCAAATGAAAGCAACTGGGGAAGTCATGGCCATTGACCGGACATTTGAAGGTGCTATGAATAAAGCAATCAGGTCGATGGAAATGAATGTATACGGTCTTTGCTTAGAGGCAAATAAGTCATTAACAGAATCATCCATCATTGACCTTCTTAAAACAGCGAATGACCGACGTCTCTTTATTATTGCTGAAGCATTCAAAAGAGGGATTTCTTTTGAAAAAATTCAACAACTGACCCAGATTGATTCATGGTTTTTGCACAAAATTAATTCAATCGTGGATTTAGAAAAGGCTTTAGCGTCATACAAATGGAGCGAAGTCCCACTTGCACTGCTAAAGCAAGCTAAACGAAATAATATTGCAGATAAGCTTTTATCGCAAATTTACAATATTCCTGAAAAACAAGTGAGAAGCAAATGGAAGGAACTAAATTGGAAACCAGGCTATAAGATGGTTGATACATGTTCGGCAGAATTTGATGCCGTTACTCCATACTATTACTCTACCTGGCATGGGTTTGATGAAGTGGAAATTACCAACAAGAAGAAGATTCTTGTCATTGGTTCAGGTCCGATAAGAATCGGCCAGGGAATTGAATTCGATTACTGCTCAGTACATGCGGCAAAAGCAATAAAGAAAAAAGGCTTTGAGGCTGTTGTGATTAATAATAACCCAGAAACTGTAAGCACCGATTATTCGGTTGCGGATCGACTATATTTTGAACCCCTTGCTGCAGAAGATGTTTTGCATGTCATTGAAAAAGAAAAAGTCGATGGGGTATTGATCCAATTCGGCGGGCAGACGGCTATTAATCTGGCACATGATTTAGAAGAAGAAGGGGTAAAAATCTTGGGCACAGCAGTTCAGAATGTAGATCGATTAGAAGACCGGAAAGAATTTTATCAGCTTCTAGAGGATTTACAAATTCCCCATATTGAAGGAAAAACAGCCGATACCACAGAAAAACTGGTTGAAGCAGCTGGAAAATTAGGCTACCCGGTTCTCGTAAGACCATCTTACGTGATTGGCGGACAATCGATGTTTACCATTTTTTCAGAAGAGGAACTAAGAAACTACACGAAGCAGTTTGAAAATAACTCAAGCGAAAAAATGTGGCCGTTATTAGTTGATAAGTTTATACCCGGACTAGAATGCGAGATTGATGTGATTAGTGATGGGGAAACGATTGTAGTCCCAGGAATCTTTGAACATATCGAAAAAGCAGGTGTTCACTCAGGCGATAGTATCTCAGTCTTTCCACCAATTTCATTGTCACAACAGGTAAAAGAAACATTGATAGATTATGCGAGCAAAATTGCAAAGACTACGCCGATTGTTGGAATGATGAATATTCAGTTTGTTATTTATGAAAAACAAGTCTATGTATTAGAAGTAAACCCACGGTCTTCAAGAACGGTGCCTATTATCAGCAAAGTAACTGGAGCTCCAATGATTGAATGGGCCACGAGTGTACAATTAGGCGAATCCTTAAGTGATTTGTGCTTGAACCAAGGATTAATGCCAGAACCAAATTATTTTTCAGTGAAAGCACCTATTTTTTCATCCAGTAAGCTTAAGGGTGTTGACCATGTACTTGGACCTGAAATGAAATCAACTGGTGAAGCGCTTGGAATGGGTCTGACCTATCGAGAAGCTCTTAATAAGGCAATACCTGCTTTAGAGGAAAAAATGGAAGATAACTATATTTTATGCTCCATTTCTGATCGAGAAAAGCAGGCAAGTCTTCCAATAGTTGAAGAGCTGTTAATGAAAAAGTTTAAATTAGCAGCCACAGAAGGAACAGCATTGTTTTTTGAAATAAATGGCATCCCTGTTGATAAAGTGGTAAGGGATGATCAGGATATAAACCACCTATTCCGTAATCAGAAAATGAAGGCAGTCATTAACCTGCCAAACCAAGGCCGTAATAAACTGAAATTTGGTTTTCAAATTCGGGAGCAGGCGATACGGTATAAAGTGCCGGTTTACACTCATTTAGATACGGTGGAAGCGACCATCGGTTTACAAAAAGCTCCACTTACTAATCTTGATGTTCGCTCAGTAAGTGAATTTTACAATTTGAATGAAAGAGGTGCCGTTCATGCTAGAAGCCATTAAGTTAAACGAGAATAAATTACAATTCAAAGGAAAAGACTTTTTACAGCTTTCTGATTTCAGTCCAGAGGAAATCCTATATCTTCTGGACGAGGCTCAAGAACTGAAGGCTATGCAAAAACAGGGGAAACCGCATCCATACTTAAGCGGGAAAGTATTGGGAATGATATTTGAAAAATCTTCGACGCGTACAAGGGTATCCTTTGAGGTTGGCATGCTTCAGCTCGGGGGCCATGCGATATTCTTGAGTTCACGTGATATTCAGCTTGGAAGAGGCGAAAGTATTTCCGATACGGCAAAAGTATTATCGCGCTATGTTGATGGCTTAATGATCCGTACTTTTGGCCATGAATCTGTTGAAGAATTAGCAGAGCATGCTACTATCCCCGTAATCAATGGTTTAACGGATTTGCAGCATCCCACGCAAGTAATGGCAGACCTTTTAACCATACTTGAACATAAAGGAAAATTGGCCGGATTAAAGCTTTGCTATATTGGGGACGGAAACAATAATATGGCTCATTCCTTAATGGAGGGCGCGGTGAAAGTGGGAATGGATATTAGCATTGCCAGTCCGCCGGGATATTTACCTGATGGAAAAATTACCGAAAAGGCAATTAAAGCAGGGAAACAATATGGATGCACTGTTATGATTACCAATGACCCAGTTCAAGCTGTGAAGGGTGCCGATGTCATTGTGACAGATGTATGGACCAGCATGGGGCAGGAAGAAGAAACCGAAAAGAGACTTAAAGATTTTGCATCCTATCAGGTCAATAAGGAGCTTTGTCAGTATGCCAAAGATGATTTCATCTTCTTACACTGTTTACCGGCACATCGCGGCGAAGAGGTAACGGCCGAAATCATTGACGGACCTCATTCCGTTGTTTTTGATGAAGCAGAAAACCGCTTACACGCACAAAAAGCAATTTTAAAATTATTACTAGCATAATAGTATTTATTTTTTTGAGATTTAGTGTATAATAATGCTATTGATTGAATAATAATACACTCAAACGTAAGGAGATATAAAAAATGACGAAAGAGAAAATTGTTTTAGCCTATTCAGGCGGTTTAGATACTTCGGTTTCGGTTAAATGGATTCAGGAAAAATACGGATATGATGTTATTGCATTAGGCCTAGATGTTGGTGAAGGGAAAGATCTTGAAGCAATTAAAAATAAAGCGCTAAACGTTGGCGCTATTAAAGCCATCATGATCGATGCGAAAGAATTGTTAGCAAAGGAATATATTATTCCAGCTTTGAAGGCGAATTGCTTATATGAAGGGAAATACCCGCTTTCTTCTGCCCTTTCACGACCATTAATTTCAAAATTACTAGTTGAGGTTGCTGAACAAGAGGGTGCTGCAGCTGTAGCTCACGGCTGTACAGGTAAAGGAAATGACCAGGTTCGCTTCGAGGTTTCTGTTCAAGCATTGAACCCAAGTTTAAAAGTGGTTGCTCCGGTTCGTGAATGGGGCATGACACGTGATGAGGAAATAAAGTATGCTCAGGAAAACGGAATTCCAATTCCTGTTGATTTAGATAATCCGTTCTCGATTGATGCCAACATTTGGGGTCGTGCTTGTGAAGCTGGTGTCCTTGAAGACCCATGGGCAGAAGCACCTGAAGAAGCATACGATTGGACGAATCCAATTGAACTTACTCCAGACCAAGCAGAGTATGTTGAAATTGACTTTGAACAAGGCGTTCCTGTTGCCCTTAATGGAGAAAAACTTCCATTAGTTCAATTAATTGAAACGTTGAACACTCTTGGCGGCAAACATGGTGTTGGCCGTATCGATCATATCGAAAATAGATTAGTAGGAATTAAATCACGTGAAGTCTATGAAAATCCTGCAGCACTAATTTTAATCAATGCCCATAAAGAATTAGAGTTTTTAACATTGACTCGTGAAGTAACTCAATTCAAGACACAGGTTGAGCAGCAGATGGCAAAGATTATTTATGAGGGCCTTTGGTATTCGCCAATTAAACCAGCTCTTGATGCGTTTATTGATGAAACACAAAAAACCGTTACTGGAACAATTCGCGTGAAGCTCCATAAAGGCAATCATACTGTTGTTGGACGTAAATCTCCATACAGCCTTTATAACGAGGAACTAGCAACCTATACAAAAGGTGATGCATTCGATCACAATGCAGCAGTTGGTTTTATTAAACTATGGGGACTGCCAACAAAGGTTTATTCAGAGGTAACCAAAAAAGAATCAGTTTTAAAATAATTCTAAAGCGCCCTCGAAGCCAAAATTTCGGGGGCAAACTTCTTAGAGGAAGTAAGGGGGAACACTGATGTCCAAGCTATGGGGCGGACGTTTTACAAAAGAAACGAATAAATTAGTCGAAGAATTTACTGCTTCAATCTCTTTTGATCAAAAACTAGCAAAAGAAGATATCGCCGGAAGCCTTGCACATGTCACAATGCTTGGGGAATGCGGTATCATCCCAATGGAGGATGCCGACAAAATAAAAAATGGTCTACTTAAGATTAAAGAGAAAGTGGATCGTAACGAAGTAGAATTTTTAATAGAAGATGAAGATATTCATATGAATATTGAAAAGCTATTAATTGAAGAAATTGGACCTGCCGGGGGCAAGCTCCATACTGGACGCAGCCGTAATGATCAAGTTGCAACGGACATGCATTTATATCTTCGTACAAAAACAACTGAGTTAATTAAATTAGTCGAAGATGTCCAGCAGGCGATCATCAAGCAGGCCAAGGAGAACATAGAAACACTGATTCCTGGGTATACACATTTACAGCGTGCTCAGCCGGTGTCATTTGCCCATCATTTAATGGCTTATTTTTGGATGTTTGAACGCGATAAAGAGAGATTGTTAGATTCTTTGAAACGTGTAAACTGGCTTCCACTTGGTTCTGGAGCATTAGCAGGGACGACCTTTCCGATAAATCGCGAACTTGTTGCCGAATTGCTGGGATTCGAAACAATCTATCCAAATAGCATGGATGCCGTCAGTGACCGCGATTTTATTCTTGAATTTCTATCAATCGGGTCAATCATCATGACGCATATCTCCAGATTTTCTGAAGAATTAGTGATTTGGTCCAGCCAGGAATTCCAATTTGTAGAGCTTGATGATTCGTTTTGTACCGGATCAAGCATCATGCCGCAAAAGAAAAATCCTGACGTACCAGAATTGCTTAGAGGAAAAACAGGGCGCACCTATGGAAATTTAATAGGTTTATTAACAGTCCTCAAAGGATTGCCACTGGCGTATAATAAAGATTTACAAGAAGATAAAGAAGGTATGTTTGATACAGTTGAAACGCTGGAAGGCTCATTAATGCTCCTTGCACCGATGATTGAAACAATGGCCGTGAATAAAGATATCATGCGAAAAGCGATTAACAATGATTTTTCTAATGCTACAGATATTGCCGATTATCTAGTTAGAAAAGGATTGCCGTTCCGTGATGCCCATGAAGTTATTGGAAAAATTGTTTTATATGCGATCCAATCCAACAAATTTTTGCTGGATTTAAGCTTTGATGAATATCAGAAGTTCAGCCCATTATTTGAAGAGGATATTTATAAAGTTTTAGCCCCAGAACATGTAGTGGCTGTCCGCAATAGCTTCGGGGGAACGTCTCCTGAGCAGGTGAAGGCGCAAATTAAACTTGCTGAGGGAAAACTGCAGCAATAATATTAAGCTCGCCAAATTGGCGGGCTTTTCATTTAGCCAAATTATTTGTATGAAAAACTAAAATAGGAGATAATTTCCTTAGGGAAAATTTACAAATTAATGTGTGGAGGTTATATATGAAATATAGAGTATCAGTAGTGCAGTACCATTTACATACGATTAATTCGTTTGAAGAATTCGCCGCCCAGTGTGAGCATTATATAAAAACAGCTGAAGAATTCGGGGCTGAATTTGTTTTGTTTCCCGAGTTTTTTACTACACAGCTTCTTTCCATTGGCAACGGAAAGGGGGAAAGCCTAACCATTGACGATTTGCCAAGCTTTACGGAACAATACCGAGAGCTGTTTTCTAACTTTGCCAGACAGACCAATATGCATATTATTGCCGGTACGCATGTTATTAAAAAAGATAATAAGCTTTACAATACCGCCCATTTATTTTACCCTGACGGAAGAATTGGCGAGCAGGCAAAGCTTCATATAACTCCTACAGAAGTTAAGGAGTGGAGCATGGCACCCGGTAATTCGTTTCAAATTTTTGAAACAGACAAGGGGAAAATAGCCCTTCTTACCTGCTATGATATTGAATTTCCGGAAATTGTCCGTATGGCCAAGGCAAAAGGCGCTGATGTTATTTTCTGTCCATCCTGTACGGATGATCGTCATGGCTTTCATCGGGTGCGTTACACAAGTCATGCACGTGCAATCGAAAATCAAGTATATGTGGTTTTAACCGGAACAGTTGGCTCTCTGCCAACAGTTGACTTTATGAGGGCTAATTTTGGCCAAGCAGTTATTATTACTCCTAATGATATTCCTTTCCCGCCGCGCGGCATTTTAGTGGAAGGGGAAATCAATGATGATATGGTTGTGACAGCCGATCTTGATTTAGATCTTTTGTATGAAGTCCGCGAACGTGGTTCTGTTACAACCTGGCGTGACCGCAGAATTGATTTATACCCTGATTGGGAAAAGTAGGATGTGTTCGGATGTACAGAAGTGAATTTTTTGTTTTCGATAAGGAAAAACCAATGCCGGTTATCATTCGTAATTATTCAAAAGAGGATTTTGACCAGCTCATAGAGATCCAAGCGGAATGCTTTCCTCCTCCTTTTCCATCAGAATTATGGTGGAATAAAGAGCAATTAAATAACCATGTTACCCTTTTCCCAGAAGGTTCTATATGTGTGGAAGTAGATGGAGTATTAGCAGGATCACTTACCGGACTATGTGTGGATTTTGATCCAAAAGAAATGAATCATTCTTGGGAAGAAATCACAGACCACGGGTATATTCGTAACCATAAGCCGAATGGAAGTTCCTTGTATATTGTAGATATTAGCGTTCGCCCAAAGTTCCGAAAACTAGGGCTTGGTAAGTTAATGATGCAGGCCATGTATCATGTTGTGATTGAAAAGGGGTTTGACCGTCTGCTTGGTGGGGGCAGGATGCCAGGCTATCATAAAGTGGCGCATCAAATGACGCCCGAAGAATACCTGGATGCCATCATTAAGGGGGATGTAAAGGATCCTGTCATTACCTTTCTCCTCGGCTGCGGCCGTGTGCCCTTAGGTGTTTCAACAAATTATCTAGATGATGAAGAATCCTGTAATCATGCAGCGATTATGGAATGGAGGAATCCATTCAAATAAAGAATGGGGGATTATTTACAATTGGAGTATAAACGAATAACAAATATTGATGACCCAAATTTTAAAAAACTTCATGATTTAATGGGGAAGATATTCCCGCCTGAGGAAGTATTGGATTATGAGTTATGGAAAGAACCATTAGAAGATCCAAGTATCCGCGTGTTTGTTGCTATTGATGATGAACAGGTAGTTGGAGCTACAGAATACCGCTATTACCCTGATTGGAATATCGCAATGACAGACTTCACCATTATCAGTAAACCAGGGTTAGGCATTGGCCGATTTTTAGCACAGAATCGTTTGAAGGATTTACAATTGCTTGCAAAAGAGAACGAAAAAGAGCTATTTGGTATGTTCGCTGAAATTTATGATCCATATAGAGTGGAACATCATGAATTTGGCGGTGTAAAAGTGATGGATCCTTATGTTCGCAGGGAGGTACTATCCCACCTAGGGTATAAACGTTTAGATCTAGCTTACGTTCATCCATCATGGGAAAATAACGGTGAGGCTGTCTCCGGCCTAGATTTATGCTATATGCCTACAAGCGATGAGGTACATCGTTTGCCTGCAGCGCTTGTAAAAGATTTTCTCACTACGTATTATTCAGTGCTTTCTAATAAACCGCAGGAATGGCTTTTTATGATAGAAAAAATCGATAACAAGGAAACAATTGAATTATTGCCTCTATAAAAAAACTATTGACTTTGACAGAAGATTCAGCTAATATTCATTTTATATTCTTGGAAATTTAATGAAAAATTATATATCTCTTATCCAGAGCGGCGGAGGGACATGGCCCGATGAAGCCCGGCAACCTTCAAGGTAATCCTTGAAAAGGTGCTAATTCCTGCAGGTTTTTATAAAACCTGATAGATAAGAGGAGGAATCCAAGCCCTCTTCTTATGAAGAGGGTTTTTCGTATTTTCAAACTATTTATTGAAGGGGTGCAAAAAATGACTGTTATAAAGGTGGCAATCTTAGGTTTTGGTACGGTGGGTGAGGGTGTCTACCGGACGATTGAATCACATGCTTACGACCTTGAAGCCGTTTTAGGCAAGAAAGTGGAAGTGGCTGCAATTCTAATTAAAAATAAACAGAGGGAAAGAAATATTCGTAAAAATATTTTAATAACTACAGACTTTGAAGAGATACTCAACTTGCCAAAGCTTGATATTGTAATTGAAGCCATTGTAAACAAGGAGCCGACCTTTACATTTTTGCAAAAAGCAATTGAGCGGGGCTGCCACATTATTACAGCCAATAAGGAAATGTTTGCACACCATGGAAAACAACTGAATGAGCTTGCAGAACAAAATAACGTCTCTGTGGGCTTTGAAGCCACAGTTGCCGGGGGAATCCCGGTGATTCAAACACTAAAACAACTATTAAAAATTAACCGGGTTCAACAAATTCAAGGAATATTAAATGGGACCTCGAATTTCATCCTAACCGAAATGAGAGAAAAGAAATGGTCCTTTGCCGAAGCACTGCTTCAGGCTCAAGAAAATGGTTATGCAGAAGCAGATCCAACCAATGATGTCGAAGGCTTCGATGCATTCTACAAAACAATGATTCTAAGCCGAATTGCATTTGGGGAAGAACCGAATTGGCAGGATGTTGAACGTGAAGGAATCACTTCCATCACAAGTGAATTAATTGACGCTGCCGAAAAGTTAGGATTGAGGTTTAAACATATTGCAAGTATCTCTAAGGAAGGCGGCCAAATACAGGTATCTGTTAAGCCGGCTCTTGTCGGGAAGGAGAATCCTTTTTATCATGTAGAGGGCGTCGAGAATGCTGTTAGTGTTCATTCAGATATTGTTGGCAGAATTACACTGCAAGGACCAGGAGCGGGAATGTTTCCTACCGCCAGTGCAGTTATCGAAGATTTGGTATATGTCTGCCTAAATAATCAGAAGGATAGAACATTTAAAGTTGAGGATACGACAGTTTCTGACCTGCAAAGAAGCTGCAAAGAAGAGCTTTGGTTTGTACATGCTCAGAGCAATTATTTTCAAAGCATTCCGTCTAACTTGATTGAACAAACATTCAAACAAGCCTATATAATCAGGGCGACAAAGAGGGATGTAGAGGGGCTGGCTAATCAAGATAAGGAAATTTCTTATTTCCCAATAGTGGGTGAGTATCAGGCAGCAAATGAAGACAAAGTATTGACAGCTCAATAGTAAAAAAAGAGGGCAGCAGCCCTCTTTTTTTAGTTTTTTAAGAATTTGAAAATAATCAGAAAAAATCGTTCGTAACTAGGGATAAGTTTAGACATAATCGTATGTTGAGCATATTGTGTAAAAGCTCGACCTATGGACTAGTTATTGAATACAAGGGAATGGAGGGGGCGGCATGTTAGGAAATAGCTTATATGAACTTTTGCTGACCAAGCTTATTAATTCATTCACTTATGAGTTTTGGGTGAAACCAGAAAGCGTTCATCGGATTGATAAACAATCACGCGAAAAACCTGTAAATGCAGATGGGAAAAATTATATGGTTGGACCAGGAAATGGGGAGTATTATGATGAAGCAGGAATTAGTGTTTCAGTGGGAAAAAATGGAGTAATTGTCCTTGAACATACGGAAATAAATACTTTTGCCGTGTTAGTACATGAAACAGAAATTAACGATATTACTCATATTGCCATTGTTTATGATAATAGATATCCGTATTTATACATTAATGGTGAATTTGTGAAAATTGGTGAACGAAGCCCTAAAAGGTATGTCTACCCGACAGGGATTATTGGTAGTTTGTCAGGCGGATCTTTTAAAGGAGAAATCAAAGAGATTAGGCTTTGGGACCATTGCCGGACTAATAAACAACTTAAGACTTATATGAATCAACAGATAAGTAGAAACAAAGAGGGGCTTTACGGAATTTGGCCAGATCGTCCTGTAAAAGAAACGGATGTAAGAGTGAAGCAAAAAAACACCCAAACCACCCAAAAAACTAGTAAGGCAAACAGAGAAAATAAAAAGAATCAAAATATTGAAGTCAGTATCATTATTCCATCTTATAATAAATTTCCACTCAATATATTTACCCTTTACTCACTCGAACAACAAACATTTAATCCTTCAAAAATAGAAGTAATCTTTATAGATGATGCATCTACTGACCAAACAGAAGAAAATCTTAAAGGTTATAATCCACCTTATCATTTTAAATATATCCGTAATAAAAGTAATCTTGGAAGAGCAAATGTGCGAAATTTAGGTATTCAAGCAGCAAAAGGGAGCATCCTGATTTTTCTAGATGCTGAAATGATTACAGAACCAGATTTTGTTGAAAAGCATTTTAAGTATCATCAATCTCAAAATAAGGTTATTTTGTCAGGTGTGATGCATTCTAAGAAGATTTATTCATGTATCTTTCCTGAGTTTCCTCAGGATGTAATGAACAGGATCCAAACCTTAACCAAAAATAATCCAGAGAAAAACAGAAAGCTGCAAGACTTAAAATTACCGTTGGAAAAGCCGTATCCATTAATAGAAAAAGACGATATTACCAATAAAACCTATACGGATTTAGTTTTTAAACCATTTACGTGGTTTGAGACGATAGTTAAAAATTTTGATGTGGACCTAGATGGATTTATGTTTCCATGGATGGCATTTCTTACAGGGAATGTTTCCATCCGTAAAGAGTTTATTCAACAAGCAGGTTTGTTTGATGAGGACTTTGTTCAATACGGCTACGAGGATTGGGAAATAGGGTACCGTTTATATAAACTGGATGCCAAATATATTGTGTCCAACGAATTAATAACTTACCACCAAGAACATCCTGTGGGAATAAGTAAATGGAAAGAGGCAATTCAAAACCTGGGGCTCTTTATCTTAAAGCATTATGACGTCGATGTTTTAATTCTTGGATTAGAGCTTTCAGGCATAGTAGATTTATTAACGATGAATAAGGTACTAAGCGAGTATAAGTTACTTATGCAAACCTATCCAGAGAGATTTCAAGAATTCCAAGAGAGATTTATTCGCATTCTTCAAGCAACTGTCCTATTACTTCAAATAGATATTCGTCACATTAATATCTTAGGGGCTGCAGGTTTTGGTTCAGACGAAAGAAAAGGCCTTCAAGAAGATATTAATTCCCTTAAATCCCTTGAGGAATTCACCAGTTTAACCAGCCTTTTAGAGAAAATCTTGAATTCCTAAATATTATTCTAAATTAAGGGGATGGAGTGAAGAAAGTGGTTTCCATAATAACTTGTACAATAAGAGATGAGAGTATCAATAATGTTTTCGAAAATTATCAACAGCAAACCTGGAAGGATAAAGAGCTAATTATTATCCTAAATAAGGATTCCATGGACATCGATAAATGGATCAAAAAGGCAAAGAATTATCAGTGTGTCCAGGTATATCAACTGCATGAAAAAGCAACATTAGGCGACTGCCTGAATTTTGGGATTATGAAATCAAAATATGATTTTATAGCAAAATTTGATGACGATGACTATTACGGTCCTGAATATATAAGCAGCGGGATGGAAGCTTTTAAAAATAAAAATATTTCAATAATCGGTAAAAGTTCATTATATATTTATTTTAAAAATAAAAAAGCACTGATTTATATGTCGGGTAAAGAAAATTCCTTCGTTGACACTGTTGCCGGAGCAACACTTATGTTTAGAAAGGATGTATTTCAACAGGTTCAATTTGAAAAAGTGAATCGAGCTGAGGATTACTTTTTCATTGATCAGTGTAAAGAAAAGGGGTTTCACATCTATTCTACTGATCGCCATCATTTTGCTGTAATTCGGCAAGAAGCAGAAAAGCATACCTGGAAAATTTCTGAAGAAGAGCTTATGGAATGGGGAGATATCATCACCTATACAGACGATTTTAAAGCAGTGATCGCAAAAGAGATTGATCATTGAAAGCTTGAATGTAATAAATTTAAAGCGTGGTGACATTAAATCAATAATGTCATCTTTACATAAGGAAGGTTTGTTTATTTTCCCACAGACTTATCCACATTGCGCGGATTGGTATTACGTTATTTTAAATGCTTATCCACAAAATCCACAAACGGAATGGAGGTAATAATTTATGTTGTTCACAATACCTCCAAATTTCTAATATTAAAATGTTAAAAATATGTGAAAGCCGTTGTCATTTTTTGTGGCGGAGAGTATATTAAAAGTGTAGAGAAGATAGTGAAAAGATTCACAAACTTCTGCTACAATAACAGCTAGCTGATCCACCCTTAACAATAAGGGAAATTAAAATCATTAACAAACTTGTGAAATGTTTCACAAGAAATTAATAGGAGATGATTGTGATGAGATGGTACAAAACTCCTCTTGCAGCAGTTGTATGGACAGTATTACGAGTTTGGCTTGGCTTACAATGGATTGAGGCAGGTTATCATAAATTAACAGGCGGTTTCGATGCAGGCGGTTTTCTTAAAGGAGCTCTGGCAAATGCAACAGGGGAACATCCAGCAGTGCAAGCTTGGTACGCTGATTTTTTACAACAATTCGCGATCCCAAATGTTCATATCTTTAACGTCTTGATTCCTTGGGGAGAAATGCTAGTTGGTTTAGGATTAATCGTGGGTTTAGCAACGATTCCGGCATTAATCGCTGGTGCATTTATGAACTTAAACTTTATGCTCGCGGGAACAACAAGCACTAACCCAATTCTTTATACAGCAGCGATGATTCTATTATTCGCAGGCACTGGAGCTTACTACTTCGGACTTGACCGATTTGCAGTACCTTTTATCAAAGGCAATTTCCAAAAAGTCCGTGCAAAAAATGTGCACATCAATTAGTGTTAAAACAATGAAAAATTTATATTAAAGAAGCAGGGCAAAACCTGCTTCTTTTTTTAAAGGATTATTTTCTATTTCGATTTTGGACGCGCTGGTTTGCTGCATTAGCTCGTGCCAGTGCCTCAAGATCCGCTCCATCAGCCATTTCCTTTGAAAACTCAACATCCTGTCCATCTGATTTCATGTTTTTTGGAACTTGTGGAAGTGAAGCTTTATTTTTATCTCGTGAACCATGTCCGCGTGAACGACCCATCATAAAAACCCCTTTCAAATGTTAACTCTTGAGAGGAAAGATGCTCTCCACTCTAGTTTTAACAAATTTAAAGGGGTCCATTAATGGAAAATTCTTTAAAAATTTGGTGTACTATAGCTTCGTTTTTCTGTCGGCATAACCGCCTGCACGGTCTGCCATTTTAAATTCCCGCTGATAAGATACCTCTTGCATGCTTGTAAGACTGTATTTCCCTCTATCCTTATCCTTTTTCTTCTTTTCAGCCATTTTTGCTCATTCCTTTCAACATTTTTTTGTCAATCGTCATCAAGCTATGTGGTAAAAATAAAGCACTTTATGTACTTATTTCCATTTTTACCTTATAGGAAAGGAATGATACTGATTTTAAGAAATTATATTTCGTAAGGCTTTTTGAAGATCCGGGTATTTAAATTCAAAACCTGAATCCAATAATTTATTTGGTAATACTTTTTGACCATCGACAACTAATGTACTCATTTCTCCCAAAAGTAATCGAAGGGCAAAGCTGGGAACCGGCAACCAGTGAGGGCGGTGTAATTCCAGTGCAAGTGTTTTCCCAAACTCGCTCATCGTAACCGGGTTAGGAGCCGTAAAATTAACTGCTCCTTGAATGTCCTCGTTATCAATAATAAAAGTAATTCCTTTAACTATATCTTCAATGTGAATCCACGACATCCACTGCCGGCCATGACCGATATTCCCGCCAATAAAAGCCTTATATGGAAATGAAATTTTTGGCAATGCTCCCTCATCACGGTCAAGGATTATTCCGAATCTGCAAAAAGAAGTGCGTATTCCTAATTTTGATGCAAAACTTGCCTCGTATTCCCATTGCCTGACGGTTTCAGCTAAGAAATCATTCCCGAGTTTTTGCTCTTCTTCTGTAAACACCGTGTCTAATGATGTTCCATAAATACCGACTGCACTGGCATTAATAAATGCCTTTGGTTTTCGTTCCAATTTCTTCATAATTTCTATTAGCTCTTTAACAGCCCCAAGCCGGCTGATTAATATTTTGTTTTTTCTTACTTCTGTCCACCGCCCGCTATTAATCGACTCCCCAGCAAGGTTAATAAAAATATCAGTATTCTGAAGTTCGGATATGGGGTTTGAATTTTCACTCAGCCATTGTACATATTGAATTCGGTCATCCTTAATTATGTTAGGTAACCTTCTAGTTAAAATAACGACTTTATAATTGTTTTTTAGGAATTCATCTACCAGTGCCTTCCCGACAAATCCAGTCCCGCCAGCGATTGCAATTTTCATGAAAAACACCACCTTTTGCTTTTATTTTACTATATTAAATGAAGAATATGGTAAAGTATTCTTGAGGTGAAGGAAATGGCTATTATTACGAAAATCACCACACAGCAGAAAAATCAAGATCGGTTTAATGTGTTTATGGATTACGGAAAGGGCGAGGAATTTGCCTTTAGTGTTGATAGTGATGTACTAATAAAATTTCAGCTAAAAAAAGGCATGGAAATTGATGATTTTTCTTTCATGGAAATTCAGTTCCAGGATGATATTCGTAAGGCTTATAATCTAGCGGTAAATTATTTAGCTAGGAGAATGAGGTCGTCGAAAGAAATTAGGGATTATCTTATTCAAAAAGAAGTAGATGACCCCGTCATCGAGGAAATTGTTCATAAATTAACAATTCAGAAATACATCAATGATGAGGATTATGCCTTTGCTTATGTACGAACACAGGCGAATACGACTGATAAAGGTCCTGATTTAATCAAACTGGAATTAAAGGAAAGAGGGATTGAGGAGGGAATTCGACTTCGTGCACTCGAGGAATTTCCGCGCGAGCAGCAGATTGAAAAAGCAACAAAAATGAGCGAAAAGTTCTTCCAGAAGAATTCAAAGGACTCTCAGAAAATTCAAAAGCAAAAGCTGGAGCAGTTGCTGCTTAGAAAAGGATATCCTTTTGAGGTTATTCATATTGCTGTAAATGAAACTGATGTGAATAAAGAAGTTGATGAGGAAATGGAAGCCATCAGGTTTCATGGGGAAAAAGCCCATCGGAAATACTCTCAATTCAGCGGTTTCGAATATGAACAAAAGATGAAGCAAGCTTTATATCGGAAAGGCTTTTCAATTGATTTAATCGAGAGGTACTTAGCTGAAAGTAAAAAATCATGACAGGAGCGTCATGATTTTTTACTTTCAATAATAATCTCATTTTGATCAAGTTGCTCAAAAATCATCTCAGCAACTTGCTTAGGTGAGCTTAGCCGTGATGGGTCTTTAATATGGTCACTGTCCTCCCAAAATGGTGTATCCATGCCTCCCATATAAACAGCATTAATTTTAATTCCGCTGACCTCGTATTCCTTTTGCAGGCTTTCGGTAAAGCCTCTGACTGCAAATTTGCTCGCTGCATAAACTGCTTCATTGACCTTTCCGCGTAAACCGGCAGTTGAAATAATATTCATGATCCTTCCTTCTCCCTTAGCAAGGAGAAGCGGTAAAATTGCCTTCGTCATAAAAATTGTTCCTAACACATTGGTATCTAACATTTCGATGATTTGCTTTTCATTTATCTCTCCAAACGGCCCAAAATGTCCGACTCCAGCATTATTTATCAATCCCGCTATGTGGTAGGTGCTGCCAATATCTTTTAATTTCTCCGAAACTGCTTTATTATTCCGAATGTCTAGTACAAGGATCTCAGCAGTACCGCCTTCTCCTTCAATTTCATCTTTGGCAGCAACTAATTTATCAGTACTTCTGCCAGCAAGCAAAAGATGATACCCCTTTTTTGAAAAAAGAAATGCTAGCTCTTTTCCCAACCCAGATCCAGCACCAGTTACAATGATTGTTTTCATTAAGTTATCTCCTTCAAATTGGTTTTAATGCCTTTATTAATTTTACAAAAAAAACTATACTAAAATAAAGAGAAATGGGAGGGAATATGATGCAGCAGGAGAAGCGGTATAGTGAAATGACAGAGCAGGAATTAAGGCAGGAAATTGCTGCGCTACAAGAAAAAGCAAGAAAAGCAGAGCAAATGGGAATGGTAAATGAATTTGCCGTCCTTGAAAGAAAAGTATTAATGGCAAAAGCTTATTTATTAAACCCAGACTCCTTTAAAACTGGAGAAATTTATGAAATTGAGGGAGACCCTGGCCAACATTTTAAAATAGACTATATGAATGGCGTGTTTGCTTGGGGTTATCGACTACAAGGCGATGGTAAAGAAGAAGCACTTCCGATATCTCTACTAAAGAGGTTGAAGTAACAAACCAGAGAACTTATTCTCTGGTTTGTCTTAGTGTTACAAATTAAAATTGTGGTGAATCGTCATCACGTTCACCAGAAGCACGCATACGCTCTTGAGGATGCGTATTGGTAGTGCCGTTTGCTCTTTTTGAAGCATATTCTGCTTTTGCTCTCGGTTCTCCCTCAAATTTATTATTATTTTGATTCGGGAAATTTGTCGCTTTATTTCTCATGCGGTACCTCCATTAAAGGGAATGAGAAAAACGTGAAAAGCAAAGCTTGTCTTTCAATGCTTACCACGTAACGTTAGTATTTGCTTAAATTTTTACGGTTATGTTATAAGAAAATGGCAAATGGGGTGTGCACGTGAATGATTATCATGAAAAATTAGCAAACCTGCTTATAGGCAAAAATGACCAGCTTTCCTACCAACAAGCCCGGACTTGGGTTGAGCTGCTTTGGGAGGATTTTGAAACCACGTATGCAAAAGCGGGAAGGGAATATATGGGCAGTGAAATGACAGAAAAAATTGTTAAACAATGGATTGAAAACTACGGCGATAAGTTGCATGAATTTGCAGCGACCAATCCGAAATATAAACATTTTCTAGAACAAGCAAAAAATACTCTCCATTAAAAAAGCAAGTGACAATGGGTCACTTGCTTTTTTAACTTGGGATAATCCCTAATTTTTTTCGCAATTTCTTTTCACTAAACACCCAGCCTGTATAAGAGGTAATCCGGTTAAAATTACAATCTAATTGCACCACAGCCACAAAGGGATAATGGCCATTACTTCGATAGCGTAAATCAATAAAACGGACCTCATAATAATCAGTGAATTCATCTATTTCCCAGCGATAAACTGGCGAAAATGAAAGAAAAGCGGAAATATTGTAATCCGTTTTCGCAGCTTCAATTAAGGGGGTTTGCGGAACAGGAACACGTTTAAAACGATCTAAAATTTCTACTTTTTTATCTTCGGACCTGCCAACAAAAAACATGCTTTTACTCATGGCAGCAATTCGCCATTGATGAAACTTCATGGTTGGAGCGATAATAATTTCAGTTGCATCAGGAATCAGGGTTCTAACCTCAACTAAAACTCTTTTTTTAGCTTGAAACCTTCTTAAATAGTAGACGATGATAACGGCATACATAATCAGAAAAGTATAGCCTGGATTTGCCCCTAAAATCCAAATGAAAATCCCAATGACGTGAATTCCAAATATGATCGGATCAAAGGTATTAATCACACCTAGTGCCACCCATTTTGAAGAGAATGGTCTTAAGGCTTGAGTTCCGTACGCATTAAATATATCAACGAAAACATGGATAAAAACGGCAGCAAAGGTCCATGCCCAGAGATGAAGGAGATTGGCACCCTGAAAAAAAGGATAAATGACTGCTACGATTAAGAGCGGCCACAGGATGACCGCAGGAATAGAATGGGTCACTCCACGATGATTTCGAATATAAATGGCATTATTTCTTAGTTTTAAAACTGTGTCAATATCTGGTATTTGAGAACCTGCGATTGTTGCAATTAAAACACTAGTTGTAGTAGCATGGCTGGCCGCCACTGCTGGATCAAGGGTTGCAAGACCACCCAGTGCAATGCCCATGACAACATGAGTTCCAGTATCCAAAAGGAATATCCTCCTTTAAAATGTTCTTGTCAAAATAGAAAAATTAACTTATTGTAAGACGAAAATGCTTTACTTTTTGCTAGTTTTTTACGGAGGGCCTAAAGTTATGTTAATTGATCTAAAAAATATTACAGAAATCAATATAAATGCTTTTCAAAATGATTTAATTTCTTGGTTTAAGGCGGAACAGCGTGACCTTCCCTGGAGAAAAGATCAGGATCCTTATAAGGTCTGGGTATCGGAAATAATGCTGCAGCAAACAAGAGTAGATACCGTCATTCCTTATTTTAATCGATTTATCGAATGGTTTCCCACCATCGAAGACTTAGCTGAAGCGGAAGAAGATAAGGTTCTAAAAGCATGGGAAGGGCTTGGGTATTACTCAAGAGTACGCAATTTGCAGTCTGCAGTTAAGGAAGTAAAAGCTAATTATAATAGTAAGGTACCCAGTACCCCTGAAGAAATTGCGAAACTTAAGGGAGTCGGACCTTATACCGCAGGTGCTATTTTAAGCATTGCCTATGGTGTTCCGGAACCTGCTGTAGATGGTAATGTCATGCGCGTTTTATCAAGAATACTTTCTATTTGGGAAGATATTGCGAAACCATCAACGCGAAAAATTTTTGAAAAAGCGGTTCGGGAATTAATTTCACATGATGACCCGTCTGCCTTTAACCAAGCCTTAATGGAATTAGGAGCATTGATTTGTACCCCAACCTCTCCATCATGCTTATTATGCCCAGTTCGCGAACATTGCCACGGGTTTTATGAAGGTGTACAAAATGAGCTTCCAGTGAAAACGAAAAAAACAAAAACTCGTCATGTACAATTAGCTTCGGCCATTCTTTTAGCTGAAAATGGGAAGATTGTCATTCATAAGCGGCCCTCGTCAGGATTACTTGCAAACCTATGGGAATTTCCAAATGTGGAGATTGTTCATCCATTGCAGGCTGATCGCGAGGAAGTTATAGCTCAATTTAATCAATCTTTAAATTTACCTGTCAAGCTTAATCAGATTATCGGTCAAATTGAACATGTTTTTTCACATTTAGTTTGGAATATTAAAGTGTATACAGGTAAAATATGTTCCGAGTTTGTGGAAAGTGATGAATGGAGGCTTGTTTCGTTAGCGGAAATGGAAGAATACGCTTTTCCTGTTTCCTATCAAAAAATGATAAAGCTTTATCAGGAACAAAAATAGGAAGAAACGCCGTGACTTGTTACGGCGTTCTTTTTATTCTAGTGTTTGATCCCTCCACGGCTTTCAATTTCTTCGATGATCTCTCTGTGTATGGTTTGGCCCTCGCTATTTAAATAGGGGGCAATTTGCTGCAGGGAATGATGAAAAAAGGTAAGTTCGCTATCCTCCCAGTCAGATTTAGCCATCATTGAAAGCTCTGTCATATCTCGTCCTGCATACATAAAACTTTCATCCCTTCGTTATGGTATTTTCTCTTAGTGTTTGGTCTATTAATTGTCTTCTATTCATGGAAAAGCTAAAATAAGAGCTATACTTGATTGAGGAAAGGAAAAGGAAGATGACACAAAAAGTAGCATTAATTACTGGAAGCAGCAGGGGAATTGGAAAGGCAACAGCACTTCGGCTTGCTGAAGCAGGATATGATATTGTCATTAATTATGCGCGAAGCAAGAAGGGTGCCATAGAAACAGCTGAACAAGTTGAGGCATTAGGTAGAAAAGCCTTAATAATTAAAGCCAATGTTGGAGATGTAGATAAAATTAAAGATATGTTTGCCCAAATTGAACAGGAATTTGGCCGCTTAGATGTATTTGTCAATAACGCAGCTTCTGGTGTACAGCGTCCGATTATGGAGCTAGAAGAATCACATTGGGATTGGACCTTAAACATCAATAGCAAAGCTCTTTTATTTTGTGGCCAGGAAGCGGCAAAATTGATGGAGAAAAATGGTGGAGGAAAGATTGTCAGCATAAGTTCTTTAGGGTCGATTCGTTATCTTAAGAATTATACAGTTGTAGGTGTATCAAAAGCAGCACTTGAAGCGCTGACAAGGTATTTAGCAATTGAATTGGCTCCAAAAAATATTGTGGTAAATGCCGTTTCCGGCGGCGCGGTTGATACAGAAGCATTGAAGCATTTCCCTAATCGGGAAGAGTTGCTTCAAGAAGCAAAAGAAAAAACTCCTGCAGGGAAAATGGTTGAAATTGAGGACATGGTTAACACCGTAATGTTCTTATTATCTGATGATTCAAGCATGATTAGAGGACAGACTATCATCGTTGATGGTGGAATATCATTACTCGTTTAATTATTTTTAAATAATTTTTTTGGATAATCTTCACGAAGCAGGGATACATTAATATTCGTGGAGGTGATTACAGTGGCAAAATTCAATCAACAGCCAAACAAAACTTCAGCTGGAACTAACATCCAGGAAGTAAGACAACAAAATGCAGGTGCAGCAGGTGCAGCAGGTGCAGCAGGTGCATTTGGTACAGAATTTGCGAGTGAAACGAATGCTGCAGAAGTAAGAAAGCAAAACCAACAATCACAAGCAAATAAAAGCCAAGGCGGCGCTGGCCAAATGGGTCAAAGCTAATCATACTTAAGTTGAGGGCACTCTTCCAATCGAAAGGGTGCCCTCTTTCTATTCGACAAAACTTCCTTTTAGTCTACATAAGTAGTCAAAGGAGATTAAGGATTATTCAAGAATACATATTAGGTACAAATAATAAGGCGGTGAGGGAAATGAATCATTTTAACCGATTAGTTTCCGAGCAAATGGCAACGATGGAAAAATTATTATACCTTCAGGCTGAACTTGAACGTTGTCAGCAAATTGAAGAGGAGTTGCAGACATTACAGAACGAAACCGATCTTGAAAGTATTCAAACTGATATTCAACTAAAGAAAAAAGAGTTGAAAGAAATTCAGTCCATGTTTGAAAAACAGACTGAAGAGGTTATAAATTCATATCGGGAATCAAGTTTAACTCCTTCTTTGTAATGAAAAATAAAGAAAATGAAGAAAAAATTTCGCAAATTTTTACAAAGAGCCACTTGAAATGTGGCTCTTTTGTTTTAAATTCTGTTCTCAACCGTTATAATAATAGATAATAGGAATTTTCTTTGTTGCCTTTTGTCGTTTATTTTTCAAAAGAATAGGTTACAAAGCGTTCAGTAATGAAGGTAGGGGAGAACATGGGCGTACCCATCGAAGGTGAACCAATGCAAATACATAGCTATAAACACAATGGGCACATCCATCGCGTCTGGGAAGAAACAACCGTTTTAAAAGGGTCACAGCATTTAGTGATTGGTGGAAATGATCGGACATTGGTAACAGAATCAGATGGTAGAACGTGGATTACAAGAGAACCTGCCATTTGTTATTTCCATTCACAATACTGGTTTAATGTAATTGGAATGATCCGTGAAGACGGCATTTATTATTATTGTAATATCAGTTCACCATTTATTTTTGATGGTGAAGCACTTAAATATATTGATTATGATCTTGATATAAAGGTGTATCCTGATATGACATTTAATTTGCTAGACGAAGATGAGTATGAGCGGCATCGCCGAGAAATGAATTATCCGGCTGTAATAGACCAAATTCTTAAGCGAAACGTTGATAAGCTGATTCAATGGATTCGGCAAAGAAATGGCCCATTTGCTCCAGATTTTATTGATATTTGGTATGAACGTTATTTAACATACAGACGTTAAAGGGTAGCGTAGGTGCCTGTTGATTTTATCAACAGGTTTTTACGTGCTTATCGAAAAAAGAAAGGGGGCCATAAAAGATTGAATAGCATTCAGAGATATCTTCAATTTGTAAAGCCATACAAATGGCAGATCATTGGAACAATCATCATTGGACTCATAAAATTCTCTATTCCTCTTATAATACCTATTTTAATAAAGTATGTAGTGGATGATATCATTGGAAATCACTCCTTATCAGCTGATGAAAAAATACATAAATTAATGCTGATTTTGGGTTTGATGATTGTTATATTTGTGGTTCTTAGACCACCGATTGAGTATTACCGGCAGTATTTTGCCCAGTGGACTTCAAGTAAAATCTTATACGATCTTCGTGACACGATGTATAAACATATTCAAAAGCTCAGCTTTAAGTATTACGCCAATACTCGAGCAGGAGAAATCATTTCTCGTGTTATAAATGATGTTGAGCAAACGAAAACGTTTGTTGTGACTGGATTGATGAACCTGTGGCTGGATATTGCTACTATTGTTATTGCCATTATTCTTATGTTTTCAATGAATGTTAAATTAACCTTAATTTCGATTTTGCTGTTTCCATTCTATGCTATTTCCATAAGCTACTTTTTTGGGAATTTACGGAGGTTAACAAGGATTCGTTCGCAAGCTCTGGCGGAGGTTCAAAGCTACCTCCATGAACGGGTACAAGGGATGCCTGTTATCAAGAGTTTTGCGATTGAAGAATATGAACAAACCCAGTTTGATAAGCAGAATAAAAACTTTTTAGAAAAAGCCTTGCAGCACACGAGCTGGAACGCGAAGTCCTTTTCTGTTGTAAACACGATTACAGATATCGCGCCATTAATTGTGATAGGCTATTCAGCATATTTAGTTATTCAACATCAGCTGTCATTAGGTACGATGGTGGCGTTTTTTGCTTATATTGACAAGCTTTATAATCCCTTAAGAAGACTGGTTAACTCTTCAACCACTGTTACACAATCCTTTGCCTCAATGGACCGTGTTTTTGAATTATTGGATGAAAAATATGATATTGTTGACGAGCCGGATTCGAAAGAGTGCAGTTATGTATATGGTGATATTTCTTTTGAGGATGTATCATTTTCCTATAATGAAAATGAGGAACCGGTACTTAAAGAGATTACCATTGATGTAAAAAAGGGAGAAACCATTGCACTTGTTGGAATGAGCGGCGGCGGGAAATCAACGCTGGTTAGCTTAATTCCGCGTTTTTACGATGTAACCAAAGGAAAAATAACTCTCGATGGTGTAGATATCCGTCAGTTTAGGGTTCAAACGTTACGGGATAAAATTGGAGTTGTGTTTCAAGATAATATTTTATTTAGTGAATCAGTGAAGGATAATATATTATTAGGAAAACCATTGGCAACGGATGAAGAAGTTTACCAGGCAGCCAAAGCCGCCAATGCACACGAATTTATCTTAAATCTTGCTGAAGGATATAATACAAAGGTTGGGGAAAGGGGCGTAAAGCTTTCCGGGGGGCAAAAGCAGCGGATTGCAATTGCACGGGTATTTTTGAAAAACCCGCCAATCCTTATTTTAGATGAGGCGACATCGGCTCTTGACTTAGAAAGTGAACATTCGATTCAAGAATCCCTTGAGGAGCTAGCAAAGGACCGTACCACCTTTATTGTAGCACACCGGTTATCGACCATCACTCATGCGAATCGCATCGTTTTAATTGAGCATGGCCAAATTGTTGAAATCGGAACACATGAAGAACTAATGGCAAAGCAAGGGAACTATTTTAAATTATTTCAGGTACAAATGCTTGAACATAAAGAAACCGAAGTGGAGTAAATTCCACTTCGGTTTTTCATTCGTTTTGAGGTTCCTCAATGGAAACTTCATTTTCATGGTAAGAATGAAAACTTGTTATCAAAGTATCAAGATGTTCGACCTGCTCACTGTAGTCAATGATTGATGCAACGATTTGCATAATATGATACATATGTGGAGGATCCTGCTCAGCATATTCCTTTTGATGAGATAAAAATAGGTCAAATAATTCTTTTTTATTTAAACAAACATTTCCTTCTGAATAGGTGGGGTTGGTTGGGATTTTGCCAATAAACCTGAGCATTAGCTGCTCATGCTGGTAAATCAAACAATCCAATTGTTCCTGAATCGATTGCTGAAAATTTTCTGGCAGGTGCAACAGTTCATTTTCAAATCGATGAAGCTTTTTTAATGTATCAAGCGCTTTTTTGGCTGTAGAAGTCATTTGCCGATAAATAACAAGTTTCCGTGACTTTTCTAATGTAATCCTTTTAAAATAGCTTCGTTCTTCTTTATACATTAAGTAAAATTGATTGATTTTAATATAACTGTCCTTTAACTTTTCAATATCAGTTTTGAGAAATTGATGGTCGAAGTCATGACGTGTACTTAATCTAATCCACCTGATAATCTCTTCGGTCGTGTCGGCTATTTTTAAATAAAGCTTATTTTCATATTTTGGCGGCATAAACACAAGATTAACCAAGAAAGCTGAAAATACCCCAATCATAATCGTGGAGAAACGAATTCCTGCAAACTGAATAAAGCTTCCGCCTTGTATTTCCATTATTGAAATTAATGTAACCAGTGAAAGACCAATGTTTTTCTCGAGTTTTAGCTTTAAATTTAGAAGAATTACGATGATTGCAGCCAGTCCGACCACAATATAATGATTGCCTAGCAAAAGAACAAAAATTACTGCCATTATTGCTCCAATAATATTTCCTTGAATCTGTTCAATGATTGTTAAATAGGATCGGTATATCGTCGGTTGAATAGCGAATATCGCAGCAATGGCGGCAAAGACTGGGGAAGGTGAATGCAATAGTTGGGCTAAGTATAATGATAAAACAATAGCTATTCCCGTTTTAAAAATGCGGGCACCTAACTTCATTTTAAATAGTTTCCTTTCAAAATAAGTAGTTATCTTTTTATTTTACACATAAATAACAATACTGTACTATACAGGGAATCATTCATTTAATCAAGAGAAATTATATGAATTTATTTTCGTATTGTTCCAAAAAAATGTAAAAAAAACGCCCGCTTGTCAAAAGCGGGCGTAATAGGTTGCTAATAAATCACTCTGTTGATACTGATGGATCAGCTTGTTCCTTAACTGGAAGAATCTGAACGAAATGATTTTCCAAGTTTGTTAATAAAGTACGAAGATCGTTTGCTTCTTCCGGCTGACCGTTTTGCTCGAGAAGGTCAGTATACTTTGTTAATAACTCATTGATATCTTTTATTCCTTTTTCATTTAAATCAACGACAGATACCTTTGCACCTTTTGCAATTCTTTTCTTAAGAGCATCTTTCGTTAGACCCATTTCAGGCAGAAGTCGTGAATACACAACGCCACCAGTCATACCAGCGCAAATCCATGGTCCTGGATCTCCTAATACAAGACCGCGGCCATTTGTCATATATTCAAATGCAAAACCTTTAATATTAGCATTTGAACCAATGTTGCCGGCTTCTTTTTCTGGAAGCGGCTTTTTCATTTGGCCGCCAATGATTAAATCTGCACCTGATAATCGGATTCCTGCACGGGCATCAGCATTTCCTTGGGCAACTAGGAGACCCTTTTGTGCCCCATATCCAAATCCTTTTCCAACTGAACCATTATAGAAATGTCCATTTTTACCTTTAGACTTAAGAACATGGATATTTCCACCGAAGGACGTTTTTCCAACCCCGTCCTGACCGCCGCCGTTAACAGTAATTTCAATGCCTTCACTGTTATAAGCACCAAGTCCATTTCCAGGAATCGATCCTTCCTTATACTTTAGCTGTACAGGAGGAAGCTGTTTGTAAGACCCGTCAAGTCTGCCACGAACACGGTGACAGGAAACACGGCTTCCAAGAACACGTTGTTCAGAAGTAACACTTGCGAATTCTCTAGATGAATGAAGCTGTTCTACACTTCCATCGAGATATTCTGCACCAACAGCGACTTGCATTTGCGCCTCTGATATTGATTTGGATGCCTCCACTTTCGCAAATTGGCTGATTTCTAATGGTTTAAGCAAATGAGAGAGGTTAAGCTGATCTTCTCCTTTAAATTGCTCTAATAATTCGGAATGACCGACTGCATCCTGGAGGTTTTTGATTCCAGCTGAAGCAGCAAGTTCCTTTAATTCTGAAGCGAAAGCAGTGAACAGGTTCATGATGCCTTGAACTGCTAAATCTAATTGTCGTGGTACAAATCGGCGCAGGCCGTGATCCTTAGCTTGTGCTTCCGTTTCAATTTGGGTGGCAATACCAACATGACATGTATCTAAGTGACAGCCGCGGCAAGTCGTACAGCCAATTGCAAGCATCGATAATGTTCCAAAGCCAACTCGGTTTGCACCAAGAAGCATAATTTTGATAACGTCCTTGGCACTCTTCATTCCGCCGTCAGCCCAAAGTTCAACTTTGTGACGGAGTCCGCTTTCAAGGAGGGCATTATGTGCCGCTTTGACACCAATTTCAACTGGTAATCCAACGTGCTGCAACGCATGAATCCTCGCAGCACCTGTTCCTCCATCAAATCCACTTAATGTGATAATATCCGCACCAGCTTTGGCGATACCGACTGCAATGGTTCCGATATTTGGAACGACTGGTACCTTAACAGCAATTTTTGCTTGATCGTTTGCCGTCTTTAATTCTTGAATCATTTGTGCTAAATCTTCAATCGAATAGATGTCATGGTTGTTTGATGGCGAAATCAAGTCAGAACCAAGTGTGGCATTACGGGCAGCAGCTACTTTAGCTGTTACCTTTGATCCAGGTAAATGTCCGCCTTCTCCAGGCTTCGCTCCTTGACCAATTTTTATTTCTAACAGATTCGAAGAGTTTAGCAATTCAGCGTTAACGCCAAATCGTCCGGATGCAATCTGCTGACCGCGCGTCTTTGGATATTTGCCAAGCATATCCTTGATTTCTCCGCCTTCTCCATTCAGACTCACCATATTTAATCGGTCAGCACCCTCGGCATAAGCTCGGAAGGCAATCTCATTTTGTGATCCAAAGGACATCGAAGAAATAATAAATGGTAAATCATGGTCTCCGACACGAATATCAACATCTGTTGGTGAAACAGCTTTATTGTCTTGCTTTAATTGAACTAAATGGCGGATTGTTGTTGGGTTTTCTGTCTCTTGCTCGGTGATTTTATCGCGGTAAACGCCATAGTCGCCTGTGGCGGCAACCTCGCCAATTGCTTTCCAAATACGCGGGAAGAGATGGAACGTTTTTCCAACACGCTCATTCTCGTTATTATAATCTTCTGCTCTTTTTAGAGCATCCAGCTTCATTGCATCAAAGCCAGAATCGATTTCTTCTGATCCGAAAAAGTTTACAATATTTAATACTTTTGCGACGGATTCATTTAAGCCAATACTGGAAAATAATCGGCCATAGCCTCTTAGCTCATGGATTCCAATCGTAGAGATTACTTTTTCTAAACCTTTCGTTAATGCGCTATATAGGTTGGTTAACGGTGTAGTAGATTCATCCAAAACCGTTAAGAACATGTAATATGGGCTGATTAAATCTGCTCCTAAACCAAATACAGTAATAATGTCATGCAGCGAGCGAATCGCAGCAGAACGAAGCAATAAAGAACAATCTCTTCTTAACTCTGCTTTAACTAATGCCTGATCAATCGCTGACGTAGCTAAATGTGGATCGATCCAGAATGCATCTTCTTGATGAGCTTTAGCATCGTCGAGAACTAGTAATGTTTTTCCTGCCTGAACAGCTTGCACGGCTTCAGCAGAAAGTCTTTCAAGTGCCTCATCCAGCTCTTCGTTTTTATGGAATGTTGTTGAGATAAACGTAACCAATTTCTTTTCTTGGAAATGCTTTACAATTTGATCGAAGCTTGGCTGTCCTAAGCTTTCTGAACAAATGTAACCGGATTTTCCTTCCAATAAAAGTGGTGTTGTCAATTCAACAACCGCTTCCGTTTCTTCTTTTACGAATAGAGTAGGGCGTTTGCCAATAATGACGCGAGTTGAGAAATGTTCTGTTTCACGATCTCGGTCGATGGCAGGGTTGGTTACAACCGCAACGCTTTCTTTAATATAATCTGCAATATTAATCCGTTCTGGATTAAGTGCCGCAAGTGGTGCATCATGGCCAAGGGAGCGAATTGGATCAATCCCTTTTTCAGCCATTTGTTCGACTAATTGGATGTGATCACGTTCCCAGCCAAAAGCCTTATATTGACCATTATGGATTTTATCAGGATAATTCATCGTCACAGTTTTATTCAATGCAGGAGGCTGCAAACGATGCCTTGCTTCACTAAGATTTAAACGTTTTGAATAGCGAGTATACACTTCATTCTGATAACGGTCTTGCTCGTAAATCTCTAAATCTTCTCCGTTCCATTTAAAACCTACCTTCTCACCAGGTGCCAATGGTTTAGGGTCATTCACATATTCACTGGAAGGAATGATTCCTGGTTCGGAGGAGAAGAGATAGGATGTCTCCGTTTCAAGCATCCAAAGCGGCCGCAGTCCAAGAGCATCTACACTAAATACGGCTTCATCTGCATAGCGTGAGATAATTCCTGCAGGGCCTTGGGCAAAGTGCCCCCATGCTTCTCTTATATAAGTATATAAATCTTGAAGTTCACTGGAGTAAGCCTTAATTTCGTTAACGATCGGCGGGAACAAAAGGTCCATTGCTTCAAAAAGGGAATATCCCTCTCGGCAAATTAGTGTTTCCATTGTCCGGCTTAAATCCTGTGAGTCACTTCCGTCTTTAACGAGTGGAACACCAATCATTTTTGCTTCGTCGCGAAGCTTTGCAATCGTATTAATTTCTCCGTTATGGCCTAATACACTAAAAGGCTGCACTCGAAAAAAGCTTGAGAGAGTATTGGTAGAATAGCGATTATGGCCAAGTGTCATGGTCGATGCCACAAGGGGGTTAGCCAGGTCATGGTAATATCTTGGGAGAATATCCCCAGCTCCCATAACTTTGTACACAACATGGTTTTGGCTAAATGACGCTACATGAACATGCTCATTTTTCTCAAAATCAATCAGGGCATCAAAAAGAACATTTGTTAACTCTTGGCCTTTTTTAGCTGAAAGGCAGGCAAATTGCCAAAAAACAGGGTTTTCTTGGATCGCAATTGGACCAAGGGCAGCAGGGTCCGTAACCTCGTCAGTCTCAAAAATTAGCTCTAATTCAAATTTTTGTAGTTTTTGTTGTAATTCTTGTTTAGTAGTTTCCCGGTCAACCTTTTGGCTAATAAATACGTGACCGACTGCAAATTCTTCTTTATTTGCAAGTTGTGGGTCTATTCCAGCCTGAAGCAATTTTTCTTTCCAGAGTTCAACGGGAATATCAGTATGAATGCCAACACCATCGCCTTCACCATTGATGAAGCCTGCACGATGGTTCATCGTCACAAGTGCGTCGATACAATCAAAAATATTTTTTCTCGTAGGACGCTTACTCTTTTCAAGGCAAGCAACGATTCCGCAGGCATCATGTTCGTGTTTATGAAAATCTTTAAATAGGGAAGGGGTCCATCTTTGTGTCATATTGTTGGGCTTCTTCGGAATATCCTTCGGAAGCCGCTTCACCTCCTATGAAACTTATATTTTGTGAAAATAATTTTTGTTCTGTTTGAAATGATTCGATGCTTTATTGAGGCAATAAGGTAAAGGAAAAATAAAATAATAATTTAATAGTATCATATGAATTTTCAGAAATCAAATAAATATACAAAGTTTTGGATAAAAAAATTAAGGTATTTAGGTGATGGATAAATGAGGAAAGTTGTCTATGTAACCGTTTTCATGAATATTTCAAAAATAAAAGGGAGTGATTACCACTCCCGATTGTGCATAAAAAATGTATATTTATTCGTCTTTTAGTGAGGAAAATGCATTTCGTACTGCGTGTAAGGTCGCCTCAACATCTTCTTCTGTGTGTGCTATGGTTAAGAACCAAGCTTCGTATTTTGATGGGGCCAGGTTGATTCCTTGGTGAAGCATAAGTTTGAAGAATTTAGCGAACATTTCACCATCCGTATTCTCGGCCTGCTCATAGTTTTCAATAGTTTCATTTGTAAAATAAACAGTAAATGCACCTTTTAAACGATTTATCGTTATTTGAATATCATATTCTTTCGCTGCTTCTAAAATTCCCTCTTCCAGGATTGCTCCTAAACGATCTAGATAATCATATATTCCTTCTTGCTTTAATACTTCAAGACAGGCGATTCCAGAAAGAATCGACGCAGGATTTCCAGCCATCGTTCCTGCTTGGTAGGCAGGACCAAGTGGAGCCACTTTTTCCATGATTTCTTTTCGTCCGCCATAAGCACCGATTGGTAATCCTCCGCCAATTATTTTTCCGAGCGCAGTAAGGTCTGGCTGAATGCCTAAAAGGTCCTGGGCGCCGCCGTACATAAACCGGAAAGCCGTAATAACTTCATCGTAAATGACCAATGCACCTGCGGCATGGGTCAGGTCATTTACTTGCTGCAGGAAGCCTTGTTTTGGCTCAACTATACCGAAGTTTCCGACGATGGGTTCCACTAAAACCGCTGCAATTTGGTCCCCCCATTTTTCTATTGCTTCTTTAAAAGGTTCAATATCATTAAATGGTACGGTGATCACTTCTTGAGCAATACTTTTTGGAACACCGGCGGAATCTGGTGTTCCAAGAGTGGAAGGGCCTGATCCTGCTGCAACAAGAACAAGGTCAGAGTGTCCGTGATAACACCCGGCAAATTTAATGATTTTATCACGACCGGTGTAAGCACGGGCCACGCGGATTGTTGTCATTACTGCTTCTGTTCCTGAATTAACAAAGCGAACCTTATCTAATGAAGGAATGGCATCCTTTAACATTTTTGCGAATTTTACCTCATGGGGTGTTGGGGTTCCATAGAGGACTCCGCTTTCTGCCGCTATTTTAATGGCTTCAGTGATGTGTGGGTGCGCATGTCCAGTAATAATTGGTCCATATGCTGCAAGGTAATCAATATATTGATTGCCATCGACGTCCCAGAAGTATGCACCTTGGGCCCGCTCCATCACCACTGGAGCACCGCCGCCCACTGCTTTATAGGAGCGCGATGGACTGTTAACTCCACCTACGATATGTTCTAAAGCTTCATTATGTAACCGTTCTGAATTGGTAAATTGCATATTTGTACCTCCTTGTATCTTTTTCTAATATATTTTAGCACTTTTTTTGGTCACTTTTATCTGTTTTAAAAATTAGAAAATTCATGGGAGTACGCGATAGTTGTTTATACTACCCTATTTGGCTAAACTAAATAGGGCAAGTTTCAGGAGGTTGAAGAATGAAAAACGCAATAGAAGTAGAAAACTTACGAAAAGAATTTAAAGCATACTCAAGTCGAATGGGACTTAAGGGTGCATTTAGAGATTTATTAACGAGAAACTATAAAGTCGTCCCAGCTGTAAATGATATTAGTTTTACCGTCAAACAAGGAGAGATGGTTGGCTATATCGGTGAAAATGGTGCGGGAAAATCAACGACGATTAAAATGCTGACAGGCATCTTAACACCAACATCCGGCAAAATTTCCGTAAATGGTATGAATCCTCATAAAGAACGGGAAAGATTCGTCCAAACCATTGGTGTGGTTTTTGGTCAAAGATCACAATTATGGTGGGATATCGCTGTACAAGAGTCTTTCCGATTGTTGAAAAAGGTTTATAAAGTAACAGATCAGCAATATGACGATCATATGAATCATGTAATTAAAACGCTGGATATTGAACCTTTGCTCGATAAACCGGTTCGTAAACTGTCACTTGGTCAAAGGATGAGGTGTGAGCTGGCTGCTGCCTTAATTCACAACCCGCCATTGCTATTTTTGGATGAACCGACCATTGGCCTGGATGTTTTGGTTAAATTGAAAATTCGTGAGTTCTTAAAAGAAATCAATGAAAAATATAATACAACGATTCTGTTAACGACTCATGATTTATCTGATATTGAAGCCTTATGTGAGCGGGTTATTATGCTTGATGAAGGAAAGGTCATTTATGACGGTGCTTTAAGAAACTTACAGGAAAAATGGGGCGAAGGGAAAGAATTGCAGTTTCAATTTTTGGAGAAGGTTGATATTGCTGCCGTTAAAAACTTAACACAAGCAATACCTGTTAAGTGGGAATTGGATGAAAAGGAGCAAATTTTTACAGCGTCTATAGAAGATAATGACGAGCTTATTTCACAAGTGATTGCCAAAGTGGTTGCTGCTTTTAAAATTAAGGATATTAAAATTAATGCAACCTCAACCGAAGAAATCATTCGCAATATATATGAAAAAGGTGCTGTTTAATGAAAGGTGGCAAGTAACATGGATAAATACTTAGAGATGATTAGAATCCGCTTTTTAATGATGCTGGCCTACCGGACAAACTATTATACAGGAATTCTCATTTACGGTATTAATATAGGAGCCTATTACTTTTTATGGTCAGCCATTTATGGAGGGAAAGAGCAAATCCAAGGGCTTTCTGTCGTACAAATGACTACCTATGTGGCAGTTTCTTGGATGGCACGTGCCTTTTACTTCAATAACCTGGACAGGGAAATGGCTATGGAAATCATGGAAGGTAAAGTGGCGATTGAGCTGATCAGACCATACAATTATCTAGGCATGAAAACGATGCAAGGATTGGGAGAAGGGATTTTTAGATTATTTTTCTTCTCAGCACCAGGTCTAATTATTGTTTATTTTGTGTTCCCTATAGAGTTTACATGGGACCTAAGCGTTTGGGGGTTATTTGCCCTTTCCATCCTTTTAAGCTTCTTCATTAATACAGAGCTCAATTTATTAACAGGAATCACGACTTTCTTCTTATACAATAATACAGGCCTTATACGAGCTAAACGTGTAGTCATTGACTTGTTCTCAGGACTTCTTCTTCCGATTAATTTTTTCCCTGGCTGGGCTCAGGAGTTTATGAAATTTCTCCCTTTTCAAGGAATCAGTTATTTGCCAAGTATGATATTTACTAAAGGCTTCTCCCACCAGCAGGCTGTAGAGGCGATTGGGCAGCAATGCATTTGGGTGATAGTTTTAATCATCCCGATCCAATTATTGTGGCATTTGGCAAAGAAACAGCTGATCATTCAAGGGGGTTAATCGATGTTTTATCTCACCATGTTTTTACAATATATTTCCCAATATTTAAAGACGAGACTACAATATCGGGCTGATATATTTGTAGAATTTTTCTCTGACTTATTGTCGCAGGCCATTAATCTCGTTTTTATCCTAGTTGTATTTGGTCATACCAATTTGCTGAACGGCTGGAGCCGGGACGAAATTATTTTTATATATGGATTTTTCTTAGTCCCTTTTGCGGTTTTTTCTGCTTTTTTTAATATATGGGATTTTAATGAACGGTATATTGTGAAAGGGGAACTGGATCGAATTTTAACCAGGCCCATCCACAGTCTTTTTCAAATTATCCTCGAGCGTCTTGAACTGGAATCGTTACTAGGAGCTATAACAGGATTGGGGGTCATGTTTTATGCAGGGAAGAGGCTTGGGTTAACTGTAGAGTGGTATGATCCTTTCTTATTTATCATTTTCGTAGCAGGAGGTGCTCTTGTGTATGGAGGGGTCTTTATTATGATTGCCTGTATCAGCTTTTGGGCCGATGCCAGAACCTCTCTAATGCCGATGATGTACAATATTAGTAACTATGGGAGGTACCCTGTTAATATTTATAACAAATTGATTCGTTTTGTCTTAACGTGGGTGCTGCCATTTGCGTTTGTCGGGGTCTATCCTGCTGCTTTTTTTCTTGAAAAAACAGAGTGGTACTGGTATTCGTTTATCACACCAGTGATCGGTATTATCTTTTTTATCCTTTCGGTGCTCCTTTGGAATCAAGGAGTAAAAAAATATAGAGGGGCAGGGAATTAAAGCTTTCTCAATTTGATATTTTAAGGAACAAGCCTGCATAGAAATAGAATAACTCACGTTGATTTAGGGGTGAATGGGGTTGTTTTATTTCCTGCTTCCTGTGGTAATTTTTTGTATTTTTATGAGTTTAAGAACTTTATTTATCCCGAATACTCTTAAAGGAAAGCTGGTGTCGGTAGATAATTTTCTGTATTTAGGTTCGGTTTATTTAACTGTTATCATTGGTTTTGGCCTAATTTATCTTCTGTTTGAATTAATTGGAATGTCCATTTTAATCGAAGTGAATCCGCAAAATAGGAATAATATTTTTGAAACGAGCTTCTATTTTAGTGCCATGACTCTTTTTTCTGTTGGAAATGGGGACGTCATTCCGCATGGGATTGGCAGAATTATTACGGTAATGGAAGCGTTAATTGGCTATACCTTGCCTGCTGCTTTTGTTGCTAAAGTTATGTTTGAACGTAATCAATAACCTGCCGATTTAGAAAGTTGTTATAGATTGAAAGAATGGTTAAGCTGTGTATAGGAATATTTTACAATTGGAGTGAATAAGATGACTGTTGAATTAGGAAAGCCGGCCCCAGATTTTACCCTAGAGGCCAACAATGGTGAGACCATTACATTATCTCAATTAAAAGGGAAAAACGTTGTGCTTTACTTTTATCCAAAAGATATGACACCAGGATGTACAACGGAGGCATGTGATTTCAGGGATCAATATCAGGAATTTAATGATGTTAGTGCCGTTATTTTAGGAATTAGTCCAGATCCTGTTGATCGCCACCAAAAATTTGTGGAGAAGTATGGATTGCCATTCCTGCTGCTTGCTGATACAGACCATATGGTAGCGGAAGCCTATGATGTATGGAAGTTAAAGAAAAACTTTGGAAAAGAATACATGGGAATTGAAAGATCCACTTTTATAATTAATAAAGATGGGAACGTCGTGAAAGAATGGAGAAAAGTTCAAGTTAAGGGGCATGTGGAAGAAGCATTATCCTACATACGTGAGAACCAATGATGGCTTTTTTCTAGCCTATTTTCGATATAAAAGGCTTTTGTCCAATGCAAGATACTAGTATCTGAATATCATTTTATTAGGGCATACCTCCTCAGATAAAATTTTGGGTCCAAAGCGGCCCTTTTTTTATGCAGAAATCAGGGAATTCAATGGTTTTAAGTTTTCTAAACGGCTAAAACGGTGATATGATGAAGGAAAAGTTTTAATACATATAAATATCCTTGACAAGGAGGATTAGCAAATGAAAATTTATACAAAGACTGGAGATAAGGGAACTACCTCACTAATTTATGGGCAAAGGGTTGCAAAGAATGATTTAAGAGTAGAAGCATATGGAACCTGTGATGAAACGAATTCTATGATTGGGCTGGCATTAAGTCATCTAAATCATGAAAATTTTCAAGGGAAAGAAATAATTGAAAAAGTTTATCATAAAATACAAACGAATCTCTTTCATGTGGGCGCGGAGCTGGCAACTCCAAAGGGGAAAGAGGTAAAGTGGTCATTAGTTTCCGCTGATATAGAAGAGATGGAGAAACAAATTGATGAATGGAACGCAGTCATACCGGAATTAACAAATTTTATTTTACCCGGAGGACATCCTGCAGGTGCTGCTTTTCATGTAGCGCGAACTATTTCAAGGAGAGCGGAAAGATGTGCAGTTACAATAGGGGATGATGTCAATCCGCTAGTCTTGGCATACTTAAACCGGCTTTCGGACCTTTTATTTGTGACTGCTCGGTTTGTTAACTATCAGCTTAGGTCTAATGAACTAACCTTGCATAGTAAAGAATAAGTTTCATTTTGGTTAATGATATTACAATGTTGACAAAAGTACTATTTGCTTAGTAAACTATTTATAACAATTACAATGTAAGAATCTTTTTTAGAAAAGAGGTGCATGGCGATGAACCAGTTAAAAGAAGCGTTGGATACCTTAAAGGAAACGGGTGTACGTATTACTCCGCAACGTCATGCGATACTTGAATATTTAATAAACTCGATGTCACATCCTACAGCAGACGATATTTATAAAGCCCTGGAGGGAAAGTTCCCTAACATGAGTGTGGCGACAGTTTACAATAATTTACGAGTATTTCGTGAAGTTGGTCTTGTAAAAGAATTAACCTACGGTGATGCATCAAGCCGTTTTGATTTTGTTACATCCCACCATTATCATGTTATTTGTGAATCATGCGGGAAAATTGTTGACTTCCATTATCCTGGTTTAGATGAGGTGGAGCATCTGGCTTCACATGTAACAGGGTTTAAAGTGGCAAATCACCGCATGGAGATTTACGGATCCTGTCCCGAATGTGCGAGTAAAGAAGTACATTAAAATTGCCTTTTCAGGTTTTAAAAAAAGAGTTGACTTAAACTGTTTTGTTTAAGTCAACTCTTTTTATTTTTCTATATTTTTATTATAAGATTCATCGAAGTCTCTGCCTTCAAGTTTTGGATCAAGCGTTAAGGGTTCGCGGCAATACATGCACATGTCTACACGGCCGAGCATTTTTGTGGTTTTACCACAGCCTGGACATTTGACCTGGATGGTTTTTGTTGATAACATTCCAATCCAAAAATAGACAACTGTACTTGCAATTATAAAAAGAAGACCAAAAATCATAAAGATGGTCATAATAAGTGGTGAGGAACGAAAAAAGATGCCTCCATACATAACGATAAAGCCGATAAAAACTAGTCCTAATGCAAAGCTGCGAATTTTATTTATTTTACTTGAATATTTAACCATGTTGTTTCTCCCTCCTATAGAAACTATACCATATTTAAGTAAAGAGAAAAAAGGCTGAAGAAGAATGTCGAATTTTGTCTCCAATTTTAGAAGGAAATTTATCATCATTGTCGAAGTTATAATGCTATCGAGAAAAATGGAGGTATGATGAATGGAAGACATTCTTCGTCCTATATATCAAGAAAGGGCAAGCCAATTAAATACTCTAGGAGTTTTATTGGTTGAAAAAAGACAAAAATCAAGTCAAACAACAGATTCATTTGATGCAATTCTTTTGATTATTGTAAAAGAGGCAGAAAAGCCAATCTTCATAAAGCACTATACCTATGATAACCATAAGGCTGCTATGCATGTTATTACTGAATCAAAGTTGCAAGAATGGATTTTGTTCGGTTCTAATCGGAAAATATTTGAATGGCTTCATAATGCCAAAATCGTTTTTGACCGAAATGAATATGTAGCAAATTTAAAAACCGAGCTGCGGGAATTTCCTTTTAACGGGCGAAAAATTAAAATGGGCTTAGAATTTGCAAAATTAATTCGACGGTATGTAGACGGAAAAGCACTATTTGAACATAAACAGTTCTTAGATGCTTATAATCATGTTGTTCATTCTTTGCATCATCTTGCACGATTAGAGGTTATCGAAAATGGTCTTCATCCTGAACTTACTGTCTGGCATCAAGTGAAACAAATAGAGCCGGAAATATTTAAGTTATATGAAGAGCTTGTTAACAGTGAGGAAACCCTGGAAAAGAGATTAGAACTTTTATTTCTGGCCAGCGAGTTTATGATCCATTCACGAACAAATATTGGAGCAGCTCATTTGCTAGAAGTGCTAAGTACAAAGGACAATTGGATGTTTGATGAAATCATGAGTGAAACTGAATTGGCACCTTATTCGGTTGATATGTCAGTTCTTCTTGAATATTTGCTTGAAAAACATTTGCTTGAAGTTGTTAATATTGAAACGAAGGGGCAAGGCGTTTTCCACCGGTGCTATCGTGTAAGTAAAAAATTATCGTAAAAAAGCGAAATTACTTATTGACCTTTTTATGATTACTTGGTATATTAATAACCGTCGCTGCGAAACGAATTAATAAAGTTTTCGTGAGTGACGGTTTTTCAAAAAAAAGTTATTGACTTTAAGAAAAACGATGTGTTATATTAATAAAGTCGCTTCTGAGCGATTGAGAAAATTGTTCTTTGAAAACTAAACAAACAAAAACGTCAACAAACAATAATATTCGTTTCTTTTGAAACGAGCCAACGTTTTATTTTATGAGCTAATCAACTTTCTTGGAGAGTTTGATCCTGGCTCAGGACGAACGCTGGCGGCGTGCCTAA
>NZ_JCAIOL010000010.1:0-227379 GCF_059587065.1 Neobacillus sp. DZ-9
TGGAGGATTAGCTCAGCTGGGAGAGCATCTGCCTTACAAGCAGAGGGTCGGCGGTTCGATCCCGTCATCCTCCACCATATAAATTTAAATTATGCGGAGCTTTTTTATTTTTAAGACTAAATAGTGTTCCTTCAATACCGCTTCTTTTTCCGTGCTATAGTTAACCTCACTATTATTCCTTTCTGTATACTTTCGACAGTTTTTTTATAGAATATGAGAGCAAATGCTTATATATCAATGTTAAATCTCAAACCAGTCAAACAAATTTTTATGGCCCAAATCCAAACTTTCATAACGTTATTTTTTGCCTTCAAAAATGAATTTTGAGGGTCATTTTAGTTTTCGACATACTTTTTATGGATGTTGAGTGTTGAGGGTCAAGGGTTTCCTGGGAATAGGTTTTAAATTAGAAATATTCACCTTAGATTTGGAAATAATAAGTCCGAGGTGATGTCCTTGAGTTCGATAACGAGGAATTTAGATTTACATGCACAAGGGATCTGGTTACCGATTACGGTATCGTTGCTATTGTTTTTGTATGCTCTATTTATGCCTAAGAAAGAGATAGGTTGGAGAGAATTTTATATTACTTTTGGATTCATTGGTTACTTTGCCTGGGTTTCTGATTCTTTATTTGGAAAAATGTTAGATCTCGTGGATTTTGGCAACCCGGAAGTCACGGGAATAGCTGAGTTTTTAAGTTACAGTTTAATACCTTCCTCACTCGCCGTAATTTATTTAAATTATTTGAAGAAGACAAACAAATGGACATTGGTCATTATTTTTACCATTATTTCTACTTTAATTGAATGGGGGATGAGGAAGGTAGGATATATGAAGATCCATGGCTGGAGCTTCATCATTTCAGTCCCTTTGTATTTAGTAGTATATAGTTTCTTACTTCCAATACACCGGAAAATAATAAAATGCAAATCCTAACGTGAAAAAAGAGCGCCCCGAAGTTACTTTTGGGGCACTCTCTTTTTTTATACCTAAAATTTTCACATAAAAATCCGCAATTAATATATCTACTTGTACGAACACTTAATAGTTATATGAATAAATTATAGTATGTGAATTTGAAAGGAGGGACATCATATTGAGTAGTAATAAAGAGTATTCTAGTAAAAAAAGTAGCAAAAATGTAGATATAGAAAATATGTTTAATAATAAAGCCGAAAATGAAGCAGAAAATGAGACAGAGGTTAGTGTAAAGGACAAAAATAGTAACACTGCTACAGCAAAAGTTATGAATAGTGGAAACTCGAGCGTTTCTGTGGACATTTGCGTAGATAGTGAAGCTCGTGCAAAAGTACGTACAAATGCAGAGAAGGAAGAGGGCCACAAGGAGAAAAAAGAGAAAGAAAAATATTAAGACTAATATAATGCTCCTTCATTAAAGGATAGTTGTGCTAGGGATACTATTATCTAGTATCCCTATTATGCTAGATAAGGAGGGTGAAATTTGGAAAGACTGAGCGAAAATCAACTAAATAGTTTAATTAGAGATAGCGGCAACTCCGATGTAGATTTAACTGTACATGTAGATATTGATACAAAAGCAATTGCATATGGAATGTTGTGCAGCTTATATGCCAAAGGAGAATTGACAGAATTGGAGCTTGAAAGGGCCATTCAAAAACTTGATAAGTTAATAGAAAGGAGTAAGAGAAATCAGCATTCAACTACTACATCTATTGAAAGTAAATCAACATCACAAGATAGGCCCGAGCAAAGTAGAAGAAGAAGTTGGACTTTATAGACTTTACTGGCATAATGACCATTCGCAGGAAGTGGGAAAAATCACTTCCTGTTCTATTCATAAAATTGTACCAAAGCTTGAAAGTTTGCTGATGAGGATCTTATGGAGTGAGGAGATTTAATCGACTAGACGGAGGATTTCCAATCACTCGTGTCAAATAATCTGTACCTTTAGGCCTATAACTTATTTCATTTCCACCATTTCCACCATTTTTTTTGGCCGCCCGCAGCAATCTGCCTTTTTGTTTCTTCTATCACTTTATATCGTTCTTCCTCTAGCTGCTCCGCTCTTTTTACATACTTCATGATTTCATTAAGCTTTTCTTCCTGCATCGCTTCTGATATTGCCTTTTCCTTCAAATGTTTGATTAAATCTAAGTTTATTTGCTCTAAATGCTCTATACGTTCCAAAAGCTCAGCATAATTGGAATCATGCATCCTATCCCGTTCATCCGTACATTCTATCGGAACCTGCGCCTTATCCTGATCAATAGTGGTCTCCACCGGAACTACTTCCGTAACGACGGTCGTTTTACTTTCTTGATAAACCCAGGTCATCACTGCTTCGGCAGCCTGTTCCATGGTCCGACCCTCTTGCTTACTGAAGTCGATTAATTTGCGGAGTGTGATAACATCGTTCTCATAATAGCATCTGTGGCCTCTATTATTACGGTGTATGTGATACCCATGCCCTTCCAAGAGAGTGGCATTCTTCCGTAATGTATTGCTGTCAATTCCAAGCAATTCTTGTACGTCGCCAGGGGAATATTTAACCGTCATAACATAACACCTCCACTATAACACTTCTATTTGACGCTGAGGGTTTCCTTTTTATTTCTCACCCAAGTTTCTAAATCGGTAGTTTTGAATCATGTTGTTTTGAAAAAAGCTGCTCCATTTTACCTCCTTTTTAACTCAGATGTGCACAAACCTCACTTGATCTAATCAAATCGCCTGAGTTATAAACAAACTTATCAACATGAACCGTCTATGTGGACAGAAATGCCTGAGTTATAAACAAAATTGTCCTCATAAATCTTCTTTGAGGACAAAAAACGGTTGAGTTATTAACAAGAATGTCCTCATGAACCGTCTATGAGGACAAAAACGGTTGAGTTATAAACAAAATTGTCCTCATAAAGCGTCTATAAGGACAAAAACGGTTGAGTTATAAACAAAATTGTCCTCATGAACCGTCTATGAGGACAGAAACGGTTGAGTTATAAACAAAATTGTCCTCATAAAGCGTCTATGAGGACAGAAACGGTTGAGTTATAAACAAAATTGTCCTCATAAAGCGTCTATGAGGACAGAAACGGTTGAGTTATAAACAAAATTGTCCTCATAAAGCGTCTATGAGGACAGAAACGGTTGAGTTATAAACAAAATTGTCCTCATAAAGCGTCTATGAGGACAGAAACGGTTGAGTTATAAACAAAATTGTCCTCATAAACCATCTATGAGGACAAAAACGCCTAAGTTATAAACAAAATTGTCCACATGGGCCCATGATAAGGGGCACAGCCTTCGATATTCCCGCCATTTCTATCTTCATCAACCATTAATCCACTATTAACTTATACCGCAATACAGCCGCCAGTCCCGCTCCATGCTTAAATTCTCCATTTTTTATCAGGGAGTTCAATTCATCCATAGATAGCTTGTGTAATTCTATTTGTTCGCTGTTTTCCAGGTTTTGTTCGGTTGCTGTTAAACCGGCTGCAGCAAAAAGATGAATTTCCTCGCTAGTTGAACCGGGGGACGGATAGAAGCTTCCTAAATCGAGCCAATGTTCAGCCTTAAAGCCTGTCTCTTCCTCCAGCTCTCGTTTGGCGGTTTCTAGGGGAGAATCGCTTTCCTGATCAATCATCCCGGCAGGCAGCTCCCACTCCCAGCTTTTTATAGCATGGCGATATTGTTTTAGACAAAGAATTTCTTTGTTATCTGTAATAGGGAGAATGCATACTCCTTTAGCAAAATCTAAATAGGAAAAAGTCTTTTCATCGCCATTTGGTAGACTGACCTTATCTAAAATCACCCCGAAACGGTCTACCTTTGCTTTTATTGAGCTGTTAATTTTCCAAGTCATTTTAATCACCTTTCAATTTCAACATTATTTCTATTTTACCGCTAATAAGTATAGATAGCACCTATGAAAAGGGATAGCTAAGAGCCGACTTTCCAAATTCATTTACTTACTACATATTTTTAGGTCATTTACGACATATTTTCAGATACTTACTACATAATACACGAAAATAACGACATTTCTTGGATATTAATTGGAAAATTGACGTGCAGGTTTAGCTGCAAAGGCACATAAAGAAGCGCTGCCCGAGTTCCTGCAGCGCTTCTTTTAATCCACGTAATAATCTTTTTTCTTTTTGAGGTACTCTAGCTCACAGTCAAGAAGTTTATATGCAATTTCCTTGCCGCTTTTCTTTTTTCGCTCGATTACTTCCCATCTGGAATCCTTGAGCTTTAAATGAACCATTACGTTGGTATTATCAGGTTCTTTGTATAGAAGATATAATTCCTGGGGTCTCACAAATAATCTGGGCTTACCGCGGGATGCCACTATAAAATGATGTTTTAACGAGTTATAATAGTCGTCGTTTTCCTTGCCGCCATAAATGAGGTTTGCGGCATCTAAATCTCTGTCGGTTACCTCAATATAGCTGCTGTCGTCGATATCCAGGTTGAAGCTTGTAATAATATCCTTCATTATGAGAGTTATGTATTGGTCATCTCGCAATTTAACCATCTCTGTGCATTCTGGCGTCAATCTTGGAAAATCGGCGCGGGCATGTAATGAATGGATGCTGAAGGATACGAACAAACAGCTAATGAGAATGATTGTTTTTGTCACATATTCACCTCCAACCCTATTATTCTGCATCCAAGCAGTGATTATTCCAAGCTGGCACCACCAATAAAAAAAACAGCTTCAAAAGGAAGCTGTTTTGAGTATCTAGATTGCTTGTTTTGTTATTTCTATATTATTAATGGCTATGTTAAGTTGAGTGTGCAAATCTGCTAATTCCTGATGTTCTTTTTCTTTCAGGCCATTGATGATGATTACTGTTGCATATAGGCAAATTAAAAATGTACTGATTACGATCAACCAAGCTACAAACATTTTATTTCCCCCTTTTGTAATAACTTAAGTTGATTTTAATGGATTTTAAATTATTTCAATGTGACTAATATCACGGAAAATGGGATTTAAATTTAATCTAGAAGTAATGTTTATATTTTTGTCACATTTCTAAGTTTAAGAGATTAAAAACGTTGTAAATGGTGTTAATCCAGATATAGGGGCCATTCTGGTTCAACGGACCAACTGGAGTTCCTATTTAAAATGTGATTTTTACCATTTTTTCTTTAATGCCAACATTGGGAAGTATCCTCATAAACAACTGGATATAATAATGGATGAAGAGGGAATGGAATACTCGGGGATTGTCACGGTAGCACAGGGGAACACAAACACGTTTGCTGTCGTCCATGAAATGGCCCATCAATGGTTTTATGGTACGGTCAGCATCAATCCGTACTATACGCCTTGGATTGATGAAGCCACTACCAATTTTGCGACGTATTTATTTTTCATAAAAAATGAAAAACAAGTTCCTGCTGACGCGTTTGCAGCAGCGGATGACCATATTAAAATGGCCAAAGATAAGGGAAAGATTGTTCCTTCCAATTATTCGCTCAAGGAATTTGAACCGGAGAATATGTTAACCTACAGTGCATCCGTATATGAAATTCCCAGCTTAAAATTATGGGCACTTTCAGGCAATAGCGCCGACCGCGCATTGGATTACTTGAAAAATTATTATCGTTTATATGCTTATAAAGAAGTAGACGCTAACGAATGGCTGCGCTATACCAGAGCCTATTTTAAAATAAAAGACCCGAAAGCGCTGGGGGATTGGATTTCCTTTTAAGGGATAGGTATATTGGCACGTTATTTAACAATATTCCCCTAAAACACGAACATTTTATAGTTAAAATATATTAATATTCGTATTATTGTTGAATATCCCTTGCCGGTTTGTTATATTATAAAAGTAATTAATTTAAATAGAGTGACTCGTATATGCTCGGTAATATGGTCTGAGCGTTTCTACCTGGTTCCCATTGAAAGAACTAGACTACGAGTTAAAGTATTGGGCGGATCGTTCGGCTTTTTGATCTCTGCCTTCTAATACTTTAACTTTCGTAGGTCTAGAAGGTAGAAATCCATCTACATTTCTAGACCTTTTTCATTGGATCCAGTTTTCGAGTCTATCAACAAGGGGGAGCTTTTTTTGAAAAAGTATACTTTATTAGCTGCGGTTGCGGTGTTGTTACTGGCTGTATTTGCTGGCTTCAAATCAAAAAATGAAACAGTTGTAGAGGGTGCCGAGCGGCCGATTATCATTCAAGGTCCAATGCCGATTGAAGCGGAAAATTTTGCGCAAAAATTAGAAAAAGTGAAGGTAGAGAAATCCGGAACGTTTGTTTTTTACAAAGGAAAGCTGAATAATTATCCTGTCATCGTAGTGAAAACCGGTAAGGGGATGGAAAATACAGCGGCTGCTACGGCCGTGGCGATTGAAAGATATAACCCGATCGCCATCATCAACCAGGGAACTTCTGGCGGACATGATCCAAGCTTGAACGTTTTTGATATAGTTTTAGGAAAAAGAGTGACCAACATCGGTTCGTTAAAAACAGAAACCAAGAATGAAAACGAAGGAATGGATCCAAGTCAATGGATCCCGATGGACTTAATGGCTTCTGAAGGAAGCGGCTCCGATCCGAATGCTGAAAAGATTCGTTATTATGAAGGAGATAAAGATTTACTGGCGGCAGCTAATGCTGTAAAAGATAAGTACACAAAAGGCAAAGTAGTCGAAGGAACGATTGGTTCAGCAGATGTTTGGAATAATGAAGTGGATCGAATCAAATGGTTCCATGATAACTATGGAACATCTGTAGAAGAAATGGAAGGTGCGGCAGCGGCACAAATTGCTGAGGCATATAAGGTGCCATTCCTAGGTATCCGGGTGCTATCGAATAATAAAACCAATGGCGGCCAATACAACCCGAATACGGCCGCAGCCAACCAGGAATATGTTTATGAAGTGGTCAAGAAATATATCTCAACGATTGAAAGTAAATAATTATGTGAAACGACAACCTCGCCTCAGAACTGGCGGGGTTGTTTTTTTTTGAGGTTTGTTTTTCCATTTTTAGTTTAATTGTCCAAAATGGTGATTAAATTGTCCAAAGTGTTCCAAAAATTGTCCAAAGTGCAATCAAAAATGTCCAAAGCCTCGTAAAAAATGTCCAATACGCTTCAAAAATTGTCCAAAAGACCGCTGTGAAGAACAAATTCCAAAAAAGCTGGGGGTCTTCTAGGTCTCAAGTCGCAGATAATTTTACAGCAGCCGCCCGAGGTTGATGACCAGTTGGAAAACCTATAATGAAAAAGGAAAATCAAACCAATCCACGAGGGGATCGAAAAAATAAACATAAGGGGAGAGAAGATATGCAGTCTTGGATTAAGTTTTCTTTAAAGAATGCAGGGGTTATTTTTATCGCCATGTTAATGGTGATTGCAGGCGGAATTTATTCCGTCAAAACGATGAAAATGGAATCGATGCCGAACGTCGATATTCCATATATTGTTGTGCAGGTTCCATATTTGGGGGCCACTCCAGAACAGGGGTTAGAGGATATTGGTAAGCCTTTAGAAACAACGCTTTCGGGAATCAAGAAACTGGATAATTTGTATATTGAAGCGCACAGCAATGTGGTCGTGGGGATTCTCGAATTTGAGATGAGCAAGGACATGGATGAAGCTGAAAAGGATGTCACGACGGCGGTTGCTACCATCAATTTGCCGGAAGGGGCTGAAAAACCAAAAATTCTAAAAGACGGTCCTTCTGCGGCACCAGTATTTCAATTTGCGCTTTCATCGGAAACTGCCAATCAATCCGATCTGACACAATATATTAATGAACGAATCAAACCGGCTCTAACAGGAATTGATGGAGCAGGGGCCATCGATATTTCGGGTGAGACCGAAAAGGGAGTGGCCGTCAAGCTGGATCCTGAAAAGATGAAGAGCTACGGGATTTCTTATGAAACGGTTAAGCAAACCTTTTTAGCGAACCATTTCTCGTTTCCTGCCGGGCAGGTCAATGTTGATGATAAAACCTTAAATGTTCAGGCTGATTTCAAGATGAATTCAGTAAAGGACGTTGAAGAAATTGAAATTTTGGCGCAAGGACCAACTGGCATTCAAAACGTGAGTTTATCTGATATCGCCACCGTTTCTTACAGCAATAAAAAGGAAACAGTTTACACTCGATTAAACGAAAAGCCTGCTGTTCTAGTAGAAATGAAAGCACAGCCAGGCTCCAATACCGTCGAAGTAGTGAATCAGGCAAAGGAAAAGCTGGATGAGCTCGATCTTCCGGCTGGGTACAAGTTAACGAAATTATATGATACGTCAAAAGAAGTGAAAACATCTGTCGATGGAATGCTGCGGGAAGTTCTGCTGGGAACCTTGTTTGCTGTGATTGTCACGTTCCTATTCCTTCGCAATATAAGAGCAACGATTGTCGCCGTTCTTTCGATTCCGTTATCGATTTTGGCCTCGATGATCACCATGAAATATTTAGATTATAGCTTAAACATGATGACGCTTGCCGGAATTGCTGTAGCGGTCGGACGCGTTATCGATGACTCGATTGTCGTCATTGAAAATGTGTACCGCCGTACCTTAACGAGCACGAACCGGGATGAACGGATGGTTTTGACGGCAGCCAAAGAAGTGGGAGGCGCGATTACCTCTTCGACCCTTACAACGATTGCTGTTTTCGGACCGCTGTCGTTTGTGCCGGGGATCATTGGCCGATTCTTTGCCCCGTTTGGCATTACGGTCATTGTGGCACTCGCGTTTTCCTTGATTGTGTCGTTAACGGTCGTGCCGTTATTGGCAAAGTTATTTTTACTGAAGATTAAACATAAAGAGGTAAAGGAAACCATTTTTGAAAAAGCTTATAAGCATGTGCTGTCATGGGTGTTAAATAAGCGGGCTGTTACGGTTGTTACTGCTTTGGTGATGTTTGCGGGATCGCTCGCTTTAGTTCCGTTGATTCCGAAGAACTTTTTACCTCAGGAAAAAGCCCTTTCCTATCGGTTAACGGGAGATTTACCTGATGGGACATCATTAGATAAAGCGAATGCCGTAGCGGTTAAAGTAGAAGATATTTTAGGCCGCGAAAAGGGTATCAACCATTTGCAAACAGTTGTGAATGGGGAACATATTCGTTTTTCGATTGATTTAAAGGATGATGTTACGAAAGAACAAACGGTTGATTTTGAAAAAAGAGTAAGATCAAATGTTGAGAAACTGGATGCTGACATGCAAGTGGCGCTTACACCAGTTGGGATTGCGGGAACAAGCGGGTTAGCGTTAATTGTTGAGGGTGGAAATGCCAAAGATTTAGAAACGGCCGGAAAAATGATTACGGATAAAATTAAGGGTATCGATGGCTTGGAAAATGTGGAATCCAATCTTTCTGGCGTGAAGGAACAGCTTCATTTAGAGATTGATGATCACAAGGCGGCGGAAAAAGGTCTGAGCCCGATCATGGTTGCCGGCTTCGTACGAGAGCTTATCGCCGGGGATCATGTTGGCGACATGCAGGTTGACGGAAAAACAACAAATGTTCAATTGTCATTGGCGGGCCAGTCAGCGGATTCAATCGATGAGATTATGAGTCAAAAAATGACCAATCCGCTGGGACAGCAGGTAAGCCTATCGGAAGTGGCAACACTGGAAAAAGTACCGAGTCCTTCCGCGTTATACCGCTTAAATCAGCAGCAGTATGTCGAGGTAACAGGACGAATCACGACCGATAATTCCTCCGGTGTGCAGGCAGAGGTAGATAAGAGATTGAAAACCTTGGATCTGCCAAAAGGGATAACCTATCATTCTGAAGGTCAGGCGCAGGCGATGAATGAAGGCTTCACGAATATGACGATTGCGATGGCCGTTGCTGTTGTGCTTGTGTTTATCGTGATGCTGGTGGCTTTTGGAAATATGTTAATGCCATTAGCCATTTTGTCTTCGTTACCATTCTTGTTCTCTGGCGGATTGCTGGGATTGTATTTGACTAATCAAGCTCTTGGAATGCCAGCTTTGGTAGGGTTCTTGATGTTAATTGGGATTGTGGTCACGAATGCGATTGTTTTGATGGAGCGCGTGAAGCAGAATGAGAAGAAGGGCATGGAGCTGAAAGCAGCTTTGCTGGAAGCAGGAAAAACACGCCTTCGTCCAATTTTGATGACGGCTCTAGCGACCATTGGGGCACTGTTGCCATTGGCGCTATCTAGTGATGGCGGATTGATTTCGAGATCACTGGCGATTGTGGTGATTTCCGGGTTGTTGACATCTACACTGTTAACCTTGGTTATTGTGCCGACTACTTATCATGTGATGAAATCGGTAAAAGGGCGATTAACTAAGAAGACTACTCCTATGATAACTGAAAAGGAACCGGCGTGAATTTTTAGATAGGGTTGCACAGGTAAAAGAGAGTAGAGACACTGACATAGAGGATCTTTATGTAAGGAGAATTTGCTTTAAGTAAATTACAAAAAGGATTGAATAAGCGATTGGAGAGTATTTCATATAAGCTAACCAGAGAAAATAATGACGCTTTTATTACATTCTGGTGAGTTTAAGCAGTTTTCATGGTATGAAAGTGAAAAAGAAAAACGGAGGCAGGAGGCTTCCGTTTTTCTTTTAGCCCCGTACCGAGCTTTTTTCTTAACAGGTCAAACCTATCTGTATGAGAAAGGACGGTTTTACCTATCACAAAATTTCTCCTGCTATCCCATAAATAATGTTTCTAGATAAAATAATCGGTTTAGTGGTATAGGCCTGGGCAATTGACTTCATTTCCTGGGTGTATCCCATACAATCGAGGAGGATGGCTTTGACTGGAAATTGGTCAATCTGTTTCACTGCGCTAATCAAGTGTTCCTCTTGGAAGGCGTAGGGGGAACTTGCTGCTGGGATGGCAATAAATTGTGCTTCCATCCATTTATTTATGATAGATTCTGCTTGTTCCGGAAGAGGAAGAATGACGCCAAGCAATCCTTCACGCAGCAGCCCTTTTATTACATGATTGAGTAAAAAATCTGGGTATATAACCGGTATCCTGCTCGTAAATAACGGAAACTTCCCGGTACAAGCGAGAATGATTAACGACACCTTCTCATGATTCAGTTCATCAATAAGTGATTGAATGATTGGAAGGATTTTTTCCTTCGCCATTATAGCACTTTCCCCATTTTGCAATCGTGATATTAAGGTGGTTTGTCCTGGTTCGGGTTTAAGTTCATGGATCTCTATATCAGATCTACCGTCCAGAACGCCCTTTTCAATTATGTCCGTTTCTTTTGGAAGAAACCTGCTGATGGCAGGGATCATGTCCATTCTTGGCGTCTGTCCAATCGTAATTACAGCGACAGTCTGCTTCATTCCTTATTTCACTCCTGACTATAAACTTTATTTCCATTAATAAAGGTTCCGAGAATATTTGAGCGGGTGTCAAATGGATGATGCGACCAAATCACAAAGTCGGCGTCTTTTCCTGGTTCGAGTGAACCAACACGGTCGTGAATTCCAGCTAGGTTAGCTGCTTCGCTTGTAATACTTCTTAAGGCAGTCACTTCATCGAGACCGTATTTGACAGCCTCTGCTGCACAAAGAATCAAATAGTGAATAGGAATAAACGGATGATCTGTCATGATGGCAAAGGGAATGCCGGCTTCATGAAACCGTTTTGGTGCTTCAGGTGTTAGATTGCGCGTTTCATATTTTGTTGCCGGAAGCATAAATGGTCCCAATGTCACATTTGCACCGCTTTCTTTAATGGCATCTAGCATCAGATGTCCCTCTGTACAATGTTCCAAACATAGTTTGATGCTAAATTCTTTGCCAATTCGAATGGCTGTGGCAATATCATCTGCACGGTGACAGTGTAAATGAAGTGGCATTTTCCCTTCGAGAACCTCAATAAACGGAACAAGCTCTGTTTGATTTTTTAAGCATTCAATGCGTTCTGGTTCCGATAGTGTTGCAGCTTGTGTAAATCCTTGGCGGATTAATTGGGCCACAGCCATTCTTGTGTAGGGAGCTTTGTTAGATTGGCCAAAAACATTTTTAGGATTTTCGCCAAGAGCCCCCTTTAAGCCGCTTTTTTCCGTGATAATCATTTCCTGTAAGGAGTTTCCCCCAGTTTTTAAAATCGTCCAAACCCCGCCAATGGGATTTGCACTTCCTGTACCAGTTTGAACGGTAGTTACTCCACCGCGGCGTGCCAATTGAAACGAAAAGTGATGTCGATTTATTCCGTCAATCGCCTGCATTAACGGTGTGAAAGGTGTCGAGTATTCACAAGCGTCATTATTCCGTTCTGTTATTTCTCCCCAAAGCCCAACATGTGTATGGATGTCAATGAGTCCAGGGGTTATCACACACCCATCGACAGATTCAATCTGGGTATTGCTAGGGATATCCGTATCCACCCCTACCTTGATCACTTTACCGCCGCTTACCCAAAGATCTGCATTCTTTAAAACGGTATTGGCATTATCCATTGTATGGATGCTAGCCCCACGAAAAACTGTTAGCATCGTATCACTCCCATCTATATACCTCTTTTCCCTTTATAAAAGTGCGGGCAGCTCGTGCCGTTAAATCAAGAGGATGCTTATTCCACAATACAAAATCGGCAAATAATCCTTTTTGAATGCTTCCTGTAAGCTGATCAATCTTCAGCAGCTTGGCCGCATCACGTGTCAAACCGTTTAAAATCACTTTTTCAGGAACACCGGCTTTTAGTGCTAAAGCTGCTTCCAATTGCAGATGCGTGACGGAACTTACTGGGTGATCGGTCGCAAAGGTAAATGGAACTTCCTGCTTGAATAGGGCGGAATATAAGGACGGATCTAAATGTTGTAATTCCCCTCGTTCTATTGGTTGAAAGCAAGGCCCGGCAATAACTGAAAGATGATGTTCTTTCAGAATGCTTGTAACGAGTGGATATTCTGTAGCATGGACTAAAATAATAGGAAGCCTGAAATCATCTGCAATGCGAATGGCCGTTTCAATGTCATCAGCCCGGTGAGTACGAATGAAAATAGGCACTCCTTGTAGATTCGCGGTGCTTTGTAAATTCTTTAATGCCGTTCTGATTTTCTGTGCAATCCCCATTCGAGTGAGGGGGAATTTGGTTTTCTCCCAAAAGGAATTTTTCGGAATATCTCCCATCGAAAAGCTATAGCCTAGATTTTTATTAAGGAGCATTTCATCAACTGTTTTTCCGGAGGTGTGAATGACGGACGTTTTCGCCCCAACCACAGATTCTGGGGCAGAAACAATGTGGGCCGCTGTTACTCCGGAAGCAACGGCGTCTTTAAAGGCATTATCAAATGGGTAAATGCCGTCTATTACCTGCAGCTCTCCGCCATTTTCTTCAAAAGGTTCATACCCATCATTTCCTTCCCAGCGAATGCCAATCTCCTTTAATCCAATTTGAGAACATGTATCAATCATTCCGGGTGTTAAATAGAAACCAGCAGCATCAATCAAATAATCTGCAGGAAAGTCTTCATTAGGAGACAGAATCGCATTTATTTTCTCGTTTTCGATTAAGACGGTTTTCTTGCTGAAATCCCCGGTATCATGTTCATAAATATTTGCATTTATAATGGCGGTAATGGCCATTTTTCATTACCTTCTTTCATGAGGGAATAGAAGAAAAGTAGAGATAGGGTATCTCTACTTTTCAAAAAAGCACCTATGGATGTACTGCAAATTATTGCTTAATCCAGACGTTCGTTCCGTTAGGATTTACAATCTGAACGGAGAAGTCCGGAGAAACATCAAAGCCTTGTACCTTTTTGTTAATACCTGCTGTTGCATCAAGATTATCAAGCTCGATTCGAGGTACGTCTTTTAAAATAATCTCAAGTGCCTGCTGGTATAGTTTGGCTCTTTCATTTTGATCAATCGTTTCTGAAACAGCTCTATCTAAAAGTGTATCTACCTCAGGATTTGTGTAGCCTTTTCCATTTCCAAGTGCACCGATTTGATTTGTGGAGAACAATTGATATAGGAAGAAATAAGGATCTGGATACCAAGTCCATCCCCCAATTGACATTGGTGCATTTCCTTTTGAAACCGTGTCACTATAAGTTCCCCATTCAACAACCTTCAGTTCAACATCAATATTTAGGTTTTCTTTCATTTGGTTTTGGAAAATAGTTCCGTATGGAACACGAGCTTCTGAAAGATATAGCTCTGTTTTAAAGCCATTTGCGTAGCCTGCTTCTTTTAAAAGTTTTTTTGCTGCTTTCGGATCATATGTTGGTGTAAGCTTTTCTAAATCTTTGCTATATCCCCAAGATTTTTTTGGAAGTGGCATAAAGGATTTTTCCGCGCCGCCCCACTTATTGACGCCTTTAACGATTTCCTCGACATTTGTTGCTTTATAGATGGCTTCGCGAACCTTTGGGTCGGCCGTTGGCCCTTTTTTGTTATTAAGATCTAAATAGGTTAATGAAAGGGCTGGTTTTGATAGCAATTCCAGTTTTTCATCCTGTTTCATCAATTCACGGTTTTGCCCTTTAATATCCATCGCCACATCAATGTCTCCAGAACGTAATGCGTTCGTCATCGTGTTTGGTTCAGGAATGATTTTGTATGTTAATCCATCTAAGTGAGGCTTTTCTCCCCAGTATTTATCGTGGCGGGAAAGCTTAACCTCTGAATCCTTAGCCCAGCTGTCAATTTTAAAAGGACCAGTACCAACTAAGTGACTGCCAAACTCATCGCCCCAGCCTTCGACTTCCTCTTTAGGTACAATCACGTTTCCGGCATCTGTCAGCATTGGTAAAATGGCAGCATTCGGTTTTGTTAAATACATCGCCACTTTATTTTCCCCGGTAACTTCTACTTTTTCTACACCGTTTAAGCGCTTCATAGCGGATTCTTTCGCAGAGCGTTCAAGGCTGTATTTTACATCCTCAGCCGTCATTTTTCGTCCGTCTTGATATTTACCAGGTTGGAAAAAGACATTATCACGTAATGTAAAGGTGTAAACCTTCCCATCATCGGACACTTTCCACTCTTTTGCTAGAGATGGTAAAAATTCACTCAAATCTTTGTTATACACGACAAGTGTATCTGCAATAGAACGCATAACTTGGGATTCATAGACCCCGGTATATTTAATTGGATCTAATGTTTTTGGATTGGCGGAAAGTCCAACCTTCAATACACCACCATCTTGCGGTTTATCAGATGCAGCTGTTTTTTCCTTATTAGATGGTTTAGTAGAACTTGAATTACTTCCTGAAGAACAGGCACTTAATAGTAGAACAAGAGAGGCAATGACCAATAACATCCAATGACCTATACGCTTACTTTTCATACGACAACTCCTCCTATTGATTCACATTGTGAAACAGCATTTCAAATATTGAATTTAGAAATAAATTTATCACACAAAAGAAGACTAGTAAATAAGTTTTTTAAATTTTTTAAAAATATTATTTAGTTTAATTTTTCTATATTTACAATCAATTATCTTGGTGCTACACTTAATCGTAATTCACATACTGAATCAGTGTTTCAAATTGTGATTAATTAAAAGGGAGGTAACAAATGGGGAAATATATTATAAGAAGACTATTTGATCTTCTGCCAACCATTTTAGTCGTTGCAGTTATCGTTTTTATCGTTACCCGGCTGATTCCCGGTGACCCTGCAAGTGTCATGCTTGGACCGCAGGCAAGTGTTGAGGATATTGAAGCATTAAGGGGAAAACTCGGATTAAATGATCCTTTATATGTTCAATTTTTCCATTATATTGGTGACTTGCTCCGTGGGAACTTTGGTGTTTCGCTTACTTATAATGAACCAATTGTCCAGTTAATATTGGAGCGTTTTCCAAATACTCTAGTTTTAGCGATAAGCGCTCTCATTATTGCTTTTATGATTGGTGTCCCAGCAGGCATCATTTCAGCTTCTAAACAGAACTCTCTATTAGACTATACCGTTATGCTGGTTTCTTTAATCGGAGTATCGATGCCAATCTTTTGGCTTGGGGTTATGCTGGTGCTTTACTTTAGTGTCAATCTTGGCTGGTTTCCGGCTACCGGCATGGGGGCAATTGAGGATGGACTGATTCCTTATTTAAAACATCTCATCCTTCCTAGTATTACGCTCGCAACCATTCCGATGGCAACCTTTGCCCGGATTACGCGGTCAAGTATGTTGGAAGTCATATCTCAGGATTACATTAAAACAGCTCGTTCTAAAGGCTTGAGTGAGTTTTGGGTCATCTGCAAGCATGCGTTTAAAAATGCCCTAACACCATTATTGACGGTACTAGGCATGCAAATTTCGATGATGCTTGGCGGTGCAGTTTTAACTGAAACTATTTTCAGTTGGCCGGGTATGGGGCGTTTAATCGTGGACGCCATTGATAAACGGGATTTCGTTGTGGTTCAAGGTACCGTTTTATTTATTGCCGTTATTTTTGTACTAGTCAATTTGATTATTGACGTGATGTACAAAGTGGTTAATCCAAGAGTGAATTTATCTTCCAATAAAGGAGGAAGTAAATAATGGCTTCTGTGCAAACCTCGATTTCATCTGCCGAACCGAAAAAGCGGAAAATGAAAAAAGAAGCAGGCTTTTTTAAAAAGCTGATTCGTAATCGTCTGGCCGCAATTGGAATAACTATCTCGATAGTTATGACCATCATTGCTATATTCGCACCGTTGATTGCTCCCTATCCTCCTAATCAAATGGATGTGGCTAATTCACTGGTAACGCCAGGTACCGCAGGCCATCTATTAGGAACTGATAACTATGGAAGGGATTTGTTTAGCCGCCTTGTTTTTGGTGCGAGAATTTCTTTAATTGTCGGCATTTCTGCTGTAGTTTTTGGGGCCTTTTTTGGAACCTTGCTCGGTTTAGTTTCAGGTTATTTTGGCGGACGGCTTGATGCCATCATTATGAGAACCATGGATGGTTTGTTCGCTTTTCCTTTTATCTTGCTAGCGATTACCTTAATGACTGTTTTAGGGCAGGGTCTCGTGAATGTCATCATCGCGATTGGCATTGCTAATATTCCGGGATTTGCAAGAATTGTACGCGGGCAGGTACTAAGTGTAAAGGAAGAAGAATTCATTGAAGTCACCAGATCATTGGGCGCGACGAACAGTCGGATTATTTTTCAACATGTCCTGCCAAACTGTTTAGCTCCATTAATTGTGTATGGAACAATGAGCATTGCTGGTGCGATTATTTCGGAAGCTGCCTTAAGCTTCTTAGGTTTAGGTGTACAGCCTCCAACCGCATCATGGGGAAGTATTTTAAAAGATGGAAAAGACTTTTTAGTGTTAAGTCCCCATATGGCAACTTTTTCAGGGCTAGCGATTTTGTTCACCGTTCTTGGGATTAACTTGTTTGGAGACGGCCTGAGGGATGCATTGGATCCAAAAATGAGAGTGTAGAAGCTGGAGGTGAGATATATGGCCGATTTTTTACTAAAGGTGGAAGACTTGGAAGTGCATTTTCGCTCTTCGTCTTCTGTAGTTAAAGCGGTAAACGGTGTTAGTTTTACATTGAACAGAAAAGAGACTATCGGAATTGTCGGAGAGTCTGGTTCGGGAAAAAGTGTGACAGCGACTGCATTGCTTCGTTTGATCCCAAGCCCCCCTGGAAAGATAGCTGGAGGGAAGATGTTGTTTGAGGGAAGAGACCTGCTTTCTTTATCGGAAAAAGAAATGCGTTCTGTCAGAGGTAATGAAATCTCCATGATTTTCCAAGATCCGATGACAAGTTTAAACCCAGTTTATACAGTCGGTAACCAAATAATGGAGTCGATTCGCACACATAGAAAGATGTCAAAAAAAGAAGCCAAAAAAGCAGCGATTGACATGCTGAAGCTGGTGGGTATCCCAGAAGCAGAAAAAAGAATTGATATGTATCCCCATGAATTCTCAGGCGGTATGAGACAGCGGGTAATGATTGCGATTGCGCTTGCATGTAATCCGAAGCTGTTAATTGCCGACGAGCCAACAACTGCATTGGATGTTACGGTTCAGGCACAAATTCTTGATTTAATGAGGCATCTGCAGGAAACGATCGACACTTCCATTATTATGATTACCCATGATTTAGGGGTAGTTTGGGAAATGTGTGATAAGGTCATCGTCATGTATGCAGGTAATACCGTGGAATCAGGCAGTGTGAAAACTATTTTCGATCACCCGCTTCATCCCTATACTTGGGGATTGCTTGATTCACAGATTACGAGTGATATTGCGAATGAAGCGAAGCTCTCTGCTATTCCAGGAGCCCCGCCGGATTTGCGACAGGAGATTAAGGGCTGCCATTTTGCCGATCGTTGTCCATATGCACAGGAAATTTGTTTTTCTACTCGGCCGAATTTAATAGAAGTAGAGGAAGGCCATTTTACTTCCTGCCATTTCCAAACGAAAGAGAGTCAGCTTACGAGAAAGGAGATGGCGTATCATGGCTGAAGCGATTATTAAAGTAGAAAATTTAAAAAAGCATTTTCCGATACAGGATCCGCTCCCTTTCAAAAAATCAAAGCTAAGTGTGAAAGCGGTGGATGGAGTCAGTTTTGAGGTTTTCCGTGGTGAAACACTTGGAATTGTTGGGGAATCAGGGTGTGGGAAATCAACAATGGCCAGGTTAATCAACCAACTGATCCGTCCATCTGATGGAAAGGTTGTTTTTAAAGGTCAGGATTTAGCATCGATGGGGACCAAAGAAATCCGCGCTTCTCGGAAATCGATTCAAATGGTGTTTCAGAATCCATATGCCTCATTGGATCCGCGAAAAACGATTAAGCAATTAATTGCAGAACCTTTAGAAATCCATAAAGTGGGCGATTCTCTTTCACGGAAAAAGCGTGTTCAGGAATTATTAGAAGTAGTGGGTTTAAGCAGTTATCATGCTGATCGTTTCCCGCATGAATTTTCAGGTGGACAGCGTCAGCGGATTAATATCGCCCGTGCCCTTGCCTTAAATCCAGATGTCATTATCTGTGATGAACCTGTATCTGCCTTGGATGTATCCGTTCAGGCACAGGTTATTAATCTCTTAAAAGATTTACAAAAGAAATTCGACTTAACCTATATTTTTATTTCACATGATTTAAATGTGGTCAGATATATGTGTGACAGAATTGCCGTCATGTACTTAGGAAAAATCGTCGAAATCGGGACTTTTGCTGAAATCTATGAAACTCCGCTTCATCCTTATACAAAGGCATTGCTGTCAGCTATTCCAAAGGAAAGTCCCTATGACAAAAGAGAAAGAATTCTATTAAAAGGGGATGTACCTAGTCCCGTTAATCCGCCCGCAGGATGTCATTTCCATCAACGATGTCCTTATGCGATGGATATTTGCAAAACGGCAAGACCAGAGCTTAAACAACATGAAGCCAAGCAGCGTGTTGCCTGTCATCTTATTGAATCTTAATTTGGAGGGAATTTGAAATGTCATTTAAACATGTTACGGAAGTATTAGAAATTATGGATAGTATTCATGCAACCGGAGAGGATGTAAAAAGCTACCTCGAAGGGATTTCAAATCTTGGGAAGATCTCGGTTGAAACAGTGGAGGGAAAAGCAGGTTCAACTGATTTTATTAAAGTTGTAATTCCTGGTGAAAATGGAAAGTTTAACGGGGGAAATGCGCCAACACTTGGAGTAATCGGACGTTTAGGCGGAATTGGTGCTCGTCCTGAGGTTAAAGGCTTTGTTTCTGACGGGGATGGAGCATTATCCTGTATGGCGGCTGCCGCGAAGCTTCTCGATATGAGCGGAAAGGGTGACCGCCTTAATGGGGATATCATTTTAACGACACATATTTGCCCAACAGCGCCAACCTTGCCGCATGATCCTGTTCCATTTATGGATTCACCCGTGGACATCTTAGCGATGAACCAGCACGAAGTGACAGAAGAAATGGATGCGATTCTTTCAATTGATACAACAAAAGGCAATATGATTACCAACCATAAAGGGTTCGCGATTACACCGACTGTTAAAGAGGGCTATGTATTAAAAATCAGCCAGGATTTATTACATGTGTATACTCAATCGGCAGGCCGTCTTCCCGTTACGCTGCCGATTACAACACAAGATATTACCCCATATGGAAACGGGGTTTACCATGTAAATAGTATTCTTCAGCCTGCGGTTGCAACGAAAAGTCCAGTTGTTGGGATTGCTATTACGACGGAAACGGCGGTTGCCGGCTGCGGCACTGGGGCAACACACCCAATGGATGTGGAACAGGTTGTCCGCTATGTGATCGAGGTGGCCAAACTTTTTGGCGAAAATAAGTGTTCTTTCTATGATGAAGCCGAATTTGCCCGCCTCGAGCAGTTATATGGTAAAATGACGCATTTACAAACAAAAGGAAATCAGGTGACTGCGGGATGAGTGATCTAACAGCCTTAAAACAAAGATTGATCGATGAAGTGGAAGCACATAAAGATGAGTTGATTGAGCTATGTGGTTCATTAATTAAAATCCCTAGTGAAAATCCCCCAGGGGACTCTACTGAAATTTCTCAGTTTATCACGGATTATCTTCACCAATATGGACTCGAAACAGCATGGCACGAATCAAGTGAGAAAATGTTTAATTTAATTTCTAGTATCGGAATTGAAAAGGGGAAAGAATTAATCTACTGTGGACACACGGATGTCGTTCCTGCAGGTGATTTATCAAAATGGGATTTTAATCCTTTCTCCGGGGAAGTAAAGGACGGCTGGATGCTGGGCAGAGGTGCTAGTGATATGAAAGCGGGTCTTGCCGGATTAATTTTTGTCTTTGCATTATTAAAACGGTTAGATGTAGAGCTCCCAGGAAAACTAACGCTGGCGATTGTGCCGGATGAAGAAACGGGCGGGGAATTTGGTGTCCCGTGGCTGCTCGAAAAGAAATTGATTAAAGGGGACGGTGCTTTAATAGCAGAACCATCTTCACGGTTGAATCCGACCATCGGCCAAAAAGGTTCTTACTGGTTCGAGCTTGAAGTATTCGGCGAACCTGGCCATGGCAGTCTGTCACCGCTCGCTGGAAATAACGCCATTACCGATGCGATTGCTGCGATTGAAAAAATAAGAACGCTTTGGGATCTGAAAATTGATATTCCAGAAAAGGTTCAGGGTTTAATTGACGTCTCCAAACGGTATATGCGGGAAGTTGAAAAAGAACGTGAAAAGTTCCAGCCAGTACTTGAAAAAGTTACTGTCAATATTGGTACCATTCAAGGGGGAACGAAATCAAATGTGATTCCTGAAAGCTGTAAGGTACAAGTGGATTGCCGTTTGCCATTTGGGATTACTCGTGATGAAGTTACTTCCTATTTGCAGAAACACCTTGATGAATTAGGAATCCGCTATGAAATTCGGCCATTTGGATTTAGAAGTCATGCCAACTATACTAGTGCTGAGGACCCGGTGTGCAAGGCCATTGTTGATAATATTACTTTCGTCACTGGTGAAGAGGCTTATGGTGTCATGCAATGGGCGAGCAGTGATGCCCGGCACTTCCGGGATTATCACATTCCAGTTTTACAATACGGTCCTGCCTATTTACCTACGATCCACGGATACAATGAACGAGTTCGCGTTGAAGATATCGTTCGTTGTGCAAAGGTATATATAGCAGCGGTTATTGATTTTCTTTATGAAAAATAATTCAGATAAAGGCGGCTTTTTTGCATGAAGCTGTCCAGGCTTTTTGTTGCAGTTATCCTTTTTAACTTTTACTCCCTTTAAAGTTAGAGGATAACTGCATATTAATGTAATTACTATTGCATTTTTCAAATTTTAATTATCTAATTAAAATAGGTGTTTTGTAATTGTAAGGGGGAGTTAATTCTACATGTTAAAAACCTTAGATTTAGCACTTAAGGTACTAATGATGTTTACAAAGGAAAGACCCGTTTGGGGAGGAAGAGAATTAGCAAATGAGCTTGGCTTGAATCATACCAATATTTATCGGATTCTCGAAACCTTAGAAAAAAATAGATTTATTTCAAAAGATAAAGAGACAAAAAAATATTCATTAGGTTATGCTACATGGGAATTAGGGATGATTATGTATGAAAGCCTAAATGTGGATAAATTAATTCACCCCATACTTGAACGATTAAGGGATAAAACGGGAGAGTCCATTTTTCTTACTATATTGGATCGGGATGAAGCTGTTACACTTGATGTAGTAGAACCAGAGAATAAGGTAAAGTTTTCTGTTTCTGCAGGAAGCAGGTCTCCATTATATGTGGGCGCATCTTATCGTACCATTCTAGCATACATGCCGGATGAGTTCATTGAATCGGTGATTGAACGCGGTTTGGTGAAATACACAAAAACGACGATGACAGACCCGGAGGAACTTCGAGCTGAATTAGAAAGAATAAAGGAACAAGGCTGGGCGCAAAGCCAGGGAGAGTATACCGCTGATGTTATTGCTATAGCCGTACCGGTTTTTGATAAAGGCGAGATACTTGGATCGCTTACCGTATCCGGTCCCATTTACCGAATGTTTGACGAGAAAATCCAGGAATACCTTCCTCTTTTAAAAGAGACAAGAGACGAGGTAAGCGCTGTCATCCAACGATATCAATTGAAATTGAAAGTATAACATCTTGGGGGAAGAAAAATGCAAGGTATGATAGAAGTTACAAAATCAATATTGCAACATAATTTAAACGTTAAGGAAAATGAGCATATCCTCATTGTGACGGATCTGGAATCTTGCGAAATTGCTGATGTGTTTTATCAAGCAGGTACTAGTTTGGGAAATGAAACCATCGTAATGAAAATGGTTACGAGAACGAAGTCTGGAGAAGAACCTCCACAACCAGTTACCGGAGCCATGAAGTCTGCCGAGGTTGTGCTTTGCATTACAAAGCATTCTCTTACTCATACAAAGGCTAGAAAAGAAGCATCATCTCGAGGGGCACGTGTGGCTACTATGCCAGGAATTACCATGGATATGCTTCAAGAGGGGGCGATTACGGCAGATTATTTAGAAGTAGAGCAGTTAACCGGTATCTATTGTGATCTCCTGGAATCTGGCGAAAGAGTGACCATCGAGAAGGGACATACAAAATTATCGTTTTCGATCAAAGGAAGAAAGGGTATTCCAAGCACAGGTATTTTTCGAGAAAAAGGGGAGTCTGGGAATCTCCCGTCAGGTGAAAGTTATATTGCCCCGATTGAAGATTCCGCAAATGGAACAATTCTGGTAGATGGATCGATAGCAGGAATCGGAGTTGTGAGCGAACCTGTCATGTTAACTGTTGAAAACGGAAGGTTAGTAGATGCTACAGGTACAGAAGGAAAACAATTACTTCAAATACTCGGCGATGGCAACGGCAGAATCATTGCGGAGTTCGGCATTGGCACCAATAAAAAAGCACGATTAACCGGCAACGTCTTGGAAGATGAAAAAGTCTACGGAACTGTGCACATCGCCTTCGGCAGCAACAAGCCGTTTGGTGGTACAAATGAAGCAGGTGTACATATCGATTGTGTTATAAAAGATCCTATTGTCACTATTGATGACAAGGAATTATCATTGTAAATCATGGAGAATGATTTCAAGCAGTTGATTGAAGGAACAAAGCAATGAAAGAATTGGCCGTCATTTCATGTCTCGTGCTAATCGGATTTGTCCTAAGTATCATTGTGGTTGTTAAATCTTATATTTAAGGTGCCTGTTCTGGTGCGGTTGAGATTCTTTGTTGCATTAATGTGACGGAGGGTCTTTACGTTCGCCAATTGAGGTTCGTCATTTTTATTTATTGATGGAGAGACAAGAAAACGAGAGGCAATCCCTCTCGTTTTCTTTATGATAATAGTGGAATTCTGCTTCGATATTGCTCTACCAGCCTATTATTATGTTCATCAGATCCATCAATATTGCCGCTTAGGAAGATGGGTGGTTCTTTGCCATTGTCGGCGATTATTTTAATCGCTTCGGCGAAAATCGCATTTAGGATGACAGCACCAACCACGGTTGACGTCGGAGCAAACGGAACGGCAACCTTTTCATACGATAATGCTGCATCGCCCTTTGCAGAATGGTTATCGATGACTAAGTCCACGGAATTGTAGAGATGACGGCCGCTTTTATGCCTCGAAGGTTGGCTTTGTGAATATTCCATTGAGGTGATTCCGATCACAAAGGCTCCCTTTTTTTGTGCTTCTTGGGCAACATCAACTGGAACAGGGTTACGTCCCGAAGTGGAAATTACAAAAACAACATCCTCTGGGCGGAAATCCTGATCCTTCAAAAATCCTTCGGCCAGGTCATTCTGTCTTTCAAGCTGGGAGGAACGAAGTGCTCCTTCGTGTAGCATTAACGGTTCCACGAGGATGGGCTTGATTGGGACAAGGCCGCCGGCACGGTAGAAAACTTCTTCTGTTAAGATGTGTGAGTGACCGCAGCCAAATAACTGAACAATCCCGCCATTTTGAATGGCCTCGGCCACTTTTTCAGCCGCTTTCTTGAGATTTTCCTTTTCACTGTTTTCCACCTGCTCGATTTTTTCCATAGCTTTTGCAAAATATTGAGTAAGCACTTTTCCTCAGCTCCTGACTACGAATAGCTTGCTTAACTATAATATACTCTTGTCTATGCATGACTCCAACTATCTTATATTTAGGGGGCCCGTTTTGGTAAATACCGGTTACTTCCGGCCTTCATTGCCCGTACACGTCAAAAAGCCAGTTACACGGTAAATGAAAGAGAGTTTCATTGCCCGTACCCGTCAAAAAGCTGGTTACACGGTAAATGAAACGGTAATTCATTGCCCATAGCCGACAAAAAGCAAGTCACACGGTCAATGAAAATGAAATCTAATTCCGAAGTCCAAACAACACGAATAGCCCATAACGAAAACAACTCAAAAAGGGAACGCTTCAGCGTTCCCTTGTTATTTTTCCTTAGACAAAAACCATCCGCCCATCGTAATAAGAAGCAAAACGGACCAGAAAGCTGTATTCCATAGGGAGCCTTCAATAAATCCATGCGGAATCATGTGGACAGATGGATGGGCAAGCGTATGCATCAATAACTTAACCCCGACCCAGCCGACTAGCAACATGGCGGCCTTTTCCAGACTCGGGCGTTTAGCCAGGATCTTGACGAAGAATCCGGCGGCAAACCGAATCACCAATAAACCCGCAATCGCTCCTAATACAATTACGATAAATTGGGCGCCGTCCATCCCGCCAATTTCCCCTATCGGTGTATCTGGCAAGTCAATGACAAGAGCGACTGCCGCTAAAATGGAATCTACAGCGAAGGCGATATCTGCTAAAGCAATTTGAGCAACCGTCACGCGATAGCTTTTTCTTTTATGGATCTTTTTTTCGTGGTCACTTTTAAGCAAGTGTTTTAATGCGATAAAAATTAAATAGGCAGCGCCAACCGCTTGGATTTGCCACACGTCGAATAGAGACGAAATGATAAAGATTGCTGCAATCCTGAAGATAAAGGCGAATAACAATCCAAGGTTAATCGCCTTTCTTTGCTGTTTAACAGGTAAATGCCTTGCCATGATCGCTAACACCAATGCATTATCGGTTGAGAGTAATCCCTCTAAAACTATCAAAATAATAAAAACCCAACCATACTCTAAAAATAACGATACCTCCATAAATTCCTCCCCCTACTCGCTTGTACATATATATTCAGGGGAGAAAGGAGATATTAATTTTTAAGAGTTTAAGATTATTTAATGAAAAGATCAAAGGCAAGTGAAACCAGCCAGCCAAGAGCAAGAGCCACTGTCAGATATGTACCAAGACCAAGTAAAATCTCCGCCATGATTCCTCCTCTTTTTACATTAAAATTTAAATATCTTTCCTATAAAACAAAGCCATTATAACAAGGAATTAAGAGGAAATTGTCGAATTAACAGAAATTCACCAAATTGTAAAAAAATTTTCATCTAGCCTTAATAAAAGAAACAACAAAATCCAATTTTGTAGAATCCCACCCTCTAATTAAAAGAAAATAACTCCAATTGTAGAATAAGGCTGAGAATTTGTAGAATCCCCAACCAAATTTGTAGGATGTAACCTGAAATTTGTAGAATACCTCCACAATTTTGTAGAATTCCACCTTCGAATTAAAAGAATATACCGCAATTGTAGAATAAGACTTAAATTTTGTAGAATCCCCATCCAAATTTGTAGGATGTAACCTGTAAATTGTAGAATACCTCCACAATTTTGTAGAAACCCATCTTCGAATTAAAAGAATATACCCCAATTGTAGAATAAGGCTTAAATTTTGTAGAATACCCACTCAAATTTGTAGGAACTAACCTGAAAATTGTAGGATACCTCCACAATTTTGTAGAAACCCATCTTCGAATTAAAAGAATATACCGCAATTGTAGAATAAGGCTTAAATTTTGTAGAATACCCACTCAAAATTGTAGAAACGCAATCTTAAAATTGTAGAATACCTCCCTGAGCAGGACCTTTTTTCTAATTACTTTGTGCTTATTTTCCTGTTTTATAAAAAGTAGGTAAAACTTAACTGGACAGGCAAATTAATGTTAAATAGACTAAAAAACAAACACTCTATTAAGTTAAAGAAATAATATGAAGAAGTTCTTCGGATAGCCTTGATTCGTAGAGAAACAAATCAGTGGAAACGGGGGAAGGATCATGTTGGAATTTGCTGCAAATATGGACCAATTGGCCAATATTAAAGTTGTCGGTGTTGGCGGCGGGGGTAACAACGCCGTGAACCGGATGATTGAGGACGGAGTGGAAGGTGTAGAATTTATTGCCGTTAATACGGATGCCCAAGCTATACATCAATCTATGGCAGAGATCAAGATGCAAATCGGTTCATCATTAACAAGGGGGTTAGGAGCAGGTGCTAATCCGGAAATAGGAAAATTGGCGATTGAAGAAAGCAAAAAGCAGATTGAAGAAGTGTTAGCAGGAGCTGACATGGTTTTCGTTACAGCTGGAATGGGCGGTGGTACAGGGACAGGTGCAGCGCCAGCCATTGCAAAAATTGCCCGAAAGCTTGGTGCCCTTACCATTGGAGTGGTCACGCGTCCGTTCAAATTTGAAGGCAAGAAACGGGCAATGAACGCGGAAAGTGGAATTGAGGCCATGAGGGAAGCAGTAGATACCTTAATTATTATTCCAAACGATCGCTTATTGGAGATTGTAGATCGCAATACCCCTATTGTTGAGGCTTTCCGTGAAGCGGATGCCGTCCTCCGCCAGGGTGTTCAAGGGATTTCCGATTTAATTGCTGTGCCAGGTTTAATCAACCTTGATTTTGCAGATGTGAAAACGGTCATGTCCCATAAAGGAACTGCCTTAATGGGAATTGGGATTGCTACTGGCAGCAATCGTGCTGCTGATGCTGCACAGAAAGCTTTAAACAGCCCGATCCTCGAAACCTCCATCAATGGAGCCCATGGCGTGATCATGAACATCACTGGCGGTCAAAATCTTAGCCTTTTTGAAGTCCAAGAGGCAGCCGAAATCGTTGCTGCTGCTTCTCATGAGGAATTAAATATGATTTTTGGTTCCGTCATTAATGAGAACTTAAAAGATGAAATCATTGTCACGATTATTGCTACTGGATTCAATGAGCAAGTAGAGGCAGAAGTACAAACGTCTTCCCAGCCGCCTATTATTGAAAGGTCTAATCCGTATCAACGGGAACCACGTACACAACATAATCGGGTAAACCATGTCGAACCTGATAAGGATTATGACCGACATTCAGATAAGCAAGAAGAATCTCTGGATGTTCCTACGTTCCTGCGACAGCGAAGAAGAAGAGTTAGATAAAAAATCTTATCCGTATTCCCCCTACTTTCGATATAAATGGAACTTTTTTCTAATATAATCGTAAAAGTACTAGGGGGGAAGACAGATGAACGATAAAACACTTTATTTTAAAGATAATTTTTTTTCATCCGGAAGGACGGAAATTTTTAATAGTTCAAAAGAAATAGTGGGAGAGCTGGATTTAAAAAGTGCCTTCTCTTCAAGTATTGATGTGTTGGATAGGAACGAAAATATTGTAGTTTCCGGTAAATTCACTTTCTTTAGTAATAAGTGGCGAATCTACAATTCTAATGAAGAAGAAATGGGTATCCTTAAAGAAAAGTTAACCTTTTTATCAAAAAAATATGAATACGATGCCTACGGACGAGGAGTCTATCAAATTAAAGCTGAGCCCTTCTCGAGACTGTATGAAATTATGGATGAGCGATCGAACCCAGTTGGACGGTTTGAAAAGGTTAGTGGCTTCTTTTCGTCCCCAGCCTACCAACTTAGTAATTTTAATGAAAAGGTTACGAATGAGGAGCTTATAGCCGTCGTAATGGGAATCAATGCTATTCAGAAGAGAAATGCAAGCGCAGCTTCAAACTCAGGCGGCGTAAATTAAGAAATTCGACAAAGGTAACTGCATGGTGCAGTTGCCTTTTTTTGATTTGATGGTGAAAGTATATGGGGGTGTTTTTTTAAATATAATAAACTGAGTAAATACTTGAAAATGGGGTTTTTTAATGAATATCCTTTTAATAGTCATTATTTCGTTTGGACTTCTCAGCAGCACTTGTTCTGCACCCCATATTGTCCAAGATTCGGTGAAGCCGGCTGCTGCTGCCTCCCATTCTGAAATGGAGCAAAAAATTAGAGAGTATTTGGCTTCCAACCATGTTAGTGGGAGCATATCGGTCGTAAAAAATGGTAATTCGTTGTTTTCTGGAGGAGTGGGGTATTCAGACATTTCGAAGCGAACGTTGAATCGTCCGACTACCACTTATCCGATCGGTTCGATCACGAAAACCATGGTTGCGGTCTGTATACTTCAGCTTCAGGAAAAAGGAAAGTTGAGGATACAAGACCCCGTTTCCAAATATGTTCCAAGCCTTCCGAAAGATGTGAAAATCATTCATTTGCTCAATCATACCTCAGGAATCAAGGGGCCAATATGGCACACAGGGGACAAAAAAACTAAGGACATTATTAATAAAGCCTCTGCTAAATTCCCAGCAGGGACAAAATGGGACTATAACGATATAAACTACATCCTCCTAGGCTATATTGTCGAACAGGTTACAGGCGGCGCTCTGCATGATTATATCGAAAAAAATATTTTTCAAAAGGCCTCCATGGTGAATGCAGGTTTTATTAACTCAGGGACATTTTCTTCTAAAGGTTATGTCAAAATAGCAGGGCAGTTTTTAAATTCAAGTAAGTTGAATCCGTCTTTGCTGTTTGGCTGCGGCGATATTTATGCTACGGCACAGGATCTCTCTCTGTTTGATGAGGCCTTGATGACTGGGAAACTCATTTCCAATCCAAGTATAAAGGAAATGGTCACACCAGGTCCCAAATCCAGTTATGGCCTTGGTGTTTACCATAAAGACGACCGCATTTACAGCAGAGGAGTTGTCGGTGGCTGGGAATCCCTCCATGTGTATTACAAAGATCAAACTTCCATCGTTGTTGTTCTAAATGTCCGCGATAAACAGGGTGATATCAAGAAGATTGCAGCTGACATTTATCGCATTGTGAAGGAAGAGTTTTCACAGGAATAATATTCCTCTATATCTATATTCGACTATTTATAGCAAATATGGACAGAAAATGAAGGATAACGTCGAATTATACATATATATAGGGAATTATATAAAGAACGCAGCATTTTACAGCATGTGTGGGGGAGAAAGAGAATTGACTATTATAACTAAAGAAATTTTTACCGGTGGGGAATTAACTTTAAGCAGGAAGGAAACTTATGGGAAAAGCAAGCGATCCCAAAGTACACCTGTGTTCACTACAAGGATGGAAAAACGCGAATATTATAACGAGCATTTTTTTCATATTCGTCATGTATTAGATATCAAAGCATTCTTAAGCGATATTCGTGATCATTGGGATACCTATGTTTCAAAGGTTCACCAGTGGATTCAAAAAAGTTCTATAAAAAAACTAGTTGTGACGGGCATATTTACCATTGTTCTTGGTTTTTTAGGAACGAATGCAAATGCTGCCTTTATTCAGGAATATACTTATCAGGTTAAAAACGGTGACAGTATTGAAGCGATCGCTGCGGAACATGGTGTGACAGCACAAGAAATATTAGATGCCAATGGGCTGACTTCGATTGACGGTAAAAAAATTCTTTTACCCAAAGTGGAAAACAGAATGGTTAACGCGACAGCACTTAATGTCCGGTCAAACCCGAGCACGGAAAGCAGTATTCTTGATACATATAAAAAAGGGGATATTGTGAAGGTTTCATTCGTAGAAAACGGATGGGCAGGCATTCTGATCAAAGGACGAGTTTGTTTTGTGAAGGTTGATTATCTTTCGTCCATTCCGAGCCAAACGACTGGCACAGCTGAATCACAGACAATGTATGTAACGGCAGATACGTTACGGGTGAGAGCGGCGGCTTCCACGTCCAGTGCGGTAGTGGGCTCGTTAAAATTAAATGATCCTGTGATGGTGAAATCGATTGTGAGTGGTTGGGCTCAAGTTAGTCTTCGTGGGCAAACGGCATTTGTTAGTGCAGACTTTTTAACGAAAAAGGAACAGGTAACAACAAAGGAACAGGTAACAACAAATGCGTCTGAGTATGTGATCAAGAGCGGTGATACTTTCACGAAAATCGCCAAAGCATTAGGGGTTCCTGCTTTAGCGATTCAAGAGCTGAATCCAACGGTAGATCCATCAAAGCTGAAGATTGGACAAAAAATTAAAGTTCCTGCCGCTGCTGAAGCTGACACCTATCGCATTCAAGTAACCGCTTATATAAGTGGGGTAGACTCTCATGGAACGTTTCGTTTTATCACTGATGATGGGAAAACGAATTGTGCAAAAGCTACAGGCAATATGATCAATGAATTATTTACCCGTCAAGGGGGACAAGCAACTCTAACTCTTGAGGGAAAAAGGGGTCAAACCATGACCCTGATCGATTTACAATAGAATGTATAGAGGCCCAAATGTGGGCCTTTTTTATTTTAGCATCATTTTATCCAATTCACGTACTTGATCATAGGCTTTCACGAGTTGTTCAGGCACCAAGGTTCTGCCATATTCCCAAGCATTCGTTTCTATTTTAGATTTAAGCTGTTCGATTTCATCATCTTCACCGTACTTTAGAATCCTCAAGTCATGTTTGTTTTTCTTAAAATCTAAATAGTATCCGATTTCATGATAAAGAATAACTTTAATTAAGTTTTCATCGGTTTCTTTTATTTTAAAATTAATTTTAGCCAAGTAGCCGTTAACTTGTATGTAGTTAAACTTTATTGTATTGGTCGATACGTTATAACTCATCGGAGCAGGCAGATTATTGTTAAATTCATAATCAATCTTTAAATTGTGCTCGCTCAATGTATTTTCAATGATCTTTTCGATATCCCATATGTACAGCATCTATTCTATCCCTGCCCTTTCAGAGTAAACTATGTAAGCTAAATCGAATTATTTCTTCTCGACTTTCACTATTCCTTTACCTAAATTATCTTTTTCAAAATAGCAAATGACCTCATCATCAACGTTTATTTTGTCACCTGACACGATTTTATCAGCAGAAAATTGGATTCCTGTCCCGTCTTCACTTTTTCCGTAATATTGATTTCCTTTAATTTCGCTAATCTTGTATTCTAGCGTTGTGTACTGCTCGGAATTAGTACTTGTATTGTCAACAGGCGCAACTGAATGAGATTTAATTAATACTAATATTATTAATATGGATGAAAGTATCGCTAGGATGACCACTCTTTTTAACATTTTCCTATACCCCCTCGTAAGTATTGTAAGAAATGATAGAAGAAAGTGAAATCCTTCTATTTTCCTTTTTTCGCTGAATAGTTTCACGTTTCTTTAAGAATACTATAAAAAGAAGTTTTTAATAAAGAAGGTTGATGAAACGGTGATAGGTTAAATATGAAACTTACCCTAATCATAGATGCCGCAATTATGCTGTTGGTTTCTTATTTTATCATGAAAAAGAGACTCCACTTATTTGAAAACATTTTTATACTCATGATCTTGGAGTTTCTCGTTACCAGCTATTGCGCCATCTTGTATATTAATTTAGATGTTTGGACTGTGACAAATGAAACGGCTCTCTTTATAATCTTTCGAATCTATGAAGCGATTATTTATCCCTTTATCTGGATGGGTTATTTCAATTTACTTCCCATTTTTAAATCTCGATTCTCTAAATGGATATTGACAGGTTTATTTGTAAGCATTCAATCTGGGGTTGAACGATGGCTGGTAGAATGGGATGTCATTACCTATAAGGGCTGGCATTTTTGGTTTTCTTTCATCCTCCAAATATTGATTGTGTTGATGGTCCACTTGGCATTAACATGGTACAGAAATCTACTGAGAAAAGAAGGGATCCACGAATAGATGCTTCCTTTGCCTGAGAAATTTGATGAAAACGAATGGTTTCTGCTTTTATGTATTGGTGTATCCTATGTTATTGTTTTCCTTTTGCCGAGAAGATTTCCTCGAAGTTTAACGGTCCTTTTTATGTTAATCGGCACAACGATTGCGAGGCTTTCCGATCATTTTCTCGCCTCGCCGAAACTCGATTTATATAATATCATGGATACACCCAATTACGATTTCTTTGATTTGATGACCTATTTTTTGTATGCTCCTTTTTCGTATTTGTTTATTTACTTTTATGACAAATGGAACATCAAAGGGTACTGGATTTTGCTTTATCTCGTTCTTTGCACCTCAGGCGGAACATTATTTGAATGGATTAATAAAGAGTTTGGCGTGTTTACCTATAAAGGCTGGAAGCTTTCTTATTCCTTTAGTGTATATTTAGCGATTCAATGCTTAGTGTTGCTTTTTTTTCATTGGGTAGTGCCTTTCACACGGAGACGGCAGCAAGTTGAAAAAGCTGGCTCTCATTAGTGTCGGTAAAACCTATATGCAAAAATTAGCTCCCTTCAATTAAGGCTGTCACTAAACCAACGGTGCAAATCGCCATACAGGAATAAAGGAAGTTGTCCACTTCCAGAACAGCAAACCCTGCCAAAATAATGAGTCCGTCCAGGATGATAATGGCAAGTGCCAAATTTATTGGGGTAACTCTCGATATGATTTTGGCAAGCAGGTCGGTGCCTCCTGTGCTGGTTTTATAGCGGAGCATAAGCCCGACACCAGTTCCAATGATGACTCCCCCAATTAAGGCACTCGCGAACTGGGAGATGAGAAATTGAGTTCTTAATGGAGCGAGCATATCAATGAAAAACGAAGAAGCAAGCAATCCTTGGATATTGGTGAGAAAATAACCTCTTTGGTGCATGCACGAAAAAATACAAATAGGGAGGCTTAAAACCACCATTGTAATCCCTGTTTGAAACTCAAAAAAATAATGAAGGATTAAGGCAATTCCAAGGATTCCGCCGTCTATTAAATGATGAGGTACAAGAAACCCATTCACTCCAATTCCCACCAGCAAGCTACCAATAATCGTCGCCAATAATGTCTGAATAATAACAATCACCTTGTCCAGTCTTTTTGATTTATCATATGACGGCTCTTTGGAAAAAAGAAGCAGTGACTTTCACCGGGTTGGGTTGAAGTATTTTGTTTTCCATTTTGTGTCTAATTGTCCAAAACGGCTTGGAAAATGTCCAAAGCTAGAAAAAAAATGTCCAAAATCACCTCAAAAATGTCCAAACCACTCGGATAATTGTCCAATGTACCTCAAAAAATGTCCAATACTCCGTGAAGCATCATTTTCTTCGCGTAATTTTATACTGAAGCTACAAAATTGGTTCCCATTCTTCCCGAAGCAGCCCCATTCCAAATAAAATTTCAAAAAATTTAACAATTTGTTCATAAAGGATTTGTTCTTACCTCCATATATTAGAGAAAAGGAGGTGTGGTAAAATGCCCGATGAACCACAAGAACAACCTCAAGAACAGCCTCAGTTTGATAGCCAAGCATTGAAAAATGAGATTAAAAGTGAATTAAAAGAAGAATTTGGCCATTATCGTCATAAACGAAAACACAGAGTGATTTATTCAATATGTGTGTTCGCTGCTGGGTTGGTGATTGGCTTTGGCGGTGGAGTCGCTTCCCATTCCGACCATCACCATGGCCATGGACACGGTCAAGAGCAATTTCAAAAATGGCATCATATGCATAAATAAAAATGCCCCGATCCTTGCCTGGTGAGACCATCTCTCACCAGGCTGTCTTTTTTGTTCAAATAATTATTGGTATTTGGTTGGAAAATATGAAATTATTAGGATGGAGTCAATAGGGAGGGATCCAGGATGGAATACGAGTTAAAAGAGCTGATTAAGAAGTGTGATATTGCCATTAAGCAAGAGGACTTTGATATGTTGATGAATTACTATACGGACGATGCCATTTTGATTGTCAAGCCTGGAATGATTGCACGGGGTAAAGAGGAAATCAAAAACGCCTTTATCGCCATCGCCAAGTATTTTAATAATAGTCTTGTGCCAACACAGGGGGAAATGATTATTTTAGAAGCCGGTGATACGGCTCTAGTCCTGTCGCAAACGTTGCTGGATGCCGATAAAAAGGAGTCGGATTTTTCGATGGAGAGAAGGGCGACCTACGTCTTTAAGAAAAATTCACATGGTGAATGGCTTTGCGCCATCGATAACTCTTATGGTACTGACCTCATTAATAAATAAGGGATAGTTCGGGCAATTTGCAGCCGGTTGTTGTTCTATAGCAGCGGTCTATGGGACATTTTTGAGAAGAATTAAAAGAAGTATTGTCCCATAGAACCAATCTATGGGACATTTCGAGAAGAAATCAAGGCAGGTTTGTCCCATAGAAACCGTCTATGGGACATTTCGTGTTGAATTCAAGTAGGTATTGTCCCATAGAACCAATCTATGGGACATTTCGAGAAGAAATCAAGGCAGGTTTGTCTCATAGAAGCAGTCTATGGGACATTTCGAGAAGAAATCAAGGCAGGTTTATCCCATAGAAACCGTCTATGGGACATTTCGTGTTGAATTCAAGGAGGTTTTGTCCCATAGAACCAATCTATGGGACATTTCGAGAAGAAATGAAAGAGAGGTTGTCCCATAGCCCCCCCAGTCTAACATCATACAGTACTTAATTCCGCCAAGCCGAATCCAAATGATGAGCTTTTGTAGTCAAATTACTTATTTTGTCGAAATCCTAGTGAATTTGTCCAATCAATACTTGTCTTTCGTAATACATATAAAAGTGAAAGAAGAATCTTTGTTGGATTGGGTGGTGATAAGTATGTGGTACGGATGCGGCGGTTTTGGCTACGGCGGCGGCTTCGGTGGCTTCGGCATGGGCAGCACCTTTGTGTTGATTGTTGTATTGTTCATCCTGTTAATCATCGTTGGTACTTCAGTCATCTAATGGGCTAACCAGGATGGAATGAGGTCACGATTCTAATTTTGAATCGTGACCTTTTTAATTTATGAGTGACCAAGTAAGCCCTTCTTAAAGCAAGAAGGGCCTTTTTATTGAAAACAAGGCTTATCCATCCTCAAAAATAAGGAACAGGCTTCCCTGTTTGTCAATAAAATGAAACTAGCTATACTCGTACGAATATGGGAGTGAAATTATGGGTGCTATAAACGGAAAGGAATTTATTGATCGAATAAATCGGATGAATGCGGAAATTTGGTATGACGGAAAAAGAATTGCCGGTAACATCTCTGAACATCCGGCTTTCAAAGGGGTTCTGCAAACGAAAGCTTCTCTGTATGATTTGCAGCAAAACGTTGATTTAAAAGAGATCTTGACATATACATCACCAGAAACCCAAGATACAATTGGACTTTCTTTTTTGCAGCCAAAAACGAAAGAGGATTTAAGACGTAGACGAAGGATGATGGAAATCTGGGCAAGGCACACGAATGGCATGATGGGGAGAAGCCCTGACTACATGAATTCGGTGGTCATGAGCTTTGCCTCCTCCGCGGCTATTTTAGAAAATAGGGAAAATTGCTTTCCTGAAAATATCCAGGCGTTATATGAAAGAGCCAGGGAAAACGATCTCTCGTTTACCCATACCTTTATTACCCCGCAAGTAAATCGTTCACAGCTCTATTATGGAAATTCAAAGGAGCCGATTTCGGCTAAGATCATTGATAAAAATGAAAAGGGAATGGTGATTCATGGGGCCCGCCTCCTAGCTACTCAAGGCGGTTTAACAGATGAAATTCTGGTATATAATGCACCAAAAATGTACTTTGATACAGATGAAGCGTTTGCCTTTTCGATTCCTACAGATACAAAAGGATTAAAATTTATCTGCCGCGAATCGTTTGTCGGCGGTGAATCGATTTTTAATCATCCGCTTAGTTCAAGATACGAAGAGATGGATACAATCCTTGTTTTTGATCATGTCCTAGTGCCATGGGAGCGCGTCTTTTTTTACGATAATGTCGAAGCGGCTGCTGATTTTATGTATAAATGCTCGTTTCAGCCCTTTGCTACACATCAAGCGGTGACAAGGCAGATTGCCAAAACAGAATTTATGCTCGGTGTTGCGGAGCTTCTGGTGGAGACGATTAATGTCAGAGAGTATCAGCATATACAGGAAAAGCTGTCTGAAATCATTACTGGTCTTGAAACGATGAAAGCACTATTAGAGAAATCCGAAAATGATGCGGCTCTGGATGAATGGGGATTTATGAGACCTAGTATGATCCCTCTTCAAGTGGCCAATAGCCTCTTCCCGCGCATTTATCCCCGCTTCACAGAAATCATTCAGTTAATTGGGGCAAGCGGAATGGTATCATTGCCAACCGAAAATGACTTTCATTCTGAAATTCGGACAGATCTCGATAAATATCTGCAGGGGGCAAGCAAGCCCGCGGACGATCGGGTGAAGATATTCCGCTTAGCATGGGATTTGACGATGAGCTCTTTTGGCACTAGACAAACCCATTATGAACGGTATTTCTTTGGCGATCCAGTGCGCTTAGCGAGTCTACTGTACCATAACTATCCTAAAGGGGAACATGTTAAGGGAATTAGTGACTTTTTGAATTTGAAAAATGAAAGTTAAGTAGGCAGATCATATGGAAGTTTTAGCCTTCTTTGGGGTATGATTTTATTTAGAAAAAAAATAGGGGGCTACATTTATGGAACACCATAAACAGGTTTCATCCAAAGAAGGTTTAGCGGCATTGGATAGGATAAGGCAAATTTGTATGGAACTGCCTGAGGTCACAGAGGAAATTGATGGCTTTGGCCATACTTCGTTCCGCGTGAAAGATAAACCGTTTGTCATGATGGGGGAGAATAAGGAGGGTGTTTCGGCAGCAATCAAGACTTTGCCGACCACGCAAGAGTTTCTGATTCAGCAGCCAGGGTATTTTAAGACACCCTACATTGGTCAGCATGGCTGGACCTCCCTTTTCATCACGCAAAATCAAAACTGGGAAGACCTTAAGGGATACATTTATGAAGGATATTGCCGGGCAGCGCCGAAGCGTTTGTCCAAATCAATCTCTAATGCGGAAATCCATTAAATCCTATATAAAAGCAGGAACGCTTTTCATATGGTTTTACTATACCTCTCCATGATAAAATCGATAAAATACCTGCTGGCGATCGGCAAAACTCTTTTGTCTTTGTATGCCAGACTAATGGTCCGAACAACAGATGGAGAGATGGATTTTGCGACAATCTTATAGGGACACCTGCTTAAAACAAGCTTTGGTAAAATGGAAATGCCAAGTCCCTGTTCGATCATCGACATAATCGAATAATCATCATATACACGGTATTGAATATTTGGTTGAAAGTTATGTTGGTTAAATATTGTTAAGGGTTCACTAATTTCCCCCTCATCTAAAAGGATATAAGGGTCATTCGTTAATTCCTTCAATGAGACTTTGTGGTGAGCAGCTAAAGGATGTTCTGTTGGCAATACGGCGAGCATCTCATCTTCTTGCAAGGGAATGGTCGTCAGATTTGATACCGCTTTTGGATTCACAAAGCCAAAGTCCACGCTCCCATCTTTAATCCAATGGAAGATATCCGTATAATCCCCTTGATGCAATTCGAACTGTACTGCCGGGTATTGTTTCTTAAAATCTTTGATCAAACCGGGCAGCCAATGACAGGACACACTAGAAAAGGTGCCAATGCGAATAAGTCCGCTATGCAGCCCTTCCATCTCTTTATGCTTTTCCTGCAGTTCCCTATGTGAATTACAAATATTTTTAATAAAAGGCAAAAATTCTTCGCCATCCGGTGTCAGGGTAATACCTGTCCGAGAGCGGAGAATAAGAGTAGTAGAAAGTTCCTCCTCTAAGGAATGGACCATTTGGCTAATGGCGGATTGCGTATAGCCCAGTTCTTCCGCAGCCTTGGTAAAACTGCCTGTTTCAATTGCTTTGATAAAAGCATAATACGAATTCATGCCCACCAGACCCTTTGCATTAGTATTTCTAATAGTTTCATTATAAATATTCGTTTTACTAATGTAAATGAGGGTGATACGATAGAGCCAATCTTGAAAGTTTGGGGCGACAATGATGACACAAAAACAGGCAAACCTGATATTAGCTACTGTTTCGATGGGGTGGGGAACCTCTTATATTTTTATGAAACTCTGTGTGGATACGGTATCTCCCTTAACCATTATTGCTTTACGATTTGGAATTGCCTTTATTGTGATGATGGCGATCTTTTTCAAAAAAATGATTCGTATTGATGCTAAAACATTGAGATACAGTGCGATTGTCGGCGCGCTGCTATTCGGTATTTTCCTGGCGCTTTTGTATGGGATGAAAAATACAACCGCTTCTTCTGCAGGTTTTTTGACGAGCACAACCGTGATTTTAGTGCCGATTTTACAAGCCTTTATTACGCGAAAAAGACCTAGTAATAAAATTATATTAGGAGTTCTGGTTGTTTCGCTTGGCTTAGGACTACTCACTATTCGAAATGATTTCACTTTTGCTGATGGCTCGCTATATTGCTTGGCTGCCGCGCTCCTTTATGCGTTCCACATCGTGGTCACAAACCTCTTTGCACGAGGGGTTGATGCTTTACAGCTGGGGATTTATCAGCTTGGATTTACATGCTTTTATGCCATCATCGGGACTTTTATGTTTGAAACACCTGTTTTACCGCATGAAGCGATTCATTGGTTGGCTCTGCTTGGTCTGGCACTCATCTCTTCTGCCTATGGCTTTGTCATGCAGACCATTGCCCAGCAGTACACAACACCTGAAAGCACTGGTTTTCTCTTTTCCCTCGAACCGATTTTTTCAGCCGTATTTGCCTTCCTCTTCCTCCATGAAAATATGGGGAAGCAAGGGTATGTTGGTGCGTTGCTCATTTTAGCTGGTGTTTTAATAGCAAACTCTATATCTAAAAAACAACTTTTAATTAAAGAAATGAAAATATGATAGTATCCAAAAAAAGATTGAAAGCTACGGTTCTCAATCTTTTTTTATTTACAATAACTTAACAATTAAAGTGATTGAAAACATCTGAAAGTCGATTTAATATATAAGCAAATAGTTATATGTTAATATGCAAGCAAAAATCCATGAATGGTCTTGGATAAAAAAGAAAATAATAAATGTTTTATATAAGTAAATTATTATTTACTTATATGTTTGGAGGTGTTTATGTTGAAATCAAAAGTTGATGTGGATAATGCTGCTAACGTTTTAAAGCTATTAGGCGATAAAACACGCTTAACCATGGTGGCCATATTAAAACAAAGGGAATGCTGTGTGTGTGAATTTCTTGAAGTGTTTGATATGAGTCAGCCGTCTATCAGCCAGCATCTTCGAAAACTGAAGGATTTAGGGTTGGTTAAAGAGGAGCGAAGAGGTCAGTGGATTTACTATTCTTTGAATTCACAAAGCGATCTATATGGACTTATTGAAGATATATTAGAGCATGTACCAGTTCAAACAGAGAAAATCAAACAGATTGAGAAAAGCAATCCTACACTTCGTTGTGGGTGTTAACACCAAGGGGATAAGACATAATGAAAAAAAAGCTAATCAGTGAATTTTTAGGAACCTATTTTCTTGTTTTTGCTGGAACGGGTGCAGTAGTCATTGATTCGATTACGAAAAGTTTAACTCATGTTGGCGTAGCTCTTACATTTGGGCTTGTGGTGATGGCTTTAATTTTCACGTTTGGCCACCTCTCAGGCGCTCACTTTAATCCAGCGGTTACCATTGGATTTTTAATTCATGGGGATATTAATAAGAAGGAAGCACTTTATTATATTCTTATTCAAGTCATTGCTGGGATTACAGCTAGTGCAACTTTGCTGTGCTTATTTGGAAACGTTGCAGCCCTTGGTACCACCTTGCCAAGTGGTTCATGGGGTCAATCGTTTATTTTGGAATTTATCCTTACATTTTTCTTGATGATGGTTATATTCGGTTCTGCTGTCCATGGTAAAGCAGTAAAATCCTTCGCAGGAATTGCTATAGGTGCAACAGTCGGCTTAGAAGCTATGTTCGCAGGGCCCATCTGTGGTGCTTCTATGAACCCCGCAAGATCCATTGGACCAGCACTTGTATCAGGAACAACTCAACATTTATGGGTGTATATAGTCGCGACAATATTAGGAGCCAGTTGTGCGGCAGTTATCTATAAAATACTACACGAAAAATAAAGGAGCATACATCATGTCTAAAAAAACAATTTATTTTCTTTGTACTGGTAATTCATGCCGAAGCCAAATGGCAGAAGGTTGGGCTAAAAACTATTTAGGTGATGAGTGGGATGTGAAAAGTGCTGGTCTTGAGGCACATGGATTAAATCCAAAGGCAGTTAAGGCGATGAAGGAGTCTGGTATTGATATTTCAAATCAAACATCTGATGTAATCGATCCTGAAATTCTAAATAACGCAGATTTAGTGGTTACATTATGCGGTCATGCAGCAGACCATTGCCCTGTAACTCCACCTCACGTAAAACGTGTACATTGGGGATTTGATGACCCTGCTAAAGCTGAAGGAACAGACGAAGAAAAATGGGCATTCTTCCAACGGGTCCGTGACGAAGTCGGAGATCGTATAAAGCGTTTTGCAGAAACTGGAGAGTAAATAGAGGAGAAGGAGAGGAAATTATTAAGATAGGAGGAATTGGACATGAAAATTACAGATGAAGCTCGTAATATGTTTTTACAAATGTTCAAAGAAGAGAATGTTAATAACATTCGTATCTTTTTTGATGGCTTTGGCTGAGGACAGCCACGAATTGGACTGGCTCTGGATGAGCCAGGAGCAGATGATATCATTGTTACTATTAATGGGGTAAAGGTTGCTATTGACCCCATCATAGAACCAAATGTAGAAGACCTTATTCTTGATCGCAGCGGGGATGGAAAAGGGATATCAATGATTGGTGATACTGGAAGATGTTGTTAGTAAAAGCTTACTAAATAAACTACGGCCACAGAAGGGTTTCGTTTTTCCGTGGCCGGGAAAAATAATATTACTGTGCACACGGACACTGGCAGCCCGGGTTCACGGATGGGATTGGTCTTGTGTACACCAATAATTCTTCATCCTCGGCCTGATCATAAGATTTCCAAGCTTCGATCGCTTTCCTCTCGATTTCTTCTTGGCGAAATTTCATCATCTGAAACACTGAATACTCATTAAACATCATAAATTCCTCCTATTAATCAAATTATATTGATATATTAATCAAAAAAAATTGATAAATACGATGAAAAAGTTTGCCTCAGGACGGCTTGAAGAGGCAACAAAGTTCATGGGATAACAAATGATTGAGTTCTTCTTGATTCAGTTCGTAATAACTCCACGTTCCTCGTGTTTCTTTTGTGATAATGTTGGCATCCAATAAAATCTTTAAATGGTAAGAAAGCTTGGATTGGGCCATATCCATCATCGGAGCAAGATCACATACACACACGGCACCTTTTTGCGTTAATATGTTCATAATCTGGAGTCTCTTTTTATCCGCTATTGCTTTAAATTTTAGCTCGTATTTTTCAAATACTTTTTCTAATGAGACGTCCTGTAATGGGATTTCTTCGTTCATATTTTTCACCAACTTCATAAATCAAATAATCTTGATACATTTATATTATAACCAATATTTTCTTGTGTCAATTTATTTAATCAATTTTTTTTGATTTAGTAGTTGCAATTAGAAAAAATTGCTAATATACTTAGGTTGTAAAATCAAAAAAAGTTGATTTATTCATTTTAAATCAATTTTATTTGATTAAGTTAATATTGAATATGAAGGAGCTGGTTAGAATGAAAATGCATGTAGGGATTAATGTCACTAGTTTAAATGAGTCGATTGATTTTTATTCAAAAGTATTTAATGCGGAGCCCGTTAAAGTAAAGCCAGACTATGCTAAATTTTTGCTTGATAATCCTGGCCTTAATTTCACTTTAAACTTAAAAGATGCCGTTTCAGGCAACCAAGTCGGACATTTTGGCTTTCAAGTGGAAAATCATGAAGAAGTTCTCCAGCATAAAGACCGTTTAGAGAAATTAGGGTTCTTTGCTCGTGAAGAGATGGATGTTAATTGCTGCTATGCGACACAAGATAAATTTTGGGTAACGGATCCTGATGGGAATGAATGGGAGTTTTTTTATACAAAGGGTGATGTAGAGACCATGGTTTCTGAAAAGACATGCTGCGCAACAACACCATCATCAAAGGTAGAAATTAAAAATTCCTCCTGTTGTTAATTAACTCAAAAAAGAAATAATAAAAATGGAGGTGATACTTTTTGGATAAACAAAATAAATATCCCATGGCAATGAATGAAATGGGTGCTACACAAAGTAACTCTAACGTAATTATTAATGATGAATACCCTCATGGTATGAGTGTTTTAAAAGACAACGACACATGCCCTAGTTCCGGAAATTTGGTAAGTAAACAGGAAGAAGATTAAATATATATAGGTGGTTCGCCGTGTAAATCTACGAACCACCTCAAAAATATTTATTTTTCTTTATCGTAATCTTCATCCATTATCCCTTTTGTTGACTTTTTAAATTCCTTAAGGGTAGATCCAACCGCACGACCGAGCTCTGGGAGTTTTTTCGGTCCAAAAACAATTAATACAATCACAAAAATTAATATAGCACCACTGATTCCTATATTCCCCATATTGAATTCCCCCTGTTTATTTTACGAAAAAAGCCGTAAAATACATGATTAAGATTCCTGCTGTAAATCCAGTAAAATTCATCCATGACACGTAAGGTTCATTATTCTTTTTGTGATCGTCTATCAACATTTTGGAGATTACGAAAATAACCTGTAAAATGGCACCTGCACCGATTCCTAAAAATACTGCACCCCAAATTGGTGAAAAAATAAAACCTCCGAACCATGTTCCCACTATTGCTGGTGCACCTGCGATAGTGCCTAAAAGAATAAATTGGCTCATCTTTGGCTTAGTTTTCAATAGTGGGGCAGCAATCCCAATCCCCTCCGTAATATTATGAAGAGTAAAACCAATTACCAAAAAGGTTCCCAATGCAACTTCACCGAGTGCAAATGATGACCCAATGGCCAATCCTTCACCAAAATTATGGAGACCAATCCCTGTGGCCATTAATAAGGCTATGCCTAACGGTGTATACCCAGTTCGTTTTTGTCTATGGTGTTGATATTGATCAAATCCAACTAGTAATAAAAAAGATAGAACCGTACATACGATCACGACCATGTTGCCTTGGAAGACTGATGGGGCTTCAGCTCCTATTTCAAAGCCATCAAATAGGGTGCCAAAAAATAAGAATAATAAGAGACCTACTGTGAGAGCAAGAATGGCATTAATCCATCTTTTTTTCAATCGTTTCATAAACGGATACCATAGTAACCCTAAAGTAATAGGAACAATCCCTACATAAAAACCGATAAATCCATAATTCAACACATTATCCCATGAGAATTCAGGTGTTAAGGTAGCCGCATCGATAGCCGCTTCTGTGATGATTCCATTTTCAGATATTAATAATATAGTATGTGGGTCACCTTCAACCCACGGATAATTTATGGTTACCTTTCCATCTTGAAACCGTTTAAGTGTTTGACTTGGTGTTATCGAAAAATTCCATACCGAATCATCCACAATTACTTGGGAGATTGTTAGTGCTTTTGGTCCAGTATTACTTACATCAAGCTCAAATCCAGAAGGCACGATTTTAATTTTTTCAACATTGAGCACTTCAATCGGAGCAGCAGGATCTCGTTCTACACCAGCCCCATTTTTAAATACCCATCCCAAAACAAGGATTAGAAGAACAAGTGGTATGAGACCTGTAATCAGCCATTTTGAATTCATCATTTACACTCCTTCCTATTCAACCTCGAAGAATCCCATCCAGCCAAGCTCAGCAAATTCGCTTACATGAGCGTGAAACATATATTTTCCCTTGTATGGAAAACGAGCTTCGATAATCCCGCGTTCACCCTGGCATTGCATAATGGTATCAGTAAACTGTGAAGGGTTGTCATTCCTGCCTGTTGGTAGATAGGTAAAATAGTTTGCATGTAAATGGAAGGAGTTTAATAAGTCAAATTCGGTTAAATTACTTAAATAGATACGGACAAGCTCATCCTTTTTGACCTTAATTGGATGATTCATAAAGGCAAACGCATATCCATTCACCGTATAAAATTCATTTGCACCATCTAAATCCAAATCAAATGCATTCATGACCATATTTAATTCCAGTGCTGGCTCCCTTGGTGTTTTTGGATCAATGATAAAATTACCGTATAACCCTTTATGAATATGCCGGCGTAAAGGAAGAACATGGCAATGATAAATTTGTAATCCATATGGCTTTGCTTCAAATTCATACGTAAAGGATTGACCTGGAGCGATTGGTTCTATCCCATCCATTTCTGGCGGGTGGATACCATGAAAATGTATAGAGTGCGGATGACTCCCACTGTTCATAAAATGAAATCGTAAGAGGTCTCCTTCGGTACAACGAAAGGTGGGTCCTGGAATCGTCCCATTATAGGTCCAGCCTGGAAACTTTATTCCCTTTGCGATTTCTATTTCCTTATCAACTGCGACAATTTCATATTCACGCACAGTACGACCGTCTAATCGTTTTGTAACTTTTCCATAATCAAATTCAGTTAAGAGACGTTCAGCCATCTTATATCCTTCTGGTTTGGAAGAGTCATACATGTTTGAGTGATTATTGTGACTTGATGTGTAATCTTCTGCATGTACTACATTGGATAAAGGTGCAACTTTGTTTAAATAAAAACTCCCAGCTATTCCTATTGCCCCAGTAGTACCGATTTTTAACATATCTCGCCGAGAAATTTTTTTGTCTGACATGCTTTTTACCTCCTCCTAAAAAGTTTCCTTAATGCAACTTTATTTATCTTAGTCAATACTTTATGATACGGACATTCTATCTGTCAATACGGATTTGAAAAAACATTCAAATAATTGTTTGACCATTTTAACGAAAGTTCATATACTAATAATCAAATAGGCGTTTGATTATGGAGGTGCAATCTTGAAGCACGATGATGTATGTGAAGTAACCTGCGTGGATGGAGATAAAGTAAAAAGAGTAAGAGAATCAATTTCACAACAAGATACTTCGTCTGTTGCACAAATATTTAAAGCGTTGTCCGACGACACTAGGATTAAGATAGCTTATGCTTTAACGGAGGAAGATGAATTGTGTGTATGTGATGTAGCTAACATCGTAGGGAGTACTACTGCAACAGCATCTCATCATTTACGACTTCTTCGAAATTTAGGATTAGCAAAATATCGAAAAGAAGGCAAATTGGTTTTCTATTCTTTAGATGATGACCATGTAAAACAATTGATTCAAATTGCTTTTGAGCATCAAAAGGAGCTGAAACCTCTTGAGTGAGGCATTTGAAAAATCAATAGAAAAAACGGTTTTCCGTGTACAGGGATTCACCTGAGCAGGCTGTGCGAAAAAGTTCGAAAAGAACGTACAACACCTGGATGGTGTTGTTAATGCAAATGTTAACTTCGGAGCTGCTAAACTTACGGTTTATGGTGAAACAACAATTCAGGAAATAGAAAAAGCAGGCGCTTTTGAAAATATAAAAGTCATTCCTGAAAAGCAACGATTTGAAGAGAAAAAAGAGCCTTTCTTGAAAAAACATTCAAATGTTATTGTCTCATTGGTTTTCTTGCTCATTGGCTGGTTTTCTGCACAAATGTATGGGGAAGAAAATATATACTCGATTTTAGCTTATGGTGCTGCCATTTTAGTTGGTGGTTATCGCCTTTTTACAACTGGATTGAAAAACTTATTCCGTTTAGATTTTGATATGAGGACCCTCATGACCATTGCTGTCATCGGAGCGGCTATTATCGGGGAGTGGGGGGAAGGAGCAACGGTTGTCATCCTGTTCGCCATCAGTGAGGTTCTAGAGTCTTACTCGATGGATAAAGCTAGACAATCCATTCGTTCCTTAATGGATATTGCTCCAAAGGAAGCTTTAATTCGTCGGGGTAATCAAGAGTTTAACGTTGAAGTGGATGATATCCGAATCGGCGATATTTTAATCGTAAAACCTGGGCAGAAAATCGCCATGGATGGAACGGTTGTAAAAGGACTATCGTCTGTCAATCAAGCTGCCATTACAGGGGAATCTGTCCCTGTTTCTAAAACAATTGATGATGAAGTATTCGCTGGGACTCTTAACGAAGAAGGGCTTCTTGAAGTTAAAGTTACCAAACATGTAGACGATACAACGATTGCAAAAATCATTCATCTTGTAGAAGAAGCTCAAGCAGAAAGAGCTCCATCTCAAGCATTTGTGGATCGGTTTGCTAAGTATTATACACCTGTCATAATGTTGGTTTCTTTATTAGTTGCCGTAATCCCACCATTATTATTTGATGGGGATTGGAGTAAATGGGTTTATCAGGGGCTAGCTGCATTAGTGGTCGGCTGTCCATGTGCACTGGTCATTTCTACTCCAGTATCGATTGTAACTGCGATTGGTAATGCGGCACGAAATGGGGTTCTGATCAAAGGAGGAATCCATTTAGAGGAAATGGGGGCGATTAAAGCGATCGCCTTTGATAAGACAGGGACCTTAACGGAAGGAATTCCAGTTGTCACGGATTATCTTCCTCAAAGTAATACAAATGCAAATAAACTGCTAACCATTATTGCTGCTTTAGAAAATGGTTCGCAGCATCCACTGGCTTCAGCAATCATGAAAAAGGCTGAACAAGAAAATTTACCTTATCAGGACCTTGCTATTGAAGACTTCTCTTCCATTACAGGTAAAGGGATCAAAGGTAGAGTCAACGATAAAGTCTATTATGTGGGCAGTCCTAATTTGTTCGATGAAATTTTATCTAACGGAGTACCTTCAAATCTTAAAACGACCATTTCTGACCTGCAAAACAAGGGCAAAACTGTTATGGCAGCTGGTTCTGAATCAGAAATTTTAGCTCTGATTGCAGTTGCGGACGAAGTGAGAGAAAACAGCAAATCGGTTATCCAGAAACTTCACTCGTTAGGTATTAATAAAACAATCATGTTAACTGGCGATAATAAAGGGACTGCTGATGCAATTGGCCATCAGGTAGGGGTTTCTGATATTCAGGCAGACCTTTTACCTCAAGATAAACTTACCTTTATTAAAGAATTAAGAAATAAATACGAACGTGTGGCCATGGTGGGAGATGGTGTGAATGATGCTCCGGCTTTAGCAGCATCAACTGTCGGTATTGCCATGGGAGGAGCTGGAACGGATACGGCTCTCGAAACAGCTGATATTGCTTTGATGGCTGATGATTTAGGCAAACTGCCTTTTACGGTTAAGTTAAGTAGAAAAGCCTTATTTATCATCAAACAAAATATCACTTTCTCACTTGGAATCAAACTGTTAGCCTTATTATTAGTGATTCCAGGGTGGCTAACTTTATGGATAGCGATTTTTGCAGACATGGGAGCAACACTGATCGTTACACTTAATGGGTTGCGGCTTCTTCAAGTTAAAGATAAATAACATGAGGCTTCCCATTATGGGGAGCCTTTTAATGGGAAGGGACCCATGTAAAGAGGTTATGTTGAATGGGATGTATAGAAAAATTGTTGTAAAAAGAAAGGAAATTTGAATTGAAAAAAATACTATTCATTTTAATTGGAATGCTGGTCATGATTCCTACGATTGCCAGTGCACATACAGAAATAACTTCTTCCAATCCTGCTTCAGGACAAGTTGTTAAAGAAGACCTTAAAGAAATTGTCATTACATATGAAGGTAAGATTGAATCTTTAAGTACAATGAATTTAGTAAAAGATGGCCAGGAAATACCCCTAGTTAGTGTGACCCCAAAAGAAAATCAACTAATAGGAACCTTATCATCACCCTTAGAAAATGGCGCCTATACGGTTCAATGGAGTATTGCTGGTGAAGACGGGCATCCCTTAAAAGGGGAAATTCCTTTTACTGTCCAGAAGGAAGTAAAACAAGAACAAACGGAAACCCAAACTCCAGTAACGACAAAAAAAGAAGAAACTAAAAAAGATAATACACAACAAGAGCAAACCAGTAAGGAAACAACTGCTTCATCCATTAATTTTAAAACCATCATAACGGTGGTCATTGCCGCCATTTTAGTCATCGGGTTGTTCCTGTTATTTAGAAAGAAGCGCTAATTATGAGTTATTTCATTCCTATTGGAGAATTCGGAAATTATTTATTGTATGCTATTCTTGTCGGACATGTTGCTTTACAATTTGTGCCTGAAGCAAATAAACCTAAAGTAAATATTCCAATCCCTGTTTTACTTCTTTCAACACTTGGAATTATTATTTTCTCTTTAGGACCGATCGTTCAGACGGTTGCTTATTTCCAAGGTGGAGTCGGCCTTGCAATAGCGATAAAATCCGTCTTATTTGACTTTCAAGTTGGCAGAGCTTGGATTTTTATAGGGTTTATGGCCACATTCTTATATCTAGCCATTTTTCTAAAAGGCTCCAAATACGTACAATCCATATTTCTATTATTGATGATAGTAGCTGTTGGATATTCCAGTCATGTAGCCTCTCTTTCATTTTGGCCCGGTTTGCTATCACATAGCACGCATTTTTTAATCATTACATTATGGACAGGCATATTGATTCATGTTGCTTGGTTCTCCAAAGAGGAACCCAATTGGTCTAAATTTTTACGGTGGTTTACTCCCTTTGCCGTTTTCTGCATTGTCATCATTATTATTAGTGGAATCTACCTAATGTTATTTGTTGTTGACCCTAAAGACTATGTAAAGTCTTGGGTGTTGCCATATGGACAAATGCTCCTTTTAAAGCATATTAGTATCATCCCTGTGTTGGTTTTTGCTTTTATAAATGGTGTACTTTCAAGAAAAGCATTAAAACTTCCTTCTTTCAATCCTAAACCCTGGATAATAGCAGAGAGCATTATATTATTAATAGTTTTCTATTTTACAGCAGTGATGGGGACGTTATCGCCACCACATGAAGTGGAATTCACTGTGAAGTCGGAGGGGGCATCTAAATGGGTAGAATGGTTATTGGGGAAGAATATCCTTTCAACATTACAGCTGCATTTAGTACCGTCATTCCAATCGGGATTGCTAATCATTATATCTATCCTATTTTTGTTATTGATTATCATTAGTTTTAAAAGGTATAAGCCTATATTGGGAGTATTATTTGGTGTGGGTTTTATTGTTGCTTTGTATTTTGGTTTGATCATGTCCCTGTCCATTTGAACAGGTTATATTTACGTTGAAAAGAACGAATAAAGGAAGTGTCAGCATGAACCGATTCAAGATCGTAATACCTACTATGATCCTTGTAGCTGTTTTGGCGATATGGATGCTGGGAAAGTATCATTCAGCCGTACCGCTTCAATTGCGTATACTTATAGCTGTCGGAGGGGCACTCCTATCAGGCGTGTCTACCTTTTTCATGTCTAAGCATGATGTTGAACGTGTGGATGCAAAAATGAATAAATAAATGCTGTAAAATCCAAATTTATGAATTAAAAAAGCGTAGCACTTTAGCTACCCGTTTCTCATATAAAAACGAGACAAAAACCGCATATTTGCAACTTAAATAGGTTTGGCTTTAAAATAGGTACAGAATTGCTTAATAACCATTCGGATTTATCAGGAGAAAAATTATTCTACCTGTTTCCCTTATCTAAAATAATTTGAGAAATGCAAATTTTATTATTAACATTTTGATGGCTCTAACATATAATAAAACTCCAAAAATGTATGAGCGATTTTTTTTACCCAAAAAGTTTCCTTAATGCAAAATATTTAACGTGTACCAATAATGGAGGGGAGAATCATGAGTGAAGATGTGAAAAAAATGCCAATAGCGACTGAGGAAGGTTGGAAAAACAGAAGAACGCAGCCTACTTTACCAGAAGTTTATAGAAGTCTTCCTATTCCAAAGACGGGATCCTGGTTTAAAAAATTCCTTGCTTTTGCAGGGCCAGGATATTTAGTTGCAGTTGGCTATATGGACCCAGGTAACTGGGCCACGGACATTGCGGGTGGATCGTTATTTGGGTACACGTTGCTATCGGTTATCTTGCTGTCAAATTTGATGGCAATTCTCCTTCAAGCATTGGCGGGGAAGTTGGGTATTGTTACGGGAAGGGATTTAGCTCAAGCGTGCCGGGATCACTACAACAAACCAGTTGCTATGGGCTTGTGGATATTATGTGAGTTGGCAATAGCAGCTTGTGACTTAGCAGAAGTGATTGGGTCGGCCATTGCACTAAATCTATTGTTTGGAATACCGTTGATTTATGGTGTAGTCATTACTGCCCTGGATGTACTAGTGGTTCTACTTCTACAAAACAAGGGCTTCCGTTATATTGAATCATTGGTGATTGTATTAATTATTACTATAGGTGCTTGTTTTGCAATCGATATTTTTCTTTCAAAGCCTGATGTAGGTGGAATTTTAAAAGGGTTTGTCCCAAGCACAGAGATTATCAGTGACCCAACTATGCTTTATATTGCGATTGGTATTTTAGGGGCAACTGTTATGCCGCACAACTTGTACCTTCATTCGTCCATTGTGCAAACAAGAAAGTATTCTCAAACTAGTTCGGGGAAACGCCAAGCCATAAAATATGCAACGTGGGATTCAACTATTGCCCTGTTCTTCGCTTTATTTATCAACGCGGCTATCTTAATTGTTTCCTCCGCCACGTTTCACCAGGCGGGCATGACAGATGTTGCAGAAATTAATGACGCTTATCGATTACTGACTCCTATTTTAGGAACTACAATAGGAAGCATCTTATTTGGGGTAGCGTTACTTGCCTCTGGCCAAAACTCAACGTTAACAGGTACATTGGCTGGCCAAATCGTCATGGAAGGCTTTTTAAATATTCGATTACCTGCCTGGCTTAGAAGGCTGATAACACGTCTAATTGCTATTGTCCCTGCTGTTGTTGTTACAGCACTGTATGGTGAAAGTGGAACAGCTCAACTTCTGATTTTGAGTCAAGTAATATTGTCTCTACAACTTTCGTTTGCTGTAGTACCTTTAATTAAATTTACCAGCGATAAAAAGAAGATGGGTGAGTTTGTCAATCCGCTATGGCTTAAAGTTTTGGCATGGATTGTTGCAACAGTCATCATCATCTTAAATGTATATTTATTATTCCGAACATTTTTCGGGTAATGAAGTGCTAAATAAATATTAGAAAGGTATAGGTTAATACTATACCTTTTTGTATTTAATTATGGAATTTGGAAGAGGAATACTTAATGGACCCCTAAAACATAGCCGCCAGTTCATTTTTGAAAATTGTAAGTTTTAGTTTATGATAAAAAATAATATATAATTAGTATGATATATTAAATTATTTTGTTATAGGAAGGAGTAAGAAATGTTAGCAATTATACTAGCTGGGGTTGCTCCAGGTTTAGCATTATTAATTTATTTTTATTTAAAAGATAAGTATGAACCTGAACCATTATCGTTGGTAATTCGCACATTTATTTTTGGTGCTATTCTAATCTTTCCAATATCATTTGTTGAATATATATTTGAATCAGAAAATCTTATCAGAACTGATATTGTTCATTTCTTATTTTCTTCTGGCATGTTGGAGGAAATTTCTAAATGGTTGGTGTTATTTTTTATTGCGTATCGGAATGCCGAATTTGATGAGCCTTTTGATGGAATCGTTTATGGCGCGTCCGTTGCTTTAGGGTTCGCAACTGCTGAAAATATTGTATATTTGATAACAAACGGGCTTGATGTTGCTTTTAACAGAGCATTGTTTCCTGTATCTAGCCATGCATTGTTTGGGGTCATTATGGGTTTTTATATGAGTAAATTAAAATTTACCAAAGGAAAGAAGTTATATTCGACCGTCTTATCATTAATCGTTCCTTCAGCGTTACATGGTGCTTTTAATTATTTAATGTTAAAAGAAGATTCATGGGTATTTACAATGATTCCATTTATGATTTTTTTATGGTTGATAGGAATGGAAAAAGTTCGAAGGGCAGCCTTTTTAAGTAAAAATCATTTTAAAGCATAAAAAGGTTAATATAAGTGAGGTGTACACTTATTAAACGTTTATTATCTTGTAAAACTCTGTTCATAAGATATTCATATTTTATGTGTAATATAATTTTTGCAAACTAGGACAATTTGCAAGCCTTTCAAACCAAACCCCTTATTTTAAAGATTCGGCACTGAGCCGAATCTTTTTTATTATTTGTTTGCATGAAACCTCTTTATTAAGCCAAAAAACTTTAGAATCGTCTAAGCATAAAGTTGTTCGCATATGATGGTTAAAAGGGGGGACTTGAATGATTGAAGAAATAAAGTTAAGCTCTTTTGTCACTTTGCTTATTTTCAGTGGCATGTTTTTTGGGGGAAGTTCAATCCAAGTCATGTCCCTTTTATTAAAAAGAAACTCCTTGTATTTACAGATCTTTTGCGGAGGATTGCTGCTCGGTTTATTTGGATTGGAATTACTTCCAGATGTTTTTAGGAGTTTTCAGATCATTGGAATTTTCACAGGAATTTCAATTGGTATCTTTATTATGTTTATGATAGAGATTCTCTTACATAAGAATACCTTTCAAACAAGGCACACAGATACCATTTTTCTTTTATTAGTTGCTTTGCTGATTCATAGTATTCCAACAGGAATATCTTTTGGCATGAGCTTACAACCAGGTCAAATGATCAACTATGGTTTATTGATTGCCTTTTTTCTTCATAATATCCCAGAAGGTATGGTGATTATGGCATCAATGCCACTTATAAAAAAGAAAAATAAATGGTTTGTAACCTTTTGTTTTACGCTCTCCATGGTAATCGGCGTCAACATATTTATGGGAATGAATATGAGAGTAGACTCCATAAAGTGGACCACCATCATGATGGGAATGACAATTGGAACGATTGGTTATGTCACTTTTTATGAACTTCTTTGGAAAAAATCAAAATACCTTCCGAAAGCAAAAGTCGCTTTAGCGGTGGTTTTGGGAATAGCGAGTATCCATTTTTTCTTGCAACTTCTTCCTACTCATCAATAAGACTATAAGATGGTTCAAAACGAACGGTTCTGAAAACAGCAAAATATTGTATAAATTTGGTGCTATTTTCATAAATTTATCTAAATGTAACTCTTTTTGCATGATCCGTTTGTAGAGGGGGAGTAAGCATGAAGTACACACGATATGTGGTTACTGGTATTATCGTGGTCGTTGTCTTGGGTCTTATTGCTGCTTCGATTGCTACGGTTGCTGCTGGGAATAGAGGAGTTCTGTTGCAAATGGGTGAGGTTAAGCCAACGATTTTAACAGAAGGGCTTCACTTTAAGGTTCCGTTTCTTCAATCTGTTCAGGAGGTCGAGGTCCGGGTTCAAAAGGAGGAAAGCTCGCAGTCGGCTGCTTCTAAGGATCTGCAAATGGTGACGACAAAGGTCGCAGTTAACTTTTCAGTGGATCCGGAGGCCGTTAATAAGCTGTATCAAGAGATTGGGCTCGATTATCGCTCCCGCATTGTCGACCCTGCCATTGCCGAATCTCTTAAGGCGATCACGGCACAATATACAGCAGAAGAGTTGATTTCGAAACGGCCGGAGGTTTCGGCGCAGGTGAAGGATATGCTGGCCAAAAAGTTAACCAAGTATTATATGAAACTTGAAGATATCAACATTAAAGAATTTGCTTTTAGCGAGGAATTCAATAAAGCGATTGAACAAAAACAAACCGCTGAACAAAATGCATTAAAGGCCCAAAGAGATTTAGAAAGAATCAAAATCGAAGCCCAGCAGCAAATCACACAGGCTGGTGCGGAGGCGGAATCGTTAAAGCTGAAGAAGCAGGAAGTCACACCTGAGTTAATCGAATTGAAACAAATCGAGGTGCAGGAGAAAGCATTGGAAAAATGGGATGGGCATTTGCCAAGCGTAACCGGAGGGGCTACTCCGTTTATAGATTTGGGCGGGGCCGGCGCGAAAAAGTAGTTGTATGGAGAAGTGTTCTTTGCACTTCTCTTTTTTGGGTTTTGGGATTGACTGGCAATTGTGCGCAGTTAATAGGACATTTTTTTAAAAAATGATAGAATAGGTTTTATCTTAATTGTTTAGGGGTAATTAACTTGCAAATGAGAACGGAAAAGACGGTATCTGTTAATCAGAGGATCAAAGCCTTATTACCATGGGTATTGGTGTTCCTTTGGATGTTTCTTATATTTAATATGTCCGCTAAACCTGCTACTGAATCTAACTCTCTTAGTATGGGAGTGACCGAGAAAGTGATCGAAACGGTGAACAAAGTGAAGTCGGGAGCAGATTTGAACATGGAAACGGTCAATCACGTGGTGAGAAAAAATGCGCATTTCTTTGCTTACTTGGTGCTCGCTGTTTTGACGGTGCATGCTCTTAGAAGAGGCGGAAAATTAAGCGGATTGATGATGCTCCTAGCTCAAGGGATATGCGTCCTCTACGCCTCGTCCGATGAAATACACCAAATCTTTGTTCCTGGCAGGGGGCCGCAGGTAAAAGATGTTTTCATCGATAGTTCGGGAGCTCTTTTGGGCATCGCAATCTATTATGTTATTAATCAGTTTCGCGGTCGGAAGGCTAACAATAAATAGCTGAAAGAAACCAAGGGGGAACCTTGGTTTTTTTGTTTTAGACGTTTTTTTTAGAAGTGCCATCAATAATAGACAAACCCACGCAAAAAATAGACAAACCTTCCCGAACGGGAAAAGTTTATAATTTCAACCCCGTCCTGCTTTTAAATCTGCGTAATAAAATATGGCTTTCTACTCGAGTGATGCCTTCTAAGCTATATAATTCCTCATTAATAAAGTTCTCGAGCCGTACAAAGTCTTCCACCAGAACGTGCATATGTAAAGTACTTGGCCCCGTCATCTGGTAGCAGCTTGCCACCACGGGATTATTGGCTAAGGTTTCCGCCACTCTGACCAGGGAGGCCGGCTCGCAATCCACCTCGAAGAAAGCAGAAACGCCTTTTCCCACTTTGTCCGAATTAATGACGACCGTAAATTTTTCAATCACGCCATTTTCAATTAATTGATAAACCCGTTCACGGATGGAGACCCGGGATAAGTTCAATTCTTTGCCTATATCAACGTATGACATTCTGCCATTTTCACTTAGCAACTGAAGTATTTTTCGATCGACTTCATCAATTATCATCAGCCCACCACATTTCCCTTGTTTACTTAAAATTATAAAACAAAAGTATTTATTTGTAAAAATACATATTTCGTTTGTAAGGCAAATAAGATAAAATTGTTTACAAAAGGAAATTAAATACTCCATTTAACATACGATATGAATGAAAGGAGAAACATCATGCATTTTGATTACTTAAATTATCCCTACCCATCCCAACGAATGACCACCATTGCAAGGAATGGGATGGTCGCCACTTCGCAGCCATTAGCCGCCCAAGCTGGGCTTGATATTTTAAAAAAGGGCGGAAATGCCATTGATGCGGCGATTGCCACGGCTGCCTGCTTAACGGTGGTGGAACCGACCTCCAATGGGATTGGCGGCGATGCGTTTGCGTTAGTCTGGACAAATGGCGAGCTTTACGGCTTGAACTCCAGCGGCCCGGCGCCAAAAAGCATTTCGATTGAAGCCGTAAAGGAAATGGGACATGAAAAAATGCCAACGTTTGGCCTTGTGCCTGTAACGGTTCCGGGTGCACCGGCTGCATGGGCAGAACTATCCAGACGATTTGGGAAGCTGCCATTAACAGAGGTCCTCCAGCCCGCCATCGAATATGCCGAAAAAGGTTACCCGCTTTCCCCCGTGTTAGGGCAGTATTGGAACGCAGCTTTTAATAGATTAAAAGATTTATATACAGGTGATGAGTATAAGGGCTGGTTCGAAACCTTTGCTCCAGAAGGCAAGGCCCCGCAAATCGGGGAGATTTGGAAATCGGAAAGCCACGCGAAAACACTGCGCGAAATTGCGGAAACGAAAGCAGAAAGCTTTTACCGCGGCGATTTAGCCGACAAAATTGACCAATTTTCCAAGCAGCACGGCGGCTTCTTGTCCATAGAAGATTTAGCGACTTACAAGCCTCAGTGGGTACAGCCGATTAAAGTGAATTACAGGGGCTATGATGTCTGGGAGATTCCGCCAAACGGCCAAGGAATTGTTGCCCTCATGGCGCTAAACATCCTAAAAGGCTATGAATTTGTTGAAAAAGAATCCGTCGAGACCTATCATAAACAAATTGAAGCTATGAAATTAGCCTTTGCCGATGCCCAAAAATATGTGACAGACCCGGTAAAAATGTCAGTAACGTCCGAGCAATTATTATCGGAAGAATTTGCTGCAGCGAGAAGAAGCCTGATTGGGGATTCAGCGCTGACCCCTGAACCAGGAACTCCTCCAAAAGGCGGTACCGTTTATTTAGCGACGGCTGATGGCGAAGGGAATATGGTTTCGTTTATCCAAAGCAACTATATGGGCTTTGGATCAGGAATCGTGGTACCGGGAACAGGCATTGCGCTGCAAAATCGCGGCGCAGATTTCTCGTTGGATCCTTCGCATGAAAACCGCCTTGAGCCGGGTAAGCGGACGTACCATACGATTATTCCAGGCTTTTTAACAAAGGATAATGAAGCGGTTGGACCATTCGGTGTCATGGGTGGATATATGCAGCCGCAGGGTCATGCTCAAGTCATCATGAACACAATCGACTTCCATTTAAATCCGCAGGCGGCCTTGGATTCGCCAAGATGGCAATGGATGGAGGGCAAGAAAATTCTTGTTGAACATACCTTCCCTGCCCATATTGCACAGGCGCTGGCAAGAAAAGGGCATGACATCGAGATTGCTTTAGATGGCGGTCCATTCGGAAGAGGACAGATCATTTGGCGCGACCCAAGTACAGGTGTGCTTTCAGGTGGAACAGAATCGAGAACGGACGGTACGATTGCAGCTTGGTAAATTGAAAAAAGGTGATGAATAATAATGAAACAGCTTGATATCAGTATTGCATTTTTTCGATCTGGAATCTTAGGCTACGGGGGAGGACCCTCATCGATCCCGCTCGTTCATAAAGAGGTAGTCGAGCGGTTTAAGTGGATGAATGATGATGAATTTGCAGACGTATTAGCCTTAGGAAATACTCTCCCAGGTCCGATTAACACGAAAATGGCGGGCTATATCGGTTACCGGGTTGGAGGGTACTTGGGAATGGTCAATGCCATTCTGTCCTCCATTCTCCCTACGATTTTACTCATGATCATTTTGCTGACCTCGTTGTCCTCTGTGAAGGACCTGCCATGGGTAACAGGGATGACGAGAGCCGTTGTTCCGGTTGTAGGTGTGATGATGGCCACGTTAACCTGGGATTTTTTCAAGAAATCGTATCAAACACTTGGAAAAATAAAAGCCGGTTTAGTTGTCATTGGCAGTTTGCTAGTATTACAGGTTTTGGGGATCCATCCAGGGATCTTAATTGCAGCGATCTTAATTTTTGCCCTTGTTAAGCGGGATAAGGCCCCTAAGACTGCGGAAAAAAATGTGGAAAGGGGGGTGGGATGATGTTATATTGGCATATTTTCCTTGCCTTTTTCATACCCGGAATAGTGGGTTATGGCGGAGGTCCTTCTTCGATTCCGCTTGTCGAAAATGAAGTTGTCGGCCATTACGGCTGGATGACCGTTCAAGAGTTTAGTGAGGTGTTGGCACTCGGAAATGCACTGCCAGGTCCAATTGCGACGAAAATGGCCGGTTATATCGGCTATGAAGTCGGAGGAGTCGTCGGTTCGGTGGTCGGGGTGTTTGCGACCGTTGCTCCTTCACTGATCTTAATGATTGTTCTGTTAGGTATTTTATATAAGTATAAGGATTCGCCGAGGGTGAAGCGGATGACGACCTATATCCGCCCGACGATTGCAGTTTTGTTGGGTGTGATGACGTTTAATTTTTTCTTCACCTCCTACCATAATTCTGGTGTGCTCCAAACGGTCTTCTTAATTGCAGCAAGCTTTTTGCTTTTGGAAAAATTTAAGGTGCACCCGGCCTATGTAATTGTGGGCTCGTTAGCTTATGGGGCGATCTTTTTATAAAAGGATGTAGAAGGAGGGTAACTATGTTAGTATGTCGGTCCAATTTGATTTACGCGTTTAGTCAGGAAAACAAACCGGTTTTACAGGTGGATTCCGGCACACAGGTTGTCATCGAAACCTGTGATTGTTTTGAGAACCAGATTGTTTCAGAGGATATTTCTTATCATGCGATGGATTGGGATAAGGTCAATCCGGCGACCGGCCCTATTTATGTGAATGGCGCTGAGGCTGGAGATATTCTTGCTGTTACGATTGATGAGATAGAGCTTGCGGACCAAGGTGTGATGGCGGTTAGTCCTGGTATGGGGGTACTTGGTGACCGTTTTGAAGAGTTTGAAGCGAAGCTCATCCCGATTCGTGATGGCAAGGCGATTTTTAATGATTTAATTGAAATCCCATTAAACCCGATGATTGGGGTAATCGGTGTGGCGCCGAAGGATGGAGCAGTTTCCTGTGGGACACCGGGGTCTCATGGCGGCAATATGGATAATAAAATGATTACCACGGGTGCGACCCTTTATTTTCCGGTTCATGCAGATGGTGCACTGTTTGCATTGGGTGATTTACATGCCGCCATGGGGGACGGGGAAATTGGCGTGACGGGAATTGAAATTGCCGCGAAGGTAACCGCCACATTAAAGGTCATTAAAGGATTTAGTATTGAAAATCCGATCTTGGAATCGAAAGAATTTATTAGTACGATTGCTTCTGAGGAGACGCTGGACCTGGCGGTTAAGCGTTCAGTGGAAGACATGGTTGCTTTTTTAGAGGATCGGATTGATCTTTCTTTCAATCAAATCAATATGTTGTGCAGTGCCATTGGCCAGACGCAAATCTGCCAGGTGGTGGACCCGCTGGTAACAGCAAGGTTTCTTTTTCCGAAGTGGGTTTTGGGAAAGTATGGGTCTGGGATTTTTTAAACCGAGGGGGTATTCCTTCGGTTTTTTTTGATTTTTCTTTTTCCAGTTACTGTTAAAATGTCCGAATCATCTAAATAAATGTCCAAAGAACCGCATAAAATGTCCAATGTGTATGTAAAATTGTCCAAAGAGCCGCAAAAATTGTCCAAAGCACCCCAAAAAATGTCCAATCACTTCTCGGAGTCACGCAGCCCCTCCATCCAAACTTTATTTTGAAATAAAATTCCACAAAAAATATAATAATACCAAAATGACATTACAAAGGGGAAATAAAAAATGAAGTATCCACTATTGGCAGCGGACTTAGATGGGACATTATTAAACGATCAAAAGGAGATTGCTATAGAAACCATCGAAGCGATTCAGGAGTATCGCCAAAGAGGCGGCAGGGTCGTGATTTGCAGCGGCCGCTCGCCGCTTTCAACCAAATGGATTGCCAGTACCATCGGCCTTAAGGGTGAGCCGATCATTGCGTATAATGGGGCGATCCGCATCGATGAAAACGGAGAAATCAGCGCGCAATCCGTTTTTTCGATAGAATCTCTTATCAACTTTTGGGAACTTTGTGAGGACGATGGCATTTATGCTCATTTTTACGAAGGGGATACTCTTCTTGTCCCGCAATTGAATAAATGGAATGAAAGATGGATTGAAAATAACATTCCAACTCTTGAAAAATCGGGTGGCAGCCGACAAAACTGCGACCAATTCCGGCAGCAGTGCCAAGTGAAAGTGATTGATAATATCTACCAATACATGAAGGAACAAACACCAAGCATTACAAAAATTGCCGTCTTTGATGATCAAAGCAAGCTCCATGATTTTTCCAAACGAATCGTCGACATGGAAATCAGCAGCAGTTTCGATTTTCTTAATTTAGAAATTACCCCGAGCGGAGTGACAAAGGCATCTGCCTTGGTTAAGCTCACCGAAAAACTCGGGATTCCCATCTCGCAAACCGCGGCGATCGGTGACAATTATAACGATTCGCTCATGCTCAAAACAGCCGGCCTTGGAATTGCCATGGGAAATGCGCCGGAAAAAGTAAAACAATTGGCGGATCAGGTAACCGGGGGAAATAATGAAGCAGGGGTTGCCCAGGCGATCCGACGCTATTTATTAGAATAAGATTTTAAAATAACATTTCAATATTTTTATAAAAATATTGAAATTTCGTTTCAGAGGGAATATAATAAGGGTACAGGTAATCGCTTACATCTTAGACAAACTAACAGGAGGAGACGCAGCAATGAACGAAAATCTCGAATTATTAACGACAGAATCGCGAAATGAACAATCGATGCAGATCGATACAGCTAATCCTTTTGAGATATTACGAATTATGAATGAGCAGGATCAATTGGTCGCTTTAGCGGTCAAGGAAGTGTTGCCAGAAGTGGAGGCAGCGGTTCAATTTGTAGTGGCTTCCTTTAAAAAAGGCGGCCGCCTCATCTATATGGGCGCAGGCACGAGCGGCCGTTTAGGCGTATTGGATGCCGTCGAATGTCCGCCGACCTTCAGCACGGATCCTGAAATGGTGCAAGGTCTAATCGCAGGTGGAGAAGGCGCGTTTTTAAAAGCAGTAGAAGGGGCTGAGGATCAGCCGGAGCTCGGCGAGCGTGACCTGAAAGAGTTGGGGCTGACAAAGAACGATACCGTCATCGGCATCGCAGCCAGCGGCCGGACGCCTTACGTGATTGGAGCGCTACGCTATGCACGAAGCCTTGGCGCGAAAACCGTCGCACTTTCCTGCAATAAAAATGCGGTGATTAGCAAAGAAGCCGATCAAGCCATTGAAGTCATTGTCGGTCCGGAGGTATTAACCGGCTCGACGCGTCTGAAATCGGGGACAGCCCACAAAATGATTTTGAATATGATTTCCACTTCCTCGATGATTCTTTTAGGAAAAGCTTATGAAAATTTGATGGTGGATGTTCATGTGAGCAACGAGAAGCTGAAGGAACGCGCAATTGGCATCATCCGCAAAATTACCGGAGTTTCTTATGAAACGGCTTCGGAAACATTGGAACAAGCCGATCTGCAGGTGAAAACGGCGATTGTCATGATTAAGACGAATACAACGAAACAAGAAGCAGAACAATTATTAAGAGAAGCAAACGGTTATGTGAAAAAAGCAATCCAAATGTAAAAGGTGGTCCTTGGTGTGGCAGCAGGTGGTTTAAAAATGATTCAAAACATGATGGAGCAGCTTCCGGCTTCAGAGCGAAAAATTGCTGAGTTTATTCTTGAAAATCCGCAAACGATTTTAAACAGTACCGTCCAGGACATTGGCGTGCAGGCCCATACAAGCGGTGCAGCCGTGATCAGGCTTTGCAAGTCGCTTGGCCTAAATGGATTTCAGGATTTAAAGGTACGAATCGCCGGGGATTTAGTGAAACCGGTCGAACAAGGCTATCGTGATATCGAGCCGGGGGAATCGTTTTTCTCGATTGTTCAGAAGACGACCTCAAACAGCATCCAAAGCATTCGCGATTCCGAAGAGATGATCAATTATGATGAATTGGAACGTGCTGTTCACACCTTGTCGGCTGCGCAAAATGTTCATTTTTTTGGCATTGGCGCCTCCAACATTATCGCTGGTGACGCCCAGCAAAAGCTCCTTCGGGTTCATAAAAATGCTACCGCTTTCACGGATACACATCTGGTCGCTACCTTGATTGCAAATGCCAGTCAGGAGGATGTCGTGTTTGGGATCTCCCATTCAGGCGAAACCTCTGAAGTGTTTAAAATTATGTCACTGGCGAAAGAGCGCGGAGTGAAAACGATTAGTTTAACGAAATACGGACAATCATCGGTCTCATCCCTGGCGGATATTAAGCTGTTTACCTCTTATTCGGGCGAGGCGCCATTTCGAAGTGCCGCCACGTCATCACGGCTTGCCCAGTTATACATCATGGATATTTTGTTTTTATCGATGGCAACGGTTCAATATGAAGACACGATTCATTCGATTGATAAAACAAGAGAAGCAATCCGATTTATTAAGGAAGGTAAATAATCCTTTCGGGGGGTGATGTGACGTCCATTCGGTCGACTTTTTTTAAAAAAATAAAACATCAGAGAGAGGGGAAAGAACATGGCTGGAGAGAATAAGATTTTAGCAGAAAAGATTCTGGAACAATTAGGCGGCCCAGCGAATATCGGCAATTATACACATTGTATGACAAGACTTCGTGTTACACCGAAGAATGATTCGATTATCGATAAAGCGGCCATTAAGAAAATTGAAGGGGTCATTGGGGTAGTCGAAGAGGAAACTCTGCAAATTATCCTTGGCCCTGGAAAAGTAAATCAAGTGACTGAGGAGTTTGGCAGATTAATAGAGGCAGCCGGCGGAATTGATTTGAAAGAAAAGGCCGCGAGCAAGAAGGCGGAAATTAATCAAAAAAATGCCACACCATTTAAGCTGTTTTTACGAAAAATCTCGAGTATTTTCATTCCGTTAATCCCTGCCCTTGTGGCATCCGGATTGATCACAGGGATCACCAAAGCGATTGTTCAGGCGGGGTGGCTGGCAGGAGATTCACAGCTGGCAACGATTTTGTCTGTCATTGGCGGCGGATTGTTTGGTTACCTGGGTATTTTAGTGGGGATCAATGCAGCGAAAGAATTCGGCGGATCACCAGCACTTGGAGCGATCGCCGGTATCTTGATCATTAATCCGGCTGTTGCAGGAATCAAATTGTTTGATACGGCGCTTCTTCCTGGTCGCGGGGGCTTAATCGGTGTTCTATTTGCCGCTATTTTCATTGCCCTTGTTGAAAAACGAGTTCGCAAGTTGGTTCCACAATCTCTTGATCTATTTATTACACCAACGGTTGCTTTATTGATTACTGGTATTGTAACTTATCTTGTTTTTATGCCGCTTGGTGGTTTTATTTCAGATGCGATTACAAAAGGATTAACGTCTTTACTTGATATGGGTGGTGTCGTTGCAGGCTTCGTCCTTGGAGCAACCTTCCTGCCACTCGTTGTAACGGGCTTGCATCAAGGGTTAACCCCAATCCATCTTGAATTGATCAATTCATTAGGCAATGACCCGCTTCTTCCAATCCTGGCAATGGGCGGTGCTGGCCAAGTTGGTGCGGCATTTGCGATTTACTTTAAAACGAAGAAAACTCGCTTAAAAAGAGCGATTGGCGGGGGGCTTCCTGCCGGTATTCTTGGTATCGGGGAGCCGTTAATCTTCGGTGTGACGCTGCCATTAGGACGTCCATTCTTAACAGCGTGTTTAGGGGCCGGTGTCGGCGGTGCGTTCCAGGCAGCCTTCCATGTGGCTACGATTGCAGTAGGGGTATCTGGTTTACCGCTTGCCTTCCTAGTTGTAACTGGTCAGGTGCTGCTATATTTAGCAGGGGTCGTCATTGCTTACGCAGCTGGTTTTCTATTCACTTATTTATTCGGCTTCAAAGATGAGATGGCTGGTGAATTTGATTGATCGGCATTTCCTTCTATTTAAATGATCCTTTGGCGGAAGAGCGGATTATTTTTGCAGGAAAAATGGGTGTGAAGCGGGCGTTTACCTCGCTTCATATCCCTGAAGAGTCCGGAGATTTAGCCGGCCGTGCTACAATGCTGCTGCAAACCGCAAAGGAAGCTGGAATCGAGGTTTATGCGGATGTGTCGGCGCGGACGCCTGCGCATTTGGGATTGGAGACCTTATCTTCGTTAAAATCATTAGGTGTAGGTGGTTTACGGCTGGATGATTTTTTTGATAATGAAACGATTTTGGAGTTAGCGAAGGATTTCAAGCTTGCGCTTAATGCCAGCATTATGTTTGAGGATGAATTGCGCGCCTTGCTGGAAGGCGGGCTCGAGGTGGGGCAGCTGCTGGCCTGGCATAATTTTTATCCAAGGCGCGAAACAGGATTAGCGGAATCATTTTTTCAAGCGCAAAATGAACTTTTTGGACGGTATGGCATTCCGGTTAGTGCGTATATTCCTGGGGACGGCGAGAAACGCGGTCCGCTGTTTGAAGGGCTCCCGACTTTGGAGGCACATCGCGGTCTCGATCCGTTTGTGGCGGCGCTGGAGTTGTTCCGGGAAGGTGCCTGTGATGTTTATATCGGCGATCCCGAGGTCAGCGAGGAGCTACTTGGGAGGTTATTGGATTTTGACCTTTATGGTCGGATTTCGATTCAAGTCGAAGGGTTCCAAGAAGGTGAGTTCCGACTCCGTCCTGATTTTTCCAGCGATGTGTTAAGGTTCATGGATACGAGGAGTTCGGAGGCAGTAGCACCTGAGAATACGGGGGCGCGGCCAAGAGGAACGATTACAATGGACAACGACCGTTATGGCCGGTATCGCGGCGAGGTGCAAATCACGATTCATGATTTGCCGGCGGATGAGCGGGTGAATGTGGTTGGAAAAGTTGTTGAGGGCGATTTGCCGCTGCTTTCCTTACTGAAGCCGGGTCAAATGGTGAAATTAATTGAGGTCTGAACCAAGGGATATATTCCTTTGGTTTTTTTGTGTTCTCGGTCATTAATTAGGAAGGGCTCCTAATTCCAGGACGGAGGTGAATGAAGCATGGAAGGTAATTAGGAAGGACTCCTAATGCCTGAGTGGAGGAGAATTTGGCATGGATGGTAATTAGGAAGGGCTCCTAATGCCTAAGTGGAGGAGAATTTAAGCATGGAAGGTAATTAGGAAGTGCTCCTAATGCCCGAGTGGGGGAGAATTTAAGCATGGAAGGAAATTAGGAAGTGCTCTTAATGCCCGAGTGGGGGAGAATTAAGCATGGAAGGTAATTAGGAAGGACTCTTAATGCCCGAGTGGAGGAGTATTAAGCATGGAAGGTAATTAGGAGAGCTCCTAATGCCTGAGTGGAGGAGAATTTAGCGTGAACGGTAATAAAGAAAATCCCCAATAAAATGGTTCTTATTTTTTGAAAAAAATGAAACTAATTTCATGCTTTTTCAGTCTTAATGGTCGAAGACACCCTTCGTGAATTCTTAACCTCCAAAGAAACAAAGGAGATCATTAAGGATGATGCATATAAGGTATTCATTCGTTCGAAGGATAAAAAAGAGAGAGTGATTACGAGATAGTAGAAAACAAAAGACTCCATTTTGCAGGAGTCTTTTGTTTTTTTAGCATCGATTGTTATTTTAAATCAAGATAGTGGTCATACATTTCCAGTTTTTCCAAAAGTTCGTGCTTGTAGGCAAGCAACGCTTTTTTGACGATGGAGCTATAATTATCGTTGCTAAGCTCCACGTTGCATTCATCCAGTTCCCTGTTTTTAACTAATTTAAGCTCATTAAAAATATTTCCTAATTCTCTCCCCATCTTGAAGCCTCCCAAATTTTTAATCTATTTCTTTAAAATAAGGATGGACAAATTTTTCATAGATTATACGGGGGAGTACGTTCTATTTTGAGGCTAAATTATCTCGATTGACTGCTTCGGGCGGCTGTTCCATCCAGCCGTTATCAATCATGATTTTTGCGCCCTCTTCTACAAATAATGAGATATTCATTAACGCTCTTGTGTACATGAACCCAATATCGTGTCTTCCATTTACAGCTGCAGAATTTCCAAATGCCCGAATCTTCATCGAGAACATATCTACCTTATGAAACAACATTAATTTATCCGAAAAAGGAGAATAGGTGGATGTTGTGACTAAATGGTCAAGAAAGGGCGGTGATGGTAAGTTTTCTTCATGAAGCTTATGCATATACCGCTCTAAATCATTATGTGTAATATCTCTGCCTTTTAAAAATAAATCACGGACCCTTTCCGATTTTACTACTTGACTAAAACCCATGATCAGCGCTTTGCTTGTCACGTTATTTTCAATATTGTCATAAAGATGGGTGATTTCTAAGGCGTGTAAAGGCCGTACTTGACCAAAATACCCATTTAGAAAATCTCGATGAACGAATGTTACTTTTTCCGGTATTGGTATGGCAGGCGGTTTCATAATAAAGCCTTTTTTCATTAATAGATTATTTATGTGTTCCATCAATTCAATGGTGGAATTCAAGCAGTGAATAAAAAATTCCTTGACATCCTCTCTATACATTAGAGGGATCGCCACACAATAAATGCTGAGCCCCGCTTTTGCGGCATATTTTAAATAATGGACGTAGTACTGATCTTCAAATAATCTGGGAGCACCAAGATTAACATCCTCATCTGAAAACCCAGCCGGGATCGGAAAGTTTTCCTTTTTAAAAATTCCTGCGATTGAACTCATAAATTCCGTTGTTAACGATAGAGCATGATCCAGCAGTTTTTTTATATCTTCATCGTCTACGTTTTGCTGATAATATCTTAAAATACATGAAGACATGCTATTACCCATATAGGTCGCCCAAAGTTTCCCTATTTCGGCTGCCGTTAGTTTTTCTGATACGGAACTTTTTTCTATAACGGAACCTTTTTCTGAAGTCAAAAGTTTTTCGATGGAAGCAATTTTTTTGGAACCAATCTTTATTGGTTTAATCATTTTTGCCAAATCATTCACCTTACCATTTTTTAGTTATGTTTCTTCTTTTTTAAAAAATTTATTCCTTTGAAAATTCATACAACCCGTAAATGATCATATTTCCGAGGTTGAAACGTTTGAAAGAATTGGGATTGTCCGCGATGGTACGGAGGATATCAAGGAATATCATTGGATCTACACGGTAACAAATGAAAATGAACAATATCAGCTAAGCGATATTAAAAAAACAGAATAGTTTTTTAGGCAAGGGCCAGATCCAATTGAATCTGGGCCTTGCCTTTAATATACTAAGATTAAAAATAATAGATTAGGTTAGGAACTGGAATTTCATGAACAAAAAGAAATTTGTCATTTTAATAGCGGTGGCAGTGGTATTGCTTCTGTTGCTGGTGAATGCCGGGAAGTTCCTGGTTGTTGAGGACGCCGTAAAAAAAGCAGATGCCATTATTGTCTTAAGCGGCGACCACGGCGAACGAGTGGAAAAAGCGGCAGAGCTGTATCATCAGGGATACGGCAAGTATTTTGTTATTTCTGGCGGCATCATTTATAACGATGTGACAGCTGCTGAGTTGATGAAGGAGCATGCTTTAAAGCTCGGGGTTCCGGAAAGTGCGATTATCCTAGAGGACCGTGCTGATAGCACCTATGAAAATGCCGATTTCACAAGGAAGGTCATTAAGTCTTATCCAATCGATTCTGCCATCGTTGTTTCGTCCAATTATCATATGAAAAGAGTCAAAATGATTTTTGAACGCGACTTTGAACATAGTGGAGTCAAGCTTTATTACGCCGGTGCGAAGGATCGTTATTTTAACAAGACGAAGTGGTGGAGTAATAACAAAAGCATCATGATTACCGTTAATGAATATATAAAAATGACGGGGTATGCCTTAGGGAAGAACTATTGAGGGGGATTTCTGATGGGGACAAGTAAATTCATTGGTGTTAAGCAGCTGTCGTATCAATTGGCGCGACAAGAAATCAGGACGGGTGACTTGCTATTTTGCAGCGGCCGGCATATTGTTAGTGAGCTGATCAAGAAGGTTTCGGATTCGATGTTTAGCCATGTGGCCTTGTTATGCTATTGGAATGATCGCGTAGTAGTATTAGAAAGTGTTGAGGATGATGGTGTCAGGGCGGTTCCGTTGTCTCATTACCTTTATAACTATGAAAATAGTAACGAAAAGTATAATGGTGAATTGTACTTGGCGCGCCATGAAGAGGTGGGCAGTCCTCATTTTGATTTAGGAAAAATCAATAAAATGCTGGGAAATGCCGTGGACTTGCTTAATTATAATTATGATAAAGATGAAATCGCCCGGATTGTGGCCCGCGTAGGTTTAGGGATCGGCAAGCACAAGGATGATAAGGCGTTTATTTGCTCGGAATTTGTGGATGTATGCTTCAAGCAAATGGATATTGTATTTGGGCGTGATCCGATGGGATTTATTTTTCCCGAGCATATTGCGGCGGATGCGAAGGTTAGGCCATTGTTTGAAATTCAGCCGTAATCGGCAGGGATTTTTCGAGGAGGATTTTCCGATTTTTGTATAAATTGACGATCCTGCCTTAAAAATAGACAAAACGGCTTAAAAAATAGACAATTGGCCATCAAAAATAGACAAAACCGTTAAAAAAATAGACAAAGCACTTTGAAAAATAGACAAAACTTAAATATGGAATTGCCCGATTGGTAAGAATATCAATGGAAAGGGGTATGGATATGGAATTAACCATTAAGTGGAAAGAGAAAATGGCCTTTTCGGGTGTGACGCCCTCTGGACATGAAATGATCATGGATGCAGCTCCCGAGGTGGGGGGAGAGAATTCCGGCGCCAGGCCGACGGAACTGCTGCTGCAGGCGGTTGCGGGGTGCACCGGAATCGACATTATCTCCATCCTGCATAAGATGAGGCTTGAGCCTTCGTCTTTTCATATGGAGGTTAAAGGCGAACGTGCCGAGGAACATCCTAAGCGATTTACAGCTATTAACATTCATTATGCGTTCGAAGGAGAACTGCCTGAGGACAAGGTTGTCCGGGCGATTCAATTGTCGAAGGATAAATATTGTTCCGTTTCGCATTCCCTAAATGCCGAAATAACCGTCAGCTACTCTATTAATGGGGCTAAAGGGGAAAACAAAATTTAGATTGCCACTGAAAAAGCCCTTCCCCAATGAGAAGGGCCTTTCGCATTATTGGACTAAAGCGCCGTTGCTGTCAAAGGTATATTTCGTTCCATTGATCTCTCGTTCTCCAGTGACCATTTTCCCTTTTTCATCGAGAAAGTACCATTTTCCGCTGGAACGGGCCCAGCCTGTCTGCATGACTCCCTGCTTATCAAAGTAGGCCCAGTTTTCTCCGGCAATGTACCATCCAGTTACCATGGCACCGGTAACCTCATTGAGGTAATACCATTTTCCTTTGTCCTGCAGCCAGCCTAGCCGTCTTTTGCCATTTTCATAGAAATACCATAGGGAATTTTCTTTTACCCAGCCTCTTTTCGGGGTATCATTGGCAGCCCGTACATCATTTACAAACTCCGTCCAGGTCACCCCATGGGAAGTTAAATAGGCTAACGGGTCCATATGGTCTGTTCCGCCTAGATTCTTGGAGACCCATGCATGTGATACCAGGGTTTGGCCGTTGATGATATCTAGATTTTTTTGTTTTAATAGATGGGCAATTAGCCAGACATAGCGATGATAGGAATCTATAAATTTAGCATGGTCGCTTGTCTCGCATAATTCCACATGGACATAACGAGGATTCCCCTTCCCGGCGCCCCATGCTTTGTAATCCGTATTGGCTGTTTGAACAATCGAATCCCAATCGACGAAAAAGTGAACAAAGGCATTACGATTGTCCCATTCCCTGTGAAAATAAGCAGATTCTGCTTCTGCCGTTGCTTCCGGGGTTGAGGTTGAATGAGCTACTACCCCCTCATAAGCGCCAACACCGTTTCGATACGGTTCTCTTGGCAAACCAGGGATTAAATCTTTTTTAATTGGATAAGTCATGACTTACTTCTCCTTTCAATATAATTTATCCACTGTGTTTTCCGCTAACATTGTTATGGTATTCACGAGGGGAGTAAATTGCTCTTATTAGGATGGGATAAGTTGGAATTTGTGGGATGTTCGGTAAAAAATGGTGCGAGGCAATAGAAATCCCCCCGGACTTTCTGTCTCAAAAGACTTTTCCGAGGGCAAACCTTATTGTAAGTAGTCCGGATGATCCTGTTTCTGCTGCTGATTGATTTCTGCGAAAATATTTGGCTGTTCCTTATTCGATGCTGTGTGGTCAGCAGGCACATTAGGAAAATAGTGGTCCAGGAGTTTTTTCAGCTCACCGACTGTGACTGGTTTGGCATCATCTTTTAATTCATATCCAAGCAGGCCGTTGGGTTCAATTGTGGCGTATTTAATGTCTTCGATTTTTGCAATGCCTTCGTTGCGCATCCGCATTTCAAGATGGTCAACGGTCAGCCGCAGTCTTTTTAATGTTTGGATATTCAAGATGCCATTCTCAATCACGACCTTCGATTTGCCGCTTAGAAGTTTTTCAGCAAAATTAAACTTTATTTGTAAGTATTCTAAAATCAATAAAATTGCGACAAAAACGGCAGCACCTTCGATGGTTTTTGTTACACTTTCCTCTACTATTGGTTGAACGATGATTGTCCCAATGGCAATTACGACAATGGTTTGTGCCAAGGTCATTTGGGCAATCGATTTTCTGCCGGAAATTCTTAACAGGAGAGTCCCTGCTGCAATTAAAATTAATGATTTCCAAATGATGGATAGATCCATCTGCTCAGCTCCTAATAATATGTTTTTATATAATTTTCCACTTATAATCCAAATTATTTATTGTAGAAACTATATTTAATGGAGGTGGGCATGGATGAAGAATGAAAGCACAAATCCGCCAAATTCGATTAAGTATAGTATTTGGCAAACGCGGACGGAAGAGATTGATCCAAGGATTAAGGAGAAACTGGCTCAATCACAGCCACGGCGAAAACCAATTGATAATCCTGAGTGAAATCAAAACCCCCATTTTTTGTTTGGGGGTATTTTCATTTATTTGAAATGAAATTATTAGTATAAGGCAGTTTATGTGACCTTATTTTCTTTTCGCTGCCTAATCTGGTCACGTAGACCGCCTCTAAGTGACTGTTTTTTCAGTTCATGACCTAATCGGGTCGCGTAGACAACCTCTAAGTGACTGTTTTTTCAGTTCGCGGCCTAATTGTGTCACGTAGACAGCCTTTACGTGACCGTTTTTTCAGTTCACGGCTTAATTGTGTCACGTAGACAGCCTCTATGTTACCATTTTTACTGCCTATGCCCCAAGTCGGTCACGTAGATTTCTAATGGCGAACCACTGATGCATAATTACACTTTCATTTTGTCAGGAAGGTCCTGAATCGACTGGACGACCATATCAAGCTTGGACTCAACGCGGTAAAGCAAGAAGAGGGTCACCGCAATTGGGAATCCCACCTCGTTTATGATCGGGATAATCTGATCCATGGTATTCGCTCCTTTCTTAATTAAGAGTTTTGTAAAAAGAGGCCGGCTTCATCGTTGACGAGAATCCGGCCTCTTCTTTATTTAAAAAAGTAAATATCGACTTTGAGAATTGTCCAGCTGTAGCGCCTAGGGGCTCGAGGTCATAAGTCAATCCGTCGAAAAGGTAAAGAACAACCTTTCCGCCGGCTTGCCTTATGCTTGTCGCCCCTGATCAAGGCGCTTCCGCTTTTCTATTTAAACAAGTTCATATTCAGTTACATTTCGGTCTATGACTCTTGCTCCTTTTGCTTCCACAAACTTGCCGCTGGCAGAAGTGAAAACCCCAGATGCAATAATCTGTCCCATCGAAAGTTTAACAACCTGCTCATCAACCGGTTCCTTTGGATTATCGATCGATAAACGAGCAGTCTTGCCAAACTCCGTACCAAACTGCAATTCCAACGTTTTAGCCATATTCTTCACCTCCTATCAATAAATTTACCTTTTATCAATCGTGTCCTTTTGAGATGCACAAATGTCCGCGGAAGGTGCCTGACACCTAAATGATGACACCTAAATGACACCTAAGCTAACGCCTAAGCTAGGATTTCGGAGCTGTCGTTTCGCTCTACTTTGTTTAAAACGTCGCTGGTTAGTGTGGTGATGGCTTGGGCTGCTTGGTATAATTGGTCAGCCGTTGCATCGTTATTGATATTGCTAAACGATTTGGCTTTGTATAGCGGATTTCCCTTTTCGTCCATGCCGGCTTCGAAAACGATACGAAGCTTAGTTCCTTCTAATAACGCTTGTGCCATTGTCTCTCACCTCCTTTCACCTTTTATATAGGAATTTAGAGGCGGAAAGGGCAGGGGGGAGAGAAATTTTTTTCAAAATAGAAAAAGAGCGACTAGGCATGCCGCTCTTTTAATCCAGTATCGTTCTAAACTAAATTATTGACCCAGATGAAGAAATAACAAACAACTCTATGGCTTCCTGCCATAGAGTTGTGTTTGTTCATGAATTAATAGAATGAGCAAGATGTTAACAAAAACAAAGACAACAATGATAAAGTAAATCATTGCCGCGGCGGTGTTAGGATTTAGCATCACGCCAAGCATCGCTCCCATCATTCCGCCCATGATGCCCGAAAGTACGCCGTTTAATGACGCGGTAAGGGAGACCGGTTTTCCGGTTAGATGTCCGACCAGCATTCCGATGGATACCGCGATAATCGTAGGAAGGGTTAAATCATTATCCTGGAGACTAATGCCCAAAATCGTCCCAAGGGTGACGCTTGCTATCATGGAGCTCGACATACTAATCATCATACCTGTCATTGTGGTGATCCTCTTCCTCTTTTGGAACGTTAGGTAGGTAACATAACTCGTTAGGAGAAAAACTAACAGTATGCTCAACAAAAGTACCATTGCCTTCTCCCCCTTTGTTTTAAAAGCAATATATGATACTTTTTTGAGAATTATGTTACCTATCCAACTTTAGTCATAGTCCTGCCTGACGGTGCATATTGTTAATATCATGTTAAAAAATGTGAAAAGTTTGTTGCTTTTTCACATAATATTCACATTTACATGTTGTTTAAAGATAGAAAGTAATCTAACCTAACAGTAGGAGGTGTGAAAATGCTGCCAATAGAGCGCCGGCAACAATTGTTAGAGTGGCTGAAAAAAGAAGGCACGCTTTCGATTACCGAAATCAGCAAGCGTCTAAATGTCTCGGAAATGACCATCTATCGTGACATTAAGCCACTGATAGATGATAAAAAAATCATCAAAACTTCAGGTGGCATCAGTTTGGCACCGGCTACGGATGTTTCCTCGTCCGCTTGTACATATTGTCTCAAGGAAGGGAATAACCGTCACCCGTTTCAAATCATCACACATGATTTAAGGGTGGAACAGCTATGCTGTCCACATTGCGGGTTATTAAGATATAAGGATATTGAAAAAGAGGTCTCGCAAATTATATGTCGGGATTTCCTTCAAAATACGACCGTCAGCGCAAAAATGGCGCACTTTTTAATGGATGCGGATTTTAATTTGAATTGCTGCCAGCCGCAAGTACTGACTTTTGCTTCGCTCAAACAGGCAGAGCAATTTCAAAAGGGCTTTGGAGGAATAATACTTTCATTTGAAGAAGCGATTGAAGAAAACCAAGCAAGAATGAACGGTCAGAAGGGCTGCGGCTGCAGTAAAAGAGAGGGAATGGTCGAATGAGAGTTAGCAGGAAGCTTCTTCTCCTTATTCCGGCCGTAATAATTTTTCTATTTCCGACTTTTCCTTCCGCCCATGCCTATATTAAAAAATCAACGCCGACTGAAAATGAGGTTTTTGATGAACCGCTTCAAAAAGTAACGATTCAGTTTGATGAACCGATTCAGCCTGATTATCATTCGATCGAGGTATTCGATTCGAACGGAAAACGGGTGGACCAAAAGAATGAGAGAATCAATCCGAATGATCCCTCCATCATCGAGGCGGACTTAAATAGTAACTTGCCCAACGATACCTACAGCATCCAATGGAGGGTGGTATCTGGTGATGGACACCCGGTTGAAGGGGTGATTCCTTTCCAAATTGGGCACGATTCCAAGGGTTCAGCCACTACCCAGGGGTCGAAAGGGTATAAGCCTAAACTGGATTTGATCCTGATTCGCTGGCTGCAATATATGAGCAGCGCCGGTTTTGTTGGAATTCTATTCTTTTACCTATTTGTTCTCCCTAAAGAATTGGGGCAAGACACATGGGTTCGAAGTCGTTTTACAAAAATAATCGTCTATTCGTTTATTACGTTATGTTTTAGCATTATTATGAGCTTGCCGCTTCAAGCAACGATTGAATCGGGTTTACCGTGGGGGAAGGTTTTCCATGTTAAAGTATTAGGGGATCTGTTGACGAAAAGTGTGTTTGGGAAAACATGGATCACAGCAATAGTGATGCTGCTTATTCTCTGGCCGTCAACATTTTTACTATGTTATAAACCTTTTCAAAAACAAATATGGATTTGGATTTCGCTGGCGCTTGGGATCGGGATGTTAAGGACGAAGACCTTCACCAGCCACGCGGCCTCCTCCCAAAGTGGTCTGCTGCCGATGATTATGGACTTTGTTCATTTACTGTCGGCATCCATTTGGATCGGCAGCTTGATTGCGCTGATTGCTTTGCTGCCATTGCGTAAAAAACAAGCCTATTTCGAAACGGTCCGCCGTTTTTCAAAATGGGGAATTGCTATCGTGATCATTTTATCCGCAACAGGCCTTTACGGAAGCTTGTTATACATTCCAAATTGGCGGTCGCTTTTCGTGACGGATTACGGAAAGGCTTTGCTAGGGAAGGTTCTGCTCTTAGTCATCATGGTGCTGTTTGCGGGGGTTAATTTTTTAAAAGGAAAGCGTAATAATGAAAGTGGAATTTCACGTTCGTTATGGGGGGAAATGTCAGCCGGAATCATCGTTCTGATTCTGTCTGTTATCCTGACGAATCTGCCGACTGCGATGGCGTCACCTGGGCCTGTGAAGGAAACGAATAAAGTTAAAGGCAGTAGCATCACGTTTGGGGCGACACCGAATGTGATTGGAAAAAACACTTTCGAAGTATCCTTGAAAGACCGAAACGGCCGACCGATTAAGGCGGTTGAGCAGGTCACGCTGACGTTTACATCGCTTGAGATGGAGATGGGGAACGACACGGTCCGTTTATCGAAGATCAAGGATGGCAAATACGGTTCAAAAGGGTTGAATTTCAATATGTCGGGCCGCTGGAACGTTCGTGTTCACGTCCTGACCAAGGATTTAGAAACAATGGATACTAATTTTAAGGTTCTTGTAGGGAGCCAATAGAAGAGGAGAAATAATAATGAAACGTATATTAAAAGCTTTTATCCCAACGGTTTTAGGGTTATTCTTATTCGCAAGTGTTGCAAGTGCGCACGTGACCGTTGTTCCAAAAACGTCAACAACAGGTGCCTGGGAAACGTATACGGTTAAGGTTCCGGTTGAAAAGGAAGTTGCTACGACAAAGGTTACCATTAAGGCGCCAGCCGGAATTGAAATTAAGTCGTACCAGCCGGTTCCTGGCTGGAAGTATTCCGATGAAAAAGATGAAAAGGGCATTGTAAAGTCATTCACGTTTGAAGCAACAGGCGAAGGCATTTTGCCAGGCCAATTCCAATCCTTCACATTTGTAGGAAAAAACCCTGACAATGCAGGCAAGGCCGCTTGGGATGCTTTTCAATATTATAAAGATGGCAGTGTTGTAGAATGGACAGGTGACGAAGGATCGGATTCCCCTCATTCGATTACGGATATCGTGGCGGGTGCGGCAGAGGCCGATCATCATGATGTGAAAACGGAAGAGCCGAAAAAAGAAGAGGTTAAAGCAGTAGACGATAAGGAAGAATCAGATTCTAATTCACTTCCATTGATTTTATCGATTGTTTCTGTAGTGTTATCTTTGGCCGCACTTGTGGTAGCGGCTCGTAAAAAATAAATGGTATAAAAAATGACCTATTCAGAAGTTGAATAGGTCATTTTTTTGAGGGATTAAAGGAGTTTGTGGGGATAATAGAAAAGTGGTCGATAAAATATAAAATGTTCAGTCAACAACAAAAACCACCCAGGAAAGTGGGTGGTTTAAAAATATACGGGTCTTACTCTGCTGTATATGCAGTACCCCATACGATTACAAATCCAGTTTCATCAGCAGAAACATAGATAGAGCCAGTATCGACGTCAAATGTTTCACTTGCTTTAGCTTGTGTGATTAAATCATTTAGCTCAGTCTCTGTTAACGGTGCTCCAAGAGCAAGAGCAAGTTTTTTAAATAACTCTTCGTGAGCAGCATCTGCAAATACTATTCCATCTGCCACAACACTCGCAATGTATTCATCACCCTGGAATAAATCATAAACATCATATTCTGCGTCATACTCAACTGTTACGCCGTACCCCGCAGCCACTTCTTTAATTTTATTTAAAGTTGGGTCTACAACAGCACCGTCAGCACCAATTTGTTTGCCTTCAATCGTGGTATTGACTGCCATAATTCCAGTGTTGTAGAAGAAATATGTTTTTCCGTTAATGTTATTCCAGCCAAGCGCCATTTTACCGGAAGTAGGATTTAGGTAGTACCACTTGCCGCCTGATTGAAGCCAGCCTGTTTTCATTGTTCCGTTTGTATTCATATAATACCAATCAGAACCAGACTTCACCCAGCCAGTCTTCATAACACCTGATGCGTCAAAGAAATACCATTGAGTGGAAACCTTAACCCAACCCGTTTTCATAACTCCGTTCGCATCGAAATAATACCATTTGTTGCTGACTGAAACCCAGCCCGTTTTCATGTAGCCATTTGCATCAAAGTAATACCACTTGCTGTTCAGTGAAAGCCAGCCTTTTTGCAAAGCTCCCTTTGCGTTGTAGTATGTCCAGTAAGAACCTTTCTTTACCCACTGATTATGGTACTGTACAGCCGTGGTGCCGCTAGTTGCAGCAAAGGATGATACTGGTGAAGAAAGGAGTGTAAGACCTGCAACTAATGCTACAGCTTTAAATGTTTTTTTCAATGTAGTGCCCCCTATTTATTTATTCTAGAGTATTTTACTATTAATATATCAATCTAGTAAATTAAAATTTTTAACCATTTTTTAATTTATTTAATCTAATTTTAATTTTTGTTATAATTGGCTGTCGAAGGAAATAAAAAAGCTGATTGGATTCTCTCCAATCAGCTTTCGCTATTCCCTGACAATTCTAATTGTGTCCTCAATTCGTTACGAACGCGCTGCTTTTCTTCTGTTGAAACCAATCCATAATAGATATGATTAATCATTTTTCCTTGTTCTTTTAACTCCATTTGTTGAATCGAAGTTCCTACATCCTTATAACCGTGTTGGATCGCAACCATTTGGTCAAAAGTAAGGTTCGTTTTTACGTTTTTGCCAAGGACGGTAAAGATATCGGAAAACTTGGTTAAGCTTGAAAGGCTCGCGCCTTCTTTAACGATTCCTTCGATGATCTGTCGCTGTCTTGATTGACGGCCAAAGTCACCTCTCGGGTCTTCATGTCGCATTCTTGTATAGCTTAAAGCTTTTTTGCCGTTTAGCGTTAATTCGCCTTTAGCAAAATGGATTCCATCCTGAGTAAAATCAAGGTCATTCTGAACCGTAACCCCGCCAACGGCATCGACCATTTCTGTGAAGCCCTCCATATTGACTTGAATGTAATAGTCAATCGGGATATCAAGAAAGTTTTCAACGGTATCCATCGCCATTGGAATGCCTCCAAAAGCGTATGCATGGTTAATCTTATCTTCTTTCCCTTTGCCGACGATTTCGGTGCGGGTATCCCGCGGAATGCTGAGCATTTTCACGGAATTGTTGTTAGGGTTGACGGTTAACACAATCATCGTATCGGAGCGGCCTTTGTCACCTTTGCGCTCGTCCACACCCAGCATTAAAACGGAAAATGGATCCTTGGCCTTCACTTCGACTGGCTTTTCCCGTTTTTTAGATTGTATTCGTTCAATCGGCTGATGCATCGTTTCAACCGCGTTATTTAAAGATTTATATACAGTGTACCCGTATGCTCCTCCGCCTAGTAACATAATGGCAAGGATGGCACTGGTCACTTTCATCCATTTTTTGCTTTTCCTTTTTTGAGATCTCATGAAAAAACCTCCTAAAAACTTACAAAGTTTATTGCAATTGCTACTCATTTTAGCAAAAATAAAGCTCGGTTGATAGGGAAAAAATATGGAAATTGTATAGTGAGTACTTTTTTGGACTAACAAAATAGAAACATATGAGAAGGACCGTTTTATTGCCCAAAAGGCCAAAAAGCGAGCATCCAAGGTAAATGAACTTGGAACCCCGACAATTCAAACTATTGTAACTATTCTTCTCGCGTGATAATCTTGTGTGTATATATTTGATTGAGGTGAGAAGAATTGAACACCAAAGCATTTACCATGGCATCCATCACTGTCATCATTTGGGGCTCGACGTTTGCAGCGATTCGGGTAGGATTGCAAGGGGGCTATTCATCCGGCCACTTAATCCTCAGCCGCTACCTTATTGCATCGGCCCTTTTCGCTATTTATGCCTTATGGCCGGGGACAAAATTCAGGCTGCCGAAAAAAGAGGATTTGCTGCGCTTATTAGTTCTTGGCTGGGTCGGCATTAGCATTTATCATATTGGGGTTACGTTCGGTGAACAAACCGTATCAGCAGCGACGGCAGGTATGTTGGTGTCGTCTGCACCCATTTTTACCGCTCTTATTTCGGTATTTATATTAAAAGAACGCATGGGATTGTTTGGCTGGATTGGATTAGCCCTAGGCTTTATTGGGATCGGATTGATTACAATGGCTACAGCAGGTTCGTCACTTCAAATATCGAAAGGCTCCTATTTAGTGCTTATGGCAGCTGTAGCAACGTCGGTGTTGTTTGCTTATCAAAAACCACTATTGAAACGGTATACCTCTATGGAATTAACCGCTTATTTTACATGGGCAGGGACACTGCCATTTTTTATTTTTTTCCCGGGTCTGTTTGACGATATCAAACATGCGACTATGGAGGCCAATCTATCTGCACTTTATATTGGGATTTTTCCGACAGCTATCGGTTACGTCACATGGGCAATTGCGCTTGGGGCAGGAAAGGCTGGTGCCGTTACGAGCATGTTATATATTGAACCGGTAATTGCTATATTAGTTGCGGGAATCTGGTTGAATGAATGGCCAACTCTAATTTCGATTAATGGCGGTGCGATCGCGATTGCTGGTGTCATTGTTGTTAATTTGCTAGGCTCGAAGCGTGAATCGATTGTCGAAAAGCAGCAAAAGGTTGAAATAACATAATGAGGTAAGTGGTTCAGGGTGCCCGCGGCGGTTCCAAAAAGAGGACGACGGTCACTGTCAGAGGTTCAGAGTGCCCGTGGCAGCTCTAAAAAGAGGACGACGGTCAATGTCGGGTATTCAGAGTGCCCGCGGCGGTTCCAAAAAGAGGACGACGGTCACTGTCAGAGGTTCAGAGTGCCCGTGGCAGCTCTAAAAAGAGGACGACGGTCAATGTCGGGTATTCAGAGTGCCCGCGGCGGTTCCAAAAAGAGGACGACGGTCACTGTCAGAGGTTCAGAGTGCCCGTGGCAGCTCTAAAAAGAGGACGGCGGTCAATGTCGGGTATTCAGAGTGCCCGTGGCAGCTTTAAAAAGAGGACGACGGTCAATGTCGGGTATTCAAAGTGCCCGCGGCGCCTCCAAAAAGAGGACGACGGTCACTGTCAGAGGTTCAGAGTGCCCGTGGCAGCTTTAAAAAGAGGACGACTGTCACTGTCAGGTATTCAGAGTGCCCGTGGCAGCTTTAAAAAGAGGACGGCGGTCACTGTCAGGTATTCAGAGTGCCCGTGGCAGCTTTAAAAAGAGGACGGCGGTCACTGTCGGGTATTCAGAGTGCTCGCGGCGCTTCCAAAAAGAGGTCGGTGGTCACTGTCAGAGGTTCAAAGTGCCCGTGGCAGCTCTAAAAAGAGGAAGGCGGTCAATGTCGGGTATTCAGAGTGCCCGCGGGGGCTCCAAAAAGAGACCCACAGGCTCCCGCTAGGCGCTTGGTTTTGCCACCACTATAATCTTCTCTCAAATTACTTCTTCAATAACAAATACATAAAATAAGGTGCCCCGATTAATGCCACCATAATTCCAGCTGGGATCCCGCTCGGTTCAACGAGATTCCGGCCGATGGTATCGGCAAATAATAACAGCCAGCCGCCAATAAGAATCGAGACAGGGATAAATAATTGATGTCTAGGTCCAACTAACGCTTTGGCAATATGCGGAGCCATCAAGCCGATAAATGTAATTCCTCCTGTAACTGAAACGGCGGAGGCGGCCAGGGCAACAGCCGTTAAAAGTAAAACAATCCGCTCTTTTTCCACCGAAACCCCAACGCCAATTGCAACAGGTTCACTTAGCCCAAGAAGGTTCAAGCGGTTGGCCTTATATAAAGTGAACGGCAGCAGGAAGACCAGCCAAGGAAGAAGTGCCCAAATAAATGGCCAATCTGTCCCCCAAATATTCCCCGCCAGCCACTTGGCGATAAAATCTACTTTTGTGCGTTCAGCAGAAGAAATAAGGACAATCATGGCCCCGGAAAGAGCCATTGAAAAACCAATCCCCACTAACACTAAAGGTACAGGCTCTAAGCCGCCATTCCTGCTATAAGAAAATACATAAATGAAGCCAGCCGTTAGGAATGCTCCGCAAAAAGCAATTAGCGGAAGCACATACACAAATGACCCTGCCTCAATCGGAAAAAACAAGAAGAACACGGTAATGGCAACGCCAGCGCCAGCATTAATGCCAATAATCCCAGGGTCAGCTAAATCATTACGGGTAATCCCCTGTAAAATAGCCCCGGATAAGGCCAGCGCCATACCTGCTAAAAACGTAATAATCATCCGCGGCAGGCGAATAGAAAATAATACAAATTCCTCTTTAAATGTCCCTTGACCAAGAAGAGTTGGCAGCAGCCGGTCATACGAGAGGGAAGAGAGTCCCATCCCCATCCCAAGAACAGTGGTCGCCAGAAGGAGTACCAGTAAAATGAAAAGAATCATCCGCTGTTTTTTTAGTAAAGAAGGTTGAATCATGAAAAAAGTTTTCCTCCCCTACGAACAATAATCAAAAAGAATGGCAGTCCCAGCACAGCCATAATGGCAGCGACAGGTGTTTCATAAGGTGCATTGATAGTCCGGCTGACTGTATCGGCAAACAGCAAAAAAGTCGCTCCGGCAATCGCACTCATCGGAATAATATAGCGGTAATCGGTTCCAACAAGGGCCCGAACGACATGCGGTACCATTAAGCCGATGAAGGCCATATTGCCAACAAGGGCTACAGAGGCACCCGCCAGGAAAATGATTACAATAAAAAGAATCACCTTAATTTTCGTTGTCTTTTGCCCCAAGCCGACAGCCACTTCTTCATTTAAACTAAGGATGGTGAGCTGTCTTGCAAGAATGAGAGAAATTAGAATTCCCAGCACAATAAACGGCACAATAACTTGGAGCTGGATCCATTTCGTACCAACCAGCCCTCCTGAAGTCCACATGGAAACATTTTTGGATATCTTAAAATAAAGGCCTATCCCCTCCGCGATTGCATAAAGCAGGGCAGAAACAGCGGCTCCGGCTAATACAATCCGGAGCGGAGAAAAGCCGCCCTTTTTCATGGTCCCGATACTAAAAACCAACAAGGTGCCAACTGCGGAGCCGATAAAACAAGCAATAGTGATGCTGAAATAGTTAGCTGAGGGAATAAACGCGATGGTCAGGGCAAGGGCCGCATTGGCCCCCGCCGTTAATCCGAGCAGCCCTGGGTCAGCTAGGGGATTTCGAGTCAACCCTTGCATAATCGCTCCGGAAACAGCCAGTGCAGACCCGACAAAAATGGCGGCCACTTCTCTTGGAAAGCGAATTTCCCGAAGCATCAGCGTGGTATCATTTTTTACGTTGGAAGTAAACGCCAGCCAGACATCCTTGATCGTTGTATCCGCCGCTCCAAACACCATGGCAGCAAAAAACATGGCAGCAAACACCAGCAGACCGGCTGCCAATTTAAATACAAAAGTTTCTTTTCTCATCACGCGATTACTAATTTCCTAGAAACGATTTCTTAAAGAATTCCAATTGCTTATCCAGTGTAACCGGGTCACTGAAGGAAGCGCCTTGACCATTCATTTCAAATACATGCTTGTTTTTCACGGCAGGAATATTTTTGTACGTTTCTGTTTGTTGGAAGGAGGCATCAGCATCGGCATATTTACTTAAGATCACGTAGTCTCCGGCATATTGCGGCAGGACCTCGGCAGAAAGCGTGAAATAGCCAGATTTCAAGGCATCTTCCTTTACTTTTTCCGGCATTTTCAAGTTCATGGCCTGATAGAGGATTTCTGTTCCGCGCGCCCAGTTATTGCCGAATACATACAGATCCTTGTCGTATGCTTCAAAGACCGATACGGTTGCATCCTCACCAATTTTGGCACGGATTTCTTCCCCGGCTGCCCCAGCGCGCTTTTTGAAGTCATCCACCCAGGCCTGTGCTTCCTTTTCCTTGTTTAATAGTTTGCCAATTTCTACGTGCTGGGTTAAATAATCGGCCTTTCCCCACGTATAGGTTACGGTTGGGGCAATTTCCTTTAATTTATCGAGGTTTTTAATATTGGAAAGACCAATGATTAAATCAGGTTCTAATTCAATGATTTTTTCCAGGTTTTCATCGGAAACTTCAGCCACATCTTTTAATTCATCCTTGAAAGTAGGGTTATTCTTCGACCAAACATCGACACCGACAACATTGACGCCTAGTGAGAGGACATTTCCAGTGAAACCGGAAAGCAACACAACACGCTTTGGATTGGCAGGTACTTCAACTGGTCCATTTTCAGATTGGTATGTAATCGTTTTTGGTTTTTCTTCTGAGGAACTCTTTTCCTTGCCGGATGATTCGTTACTACTGCATGCACTAATAATTAACACTAAGAGCAGGAAAATCGGAAATAGCAGTTTTTTCATTTTTCATTTCTCCTTTTAATAGATTGTAAGTCATACACATCGGTTTGTTGGTCCACGGATCCCTGCCGATTTGGGCATCAATCTGGAACACTTTTTTCAAGACATCAGGGGTCATGACGTCCTCGCAATTCCCGGTCTTCACGATTTGTCCTTCTTTTAAGGCAATGAGATAATCGGCAAAGCGGGCAGCCTGGTTTAAATCATGAAGGACCATGACAATGGTGCGTCCTTGTTCGAGATTCAGCTTTTGTAAAAGCTCTAATACTTCCAGCTGATGGGCCATATCTAAGTAGGTTGTTGGTTCATCAAGGAAAATGATTTCGGTTTCTTGTGCTAGGGCCATGGCAATCCAGACACGCTGCCGCTGGCCTCCTGATAAGGCATCAACAGGGCGAAACTTAAATGCTAAGGTCCCTGTCACTTCCAATGCCCAGTCTATGACCTCATAATCCCTTTTTGTCAGGCGGCCAAAGCCTTTTTGGTAGGGAAAACGTCCATAGGAAACAAGCTCGCCGACAGTTAATCCGCTCGCACTTTCCGGTGTCTGCGGCAGAATGGCCATTTTTTTAGCTAGAAGTTTAGTGTTTTCACTAGAGATATTTTTTCCATCCAAAATGACCGAGCCAGATTGCTGTGAAATAATCCGAGTGATTGCTTTTAAAAGGGTGGACTTCCCGCAACCGTTTGCGCCGATTATGGTGGTAATTTTTCGATCGGGTATTTTGACACTTAGATTTTTAACAATAAGCTGTTCCCCATAGCCAATGTTTAACGCTTCAGTATAGAGGCGAACCATTCCCAGTCCTCCTTATTCAAGTAATTGAAAATGATTATCATTATCAAAAATAACTATATGTTGTCGTTCTCATATTTGTCAACAACTTTTTTGAGGTGGAAGAACAATAATTGAAAGGGAGACCGGAGTGTTGAAGGGTATTGAAAAGGGGAGGAATAATTTTTAAAAATGATATTGATAATCATTATCATTTAAAATAGAATATATGTAAAGGTTAAAGTTACCATTCATTGCTGGGGAGTGTTCAAAAATGGAGCAGCAGGAATTATATGATGTGACGGTAATTGGCGGAGGGCCGGCAGGTCTTTACTCGGCATTTTATAGCGGTCTTAGAGAAATGAAGACAAAGTTGATCGAATTCCAGCCGCAATTAGGCGGGAAAATTCATGTATATCCAGAGAAAATGATTTGGGATGTAGGCGGACAGACGCCGATCCCAGGAGCGAAATTAATGGAGCAGCTTGTGGAGCAAGGTTTAACCTTTAACCCCACCGTCGTGTTAAACGAAAAAGTAGAATCGATTACGAGGAATGAAGAAGGGATTTTTGTCATGCAGTCTGCCTCTGGGCAAATCCATTTTTCGAAAACCGTCATTGTTGCCATAGGGAGCGGGATATTGAAGCCGCAAAAGCTAGAGATAGAGGGTGCTGAGCGATTTGAGGTGTCTAATTTACATTACACCGTGAAGTCTTTAAAGCATTTCAAAGATAAAACCGTGATCATTTCAGGTGGTGGAAATTCAGCCATCGATTGGGCGAATGAACTGGAGTCCATTGCCCAAAAGGTATACATAGCCTATCGCAAGGATGCTTTAAAGGGCCATGAAGCACAGGCAACGCAACTGATGAAGAGTTCAGCGGTTTGTTTGTTTCATACATCGATTACCAAGCTGATGGCAAGCCGCGATCATGAGGCCATTGAAAAAGTAGAGCTGACGAATCATGAAACAGGAGAGCTCTCGTATTTGCCGATTGATGAAGTAATCATTAATCATGGCTATGAACGTGATGCGGCCTTGCTTGAAAATAGCAGTTTGAATATTCAATTAGCCGAAGAATTCTATATTGCGGGGAATGCTGTGAGTGAATCATCGGTAGAGGGACTTTACGCAGCTGGAGATATCCTCATGTACGATGGAAAAGTGAATTTAATTGCGGGCGCTTTTCAGGATGCAGCCAACGCTGTGAATAAGGCCAAGCAATTTATCCAGCCGGACGCCCATAAAGCGGGGATGGTTTCTTCCCACAATGAACTCTTTAAAAAGCGGAATAAGGCTTTAGTAAAACAATTGATAAAAGAACAAATATTTTAAGGGTTGAAAGTTGAGCGACAATTTGGTAAATTAAAATAAATGAAAAAGGCTATGTGTAACTGGCGAAACACGGATCACCGTGAGGGAGCACATAGTGTCGCAGCCGTTCGCCTGGGCAGAGGTAAGGGATTTTATCCCTTGCCTCTTTCTGTTTTCTAAGAAACCACCACAAGCGAAAAGGGGAGAATAAGGATGAACACAACAACTTTAGAAAAGGTTAAAACGATTAAAACGCTCAATAATATTGCCGAAAGCGGGCTTAAGGTTTTTCAAAAGGGTCAATTTGCTATCGACAATGACTGTGAAAACCCAGATGCTATTTTGGTTCGAAGCTTTAATATGCATTCATTGGAAATCGGCAATAATGTAAAAGCAATCGCCCGTGCAGGGGCGGGTGTCAATAATATTCCGGTTACTCAATGTACGGACCAAGGAATCGTTGTCTTCAATACCCCTGGTGCGAATGCGAACGCGGTAAAAGAAATGGTGCTTACCTCTTTAATGGCTTCATCCCGTAACCTTTTTGCCGGAATTGCCTGGACCAAGACGTTGGAAGGCGAGGGTGCGCAAATTCCGAAGCTTGTTGAAGCAGGAAAGAAGCAATTTGTTGGAAAAGAAATTAAGGGAAAAACACTAGGTGTTATTGGCCTGGGTGCGATCGGGGCGCTAGTTGCGAATGATGCGCTTGATTTAGATATGGATGTGATTGGGTTTGACCCGTTTATCTCTGTTGATACTGCCTGGAACTTGTCCCGCAATGTTCAAAGAGCGATGACGATTGAACAGTTGTTTGCTGAGTCTGATTATATTACGGTCCATGTCCCGTTAACAGATGATACAAGGGAAATGTTTAATCAAGTCACTTTTAGCCTGTTGAAGCCTGGTGTTCATATATTGAATTTCTCACGCGGCGAGCTTGTGAATGAAACCGATATGGCAGCTGCCCTGGAAAGCGGCGTGGTTGGCAAGTATATCACCGATTTCCCGAATGAAAATGTGCTAAAAATGAAAAATGCTATTCCTATTCCTCATCTTGGTGCTTCTACTCAAGAATCGGAGGAAAACTGTGCGATTATGGCGGCGCGTCAGGTGAAGGACTTTCTTGAAACAGGTAACGTCAAAAACTCAGTCAACTTTCCAAACGTTTCCTTGCCGTATACCGGAAAGCGCCGGGTCACAGCTTTCCATCATAACGTTCCTAATATGGTTGGCCAGATTACCTCAGCTATCTCAACCTACCAATTAAACATCGCTGACATGGTTAACAGAAGCCGAGGGGATTATGCCTATACCATCATCGATATTGATAACAAAGTAAACGGCGATATCATTCCTAGCTTGGAAGAAAAAATTAAGCAGATTGAGGGTATTGTTAACGTCCGAGTTATATAGATAAGAAAAAGTACTTAAATTTAATGGGCGCTGAAAATAGTTCCTATAATCCCATTCAGCTCCTTGAGGACAAAACTAGCCCCGGGAGCTAGGAAAATGTCCTTAATAAAGCTTCTTAAGGACAAAACTAGTTTCGGGAGCAAGCAAAATGTCCTTAATAAAGCTCCTTAAGGACAAAACTAGCCTCGGAAGCATGGGAAATGTCCTTAATTATCCTCAAATTTTAAAAAGACGACTTTCATTCAAACCTATTGAATGCTAAAGGTCGTCTTTTTTTAGTTTTTCAATGCCCACAAATGGTGCTAAACTAGAAAACAACATGAGAGTGATGAAAATCATTTATGAGTTTTTGGATGTATGGTTTAATGGAATCAAACTACAAAAAATTTAGTAGGATGGTGGGAAATCGATGAACCGAGATGGATTGCCATATCGAATACAGAGTACTTCATTATCGTGTGCTGGAAAACCAGCCAGTCTGATTAAAGATATAAAAGCACTTTTCAAAGCAAGTGTGTTAATTGCCAATGTATTGCCTGTTTTTTCCGGATTTTGGTTAGCGTTATATTTTACAGATTCATCCTTAACCAATCATTGGGGGGATTTTTTACTAACGATGATTGGAAGTACGTTGGTGATGGCCGGAGCCCTTGTCCTTAATAACTGGTATGATGTTGATATCGATTCCGTCATGGACAGGACGAAACATCGGCCAACGGTAACTGGGAATATTTCTTTAAAAATTGTATTAACGATGGGAATTGCTTTTACGATTTTGGGTTTCACCTTGTTGCTTTTTACCACGATTGAAGCAGCCATTTATGCTTTTGTCGGCTGGTTCACGTATGTATTTTTGTATACGATGTGGTCGAAACGGAGATATACCTTTAATACGATTATCGGAAGTGTCTCGGGTGCGGTTTCTCCTTTAATTGGCTGGACGGCGATTGAATCCGGTTTTCATGTTGTCCCGATGATGTTGTTTTTGATTTTGTTTATTTGGCAGATGCCGCATACGTATGCGATTGCCATGAGGAAATATCACGAATATAAAGCGGCAGGAGTCGCGATGCTTCCGGTGGTGCGTGGGTTTGCGGTTACGAAGCGGCAAATTTTTGTCTATGCCGTCTGCCTACTTCCTTTGCCGTTTTTCTTAGTGCCGATCGGAATGACGTTTGTTGTCATTGCTTCTTTGCTTAACGTTGGCTGGTTAGCTGTGAGCATGAAAGGATTTTATACAAAAAATGATCAGCAGTGGGCTCGTCTTGTTTTTCTCTATTCCGTGAATTATATCATGATTATTTTTCTGTTAGTGGTGATCGTAACCTTACCAATCTTTTAAAACTGCCCCAATTGGAGGCAGTTTTTTTTGTTCACGGATTTGTCATTTTTGCTATTTAAGTACATAGACACGTTAGAAACCGTGATAACGGCACGGTTTAGAGCACTCTTTTTTTCTACAAGTCAAGAAAGATGCCTCCTTTTTTTAAAAATTGGTAATTTCGTGTGACGCAGTTCACTTCAGTGAAAACCGTTCCCAATTATGATGTAGGTAAGAAATAATTAAAGGGGTTGATTTTGGTGGGAGCAACAAAAGTTAACCAGAAAAAAAGGGCAGAAAAAGAGACGAATATAGGAACCTGGATATCCGTCGGAGTCGTCGCTGCCGTCATTCTATTTACGTATTTAGTCCTTTTCGGGCTATATATGGATCGGGTTTAGGGGGGAAAAGAGATGAAAATGCATTTGGATGAAAAGATATGGCTGTCCTTAAGCTTTGGGATCATTGTAATCTTTATGCTGATCACGGGCTACCAAGCATTTGCATTAGATATGGCACCTCCAAGTAATAAAGAACTCATCGATCCGCAAAAAGTCGATCAAACAGCGCCATTCGATAAGCCGGGGATTACCAAAGTGGGCGATAAGGAATACAACGTGGTGATGACGCTGCAGGTATTCAGTTTTAATCCAGGCAATATTGAAGTACCAGCTGGTTCAACTGTACATTTTACCTTAACTTCAAAGGATGTTGTTCACGGATTCGAAGTGGCCGGAACCAATTTAAATGCGATGGTGCCGCCGGGACACATTCAAAAAATCACACAGAAATTTGATAAGCCAGGAAAATATTTAGTGTTATGTAATGAATATTGCGGTGCAGGCCACCAGATGATGAGTACCACGATTACGGTTAAATAAAGGGGGGAATCAAAGTGCAAACAGCAAAATTGAACACATTTAAAGAAAATGCAAATAGAGTAATGGGGATCAGCAATGAGGATGGCAGATTAACGAAATCATATATTTTTGTCGCATTTGCCGCATTATTTTTAGGCGGACTGTTAGGGCTGCTGCAAGGCTTAAACCGGGCAGGCCTGCTGGAACTGCCGACATGGCTTAATTATTATAAAGTTTTAACCGCACACGGTCTTTTATTGGTAGTTGTCTTAACGGCTTTCTTCACCATTGGTTACTTTTATGCAGCCATGTCCCATACATTAGGCGGGCTGCTTCCTAAAGTTCGAAAAATCGCTTGGACTGGATTTGGGCTGAAAATCATCGGATTTGTCTTAGCGGTTATCCCGATTTTAATGGGCAATGCCTCTGTCATGTATACATTCTATCCACCGATGGCAGCATCACCAATGTTTTACTTTGGTTTAGTATTCATTGTGTTAGGTGTATGGGCTTGCTGTATCGGGGCCTTCATCAATGTAGCAGATTGGAGAAAGAACCATAAAGGACAGCATGTTCCGATTCTTGCTTATTTTGCAACTGGAGTATTTATCCTGTTATTGTTCGCGCTGCTTCCTGTAGCAGTAGAAGTAATCGTTATGATCATTCCATGGTCATTAGGATGGGTTAAAACCATCAATGTAATGCTTGCCCGTACTCTATTCTGGGCATTTGGCCACACACTCGTTAATATTTGGTATTTAACCGCTACTTCTGCATGGTATGTCGTGGTTCCAAAAATTATGGGCGGAAAACGCTGGAGTGATACATTAACCCGCGTTGTTATTATCGCATTAGTTGTGATGAACATTACCGGTGGATTCCACCATCAAATCATCGACCCAGGTATTTCTGAATCTGTTAAGTTCTTGCACGTATTTATGAGTTTGGCAATCGGCTTCCCGTCCTTAATGACAGCATGGGCGATGTTCGCAGTATTTGAACGGACTGCAAGAAAACAAGGCGGTAAAGGATTTATCGGCTGGTATAAAAAGATGCCGTGGGGCGATGTTCGTTTCTTAGCTCCTTTTATCGCGATGGTGGCCTTCATTCCAGCAGGCGCAGGCGGTATCGCACAAACAACGAACCAATTAGACCAGGTTGTTCACAATACGATGTGGATTGTGGGACACTTCCACTTAACACTAGGTATGTCCGTTGTGATGACTTTCTTTGGAATTAGTTACTGGTTAGTTCCGTATATTTCAAAACGGGTGTTAACACCACAAATCAATCGATTAGGCGTCATTCAAACTTGGATTTGGACAGTTGGTATGGTGCTAATGTCAGGGGCGATGCATACAGTTGGCTTACTTGGCTCACCACGCAGAACTTCCTATACAACGTATGGCGATAATGCGACGGCATTAGGCTGGGATCCATATTTGTTCATGCTGGCGATTGGCGGAACCTTGTTGGTCATCGGTGTCATTCTTCAAGTGTATGCCGTTATCAACATGATGTTCTTTGCACCAAAGGGAGAAACCGAATTCCCAATTGCGGAAGCAGAAGAAGACGGATCTGCCACTCCATATTGGACTGAACGCTGGGGATTATGGATTGTCGTGATGCTGTTAGTGGTGGCAATGGCGTATGTTATTCCGATAACTGAGTTTATTGTCAATGCACCTCCGGGATCACCGCCATTCAAGACTTGGTAATAAGTAAAGCGGAAGCGCCTTGACTAGGGAAAAAATGAACTGCTTTTTTCCTAGGGGCTTATGACCTCGAGTCCCTAGGCGCTGTAGCTGGACAGTATTTGAAAAAGAGATAGCTCGAATCGGTGGGCTATCTCCTTTTTATTAGTAAATAGATTTGGGAAGTGATCATGATGATCAAGGATTGGCGTACAACAATCGCGTGTGCAATTGTCCTTTTATTCGGCATAACGCTATACTATATCGGAACCAATGGGTTTAGTGCATTTACGGCAGAAACGGCACGGGTCAATAAACTGGTGCAGGATAAGCCGAAGTTCCCAAACGTAACCTTAGAGGATAGCAAAGGTCGGGATTATTCTATTTCTGAATTTAAAGGTAAATATGTTTTTATTACCTTTCTGTATACATCCTGCACCACGGTTTGCCCGCAATTGGAAATGAATATGTCGAAAGTGTATAGTGCGCTGCCGCAGAAATATCTTGGGAAAGATATCGTTTTTCTAAGTATTAGTTTTGACCCGGCGAGAGATGATCCGGGGACACTTGAAAAATATCGCAGCTATTTTCATAGTGACGGGGAAACCTGGAGAATGGCCCGGATTCCCAATAAAGCGGAGTTGGATTCCCTGCTAAAAGCCTTTGGTGTCATTGTAATTCCAGATGGATATGGAAATTTCACTCATAATTCAGCCTTCTATTTAGTGGATCCGAAAGGTACGTTAATGGACGTCATGGATTATAAAAAGACGGATGAAGCGGCTAAGAAGGTTGCCGCCATTCTTAAAAGGGAAGCGGGGGAGTAAGCAATGAAACAGGCTGTCTATGGATTATTGATTTATATCATTTTGGCGCTTCCCCCTGTTGCTCATTTATTGGAATCGATTATGATTGTTCACATGCATATGCAAATGCCGTTGCTCGTATTTTCTGGGTTTCTAATGGCACGTTTTTTTCAAATCTTATTCCCTGGCTTTTTTGAAAAATGGAATCGAAACGGGATTCCCGGGGTTTTTCTGTTTATTATCATAATGGTCTACTGGACAATTCCGAAAACGATGGATGAGACGTTAACGGTGCAGAGTGCGGAGGTATTGAAATTTGTGACGCTGCCGTTTTTAGCCGGAGTTTCTTTGCGGGATAGCTGGAAAAAGCTTAGCGGGTTTGGAAAAAATGTTCTTATTCTTATTTTTACAGTAAAATATTTTGGAATGGGCTTATTATATATCAACATACCCATCCAATTGTGCAACAACTATCTTGTGATGGACCAATTAACCCTTGGCTGGGGATTTTTGACCACTGCTATCTGTATGGCCATCTACTTGGTATATGCCACTTTTACCGATCGGACGAAATATGAATAGTTTTATGAATGAAACCCCTTGTTTGGACTGACGAGGGGATATTTCATTGCAAATCTATAATATTAATTCGTTGCTAGAATCCTATTTACTTTTTTAATAGACAAATTTGCACCTTAAAAATACGAATATTTAATAAAGAACCTGAATACTATTTTGGAAGGATTAAAATGGGGAAGAGGGGCTATTTTAACTAAAAGAGGGTGGGAAATACATGGGATCCATTGGAAATTACTATCGTATTTTAGACGTACCCTATGATGCAACTTTTAGTGAAATTAAAGAAGCTTATCGAAAAAAAGTAAAAGAAGTACATCCAGATAAAGACAAGGGGAATTCGGAACAGTTTAAAAGAGTGAAAGAAGCCTATGAAACTCTTAAAAATGTTGAAAAAAGAAAGAGGTATGACGATCTCCTTTTCAAAACAGCTCCTAACTTCACACATAATCTAAAACAGGAATCTCCTGCTGAAACGAATCCTTCTATAAAAATAGTAAATATACAGAATAAAAATCGAAAGCAGGTTACCCTTTCCCCTGTACTCCTAAATGCGGCTCTTTTTTTTATTGAAGTTTTAGGAAATGCGTATTTAAATAAAAAGAAATAGAACAGCAGCGGTGGGACAACCGATTTTATTGTCCATCGCTGCTGTTTTTGTTTTTTGAGATTCAGGTAAGGCTATTCGGTTCCTCTAAAACTTGAACGTAACCATGAGTACCATCGATCCGAATGTAAGCTCCATCCTTTAGAATTTTGGTGGCATTATCAATACCGGCTACTGCGGGTATTCCATATTCACGGGCTACGACAGCCCCATGCGTCATCATGCCGCCGACTTCCATCACCAAACCCTTTGCAGAGTGGAACAACGGTGTCCAACCTGGGTCTGTAAATGGAGCAATCATGATTTCGCCAGAATTGAGTTTCGCCTCTTCAGCACGAAGCACGATCTTTACAAAACCTTCGACCACACCAGATGACACGGGTGTTCCAATTAATGAACCATCCGGGGCTTTCACATCACGCCGCTCCCCTGTAATGACTTCTCCATCACTAGTCATGACACGAGGCGGTATGAGCTTTATATTTTCTTGATGCTGCCTTTTGCGATCTACAATCAGTTTTTGAATGCCCCCATCAAGGGTACCGTCCTTAACGGCTAAGAGCTCACTTAAGGAAAGGTAGAATACTTCTGATTCTCTATACAGTTTTCCATGCTTTACAAGTACTCTGGCCTCGTCCAAGATAGCACGCTTATAGATGTCAAAATGACGAATAAGGGTGTATTTTGGAAACTCCCGAAGCCCTGCCAAATTTCGATAGTTTCGTATCAGCCGAGCAAGGATCCGTGCCTTAAAGTTCCCCCCGGTTGTTCTACGTACGTCGGAGATGATTTGCTTTTCTGCCTCCTGTGCTTCTTTTTCGCCTTGAAGGAATTTATCCCGATGTTCTTTAGGTGCAAGACTGTGAATGTGGCTTATAATCGAGGGAACAAGTGCTGTTGGTGATTCTCGCCACCTTGTATTCGCAATATCGATTTCCCCCGGACACCGCATACCGTATATGCTCATGAAGTGCTCGAATTCCTTCCCGAATGTATCTCCTCCTTGAACTTGATACAATCCATCAAAGAAGGTGCTATCCTCGGCTCTTTGTAAATACTTGACGACCTGGGGAAATTCTCTTGCTATATCAGCAAGATCGCCAATCATTAGGCCGAGTTCGCTGGTGACGTTGCCGGTCAAGGACTTGTTAAGCAAATGCACTCTCTCATCATTGCCCAGCCATTTTCTTACCAAAGCCTCCGTCAACACTTTTGAAGCCATACCGGAAAACATGTAGGGTGCTATTTTTCTTATAACTGATAGGATTAAGCTGCCGAGGTTTTCTTGGAGCCTTGAAATACGTTCAGCACCTGACACCTCAAACAGAAGGCGTTCAGTCTCTTGAATTCTTTGGTTCATGAAAAGGCTGATATCTTGCCTAGCTGCGGCGAAATCTTTTACAAACAACCCGGGAAGAACGGTCCGAATAGCGGTTCGGGCGGTTCGATAAAATGCCTTTTTTACATGTTTGTCTGCTGGATGCTGATATTCGGGAAGAAGAACCAATTGTCCCATGGCGCTGCCAATTCGTTCGTCAATGAGACGCAGTAATCGAGGCAGTATTCGTCTGACCGGTTTTAGATATAGCAAATCAGTCGGGTCGAAAAACAAATGACCTCCCGCTTCCAGGACAGCTGAACTCTCTGATTGAGCAAACTCCGACTTGCCAAAGGGAAACATCGTTCTAAGGATTGAAATGCCCAAAGGACTTATGGCATCTGTCATCATTTGCTGATGCCCCATCGAGATAAAGGTATGAAGACGATTATCAGTAATCTTTGGGACCGGGTAGAGTGACGTAATTGGGCGGCTTTGAACAATGTAAAGCTCGCCGTTTACGAAACACCACTCAATGTCCTGTTCGGTTCCGTAATGTTCTTCAATTTTCCGCCCGAGCTCCGCTAACAGGAGGATCTGTTCATCCGAAAGAGCTTGTGACTGTTGCTGCTCAAGGGATAAATCCTTTGTAATCGTGCCGCCATCTGGAACGGGGTAGATTGCGATTTTTTTGTCGGAAATCTTCTTTTGGATGATTTGACCGCTTTTAACCTGATAGAGATCTGCTGATACTAGTCCGGATACTAGGGCTTCCCCTAAACCAAAACTGGCATCAATAGAGGTGACTTTCCGATTTCCCGTAATGGGGTCCGCGGTGAACATGATGCCGGATACGGTTGGGAAGGCCATTTCTTGAACTATCACGGATAGAAAAACCTGCCGGTGATCAAAACCATTCTTCGCCCGGTATGAAATGGCCCTGTCCGTAAACAACGAGGCCCAGCAGCGACGAACGGCATCAAGGAGTTGCTGCAAACCCCGCACATTAAGATATGTTTCTTGTTGACCGGCAAAAGAAGCGCCAGGCAAATCTTCGGCGGTTGCGCTCGAACGAACTGCATATGCTTTCCCCATCCCATGCTGCTGCCACGCCTCTACGATGGCAGTCTGTACATCCCATGGAATGGATAGGTGCTCGATAGATTCACGAATTTTCTGTCCCAACCAACGAATTTCTTCTAGGTTATCTGCCTGAACTTGGTCAAGCTCGGTGAAGAACCCATCCATCTCTTTGCTATTTCTCACGTGAGCCTGATACGCTGATATGGTCACGCAAAAGCCTTGCGGCACAGGGAAGCCAGCCTTCGTCATTTCACCAAGGTTTGCACCCTTTCCCCCAACATACGGTAATGATTCTTTGTCAACTTCATTAAGGTGCAAAACGAATTTCTCCATTCCTATCACCCTTTCAGCTTAGCACCACTGATATCAATTGTATTTTGAGTTTCAGTATAAATGACCAAATAAACAACCGAAAGAAGCACCTGCCGCGGCGCCCTTTTGTGGCACCGCTGTTTTTTATTTACAAAACAAACGGAATTAATCTCGAAGTTTTTTGAACATACCGTGGATATTCTTCCGGAAAGCTTTCTATCAAGGCTTTTTCTTCGATCCGGATACGATAACCGAATACCATGATGAAAAAGACAAACATAATCAAAGATCCAACCCATGTATTAAAAGCAAGCCCCAAGCCAATTTGTGACAAGTGTGGAGTGATGAAGATGGTTGAAATTATCATTGTTGATGACCAAGGAATTGTAAGAGATGGATTAAAAATGTTATTAAGCTTAAATGAAGAAATTCGGGTCATCGGGGAGGCGGCAAACGGTGAGGAACTCCTTTTCCTGCTGGAAAGCAAGGTCCCGGATGTTATTTTAATGGACATTAGAATGCCAAAGATGAACGGTATCGAGGCTACGAAGGCCGTTAAGGAACGCTATCCCAATGTGAAAGTCATCATTTTAACCACGTTTAATGAGGATGAGTATATTTTCAATGGCCTGAAGAATGGTGCAGATGGTTTCATTCTGAAGGACTCCGACTTAAAAGAGATTATTAAATGCATCAAAGCAGCACATGAGGGCACGCTTATGCTTCATTCACAAGTGACCAGCAGGCTGATCAATGCACTTCAGCAGGTTCCCGAATACCCTTCTGCTACAACTGTGGAAAAGAAAGATTTATCAAAACTGCTGACACCAAGGGAAATCGAAGTCGTTGAACAAATTATGCAGGGGAAGAGTAATAAGACTATCAGCACAACCTTATTTTTAACAGAGGGTACAGTAAAAAACTATGTTTCTCGTATACTCGATAAATTAGAACTCAAAAGCCGGTCGGAATTAATTATTTATCTTAAAGGGAAATAGTATAAAAAATATGTAAAAAAGATCACCAAACTAAATGGAGTGATCTTTTTTAGTTATATTATTGAATGCCTAAAATAACATGCAAGTTGAAGTTTTAAAATGTCTTCTTGATTCGAAAAGGAAACTTGAAGCTTTTCTTCGATCCGTTTTAGCCTTTGATATAAAGTATTAACATGGATATGCAGAAGTTTGGCAGTTTGTGTAGCTTGACGATCGTTTTCCATATACGCAAGCAGGGTTTGTTCCAAATCTGAAGAACCTTCTTTATCAGCTTGGAGGGGAAGAAATACTTCATTCACAAAAGAGTTTAAATCATCGATAGGTTGGTGAATAAATAGACGATTTATGCCAATGTCCTGAAAATTTATGATTTTTTTAAGCTGCCTCGAAATAAGAAAAGAAAGGGCTTTATCTGCTTCGGAATAACTCTTTGCTATATTATCCATACTCGGATAGCAAGTACCAATCCCTATTTTAAGCGATTCATCATGAAGATTTATCCAATGGGAATGAATAAGTTCCAGTTTCTTTTTTACATAGTCTTGATCTCCAACATTATTAAACTGACAAATAAGCGTCACCTTATTTCCATAACCAAAAACGATTGAAACATATATTCCTAAATATTTTTGTATTTGTGCAATTAGATTGTGCATTTGCATATTAAGAAAATGAAAATCTGCATGAGGATGAAGATGAATGATGATTGCCATATAATAGGGATGATGATCAATTCCCAGATCAATGGCCTTTTGGCGCATCAGGTTATAGTCTCGACATTGAATAAAATCATTAAATAGATCATTTGTTTTTTGATAATAAGAATCAACAAGTGTTTGTTTTCTGATAATCTCCAATGCAATCACTGAACTTGCCTGTTCAATAATCATTTTGTTTAAAGGAAAAAGCTCATCTTCCTCCATTTCAACTGTCAGTATGCCAATCGGAACATCAATCGCAATAATAGGATGAATATACAAGGATTTGCCATTGGAAGACTCCATTTTGGTAAACAAAGATGGAGAGTGCCGTTTTGTAATTATTTTTATAACCTCTGCAGGCAGCTCCAAATTCCAGGATGTTGGACTTGAATATAGCTGATTATCTGTTAAGTCTACTATCATTAATGGACGGTCTATCATCTTTCTTATTTCATGTGCGATTTTTTTTAATCCCTTACTTTGAAGAGACATTTTCATTAAAGTATTGTGGATTGTATCCCGTTGAATTAAAAGATCATTATGTTTTTTGAGATTTTGGTAGAGCCTCGAATTTATTAAGGCAATAGAAACTTGATCCGAAAAGCTTTCTAACAACTGTTGATCATCTTTCGTTAAAAGGGGATTAGGGCCATTTTGGTAAATGATTAATACACATAAAGTACGATCCTCTACCATTATCGGAACTGAAATAATGGCTTGTAAATCGTTAAATTGGACAGAATTATACAGATAAAAAAGGTTATCCGATGAAATGTTAGATGATTCTGAGAGAATTTCCTCAACATTTGTAAGGATAAAAGATTTATTATCTCTAAAGGTTTTCCCAATAATCCCCTCACCCACCTTCATCCGCATTTTTTTGATTTCTTCACTAGGGCCGCCCGTCCAAGCTTTAGGAAATAGCACATCTAAACTTGGTTCGTACATCCATAGAACTCCCATATCGGCAACTGGAATAACAGATAAGGCATTTTCTAGGATTCTTTTTAATAAGTCATCTAAATCTTCGAGTATGGATATATCACGGATACTCTCCATCATTTTGTTTCTAATATATTTTTCTCTTTCTAGAATTACGTTCAAATAATGTAAATCTATGATCGATTCAAGTTTCTCCATCCTTTCCGTGTTTAGCATGGATGAACTGCTGAGTCTGATAACAATGGTTGTATGATTGGAATAATAATAGTAGAAATCGGTGTACGTTTTATAGGCGATCCTTTTATCATTGAAAAATTTCTCTGGTTCGGGAGTTTGCTGGTCAAATTGATGAGATAAAACAAGTGAAAAATCTAATCCTTTCATGCTTTCCCAAAGTTGAAAATGTGAAAGGCAACAATCATCCATTAAAAATTGTTTGATTTTCATTATGGTATCCACTTATTCCACCCCTCGCAAGATTATGTGTAACTCTACATAATTTATGTAATTATTATATAGGATCAAACATTGTTTGAATAGTATAAATTTTCTATACTTAAATAGAATTCAACAAAATTCGCTAGGAGGAGCTTTATGGTATCCAAATTATCGCAGAACTGGAAGTATGTCATTATCCTTTTACTATTTTTAGGGTGGTCAATTGGAAATTTTGATCGATTTTTTATGAATTATGCGATTCTTGGTATTTCAAAGGATCTTCAATTAAATGCCTCCCAGACAGGAATTATTTTAAGTAGCTTTTTTGCAGGTTATGCCTTAATGCAAATTCCAGGTGGGTGGCTGGCCGATCGTTTTGGTTTCCGAAAAATTATAATCTTGGCTGTTATAGCCTGGTCTGTTTTCACGATGATGTCTGGAATGGCATGGTCCTTCATGTCTATTATCCTTATTCGATTTCTTTTTGGACTTGGGGAAGGAAGCTTTTTTCCATCGGCATCTAAAGGAATTGCCAATTGGTTTCCGTTAAATGAACGAAGCCGTGCCATGTCTATTATGCTGACATCTGGTTCGATAATGGGTGTCCTTACCCCCATTTTGGGCACTCAATTTATGCAAAGTATTGGCTGGAGAATGATCTTTTACATTGCGGGTTCCGTTGGTATTATCGTTGCACTGCTATACATCTTTTTCTTGAAGGAGCAAAAGGAGTCAATTGTAGAAAAGAATGAAAACCCTTCCAACCATAAAGCGCCTTTTAAAGTTATTTTAAAAACACCGATTATATGGAATTTGTTCATTGCCTACTTTTCCATTTATGCCGTGCAATGGGGATTAATGGCATGGATGCCAACCTATTTAGTAAAGGTACGTCATCTTGATTTAACTTCAGTTGGATATATTTCGGCTATTCCAGCGTTTGCAGGTATTATTGCGATGCTGTTAAGCGGCTATGTTTTAGATAAATTGCCTGAAGGAAAAGATAAGGTCATTGCAGCATTATTTGCAGTATTCATTGCCGTTTTTCTCTATTTAATGGCTTATGCGCCAAACGTAGCCATGTTTACTGTCTATTCTAGTATGGTTACCGTATTATTGTCCTTTAATATTATTCTGATCATCTCAGCGCCATTAAAAATCCTGTCTGAAGAGGTTGTAGGAACTGCCAATGGGTTCATTAACACTGGTGCACAATTTGCTGGTGTCCTTACTCCCATGTTAATAGGATTTTTAGTAGATGCTTTTAAAGGTTCTTATACGGCTGCTTTTACCATGCTTATCATTTTCGCTCTATTATGTGCTGGATCTTTATTTACAATCCGTTCTAAAAAAGCAGTTGCTTTTATTAATAATCAAGCAGGTTAGGAGATGGAATCATTGACTACTCTATCAGAAGAGATTACAAATTTAATAGATGATAAACGCACCTTGTATACAAAGCTAAGTGATCAAATATGGGATTATGCAGAAACAAGATTTGAGGAATTCTGTTCAGCTGATTTGCTTTGCGAAGCAATGGAAAAAGAAGGTTTTGAGGTAAAAAGAGGAATAGCTGAGCTTGAAACAGGCTTTATCGCTTCATTTGGATCTGGTCATCCGGTCATTGCGATTCTCGGTGAATACGATGCTTTGGCAGGGCTAAGCCAGCAAGCGGGCAGCAATACGTTTGAGCCTATTATGAAAAATGGAAATGGCCATGGCTGTGGGCATAATCTGCTGGGAGTAGGTTCTATCGCTGCCGCTATTGCGGTTAAGGATTATATGAAAGAACATAATCTTTCTGGAACGGTACAATATTTCGGCTGCCCGGCAGAAGAAAGTGGATACGGGAAAACATTTATGGCAAGAGACGGCCTTTTTAAAGATGTTGATGCTGCCTTTTCATGGCATCCTGCAACAATGAATGCTATCATGCACTCCACAGCAAATGCTGTCATCCATGCACACTTTAAGTTTAAAGGGAGAAGTGCCCATGCTGCTGCAGCTCCCCATTTGGGTAGAAGTGCTTTAGATGCTGTCGAGCTAATGAATGTCGGAGTCAATTATATGAGGGAGCATATGATTGATGAGGCACGCATTCATTATGCAGTAACTAATACGGGAGGGATGGCTCCAAACGTAGTTCAAGCTGAGGCTGAAGTGACCTATTTAATCCGTGCACCGAAACCATATCAGGTAAAAGAGCTTTATGACAGGGTAGTAGACTGTGCCCGCGGAGCGTCACTGATGACGCAAACGAAGCTTGACTTTGAAATTCAAGGATCTTGTCATAATTTAATTCCTAACCTGACTCTTGGAAAGGTCATGTATCAATTTATGCAAGAAATAGGAGCTCCACTTGCTGCTGAGGATGATATAAACTATGCAAAAACAATCTATGAAACTTTGACTGATGAGGAAAAGCGCACGGCAGCTTTACAAGTTGGGAAACAGGGAGCTTCTCAATTAGCCGAACGACCTATTGCCGAGTTTATAGTTCCTTTTTCAGAAAAGGAAACATTTATGGGTGGTTCTACAGATGTGGCCGATGTTAGTTGGAATGTTCCAACAGCACAATGTGTTACTTCCACCTGGGCGTTTGGAACACCGTTTCACACTTGGCAGGCTGTGGCACAAGGTAAAGAAAGCTATGCCCATGATGCCATGTTATTAGCTGGAAAAGCAATCGCATGTACCGCTATTTCGGCTCTTGAAAACCCTGAATTACTTGAAAAGGCCAAATTGGAGTTAATAAAAAGACTCGATGGGGAAACTTATACATCCCTAATCCCGGAAGAGCTTACACCTCCGAAATATAAACAAAAGGTATATCAACAAATATGAAATTCCTCGTCTGGAGGGGAATGGAAAAAAGTTTTTACAGAAGAGACCTCTACCATTTTTAATTGGCACCCATTATGGGTGTCTTTTGTTTTTCTAAAAAATTACAGCATAAATTGAACCGGAAACAGGAATCTTTATCCTTTAGCAGAATAATAAAGATAGAAAACTGTCGAAAAATGAAATGAGGTTGGTTCATGAGAAATATAGAGGAAGTCATTAAGAAGAGTGCGGGAAAAAGAACGCCCTTCCTAAGTTTGTTTTTTGCAGGAATACTTGTTCTTTTGCTAGGATTTATTATTTTTATAGAACCTTCAATAAAACTCAGCGGTATAGAAAATGGCGAGGTTTATGCTGTGTATCCAAATATTCATTTGAATGAAAGCTTTGGGACTACAAAGGTTACATTAAATGGAAAGAGAATTACTTCGAACTATACGGTAAAAGAGAATGGAAACTACGTCCTTAAAGGCGAGTCCACCATTCTTTGGAAAAAGAAGCAGGTTTCCTATACCTTTGTCGTGGATGATAAGCCTCCGATTACACCACGCATAAAGGAGGGGATACAAAAGGTCTATTTTAAAAAAGCTAATTTCACCATTGATAAGGAAAAGGAAGTCACCTATAAAGCTGCCCTAAATGGAAAAGAGTTCCCCTGGATAAGCCGATTCAACAGCCAGGAGAGCATAAACTAAGGATTACTGCGACAAAGCCGAATGGATTAACAGCTACGAAAGAGATTTCATTTTTAATAGATGAATGATCTCACCTGCATACGGGACCATGGAAGCATTAACTCTGATTGGAACGGATAAGGAAATCACAAGAGATTATCGAAACGGGGTCATCCTTCACGAGCTTCTCCATACGGTCGGACTGCACAATCATATTGAAACAGCTCAAAACAATTCGCTTAATCAGTATTCAGATAAGATTGTGAAGTTGGGGGCTGAAGAGAAAAAGTATGGTGAACTCCTGTACTTAGGTGAGGTAAAACCTAATTTGACAAAGGAAGAACTTATGAAGCAATTGAAACAAAGGATTCATTAACAGAAATCATTAAAATAGCACCCTCAAATGGGTGCTATTTTGATGATTTCTATTATTAATAAAACAATCTTGTTTGCAGAATTTCAATTGCATGTTCTATATCATCCAAGTCTTCTTTCGAAGCATTTTGTATACGAGAGAGGAAAAGAGATTCTAAACTCTTAAAGGTTTCACTCATCATGGCTTCTCCCACCTCTGAAAGACGAATGTATTGTTTTCGTCGGTCCGCAGTATCACTTAACTTTTCAATTAAATTTTTCTCACTTAACTTTTTCAATTCACGGCTGGTATTTGGCATAGATATATGCTGGCAATCACTAATTTCACTAAGAGTTACAGGCTGACTAACGGTTATATATTCAAGAATTTTATATTGAATTGGTGTAATGGAAGTAGATTTAGAGTTTTTTGTTAATTCATGCGTTACTCGATGAACAGAAGTAATAAATGATACACATTTATTAAAAAGATTTATTTTGTCCATAAAACTCACCTCTTTTATAAAGTATCAAATAAGTTATCAAATAACAATTATCATTTGACAACTAAATTAAATGGATGCTATGATTTTGTTATCAATTGATAAGTAAACGGGGTGGGTTTATGAAGACGTTAATTATTTACACACATCCTAATCACCAAAGTTTATGCTATGCTTTTTTACAAAAAGTAATCAATGGATGTAACGAAAACTTAAACATTACGGAATTGCAGGTGCTGGATTTGTATGAAGAGGGTTTTAATCCTCTCCTGGTTTTTAATGAGAATAAGCGAAGACGTGATATGCATCGTGATCCTCACCTAGAAAAATACAGGAAACAAATTATATGGGCTGACTTGATAGTCTTTGTTTACCCAATTTGGTGGGGACGCCCACCCGCGATGCTGCTGGGATACATTGATCAGATGTTTGCAGCAAACTTTGCTTATCGGGATAAGAAGGGGCTTCTGCCAGAGGGGCTGTTGAAAGGAAAGTCAGTTGTATGTATTTCCACTATGAAGGGGCCTGCAAAATACCCTCTCCTTTGGTTAAATAATGCCCACAAAATATTAATGAAAAGGGCCTTATTTCAATTTGTAGGAATTAACAAAGTTAAATTCTTTGAATTCGGTAAAATGGAGAGCACTAAAGGAAAACAGACAAAAAAACTTGAGAAGGTTTACCATTATTTTAAAAAAATAGAATGTTGTTAAATATGTTTAGTAGTGAAATCTCATTAATTAAGCTAGTTTTATTAAGAATTGAAATTCTTTTTTTGGCTTTTATTGAATTTTTAAAAAAGTTGGCAGTTATTTTACCTTATTTAGACTAGTCACGGTGAACCGTATCATAAGTAAATGAGTTTTTTCTAATCGACTTTAGAAGTGGAGCATAATAATGCTTCACTTTTTTCTTTTCCTAGAGCAGACCATAAGAGCAAGAATGAGGACGAAATGGAGGTTGATTACTTGTTAAAATGGGTCCACTAACATTTGGAGGGAAATAAAATGAATAAGATTCAGGTATTCAATGAACTACATTTTTCAGAGGAACTATTATTTCTAGGAAACGCTTGGGACTTACTTTCCGCCTTAACGCTTGAAAAAGCAGGATTCAAAGCAATTGGTACAACCAGTTGGGGTATTGCAAACTCACTAGGGTATGCAGATGGAGAACTGATTGGTTTTGACAGACATTTAGGCATCATCAAAACCATTGTAAAGAATGTGAAAATTCCTGTTTCTGCTGATATCGAGGCGGGCTATGGCGAAGATACCCAAACAATTGTTGATAATGTTTTAAAGACCGCAGATGTAGGGGTTGCCGGTATCAATATTGAGGATTCATTCAAAAAACAAAAGGGGTTAAGAGAGGCGTCAAGACACTGTGACCTTTTAAGTAAAATTAGAACGGCGTTAGAAAATAATGGTTATAATAATTTTTATATAAACGCCAGAACCGATACTTACTTTCAAATGGAAAATCCCCTATTGGAAACAATTGAACGAGCAAAGGCATATGTTGAGAGCGGTGCTAGCGGGATTTTTGTTCCCGGTTTAAGAGAGAATGATGAGATCAAAGAAATCACAAGGAATGTTAGTGCGCCAGTAAATGTATTATCTTTACCTGGACTAACGAATTGTAATAAGGTTAAAGAATTAGGTGTGAGACGATTCAGTTTTGGAAATGCCCTATCTGATAAAGTGATTGCATATTTAGAAAAGAAGGTTGGTGAATTATTAGATTTTAAGGATACTTCCCTTTTGTATGAGAACGAGCACTAATGTGAAAGGATAGTGGGTTACATGCTGAATAATATCATTCTTTCATTTGAAGAAAAGTGGGAGAAAATCATCGCTTGTGATCGGAAATATGATGGGCTATTTTTTACGGCAGTAAAAACCACGAAAATATACTGCCGGCCTTCCTGCAGATCAAGGAAGCCCAAAAAAATAAATGTTGAATTTTACTATGACATGAATGAAGTTGAAAAAGCTGGTTATCGTCCTTGCAAAAGATGTCAGCCAGAAGTTGAGCATTCCCCGCATATTGAGCTTGTCAGAAATACCATTACATTCCTAGTTAATCATTATAAACAAAATTTGATATTAAAAGATATAGCGGATCAAGTCGGTTTGAGTCCCTTTTATTTGGAACGCTTATTTAAACAGGAAACCTCTGAGACACCAAGGGCTTATTTAGAAAAAATACGCATCGACAAAGCAGCCCACCTTCTAAAATGCACAACCTTGACGAACCTTGAGATTTGCTATGAGGTTGGATTCCAGAGTACTTCCAATTTTTATAAAGTATTTCGACGCTTAAAAAACTGTTCTCCTAGTGAATATCGAAAGGAACTCCTAAATGAATTGGATCGATCATGAATCCTATTTGGAGATTTATCCTAATCGGTTCAAATGGGAATTTAACTGGTTATTCAGGAGGTCTGTGGAGAAAAGAATGACTACCTATTTAATACTTCAAGAAAATAAATGAGCAGGCTACCATAAGCCTGCTCATTTATTGTATTTTTAATTATTAACGTTAAATTTGAAGGGTTTTACAGCCATTTGGGTCAGCTTTTACCAATAAAAAGATTCTTATTGTACTGCCCTTATTTAATTAGTTATATTGATAGTATAGTGAGGTTTTTGACTGAGTGAAAAAGAAACGATTTACGGTTTTGATTAATTTATTTCCGTTGTTATGGATTATTGCATTTTTTCAGTTTCATGGTATTGAACAATAAAAAATAAATCTTTGATTTGCTTGATGAACGGGGTGAGGGCGTTGGCAATTTTCCAGTACGAAGTTTTTTTAACAGTTGTTGAAAGTGGCAGTTTTACAAAAGCTGGTGAAAAACTAGGTTTGACTCAATCAGGGGTAAGCCATAACATTTCAACACTTGAAACAGAATTAGGAATTGTATTGCTTCTGCGTAATCGGAATGGAATAGCTTTAACCGATGCAGGAGAGCGAGTTTTACCACATATTCGTCAGATACTTCATTATGGAAAAATGCTTGAGCAGGAAGCTGCACTTATTCAAGGGATCGAAGTAGGAAGCATAAAAATCGGTACCTTCCCTAGTTTTTCATCAAGATTTCTCCCGGGTCTCATTCGTATCTTTATAAAAAAATACCCAGGTATCCAGATAGAGCTATACGAAGGTGGCTATGGCGATATTAAAGAATGGATCTCTTCAGGAGCAATTGATATGGGTTTTTTAGCGCTTCCATCCAAGGAATTTGATACCATTCAATTATTCAAAGACGAATTATTTGTTTTAGTACATGAAAGTCACCGAATGAACACACTGAAACGAGTATCGGTAAAATCAATAGATAATGAGTCGTTTATAATGCCGAAAGCAGGCTGTGAAGTTTTAGTAAAAAGGCTTTTAAGAGAAAATAACGTACATCTGAATGTGATTTTTGAAATAGAAGATAACAATACAATCATTTCTATGGTTCAAGAAGGGCTAGGGATAACGATTATCCCAGAAATGGTCTTACCGAAAAACATTCCTAACACGAAAGTGATTCCGCTTGAAACAGATTTGTATCGTGAAATAGGTATAGCCATAAAATCTATTAAGCTAGCGTCACCTTCAGTAAAGAAATTTATAGAGATTACAAAGGAAAAATTTAAACAAATGCAGCTTGAATAAGAGGTCCTTAAGAAGGAATCTAATTCAAGCTGATCTTGTTTATAAAGTTAAAATGCCGCGAATGGTAATGGTTGCTGCTCCTGCTACTTTGATGACTGGTTCTGATTCAGTTGGGATGACCGACACGTAAAGCGTTCCGGGTCTTCCAATTGCATTTCCTTGAGCGATTTTAAGATGTGTCGGTTCACTTTGGGGGATAATCCCTTCTTAATAGAGTAAACCAGCCAATGCCCCATTTGCAGCACCAGTAACAGGATCTTCAGGAATACCGATACCAGGTGCGAAATCTCTTGTATATAAATCATATTCATTTGGTGTGTTAAAAGTATAAAGATGTGTCGTACTGATATTATGTTCTTTATTATGCTTTCCTAAAGCCGCTAAGTCTGGAATGGCTTGGTCGATCGCAAATTGATCTTTAATTGGAACGAGTAAATGCCAGTTACCTGTATTAGCTAGTTTGATTGGATAGGTTAGGTCGATGCTTGCAGCTTTGACACCGATTAGCTGACTAAGCTGTGCAAGGTCAATGGAGAAATCTTGGGTTTTGGGTGTAATTTGGGTCATTTCCACATCAATTATGGTTCCATTTTCTTTATGCCAGATAACAGGTACATTACCAATGTTCGTTTCTAACACAATTCCTTCTTTTTTCTCTGCTAAACCAAACTCTGTCGCCAAAAGCCAGGTTAACCCAACTGTTGCATGTCCGCAAAAATTGATTTCTTCAGTAGGAGTAAAATATTTCACTTTATAATCTACCTTTTCATTATTTGAAGGTAGTAAAAAAACAGATTCAGGTAAATTTAGCTCTTTTGCAATACTTTGCATTTCATCTTCAGTTAATCTTTCAGCATCTAACACTACGCCTGCTGTATTACCTCCAAATTTTTCAGTTGTAAAAGCATCTACATGATAAACTCTGATTTCTCTCATCTTTTATTAACTCCTTTCAAACAATTCTTGATACCTCCATACTATGCCTTGGCGATGCATTAGTAAAATGAATCTTTCTTATGTAATAAATCGAAAATACTAATGCATTTTAAACCTCAATTAGAATTATTAGGTGAACCGTACCATATACAGGGGAGAGGATAAAGGGACAAAAGGTCTTTGTGCCAATTAGAGGTAGTAGGATTCCGATTGTTTTTTAGAGGTATTGGTTTTGAGGTAATTGAAAGAAGTATCAAAGAAAACTTCAACGTTCTTGATACTTCTTTCTTCTTTTAATAGGCCACGGAAAGATTTTGTCCATCTGTAGGTGTCAAAACAAAGCTTGCCAAAGCGTACGCAGATTCTCTCTTATGCGGGTTTTGTTTGTTTTTGGTCCAAGTGATGGCTTAGAAAAGTTAGAAGACTTGCTAGTATTGCAATCAACCCGCCGACCCATGTCACACTCATCAAATTACCTTGATGGTAAACCATTCCGCCTGCTGCGGAACCCAAGGCAATACCAATATTGCTTGCGACTGGCATCAGTGAAGCAGCGAGTCCTGTCGCTTTTGGTTGATAAATACCTGCAAGGTCAATCAAATAAAGCTGGGTAGATGTGGTTAAAAGGATGGCCATTAAAGACATCAAGCCAATGTTAATCAATCCAAAGAGTAAATTATTTGTCGTCCAATATAAGCTGACTAGAACAATTGCTTGCAAAAGGAAAACAATGCGAAGGCGCCCGATCGCATTGTAGCTCGCAATTTTACCAGCGAGTATGTTGCTGAAAATCGAAATAAAGCCGTAACCAAACAATATCAAACTGATTGAATTACTCGGTGCTTCCATTCCATTCAGGATCGGAACAAGATAAGTATAAACGGCATACGTCGCTCCAAATCCTAAAGATGGAATGAAAAACGCCATTAAGATTCGTGGGTGTGTCAACAAAGAAAATTGATCACGCATTGAACTGCGAAATTGACTGAGCTTTTTAGGCAAAACGAAGAAAGATGCCAAAAACGCAATTCCACCCAGAAAAGTCGTTAACAGGAAGGGTGCATTCCAGTTGTACCATTCAGCGATGGCAGTGCCAATTGGTACTCCTATCACGTTCGCAAGGGTAAAACCACCGAAAACAAATGATATAGCAAGCCCTCGTTTGGCGCTTGGAATGGTTTCACTGGCAACAATCATGGCAAGGGAGATTAAAACTCCTGTTACAATTGCCGTCATCATCCGAAGTACAAGGAGCGTGATGTAGCTCGTCGAAATCACACACAAAGCATTCAGGATGATGAATGCTCCTATCAAAAACAACATCCATTTACGCTTAGGAAAATGACTTGTTGCGCTCATCACGAGTGGTGTAGCAATGGCAAATGTAATGGCGAACGCAGAAACGAGTGTGCCTGCTTTTTCATTTGCTATATGAAGACCTGAGGAAATATCGGTTAAGATCCCGACGATAACAAATTCGCTTGTCCCGAGAACAAATGTTAATAAAGAAAGTGTAAAGATGAGCAACCAATGTCGCTTGGATAATTCAGTAGAGTACATAAATACCTCTTTTCTTAGATGAATGTAGATGTGAAACATGGTAGTAAACAATTAAAACATCATACCATAAAACATTTTTACTAGGAAAGCCCATACTTTTTACCAGCCATTTATTAGCTACAATCTTTAAAGACCACCTTTTTTTCGCTGTTATGATCGTTAAGGTGAACCTTACCATAAGTAAATGAGGTTTTTTGTTGGAAAAATAAATAGCCAAAAATATACAAGTTAAAAACTTGCATATTTTTGGCTTAAAAAAGATCCTTTTAAAAAAACTTGTGCTTTTGCTTACTTTAATATTCTCCTTTAATGACAAAAAACGAGCCCCGAATGGTTCCAGCTAGTTTAGACTTCTGTCTAGCAAACTTAAACTTCTCTTCTAACTCCTTTGGTATCTCCATTCCCTCAGAAAGCTTAAAACCAACGGCCCGCTTCGGCTTGGGGCCATCAACCGTATACATGACGTTGACCTCAAGACCATCCTCATAAAAGACGTAGGCCATTTTGATGTTTTCCACTTGAAAACGCGACGTTTCTAACGGTTTGGCAGCAAACTCTATATCACGTTCTTCTTTTAAAATTCGGTTCACATAATCAAGGGTATCCTGGCTTTCGCTAGCTGGTACAACCGTAAATTCATGCTTGTACTTAGTCATAAAGTAACGGGCTTCATTGGCTCGTAAACCAGCAAGCGCTTCTACTACAGGTGAAGACTCTAAACCAACCGCAGACACATTTTTAAAATCAACAGTATAGGACATTTCCGTCCCTCCATTTCTCTCTTTATTTCCTAACAATAAGAATCCGCATTCACGATATCAGTATGTACAATAAGATGAATAGGGATACGTCACTATTATTTCAATAAGAAGACGAGTTTTCCTTCTGTATCCAGTGGAAAGCTATATTTTTTTGTGAAGTTGGTAATCTATAAAATTCATAAAAATAGGCAATATTTAGTAATATAATAAAATTATAGGAAAAAATAATCAGGGAGAGGAAGAAAATGGGGATATTTGAAAATCTTCGGTCTGGTATTTTTGGTGGGTTTAACACCATTAATGGGAAAAGGTATTATTTTGATAATAATGGTGTTTTGCAATAATATTCTTTTCGATGTTCACCAAAAAACTTTTATAAAGATAAATCAGAGCTGTCATTGTGGCAGCTTTTTTTATGTTCTTAATATTTACATTTTTTCATCTAACTTTTACAAAATTTCATATTTTTTAAAATTAATTTGAATGTATTATTAGTATTCTTCAGAAATGGGCATTTTTAAAGAAAATGGAAAAAAATAAATTAAAATTTTGTTCAAATTTAATTTAACTTTTGTTCAAAATGTATGTTATATTATTTAGGTATTTAACGATGAAAGCGTTTCATGAAAAATTATATCTTGATAAAAATATAGCTGGAAATTTCGTGGATAAGGTGAAGGAGGACATAATGGGTTTTGTTGGTTTATTTCTTTCAGGTGCCGTCTTATTTCTAAACAGTCTTATGCTATTAGGGAAAGCGGATGCAAAAAGTGTTGGTATTTTTAATCTTTTCGTTGGTACCATTCAAATGATTATTCCATCCTATTTGATTGTTGTTTCGAATCAAGATCATTGGGAGCTTTATAATAATGCATCAATTTTTCTATTTGGCTTAACTTATTTATATGTTGGGTTCACCGCCTTAAAGGGTCTTGAAGGAAGCGGACTCGGTTGGTTTAGTCTTTGGGTTAGTATAGTTGGTGTCGTATATACCTTAACATCTATTATTCACTTTCATGATGCGGTCAATGCATTAACATGGGGCATGTGGACATTTTTATGGTTTCTGTTCTTTTTATCAAATGCGCTTAATAAAAAAATCGAACATTATATTGGACTGGTTGCCTTTGTTCAATCCTGGGTAACGTTAACCATCCCAGCGCTCCTTTATTTTTTAGGTGTCTGGGGTACACCAAATGTCTCCCGAATCTGGACCTGCGTATTAATTCTAGCTATTGTTTATTTTATTTTTAGTTTTTTTAGATGGAAGTTTTCAAATAATAAAGAGAAAAGAACTCAAACAATCCATGTAATCAATGCTTTGGAGGTAAAATAATATGTCAATCATAATTGGAATCGTTGGTATCCTTCTTCTCATGGGCATAGCCTGGATGATGTCAAATGATAAGAAAAACATCAACTATCGTGCCGTTGGTATCATGACTGTCGTTCAGTTGTTAATTGCTTGGTTTATGCTAAATACTTCAATCGGTAAAAAAGTTCTGCACAAGATCGTAGATGGTTTTAACAAAGTTCTTTCTTTCGGTAATGACGGTATCTCATTCGTATTCGGTGACCTTGCAGGAAAGAATTTATTCTTTGTAAATGTTCTAATGATGATTGTATTCGTAACAGCTATTTTAGGTATACTGACTTATTCAAGAATATTACCATTGGCTATTAAATACATTGGTGGTGCAGTAAGTAAAATAACAGGTCTACCAAAGGTGGAATCATTTGTTGCGGTAAATTCCATGGTATTTGGTGATACTTCTGCTATCCTTTCTGTTAAGTCATTCATTCCTAATCTTTCTGGTAATCGCTTGTTCGTAGTTGTTACTTCTTCTCTTGTTGCGGTAAGCTGTTCAATCTTAGGTGCATACATGCAAATGATTCCTGCGGAGTTCGTATTGGTTGCGTTACCAATTAACGTATTCTCTGGACTTATCCTTTCAACAATCGTATGTCCTGTTCGCAAAGAAGAAGATGAAATAATCGATATTAAGGGAATGATTCCAGAAAAATCTCTTTTCGAAGCAATCGGGAACTGGACATTGCTTGGCGGAAAGACGGCCTTAATCGTAGGCGCTATGCTTATCACGTATGTAGGATTAATCGCAGCCGTTAACTGGATTTTCACTTCCATCTTCGGTATCTCTTTCACTGGCGTACTTGGATATGTATTTGCTCCTATCGCATGGATCATGGGTATACCTGCAAATGAGATTATTAAAGCTGGCTCAGTCATGGGTACTAAGGTAGCCGCTAACGAGTTCGTTGCTATGTTAGACTTCATGAAAATGATCCCTCATATGTCTCATAAGACGGTAGGCATCGTATCAGCATTCTTGGTATCTTTCGCTAACTTTTCATCTATTGGTATTATTTTGGGAACTGTACAAGCAATCAATAATGAAAAGGCAAGTGAGTTAGCGAAGGTTGGTCTTAAGGTATTGTTAGTAGCTACAATGGGATCAGTCTTAACTGGAACGATGGTAGGTCTATTCCTATAATCATTTAATATTGAAAACCCCTCTTATCACTTTTACAAACAAAAGTGATGAGAGGGGTTTTTATTTTTCCTATAAAAAAATGGCAGTGTTAAAAGCCATTGTTGATTGGAGCGGAAAGCGAAGTGCCTGGAGCGCAAATCAACAACCAAGTTTAACGGTGCCAAAAAAAATAAAAATTCCCCTATTGAAAAACGCTTACATTGTCTTTATAATAAAAATAAATCGATTTACTAAATCGGTTTACTAAATCGATTTATCGAAATTACAGCTTAGAAAGGATCTTTAACATGCAAAACGTGATTGTTCCGATGAATGCTTTTGATAGATTCGAAGTGTTAGCGAATGGGCAGGAATCCTTTATCAGTCTTATTGCTCAATCAGGAGCTTATGGAGTCGAGATTCGCCGTGAATTATTGCCGGTCCAAGATCCGCAGCTAGATAACATTCAAAATGAAATGGCAAGCAATGGACTTTTTGCTGTATACTCCGCTCCCATTGAATTATGGAAAGAGGATCATCAATTAAATTACAGGGAATTAACTGAGATTTTCCAAGAGACTCTGACGCTAGGGGCAAAGTGGCTTAAGGTGTCACTTGGGTACTATAAAAAGGAAACTTCAAGCATGAGTGAACTTGCGGCTTTCCTAAACCAATACAAAGAGATTCAATTATTGGTCGAAAATGACCAGACGCCCCATGGCGGGAATGTCAGCCAGTTAACATCCTTTTTTGAAAACGTTACCGAACAGGAAGTTCCCGTTAAAATGACCTTCGATGCCGGGAATTGGTATTATTCTGGCCAAAGTGTAGAGGATGCTCTGGATAAGCTCTCACCGTACGTCCTTTATCTACATTTAAAACAAGTGGAAGAGGGGCCAATTACGGTACCACTTCAAAGGGAAGGGAATCATAGCTGGAGAAAAGTCATGCAGCAATTTCCTAGCACAATGGTGAAAGCGCTTGAATTCCCGATTGAGCCGAAAGAGAAAACGAAGGACTATATTGATTTAATCTCGGAATTAGTATTAGAAAGCGAGGCAATTTCATGCAACAGCTAGATGTCATTACCTTTGGTGAAGCGATGGCGATGTTTATGGCCAATCAGCCTGGTTCCTTACACCAAATCAATCAATTCACCCTCGAGCTTGCTGGTGCGGAAACCAATGTGGCCATCGGCCTTGCCCGGCTGGGCCATCGGGCTGGCTGGGTCAGTAAGGTAGGCAATGATGCTTTTGGAAGGTTCATTATTGAACGGCTTAAAAATGAAAACGTCAACATTGAGCAGGTATTAATGGATGAACAGCATCCAACAGGGTTTCAACTGAAATCCAAAGTGTTGGAGGGGGATCCTGAGGTACAATATTTCAGAAAAGGATCGGCTGCAAGCCACCTGAAAATCGCTGATTTCAATGAAGATTATTTTCAATCCGCCAAACACCTGCATATAACCGGGATTCCATTGGCTATTTCGGAACAGGCAAGGGCTTATGCTAAACATGCATTATCTTTTATGAAAAATAACGGCCGAACCGTCTCGTTTGATCCGAATCTAAGGCCATCACTCTGGGCATCAAAAGAAGAAATGGTGGAACAAATCAATGCCGTTGCCTTTCGAGCTAACTATGTGCTGCCGGGAATTACAGAAGGTGTAATCTTGACCGGTTATAAGAATCCGCGAGATATTGCTTCTTTTTACTTAGAAAGTGGTGTTGAGCTTGTGGTGATCAAGCTTGGTGAAGAAGGCGCCTTTTATAAAACTGCTTTTGAAGAAGGAACAGTTCCAGGCTTTAAAGTGAAAGAGGTTATTGATACGGTTGGGGCCGGCGACGGTTTCGCTGTTGGTGTCATTAGCGGACTCTTGGAGAAACTTTCGATTCAGGAAACAGTTGCAAGGGGAAATGCAATTGGTTCTCTAGCTGTTCAATCACCAGGAGACAACGATGGCTATCCAACTCAAAATCAACTGCAAGAATATATAGAAGAAAATTTACAGGGAGTGAAATGACATGAAACAAACGATTGCGAAACAAAGATGGCTGCGCTTAATTCCGATTGCTTTCATTACTTACAGTCTTGCCTATCTTGACCGTGCCAACTATGGCTTCGGGGCTGCTTCCGGTTTAGCCGAGGATCTTCACATTACAGCTGGTACATCTTCCTTGCTTGGTTCACTTTTCTTCTTAGGATATTTCTTTTTCCAAGTGCCTGGTGCTGCATTTGCTGAGAAAAAGAGTGCGAAGGTCCTCATTTTCTGGTCATTGATTGCCTGGGGGTTATTAGCTTCTTTTACAGGTATGGTCTCGAATATTAAATTATTATTTGTGATTCGCTTTGCTCTTGGCGTCGTGGAAAGTGCCGTTATGCCTTCCATGCTGGTCCTTTTAAGTAACTGGTTTACAAAAGCAGAACGCTCTCGTGCGAATACGTTCTTAATTTTAGGAAACCCTGCAACGGTATTATGGATGTCGATTGTTTCTGGTTATTTAGTAAACTCGGTTGGCTGGAGATGGATGTTTATTGCTGAAGGTCTTCCTGCCGTGATTTGGGCATTTATTTGGTGGAAGGTTGTCAATGACAAACCTAGAGAAGCAAAATGGTTAACCGAGCAAGAAAAGAAAGATTTTGAACAACAGTTAGCAAAAGAGCAGGAAGGTATTAAACCTGTTAAAAATTATGGCGAAGCCTTTAAATCAAAACCGGTTATTTTGTTAAGTGCGCAATACTTCCTTTGGAGCATTGGGGTCTATGGATTTGTTATGTGGCTCCCATCCATTATTAAAGCAGCGCCAAATATGGATATCGTCAAAACTGGCTGGTTGTCTTCGGTTCCTTATATTTTAGCTATTATTCTTATGTTAGTTGCTTCTTATTTCTCTGATAAAACCTTGAATCGAAACGCATTTGTTTGGCCGTTCCTATTAATTGGTGCCATTGCATTCTATGCTTCATATGCGATCGGAACAAACCATTTTTGGATTTCATTCATCTTATTAGTAATTGCCGGTGGTGCGATGTATGCTCCATATGGCCCATTCTTTGCAATCATTCCAGAAATACTGCCGCGTAATGTAGCCGGAGGCGCGATGGCTCTGATTAACAGTATGGGTGCATTAGGTTCTTTTGCTGGGTCCTATGCAGTTGGTTATTTGAATGGAGCAACGGGTGGATTTAGTGCCTCATATATCTTCATGGCAGGCTCACTATTCCTATCCGCTCTTTTAACGGTATGGGCAGTAAAGTCAGCGAAAAAACAAACGGAATCCGGAAATGTCAATATAAGTGCATAAAACTGTCCGCAGCTTTAGAGTTTCATCTCTAAAGCTGTTGACCATTAAAGGGAGAGATTTTGAATGGGTATGGAGGAACTTAAAAATAGAGCAGTTGTTGCGGTGATTCGCGGCGCCACACTTGAATCGATTATTCCAATGGCAAACGCCCTAAAAGAAGGCGGAGTTACAGCTATTGAAATCACGATGGAAACACCGAAGGCCTTAGCAATTATTGAAAAAGCTGCAGATGTATTTGGGGATGACTTGTTAGTTGGTGCTGGGACTGTCCTCGATCCAGAGACAGCACGAGCTGCTATTATGGCCGGATCGAAGTTTATTTTTTCGCCAACGGTCAATGTGGAAACAATCCGCATGACGAAACGGTATGGGGTCATTAGTGTGCCGGGTGCCTTTACCCCAACGGAAATTCTAAACGCTTATGAACATGGCGCTGATGCGATAAAGGTTTTTCCAGCAGGAACGGTGGGTCCTGGTTATTTTAAAAATATTGCCGGTCCGCTGCCGCATATCCCGCTGATGCCAACAGGAGGCATTAACCTGCAAAACGCCAAGGATTATATTCGTGCTGGAGCGGTGGCGGTTGGTGTCGGCACTTCATTGGTTGATCCTGCTAGGGCACTAACAGAGGAATATTTATTCGAGGTCACACAAAATGCCAGGAAGTTGATGGAAGAGGTTCAGAGTGCGCGGGGATGAGCTGAACAGAAATCATTTCATTTACCATGAGAGCTCAATTTCGAGCTTCGCGGGCAATGAACACACGTCTCTTATCTTAAAACAATATTTACAAAACTGGAAAAACCGATGATTTATCGCTAAAATGAAGTCATTGATGCAGATTGAAAGAGTGGATTGTATGGAAAAAGTAACAATGGCCGATGTAGCGAAAGAAGCCGGTGTCTCTAAAAGTACCGTTTCGCAATTTCTCAACAAACGGTTTGAATACATGGGTGAGAAAACAAAACAGAAAATTGAAGAAGCGATAGAAAAGCTAGGCTATCAGCCCAACTATATTGCCAGAAGCTTAAAGCAAAAGAGGACCTCTATGGTCGGCATCATCGTGGCCAATATTATGCACTATTTATCAACCGAGATCAGCCGTGCGATTGAGGACTTCTGCCAAGATCACGATTTGCATGCCATCGTGTGCAACGCCGATGATAATCCGGAAAAAGAAAAGCGTTATATTGAGATGCTGCGGGCTAAGCAAGTAGACGGTTTAATTATTTTTCCAACCGGAAAAAATAATGATTTATATGAAAGCATGATTAAGCAAGGCTATCCAGTCGTGTTTGTCGATCGAAGGGTTGAAAATCTCGATGCGTTTTCGGTGCTAACCGATAACGTTATGTCCACCTATAAGGCCATACAATCTTTGATTGAGAAGGGTCATCAAAACATTGCCTTTGCTGTTCAGCCCTTAACGGTCAGTACGCGCCGGGATCGATTGGAAGGCTATAAAAAAGCGATGATAGATGCCGGTTTAAAAGTAACCGATGATTTTATTATTGAATCCAGCATTGTTGAAATGCAGGGGAAATTAGAAAAACTCTTTTCCTCGGAGGAGCGGCCGACCGCTTTGTTTGCTGGAAATGACCGTGTTTTTCTAGCGGTTGTGGAATTTTTAAAAGAAAAGGGTCTTAAACTTGGCGAGGATGTTGAATTGATTGTCTTTGATAATATTCCGTTTGCTCATTTAGTCGAAACACCGATTTCGTTTATTGTCCAGCCAGCCACGGAAATGGGGCGGAAGGCAGCGGAATTGTTGTTTGATCAAATCAACAAAGTCGAGCGAGAGCCGGAAGAATTTGTGTTCCCAAGTCAGATGGTGTAGGCGGGTGCCTGACACCATCTCATTTGCAGATTTACTAAACCGATTTAGTAAGGAGATTAAACCTATGAAATTACAACTTGCTTTGGACCGAATGACGATTGCCGAAGCCATTGAACTTACCAAACAAGTGGAGGACTCCATTGATTGGGTGGAGGTAGGAACCTCTTTAATTAAAGAATTTGGGATGAGCAGTGTAAAAGAGCTAAAGCAGGCTTTTCCAAATAAGGTGATTGTGGCTGATATGAAAACGATTGACAATGCCCGTTATGAATTCGAAATGGCCTTCGAAGCCGGGGCAGATGTCGCCACTGTTATGGGGGTATCCCCGCTCGTAACGATTGATGCCTGCATAGAAGTGGCCAAACGTTATAACAAATTGGTAATGTTTGATTTATTGAATACCTCAAAAGAACAAGTATGGGAATTATTAAAGTACAACGAAGCCGTATTTTGCGCTCATGTAAGTAAAGATGAGCAAGAGGAATCCGGGGCACAGAACTTGGGTACAAAGCACGACGGACTTCTTACGGATCCGACTCTTAAACTAGCAGCTGCTGGCGGAATTACGTTGGATTCGTTGGAAAGTTTAAGAAAGACATTAAATCCATCAGTGGTCATTGTGGGCTCGGCGATTACAAAAGCAAAAAATCCGACAGAGGCCGCGGCAACATTTAAACAAGAAATTGGGCAGGGGGAATAAAGATGTCAGTCATCCAAACAATTTTAAAAGAAGTAGAAACGGTTATTAGTCAGGTGGAAGAAGGGCAGCTCAAAACATTAGCATCCGAATTGCACCAGGCGAAGCGGATTTTCATTATTGGTGAAGGCCGCTCCGGCTTAATGGCGAAATCTTTTGCGATGAGATTGATGCATTTGGGGGCAACGGTGTTTGTAGTGGGTGAAACGATTACCCCATCGATTGAACAGGGGGATCTCCTGGTGGCGGTATCGGGATCTGGTACGACGAAGAGTGTAGTTTGGACCTCTGAAAAAACACAATCAATCGGCTGCTCGGTGATGGCAGTTACCACCAATCCTGAGTCACCACTGGCCGCGGCTGCTACTCATATCCTACATGTACCAGCAGCAACTAAGTATCGGCGCGAGAATGAATTACAAACGATTCAACCGCTTGGATCTCTTTTTGACCAAAGTGTGCATATTTTGTTTGATACCATCTGTCTGCTGTTTGGCAAGCTGAATGAAGTGGACCATTCCGAAGCGTTTGGCCGGCATAGTAATTTGGAGTAAAAACGAATGAATTATTGAAAAATAAGTCGGTCTCTAACCAGTTTAGAGGCCGACTTATTTTTTTTACACATGACATTATTTAAGGAAGGATGTTGCCTGCAGCACGATAGATAGAATACCATTCTTCCCGTGTCAGATGAATTTCGCTTGCCTGACAGCAATCTTGTAACCTGTCCAGATTCATGGTACCAATGACAGGCTGCATTTTGGCCGGATGACGCAATAGCCATGCAACCGCGATGGTCGTGTTGCTCACTTCATATTTAGCAGCGATTTCATCAATCTTCTGATTTAGCTCAGGGAACTTGTCGCTGCCAAGAAATACGCCCTCAAAGAATCCATATTGGAAGGGAGACCATGGTTGAATAGTAATATCATTCAATCTGCAAAAATCAAGCACGCTTCCATCCCGATTAATGGCTGAATCATTTTCCATGTTGACATTGATTCCATTCGATATCATCGTGGCGTTGGTGATGCTTAATTGCAGTTGGTTTGCTACAATTGGCTGCTTCACAAATTTCTGAAGAAGCTGGATTTGCATCGGATTCTGATTCGATACACCGAAATGCCGCACTTTTCCGGAACTTTCAAGAATATCAAACGCTTCAGCGACTTCTTCAGGCTCCACAAGCGCATCCGGGCGATGCAGTAGGAGAACGTCAAGATATTCGGTGTTCAGGCGTTTTAATATTCCGTCGACGGACTCTAAAATATAATCCTTCGAAAAGTCGAACATGCCCTTGCGAATCCCGCATTTGGATTGCAAAATAATTTTTTCGCGAACCGCAGCATTCATATGAATGGCATCAGCGAATATTTCCTCACATGTTCCGCCGCCATATATATCGGCATGGTCGAAAAAGTTTACCCCTTCTTCTAAAGCGGTTTGGACAAAGCGCTCAGCATCAGGTTTGTCCAGCGAATTAATTCGCATACAGCCAACGGCCAGAACCGGTAATTCTAATGAACTGCTTCCGAGTTTCATCGTTCTCATGGTCAATATCCCTCCATTTTTTATTCCTATCTATTTTGACATACTATTCTTAAAACTATCAATTTTGAAGGGGGAAAGTTGGCTAAAAATTTTTTAAAAGAGATATGAGAGTTTGCAAATAGATATAGGCTGGACTATGCTTTATGTAAGATAATAAATGGAGGAAATGCCGCTATGTCTACTTTGCCTAATTGTCCAAAATGTCATTCGGAATACACTTATGAGGATGGGAATCTTTTTGTTTGCCCTGAATGTGGCTATGAGTGGTCTTCAGAATTAGAAACAGATAATAGTGAAGATCAAAAGGTTTTCAAGGATGCCAATGGAAATGTCCTAAATGATGGTGATACGGTAACCATCATCAAAGATCTTAAAGTAAAAGGGAGCTCCTCAGTCTTAAAAGTCGGTACCAAAGTGAAAAATATCCGGTTAGTAGAAGGAGACCACGATATAGACTGTAAAATTGAAGGTTTTGGTGCGATGAAATTAAAATCTGAATTTGTAAAAAAAGTATAAATTAATCTTTTTACAAAAAAGGGGACAGTTTTGATAACTGTCCCAATTATTTTAAGAGGGGTGATTTTTCGATTCGCCGATAAACCTCAAAAATCCGCCGATAAAACTTAAAAAAGCTAAAATCACGGGCGCGGCTCTTTCCGCGCTACGCCAGTCTGACGGGCTGCTTGGACCACGGCTGCGCGAACCCGTTCCACGACCTTATCATTGAACACACTCGGAATAATATACGATTCGCTTAGTTCTTCATCCGACACAACGGAAGCAATCGCTTTCGCTGCCGCCACTTTCATTTCTTCATTAATTTCACTCGCACGGCAGTCAAGCGCACCGCGGAATATTCCCGGAAAACAAAGAACATTATTGATTTGATTCGGGTAATCGGAGCGGCCGGTCGCCATTACCCGTACATATGGCTCGGCGAGATCTGGGTTAATTTCCGGTTCCGGGTTGGCCATGGCGAATACAATCGGATCCTTCGCCATCGTTTTTACATCCTCAACCTTCAAGATTCCAGGAGCGGAAACGCCGATAAAAACGTCAGCCCCGACAATAACTTCTGATAAAGAACCCTTTAGATTATCGGGATTGGTCATTTTAGCGTAGGTATTCCAATAAGGATTGTCATACTGAACATCACGGTGGATCGCCCCATGCCTGTCTACCCCAATAATGTTGCGAATCCCTGCTGAAAGGAGAATCTTTGTACACGCCATTCCGGCTGCACCAATGCCAGTGAAGACTACTTTGATATCCTCAAGCTTTTTATTGGTAATTCTTAAAGCGTTTAAAAGTCCGGCTAGAAGCACAACGGCGGTTCCATGTTGATCGTCATGAAAAACAGGGATATCGAGCTCTTGCTTTAATCTTTTTTCGATTTCAAAGCATCTTGGTGCAGAAATATCCTCTAAATTGATGCCGCCAAAGGCCGGGGCAACGGCTTTAATCGTACGAATGATTTCTTCCGTATCTTCCGTATCGAGACAGAGTGGGAAAGAATCGACATTCGCCAGTTGTTTAAAGAGCATCGCCTTACCTTCCATAACCGGCATGGCGGCATACGGTCCAATATTCCCAAGACCTAGGACGGCAGTTCCGTCTGAGATAACCGCAATCGTGTTGCGCTTAATTGTTAAGGAATAAGCTTTTTCAGGTTCTTCAGCAATCGCGCTGCAGACATTTGCTACTCCAGGTGTATAGACCCTCGCCAAATCTTCCCTATTCTTAATTCTCGTTTTGAGTGCGGTTTCGATTTTTCCTCCTAGATGCATCAGGAACGTTCGGTCCGAAATTTGTAGGACCTTGACCCCCTTAAGCTGGGAGATTAATTCGCCCATCAGCCGGCTGTGCTTTAAACCATGGACGTTGACAGTGATGTCCCGGATGGTATGAGTTTTGCTTGAGGAAATTACATCGACCCCGATAATATCGCCGCCTGCATTGCTGATACAGCTGGCAATTTCACCGAATGAAAAAACCTCCACGTCTAATTGTAAACGCATAATAATATGTGTACTTGAACCTTTTCCAATTGGCATTCTGAACACTCCTTGAAGGTAATTTTTCTATTTAATTTGGTAAGGGATCTTAAGCGTAAATCTTGTTCCCTCTCCAATAACTGATGAAACTTCCAGATTCCCATGAAGTTTTTCCACACTTCGCTTCACGAGAGATAAACCAATTCCTCGATCCTTTCCTTTCGTCGAAACGCCTTTGTAAAAGATTTTTTCCGAAAGTTCTTCGTTTATCCCCGGCCCATTATCAGCTACCTCAACGAAAACCTCATGATCGTAATAATCAAGATGAACCGATACTTGCTTGTTATCCTGGTCTGTGAAAGCCTCTAAAGCATTATCAATTAAATTTCCGATTACCGTGATTAATTCATGCGTGATCTCAGGTGAAGCAGGCTCTGGCAAAACCGCTTCTGCTGTTAAGGACAGCTCTGCCCCCAGTTCCCTGGCGTAACTCATTTTCCCGAGAATGAACCCCGCTAAGGCTGGGTCTTTTATTTTACTAACGATATAACCGACTTCGTTTTGAAGGTGGTCGGAAATCTGGTTAACATAGTCTGCCAGCTTTTCATAGCGTTCGAGATGGACTAACCCGAGAATCACATGAAGCTTGTTCATAAATTCGTGGGACTGGGCCCGCAACGCTTCTGCATAGAGCGTGACTCCCGTAAGCTCTTTTGCCAGCTTATTGATTTCCGTTTTGTTGCGGAAGGTCGTGATCGCCCCAACCATTTCATTTCCGACTCGGATGGGCAGTTGATTTGTTAACAAGGTAATACCGGATAAATCGATTTCTTCATTCAGCCGAGGTTTTCCCGTTTTTAGGATGTTTTTTAGATGTATCTGAGGGATGCATTCGTCGACAAGAAGTCCTACTGGATTTTCCTTGATCCCTGCCTCTTCGAATAAACGCAGTGCTTCATTATTAATGAGCGTGATCCGGGCGTCCTGGTCAACTGCCAGGATACCTTCCTTTGTTGATTGAAGCATAGCGCTTCTCTCTTCCAGTAATTTTCCGATTTCAAACGGTTCGAGTCCAAACATGCTTTTTTTAATTTTTCTAGCTACAATAACAGCTCCGATGATGCCAATCAAGACCCCGAAAATGACGGCAAGTATAATAACCTTTTTGCTGTTATTTACATCCTGTTTGACCTTATCAAGGGAAATTCCAACCGCTACAGCGCCAATTTGTTTCCCTGAACTTGAGTAAGCAGGCGTAAACGCTCTTAAAGAATAGCCTAAGGTTCCTTTGGCGGTTGAGATATGTTCATGGCCATGGAGGACAGGCCCTTCATCCCCGCCGACAAATCGTTCCCCGATTTTACTAGGATTAGGATGTGATTTCCGAATCCCCTTCATATCAAGGACGACAATAAATTCGACGTTTGTAGCTTTCGTCATTTTATTGGTAAAGTCTTGGATGTCTCCCTCGTTCCGCTTATGCTCGAGTGCTTCGATTATAAGGGGAGAATGAGCGGTCATCCTGGCAATATTCAATGCTTTTTCTGCCTGATTGTTTTTGGTCGTGCTCCCGATTTCCCGGCTGATGAGTAGATCGGTTACAAATAAAGCTAAAGCCACGACTCCGCAGACGAGAAGGGTAATGGTCGTTTGCAGACGAAACAGTGGTTTTTTATTTCGCACAAGGCCCCCTCTTTCTATAAACGGTACTTGTTCATAGGGCGGCCGACGGACCCATATTGAATTTCCATGATGATATCGCCCTTTTTCTCCAGATATTCTAAATAACGGCGTACGGTAACACGCGCTAAACCGGTTCCCGCGGCCACTTCATCAGATGAGAGAGGCCCCGTGTGGCCTTCTAAATATTGCAAAACCTGCTTCAGGGTCCTGTCATTTAATCCTTTTGGTAAAGAATCTTCAGGCTCCGGCTGCTTTGCAGAGACTCTTGTCATCGCATCCAAATCAGCCTGCTCCAACGGCCGATTTTCCTTGAATTTTTTAAAGGTATTTCGGTATTGCTCCAGCGCCGATTGAAATCGGTCAAACCGGAACGGCTTAACAATATAATCGACAACCCCAGCGCGGAATATTTCCTGGACATGCTGGGGGTCGCGGTTGGCCGTTAATAGAATGACATCTAAAGGATAGTTTTCATTTCTAATTAGCTGAAGGAGGGAAAATCCGTTCATGTCCGGCAAAAAGTAATCGAGCAGGACGAGATTGGGATGGACTTCCTTCATTAACGATAGTGCATCTTTGCCCGAAAAGGCTTTTCCGACTAACATAAAGCCTGGAAGCTTCGATACAAATTCAGCGTTAATCTCCATGACCATCGGATCATCCTCGACAATCAAGACTCGGATCAGTTCCATGAATTCTCTCCTTTCCTTCCTTTTTTGCCCATTATAGCTTACTTTTTGGCGATAACCAAAGAAACAGCCACGTATAACGTGGCTGAAAGCAATACCTGTGTAAGCAGAGTTATGCTGTTTTGCTCAAAGATGACTTTACTGCCGCTTTATCATCAAACTCATTTTCCATTTTGGAAACAACGACCGTTGCAACCCCGTTGCCGATAAGATTTGTCAGGGCACGGGCCGTCGACATAAAGCGGTCAACCCCTAGAAGAAGGGCAATTCCTTCGACTGGAACGCTCGGGAATGCTGCCAGAGTTGCTGCCAAGGTAACAAAACCGGAGCCTGTTACACCTGCAGCCCCTTTAGAGGTAAGCATTAATACACCAAGCAGGGTGACTTCCTGTCCAAGGGTTAAGTCAACTCCGAAAGCCTGAGCGATGAATAGGGCTGCCATCGATAGGTAGATGGAGGTTCCATCCAAGTTAAACGAATACCCGGTCGGTACAACAAGACCGACAACAGATTTTGAACATCCGTAATTTTCAAGCTTCTCCACCATTTTTGGAAGAGCCGATTCAGAAGAAGATGTACCTAGCACTAAAAAGATTTCGTCTTTAATATAGCTGATAAATTTGAAGATATTAAAACGATAAAATTTTGCAATTCCGCCGAGAATGACAACAATAAACACGGCCATCGCCAAAACCGTTAACCCGAACAATTTTCCAAGGGATAAAAGCGAACCAATCCCGAATTGGCCAATCGTATAGGAGATCGCTCCGAATGCTGCAATCGGTGAATAATACATAATAATGTTAACAATCCGGAAGAAGGTTTCGGATAATTTTTCAAAGAAATCAATGACAGACTTGCTTCTTTCGCCAAGGCCTGATAGAGCGATTCCGAATAGGACGGCCAAGAAAAGAATTGGAAGAAGCTGCCCGTTGGCTAAAGCACCCATAAAGTTCTCAGGGATGATACCCATGATAAAGTCCATGAAGCTGTGGCTTCCTTCTGCTGCCTGCTTGGTGAATTGGCTAATGTCCGCTTTTGCGCTGTGGGCATTGACCCCTGCACCTGGCTTGAAAATCGTGGCAAACAAAATGCCGATCGCCAAAGAGATGGTGGAAACGATTTCAAAATAAAGTAAAGCTTTTCCGCCAATTCGGCCGACCTTCTTCATATCCCCCATACCGGCAATACCGACGACAATGGTTAAGAAGATAATCGGTGCAATGACCATTTTGATCATTTTGACAAAAATATCGGATAACACTTTTAATTCGGAACCCATTTTCGGAAATAAGGCACCAAAGATAATCCCAAGGACAATGGCAATCAGAACTTGCGTGGTAAGACTCTTAAAATTGATTTTCATTGACAATCCTCCTAATCTATTAAGTTTAAAAAAATGTAAACACTTACATGTTAAACCAGATGAAAATGATAGAAACTCGCTATCAATAAATGAAGTATAAATTTTAGTGAATTATCTGACAATATTTTGGTTATATCGTTCTTTTTGGTTATTTTGGTCTGAGCATCATTTCTTCTTTAGTTTGTTGGACTTGCCGTGTTCATTGCCCTACAATAGCAAGTATGAAATCAAGAATATGAGGGTGTCATTCATGAAACCATATACGCAAGTTTTCCAAGGAACTGCATTTACAAGTAAATCTCCAAAAGAAATTCAAATTTTAAAAGACCATCTTTTTTGTATTAACGAGGACGGAATGATTGAAAAAATCATGGCGCCTGAGGATGTGGGATATCAAGCTTTACTTGATGCTTACCAAGGCAGAGAGAACTTTCACCGTTTGGCTCTCGGTCAGTATTTGTTGCCTGGCTTTATCGATTTGCATGTGCACGCCCCGCAGTGGGCCCAGGCCGGTACGGCATTGGATATCCCGCTTTATGAATGGTTAAACACGTATACCTTTCCGATTGAGTCGAAATTTTCCGATTTAGACTTTGCAAAAAATGTGTACGAGGATGTCGTCAGTACCTTACTCGCTAACGGGACAACGACCGCGCTTTATTTTGCAACCGTCCATAAAGAAGCGAGTTTATTGTTGGCGGAAATATGCGCCGAAAAGGGGCAGAGGGGATTAGTGGGAAAGGTTGTCATGGATAATCCCGACCAAACCCCTGATTATTATCGCGACGCTGATACCGCATCGGCACTGGCGGATACGGAGGAGTTTATTTTAGCGGTCAACGAATTGACGAAGCAATCGAAACAGGGTGTTTACCCAGTCGTTACTCCTCGGTTTATTCCGAGCTGTACGAACGATACATTAAAAGGCTTAGGGGAATTAGCCGCAAAGTATGATACTTACATCCAATCACACTGCAGTGAAAGTGACTGGGAGCATGGGTATGTCCAGGATCGTCTTCATAAAAATGATGCGTTTGCCTTGCATGATTTTGGTCTATTGCGTGAAAAGTCTGTTATGGCGCATTGTAATTTTTTAAATGATGACGATGCTGGGCTCTTTGCAGAAACGGGTACGGCTGTCTGTCATTGTCCTATTTCCAATGCCTACTTTGCCAATAGCGTTATTCCGATCGCTCGTTTGCATTCAAAAGGGGTCGAAATTGGATTAGGCTCGGATATTTCAGGAGGTTTTTCCCCTAGTCTGTTCGATAATGCCAGGCAAGCGGTGATGTCATCGAGAATGTTGGAGGATGGTGTAGATACCACTCTTCCTGCTGAAGAACGCGGTGTCCCCAATTCACGGATTACGATTAATGAAGCGTTCTATTTGGCCACAGCTGGCGGAGGGAAAAGTTTAAGTCTGCCAATCGGCCTTATTGCGGAAAACTATGTGTGGGATGTCCAACTCATCGATACTACACTAGAAACTGCCAAGCTGCCTTTGTATGATGCAAATGAAGATTTAAACGATATTTTCCAAAAAATCATGTATTTGGTGCGGCCGGAAAATATTCGTGAAGTCTGGGTCCAAGGGGAAAAGGTTCATTCGCGAAAAGACCGTTGACGTTATCAGTCAAGGTTGTTCGGGAGCGTCGGTCTATGCTTAATCGTTAAGGTAAGAATTTTTTTGAAAAAATTTTTAAAAAAATCAAACCGGTTTAAAACATTGTCCGTTTCCTCAAATGTAAACAATTTTTGGGGAGGGACTTAAATGAAGAAGTGGACGTTTTTCTTAGCAGTTTTTTCAGTCATCTTATTATTAGCAGCTTGTAACAGCCAGACTGATCAGACTACGAAAAAGAAGGAGCCAAAAAGCGAAACGGTAACAGCTGACAAAGGGAGTAAGTCCGAAGAGAATGGTTTACAACTATTAGATAATGCGAATGTTGGAAAATACTTAGCGGATTCAAAGGGAATGGCGTTATATTGGTTTACCAAGGATCAAGCTGGAAAGAGCAATTGCAGCGGACAATGTTTAGAAAACTGGCCGGCGTTTTCTACTAAGGATTTCAAGGTGCCGGAAGGCTTTAACCTAAGCGATTTTGGCACGATCAAGCGGGAAGATAATGGGGTAGAGCAAGTAACATACAAAGGATATCCACTATATTATTGGATTAAAGACAAGGCCCAAGGCGATGTAACAGGCCAGGGAGTCGGGAATGTTTGGTTTATTGTTAATAGTCAAACCACGTTTGAAGAGGCAACGGCTAATCAATTACAATTATTAGAAGATGCCAAAATTGGTAAATACTTAGCGGATGCAAAAGGAATGACACTGTATTATTTTACTAAGGATCAAGCTGGAAAAAGCAATTGCAGCGGACAATGTCTGGAAAACTGGCCGGCATTTTCAGCCAAGGATTTCAAAGTTCCGGAAGGTTTTAACCCAAGTGATTTTGGCACGATCAAGCGGGAAGATAATGGGGTCGAGCAAGTGACCTACAAAGGATATCCGCTATATTATTGGATAAAAGACAAGGTAAAGGGCGATGTTACAGGCCAGGGTGTCGGGAATGTTTGGTATATTGTCAACGCGGAAACCACTTTTTAATTCAAGTAAACATATTTAAAATTAGAAAGGCTTTCTCACTGAATGTTGTGAGGAAGCCTTTTTTCAATTTTATAATTCACTTTAACGTCGAAATTTCGGATTAATCGGGGTGAACCGTACCATAAGTAAATTTCCCGACCTTTTAGTCAATCTTCATTTATTTAAGGTTTATGTAAGGTTCACATAAAAATGCTGTAAGGTCCAGTCATTATAATCATATTTGTAGTCATTCAAGGAGGTTTATTCAATGAAAACAATCTTACAAGCAAAAAATGTTCAAAAAATATATGGTTCAAAAGGAAATCAATTTAAAGCATTGGAAGATATTAATTTGGAAATTAAAGAAGGCGAATTTATAGGAATCATGGGGCCTTCGGGTGCTGGTAAATCGACCTTACTAAATATCTTTTCTACGATCGATACTCCAACATCAGGAGATATCATTATTGCGAATCAAAATATCGTCAGAATGAAGGAAGAAGAACTATCCGATTTTCGGCGAAATCAACTAGGGTTTATTTTTCAAGATTATAACCTTCTAGATACGTTAACGGTAAAGGAAAATATTTTACTCCCGCTGGCCTTATCAAAGGTACCAGCAAAGGAGATTAAGGAACGTGTCGAGGAAATTGCTGATACATTTGGAATTCGCGAAATACTGAATAAATATCCCTATAATATCTCAGGAGGTCAGAAACAGAGAACAGCTGCATCTCGTGCTATTGTGACAAACCCAAGCTTAATCTTGGCGGACGAGCCAACAGGTGCATTGGATTTAAAGTCTGCCTCCAGCTTGCTAGAAAGCTTAACAGCACTAAATGAGCAGAATAAATCAACGATTATGATGGTCACTCATGATGCCTTTGCTGCAAGTTTCTGTAAACGATTATTATTTATTCAAGATGGCAGGATCTTTACTGAAATCCACAAAATGCAGAAATCTCGCCAGGAATTTTTCCAAAAAATATTAGATGTCCTCGGTTCACTTGGAGGTGGACAGTAAATGACCTTATTCAGCATTGCTAGGAAAAACATTAGGAAAAACTTTACGAACTATTTTTTGTATATTGCATCAATGATTTTTAGTATTGTCATTTACTTTACTTTCGTCTCATTAAAATACGATCAAACGATCCAAACTTCCACCGATTCTTCTACCAAAATCAGTTCCGTCTTTAACGGTGCGTCGGTTGTTTTAATGATTTTTGTTGCCGTTTTTATTTGGTATTCAAACTCATTTTTTACAAAGAAACGCAAAAAGGAAGTCGGTTTGTATTCGTTACTAGGTGTTCGCAAGAAACAAATAGGTCGAATGTTATTTTATGAGAACTTTATCATGGGTATTTTAGCCCTTTTGATTGGAATTGTCCTTGGATCCATTTTGTCTAAGTTTTTTGTAGCCCTTTTAATGAAGGTCATGGGCTATGAGGCAGTTGGAAATTTTGTCATTTCATCTGCAGCGATACTTAACACAATTATTGTGTTCACTCTGATTACGGCGATTACTTCCATTCATGGCTATCAATTAATTTATCGATTTAAATTAATTGAATTATTTAAGGCAGAGAAAGAAGGAGAGAAAGAGCCAATGGCGTCTGTCATAATTGCGATTTTCTCCGTTTTATTAATTGGTATTGGTTATTGGCTTGCCCTTCAAAATTTATTGGAGTCAGAAGTATGGAGAAAAATGGGCATTATGGTAACACCTGTCGTTATTTTGGTCACAGTGATCTTAGGTACTTATTTATTATTTAGTACATTTATTGTGTACCTATTAAAGATTTTAAGGAAAAATAAAAATCATTTTTGGAAGGGAATTAACTTAATTAGCACATCACAGCTTCTCTATCGAATGAAAGGTAATGCGCGTACGTTAACCATTATTGCCGTTCTAAGTGCGACAACATTAACGGCGGTTGGGGCATCCTATAGTTTTTATTATAACAATAGAGGTAATGCTGAAAATGCGAATCCAAATAGCATGATGTTTATTTCGCAGGATAAAAATACTTCTAATCAGATAAAAGAGAGAATTTCTCAGGATAAAAAACACAAGATTACTTATCATGAGGTCATCCCGGCATTGCAGATCAATGTAGATATTACGAATCTGCATAGTAAAATGTCCGCTGATGAAGTGGAATATACCATTATTTCAAATGAGAACTATAACAAATTAATAAACGAGCAGAAAAGAAATGATTCTCTATCATTGAAAGGAAACGAGGCAGCTGCATTAGATGCAAGCTATTTTGAAGGTTTATCACCAACATATGTAGGAGCTACAGTTTCCTTGAAGGTAAAGGATCGAAGCGAGAACATTACATTTAAAGAATTAAAGAAATTTAATGTCCTCAATCTTCGTACATCTAACATAACGGTTGTTGTGAGTAATAAGCTTTTTTCAAAATTAGAAAATGGGTCAAGCCTTGTTAACATGGAAGTTTACGAAATCACGAATAAAGATGACGCAAAAGGATTAACAAAAGATATTCAAGCTATGTTGCCAGAGGAAGCAAACTATTCAAGCTTTTATTCTGATTATGCTAATGGAATGGAGGCAACCGGTTTACTCATTTTTATGGGTGGATTCTTAGGGCTTGTATTCCTTGCAGCAACAGGAAGCATTATTTACTTTAAACAGCTGACGGAAGCACACCTAGACAAAGAGCGTTATGAAATATTACACAAAATTGGTGTAAATAAAAAGGAAGTTAAGAAATCAATTTCGAAACAAATATTATTTGTTTTTGCTTTGCCATTACTAGCAGGCATTGCACACTGTTTAGTTGCTTTGACTGCTTTATCAAGGCTGATGCAAACAAACCTAGCTATTCCTGTCATGATCTGTATAGGCGTTTATGTTTGTATTTACATCGCTTATTACTTCCTAACAGTGAATACTTACTACAAAATGGTAACGAAATCAAATGAATAGAGGAGATAAACAAATGAAAAAAATAATACCGTTCATCATCATCGTAGCTCTACTGCTTGGTGGTCTAGTAATCATCCAAAAGGTAAACTTTAACAGGATGGGAGCCAACCAGTATTATACTCAAATTATTGGAGAAGGAAAAAAGATAGAATATAAAGGTAGCAAGGGAGAAAAATTTGTAAGCTATGAATATAAACTGCCGGCATTTGATAAGAATGGCCAACAAAAAGAATTTACATTTACTGCTCAAAAACTGCTACGGGAAAAGGCTTATTTAACCCTATTTGTGAAAGATGGAAAAGGAGTTACATCCTATCAGGAAGTCACAAAAAAAGAGATGCCTAAGAAGGCTGCTGGCAAATTGAAGTGATGATTAGAAAAAATCCAAAGGGAAGCCTTATTAAAAAGGGTTCTTTTTTGATTATAATAAGTTATTGGAGGTAAGGATTCGATGTCATTCAATAATAAAAAGGTTCTAATTATAGACGATGAAGAAGATATTTTAAGACTTATTAAAACGGTTCTGGTTAAAGAGGGAATTGAAAATGTGTTGACCGCAACTACGGTGAAAGAGGGGTTTCATCAATTCCAAAAAGAGAATCCAGATATCGTTTTATTAGATATTATGCTGCCAGACGGAGAAGGCTATGAGGTATGTAAACAAATAAGAAACATCTCGAAGGTTCCAATCTTATTTTTGTCTGCAAAAACAGAAGAAATTGATAAAATTTTAGGCTTTGCCATAGGCGGCGATGATTATATTACAAAGCCATTTAGCCCTAAAGAGGTGGCATATCGAGTAAAAGCGCAATTGCGGAGAGCCGATTATATGCAGACAGACGTGGTGAAAGATTCGATCATGAAAGTTGGCCCATTTGAATTACATGAGGAACAGGCACAACTAACAAAAAGCGGAGAAGTAATTGACTTAAAGCCAAAGGAACTCGGCTTAATGAAGTATTTCCTCCAGAATAAAAACAAAGTAATCAGTAAAGAACAGCTTTATGATACCGTTTGGGGCGAGGAATTCTTTGGAATGGATAATACAGTTATGGTCCATATCCGAAGATTACGGGAAAAAATCGAAGAACAGCCTTCTCAGCCAAAATATTTGATTACCATAAAGGGCTTGGGCTATAAGCTTGCTATAGAGGATGAATAATCTATGAAATGGAAGTTGACGGGAAGGTATTTATTTTCTGTTGTACTAGTTGTTACCTTAGTGATTTTCATTAATGTGTTCCTTGCTTTGACTTTGCTATTTCTACAATCTAATCTAGATATACCGATTTTTAGTGGAAAGAGAACAAATCCAGAGCAATTTACAAGACAGTTCCAAAAAAACGTAATGATCACCAATAATGATCATGTGACAATTACGGAAAAAGGACAAAAAGAGTTAAATAAAAGGAATGCCTGGATACAAATTTTAGATGAAAATGGCCAAGATGTATTCAGTTTTCGTGCCCCCTCAGAAATCAAGAAAAAATATACGCCATTAGAAATGATTCAAATGTACAAGTATAAAGAAAAGGCGAATACGGTTGTTTATGTTGGCGAAAAGAAGGGAAATAACCGTTATTTTAGCTATTTGATTGGAATTGAAAATCCAAATCTAAATCGATATTTTATTTCATATGATAATCGAGACATCCTTCAAGTATTTAAGGTTGGAATGGTTATTTTTCTGATTGATATTCTGATTGCTTTATTGATTGGGTATATTTTTAGTAAAAGGCTCACACGCCCATTACATACATTAATTGATGGTATTAAAAAGCTGGCCAATCATGAATTCTATCATTATTCGGAACCTCGGGGACTTTACAAAAATGTATTTCTTAATTTAAATCATTTATCCAACCAACTTAAAGCAAATGAAAATGAAAGAAAGAAATTAGACTTAATGAAAGAGGAATGGATAGCCAATATTTCTCATGATATGAAAACTCCGCTTTCCTCGATTCAAGGCTATGCTGAAATGATCAAGGATCCCGATTATAATTTTTCTTTGGACGAAATTAGGGAATATGCGGAGATTATAGAAACGAAGTCACTCTATATAAAAGAAGTGATTGAAGATCTAAATTTAACGACAAGAATAAAGAACAAAGAATTAACATTAAATAAAAAAGCGATAAATATTGTGTCTTTTCTGCGCAATATTGTGATTGATATATTGAACGATCCTAAATACGGCAAACGTGATATTCAATTTCGTGTAGAAGAAGAGAATATTACAATAGAAGTAGATGAAATTCTCTTTCGGAGAGTAATTAATAATTTAATTTATAATGCAATTGTTCATAATGATCAAGACGTAAAAATTGTTGTAAGTATCGAAAGGAAAGAACGGACTCATATCGTCATAAAAGATAATGGAAAAGGGATTAAAAAAGAGGAAATTGAGAGAATTTTTGACCGCTATTATCGAGGAACCAACACGGGAGCTGCGCATAAAGGTTCCGGCCTTGGAATGGCCATCGCCAATGATATTATTCAAGCCCATGATGGGGAGATTATTATGAAAAGTGAAATTGGTCATGGAACAATGATTGAAATTCAAATATAAATGCGTTTGGCTGTGAGGAATGAATATCCATCCAAAGATTGTTAAAGTTGCAAAATGGAATTATATAATTTTTGGAAGGAATTTTACACCCAACAAATTGATGGTACTACACCTTATTACGATAAGGTTATTAAATTTACTCTAATATTTTCAGCCTAAATAATTATAAACCTTTTAAAGACAGGCGTTGATTATGACTGCCTGTCTTTAAAAGGTTTATTTCAATGTTAGTAAATATTTTATTAAAGCATCTTGTTCTTGCTGAGAAAAACCTGATGAAGCATCTATCCAATATTCATGCCCTTGCCCTGTCACATTTGATTTCCTTAGACTTTCCGAAGTCTGATTTGCTTTTATGACTTGAGCTCTCAAGCTTTTATCTACTAATGCACGTAAACTGTTGTACGGGTCAGGTAAAATACTTTTATTTAATGTTCCTTCTGGTCCTAATTGAGTTTTAATATTTGCTCCAACTACAACCCCTCCGTCATGGAGATATGGCGCAGACCAATAAAGGCCAATAAGACTAGGAACTTTATATCCTCCCTTTGTATTGCCAATTCCAAACGCAAGATTGATTTGCCCAGGGTTTAGGCCTTGAGTCGGAACTTTTAACACTAATGCACCTTTTGGTACAGGCACAGGTGTATCAGGTGAATAAATCACGGGATCTTTCAAAAACTCGCCTGCCTTTTTTAAACCAAGCGCACGCGTCGGTTCCGTACCAATTTTTTCTACGGGTATAATTTGATTATTGGTATAAAAGCTTCCTGCATGACACGATATACAAGAACCCTGTACAAATACTCGTTTGCCTAATTGCTTTTCCTTATCAGTTATCTTAACAGGTGCTTTTGGAGGAACGAGAGTATTTTGAAATGCTGACATAGCATTGTTTTGTTCCCCTGCTTTTGTTCCTGGAGAGCTAACAATTACCCCATTCGGTGATACAAGTGATGACCTCGGATAGGTGGGCAATTTAATCGCTTGGTTTAATCCAGGAGCATCTGGTGTAGGATCAACCTGTGCAAAAAACTCTGAAGGCTTCTTTCCTTGTGTTGGATCAAATCGATATTTCGGATTCGCCGCATTCTGCAGAATGGTTCCTAAATATACCTCGGTGTCGATGCCAAGAAGAGCTCGACTGGCTTCGGCAATCGTCGTCAAATCAGAACCTTGGGCGTGAACGGCATTATTTAACGTACTTAAACCTTTAAACGGTCCTGCCATCGCAAAACCACTCCAGCTGTAAGGATGATCCCCTAAAGTGAAAGAATCCGGGATCTGCGTTGGATTACTTATAAAATCGCTGGAAACATCAAAGTTTCCCTTAGGCCATTTGATTACACTATCATCAACAGCTGCTTCCAATGACTTTGAATCCGGTAAGGGTTCTTTTTTTCCTTCGCTTGTTACAACAGTTTTCTCTAAGCTCTTAATATATTCTTTTAGAGATGCAATGTCAGCACGTGCAAAATAAGCTGATGTGTTGGTACCTAATGCAAGGAGCAGTCCGAAATTAGCATCCGTATTAACGGCCCCCTCAATCACTTTTTGATTAACTGGATCAACAGTGGCATGGCATGCTGCACAGCTAAGTCCAACTTTTAACCTTCCCTCTGATCTTACTAGCGGCAAGCCCAGGACTTCGTCAGAACCTTTTGCCACATCAAAACCGGTATCCACTTTTGTTCCTTTTTTATATGTTTTTCCTCCAATTGTTATGGTTTCAGCCAATTCGACCTGTAAATTTGTTGTCCCCTTACCGTTTAATTCTTTTATTGCTTGTTGGAAATTTTCAATGGTTAGCGGTCCGTTAAAAGCCCCAAGAATATCGGATAAAAAGACTTCATTCCCAAATGTTTCTTCGTAAAATGACTTTCTTCCTAAATTCAACAGGGCTTGATCAATTTTGACAGCACCGTTCTTGGGAGATAATAACTCCCTTCCTTTTGCTGTTTTCATTAATTCATGTGCCTTTTTATGGGAGAAGGTTCTTCCCCAGAGGTCGAAGGCTGGTTTATCTTCGGCCTTCTCCACTGTCACCTTTTCAGGTTCTACAATTTGATTTTCAGAAGGAATAAATGCATGAACCGGTATACGTAAAGTAAAAATGAAAGCTAAAATGATACCAAGACAATACATCCATTTCATCCTATTACCTCCTTTATAAGAACTAAGTGCAAAAAACCACCCTTAATTTTCCGCCTTTACGGAAGAAATATACTTATCTAATCCATGTTTCGAAACAAAGTATTAGATAAAAACCAGACCCCTTAGGCATTCACCTATATCTATTTTTAAGAATATGCTATAAAACAAATAACCGAAGGAGGCATATATGTATGTATCACCATTTTGGGTATATAAAAAGATGTGAAACCGTTCCTGTCACATATCCTCCACAATACCAACCTCAACATCCGGGGATTGAATCCTTTATGATTCCAAGACCTATATCCGAAAACCCAGATTATACTGGAAGCGGAAGACTGCGGAACAAAGCAGCTATCATAACCGGCGGGGACAGTGGGATCGGAAGAGCTGTCGCCATTGCCTTTGCAAAAGAAGAAGCAGATGTTGTGATTGTCTATTTAAATGAACATGGTGATGCATTAGAAACAAAAAATAGAGTGGAGCAATTGGGAAGAAAATGCCTAACGATTGCAGGGGATATCGGGGATGAGAAGTTTTGTCAATATGTGGTTCAGAAAACAATGGAAGCATTTGGACATCTTGAAATTCTCGTTAATAATGCTGGAGAGGTACATACCCAGACAAGTATTAGTGACATATCTCCGGCACAACTAAAACGTACATTTCAAACAAACATTTTTTCATTTTTTTATCTCACACAAGCAGCCATTCCCTATTTAAAAACAGGAAGCTCTATTATCAATACAACTTCAATTTCTGCCTACACTGGAAGCGAAGACGCGATCGATTATGCTGCTTCCAAGGGAGCAATTGTCTCTTTTACCCGCTCTTTAGCCTTATCCGTCGTTAATCAAGGAATTCGTGCTAATGGGGTTGCTCCGGGAGCTGTATGGACCCCTCTTATCCCTTCAAGCCTCCCACCAGAAATATATGCAACATGGGGAAGCAACACCCCAATGAAACGTGCTGCGCAACCTTTTGAACTAGCCCCTCTTTATGTTTATTTGGCGTCGGACGACTCCTCCTATGTAACAGGACAAATTCTTAATATAGACGGAGGAACCGCTATAAATGGATAAAAAATAGGTGGAGCAAGAAACCGCTAGAATTGATAGTTGTGGGCAACTTGCTAAAGTATGTTATGATAGCATTTACTGATATATATGAAGGAGGAAGTGAGCGGAAGTGATAAACATAACCATTCCACAACCAACTGTTACTATTACCAAACAGAATAATCCTGAGCTAAGCAATATTTATGGGTTTACAGAATTCCATCTTATCCCTAGGGATAAGGGAGGGATTTTTATGTTCTATAACAATAATCAAGAGCTACTATTCGTTGGTAAAGCAAGGAAGTTGCGACAAAGAATTAAAAAGCATTTTGAGGATACTGTATCCCCAATCAAAATGCATAGAGATGAAGTCACTAAAATTGCGGTTTGTGTTATCGAAGACCCTGTATATAGAGAAATTTACGAAACGTATATTATTAATGAACTCAAGTCAAAATATAATATAGACAAGGTGTTTTTTAGGTAAAATTTCATTAAGGCAATAGGTATTGTTAAATTACGATACCTATTGCCTTTTATAATTGATATCTTAAAGATAGGATCTACCTTAGGTACCTGACCTGTTTGTGTTTATCTAGTTAGCAAGCTCCTCGCTTTTTAACTTTTTATCTGTCCAAAGAGCAAGCTGTAGTGTTAACGCATCTTTAAACGTTTTTGGATCATAACCCGTTTCTTGTTCTATTTTGCTTAGTCGATAAATGAGTGTGTTTCGGTGAAGATATAAGTCATCAGCCGTTTGCTGGATATTTAAATTATTTTTAAAAAAGGCTTCTAAAGTATCAGCATATTTAAGCAAGGTTTTGTTCATGATTCTGTTGTTAAACCTTTCTCCCCATGCACGATCTATTTTATAAATTAATGCCTTCGGTTCCACGTCGGCAAATGAAATAAAATCCTCTGCTTCGTCACTGATTTGAAGGGCAAGGTCACAATCAATATAGGATTGGTTAAACTTACTCATCGATTTAAAAGAAGTGCTGTATGCAAGTCGGAATTTTAACTTCAGCTTTTTCAATTCGTCGTATATGTTTTGCAGCTTTTTGTCTGCTTCTTGCTGAGAGAATCCGGAAAAGGCGATAAACATCCGATTAGTATTGATAAAGCCTACAAGGCAGTGGTTTTCACCAATCATTCCTTCTATTTTATTAGTTAATGTTTGATTTGAGATTGCGCGATCCATCATTTGAATCACATGTGTGATAAATGGAGCCTCAAGACTTAAGCCAATTAGGTTAAGTCCACGTTCGATAGTACTGTAGGAAGGAGAACTTTTCAAAAGTTCTTCGATAATCATTTCTTTGGTTCGTAGTTTCCATTCCAATTGAGAAGCGATAAATTTTTCTTTTATCATAAGCTCCGTAATCATTTTTACGATGCCGCTAAATTCCTGTATATCTTCGGGATTTCCCGTAATGCCAATTACTCCCACAATTCTATCCTGAAAAACAATCGGTAGGTTGATGCCGGGATGGGCTCCTTTCCAAACACCTTTTTCATTAAAAGGAATAATAAGTGTTTCACCGCTTTTTAGAACTTCAAGTGCCCCCTCGTGAATATCGTCTATCCTAGAAGGATCACAGGAGGCTATAATAATCCCTTTTTCATCCATAATGTTTATATTTCTATTAAGGCGTAGAGAGGTTTCTAAAACAATGGTTTGGGCAATTTCTCTCGTTAACATCTTTTTCCTCCGAGAAGTTAGTTAAATCATACGAAAATTTCAAAAAATTAGTCCCTTTTTTTATATGGTACACACGATGTTTCTTATAATCAAGATTAGTATAATGAGAACTAGAAATGAAAACGTTTTCGAAAGGGGAATAATTTGAAGATTGTAATAGCCTCTGACTCATTTAAGGAGAGTTTAAGTGCATTGAGGCAGCCAGAGCAATAGAAAGAGGCATTCAAAAGGCATTTTAGCAATGGGAGGTTCAGCTACCAATGATGGTGGGGCGGGGATGCTCCATGCTCTTGATTTATCACTTTTAGATGAGCAGGGAAACAAAATCTCCACTGGTGGTGCTGAGCTTGCTAAGATTCATTCTATTGATTTAAGCGAGTTTGACGAGAGAATAGCAGATTGTAAGTTTCTTATTGCATCGGATGTAGAAACCCCTTTAATTGGCCCGAACGGAGCATCACATGTGTTCGGTCCACAAAAGGGAGCAACTCCTGAGATGGTTCCAATTTTAGATGCTTGTCTAGCTTATTGGAAATAAAATTTCCCACAGTTTAAAGAATTCGACAAGTATTTTTACGGTTATTGACCCTTTTGTTTTTAAAAAAATTATTAATCCTAGAGAGGAGCTACACCGTTATGAAAATTAAAGCAACACTCGATAGAATTCCCGGTTCAATGATGCTATTTCCACTTCTCATTGGTGCAACACTAAATACGCTATTTCCTGGAACGCCTACTTTTTTTGGTTCCTTTACTGGTGCCCTTTGGACGGGCGCTCTCCCAATTTTGGCTGTATTCTTTTTCTGTATGGGATCAACATTAAGCTTCAAGGCCACACCTTATATCATGAAAAAAGGCGGCGTGTTATTATTCACAAAGATTGGCGTGGCTGCAATTGTTGGTATTATTGCTGCACAGTTCATGGGTAATGGAATGGTGCTAGGTGGGTTGTCAGTACTTGCCATTGTTGCTGCTATGAATGACACGAATGGCGGTATGTACATGGCTCTGATGGGTCAATTTGGTAAGCCAGAGGATGCAGGTGCTTACTCTATAATGTCTCTTGAATCTGGTCCATTCCTTACAATGCTTACTTTAGGTGCTGCTGGTCTTGCTGGTTTCCCTTGGCAAGCGATGGTTGGTGCAGTACTTCCATTAATTCTGGGAATGATTGTAGGTAATTTGGATAAAGATCTTCGTGAATTTTTTGGGAAAGCAGCTCCTGTTCTAATTCCTTTCTTTGCATTTGGTCTTGGGTGCGGTCTAGATTTCAAAAAAGTAGCTGCTTCCGGTTTGACTGGAATCTTGTTGGGGGTTGCTGTCGTAGTTGTTACTGGGACTGCCCTATTCTTTGCAGACCGTTTAACAGGAGGGAACGGAATTGCAGGATTATCTGCTGCTACCACTGCTGGCAATGCCGCTGGAGTTCCAGCTGCTGTGGCCGCTGCAAACCCTGCCTATGCTGAAGTTGCGGGATCTGCAACAATAATGGTTGCTGCAAGTGTTATTGTAAGTGCAATTCTATGTCCAATAGTGGTTGCCTGGTACGCAAACAGGCTTCAGAGGAAAGGAAAATTAAACCTGCAAGAGCGACAGGCAAGTTAATTTCTCTGGGTAAATAAATTGAAAAATATGCCCCTGAGAGCATTCTCAGGGGCTAATATTAAATTGACTGCAGTTAAAATAGTATTATTTAGGAAAATAAATGGCATTGTTTTTTCTAAAACTACCTAATTTAACATTTTAAAAATTGAAAGTGAGCGATTAAAATGAAAACAAAGCTATTATATGGCCAAAATGAACTTGAAGTTGAAGTGTCTGATGATGCATTTATTGTTGAGCCTAATCATTTACCAGGTTTAGAAAATGATATTGGAGCCCTAAAAGAAGCATTAAAAAATCCAATTGGCACTGCACCTTTAAAAGAAATGGTGAAAGCCACGGATAAAGTGGCTATAGTTATCAGTGATATTACGAGACCAACACCCAATCACAAGATGGTACCCGTACTGATTGAAGAACTTAATCATGTTCCAATCGAAAATTTTGTTATTATAAATGGAACAGGTACCCATCGTGACCAAACAAGGGAAGAATTTGTTCAAATGCTTGGAGATTGGGTTGTCGATAATGTAAGAATTATTAACAATCAATGTCATGATCAAGAAACATTAGTGAATGTTGGAAAAAGTAAGTTTGGTTGTGATGTATATTTAAATAAGGAATATGTGGAAGCCGATTTTCGCATTGTAACTGGCTTTATCGAACCCCACTTTTTTGCTGGATTTTCTGGAGGTCCAAAAGGGATTATGCCAGGCATTGCTGGTATTGAAACGATTATGACCTTCCATAATGCAAGAATGATTGGGGATGCTCGTTCTACATGGGGGAATATGGAAGATAACCCTGTTCAAGAGATGACTCGTGAGATCAATCGTATGTGTAAACCTAATTTCATGTTAAATGTTACATTAAATAGAGAAAAAGAAATCACATCTGTATTTGCTGGTGAATTGTATGAAGCCCATGACAAAGGATGCGAATTTGTAAAAGAACATGCCATGATCAAGTGTGACGATCGATTTGATGTCGTTATTACATCCAATTCTGGTTACCCCCTTGACCAAAATCTTTATCAAGCCGTTAAAGGGATGAGTGCAGCACATAAAATTGTGAAAAAAGGCGGAACGATTATTGTCGCTTCTGAATGCTCGGATGGACTTCCAAGTCATGGGAATTATTCGAAGATTTTTGAATTTGCGGATAGCCCGCAAGCTTTATTGGATCTAATCAATGATCCGAATTTTAAAATGTTCGATCAATGGCAGGTTCAGAAACAAGCGGTTACGCAAGTTTGGGCAGATGTTTATGTATACTCCATGCTCACAGATGAACAGGTTATCGGTTCCATGCTAAAACCTACTCATAATATTGAACAAACTTTAGAGGAATTGAAACAAACTTACGGAGAGAATATGTCGATTGCTGTTTTACCATTAGGTCCATTAACGATTCCTTACGTGGAAGAGTAAAAAGTGTTCAAAAGCTTCCTAATAACTTATTAGGAACGAATACATTCAAAAAATAAGTCACCTACGTCATACGAGCCGGTTAGAGACCATGACGATAGGTGACTTAAATTTGTTTCATTCCTCTAATATTTTCATTAAATTATCAACCTTATGATTTAAGTTTATCCCATCTAATCCATGAGGAAGCAGCATCAAACCGGAAATGACTGAGAAATAAAGCATCAAAAGCTCAACTGGATCGCCTCTACTAAATTCTCCTTTCTCTTGCCCCTCTTTAAATATGGGGAACATTTGCTCAATAAAAGAAGTAGTTGGATATTGCTGGACAATATCTTTTGCTTCTTCAGGTACTTCATCGGATGTTTGTACTTGCTGGATGAGCATAAAGGAATGTCTATTGGTTGCATCCAGCATTCTTATGGTAAATTCTTTGATTTTTTCTGAAGGGGAGCCTTTCATAAGTCCTAATGTTGCAAATGCCTTGGCGGTTTCTTCCATTGCATCCTTAACAAGTGCGATAAAAAGCTCATCCTTAGAACTGTAATATCGATAGGATAGGCCTTGGCTAATACCCGCCTCCTTAGCAATCATGCTCATTTTAGTTCCAACGAGTCCTCTGCGGGCAAATACTTTTAGGGCTGCTTTCTTTATTTGTTCTCTCCGCTCATCCCGGAGCTGGTCCAGTTGATGATCATTTAATGGAGCCACCTTCGTTCATCCTCTTCCATAAGCTTTATTCACACGATAAATAATAATAATTATTTCAATGATAACCCAACTTGTTCTTCACTAATTTTCCAAAGTCTTTTTGCCAATTCACTGTCAGCAGCCACGGCTGTCGGTTCTTTTAATCGTCTGTCAGCACAGTATTTTCCGTTTAGCCAGGAGACATCCTTCATTTCGGCGAGCCAGATTAATGTATCCGCACCCTCCTCCGGTTTACGGGAAAAAAGATTCATGACAGCCATTGTCGCTTTGGCCATCCTTCCATTGTTTTGATTAAAATTCGTGGAAACGAGTCCAGGATCAAAACAATGAACGGTAATATTTGTTCCTTCCAGACGAAGTGCCAATTCCGATGTAAATAAAATATTAGCAAGCTTGGTCTGAGCATAGCGAAGTGTTGGACCGCCCATTAACTTTTTTACTCCCGTATAGAGATATTCACCGTTGATATTATCAAAATCCAAACCGTTTTTTACCATCTTATGCCCATGTGAAGAGGTATTGATCACCCGAGCTGAATCACTTTCCTTTAGACGGTTTAAAAGAAGCGATGTGAGAAGAAAAGGTGCCAAGTGGTTCAATGCCCATGTCATTTCCATACCCTCCTCCGTCTTCTGAAGGGTATCGAATAAAGCTCCGGCATTATTCACTAATATATCAATCTGTGGGCACCTTTCCAGTATTTGTTCGGCTGCTTGGCGAATGGAACTTTGAGAGGAAAGATCAGCAATGAAGATATCCACTTTTATTGGTTTACTCGTTTGCTTCTTTAATTGTATAGAAATTTCTTCTGCCCTTCTCTGATTCCTGGCAATGATTCCGATATTTGCTCCACGTGCAGCAATAGCCTTTGCTGCTGCAAGCCCGATTCCATTTGTTGCACCTGTAATCAATACATATTTATCCTGAAGATTCCATTCTCGTTCACTCATAACGTTAAAGCCTCCCTTTTTGAATGAATAATTCATTCATTTATAAAAAGTGTATGTTAGTATTTTGGAAAATGTAATAAAAATTTACAATTTATGGTTTAAATAATTTAAAGATAAGTTTGAAATTTTCCAAGGACTTATGAAAAGGAATGACACTGTATTATTTTACAAAGGATCAAGCTTGAAAAAGAAATTGCAGCGGACAATGTCTGGCAAACTGGTCGGCGTTTTCAGCCAAAGATTTCAAGGTTCCAGAAGGTTTTTACCCAAGTGATTTTAGCACGATCAAGCGGGAGGATAATGGGGGCGGGCAAGTGACCTATAAAGGATATCCGCTTTATTATTGGATAAAAGACAAGGTAAAAGGCGATGTAAAAGGCCAGGGTGTGGGGAATGTTTGGTATATTGTTAATGCGGGAACTACGTTTTAATTAATCAAGAGAGGCTTCTCACTGATTGTTTGTGAGGAAGCCTCTTTCCATTTTTATCATTCACTTTAACGTCGAAATTTCAGATTAATCGGTGTGAACCGTATCATAAGTAAATGAGGTTTTCCATACCATTCTTTTGAAACAAAAAGGTGAAAATGAGCTTTACTCCATGAACTCTGTCTATACTTAAAAGAGCTTGTCTACATATCATACCTAGAAGGTCAAAAATTTAGAAAGAAAGCAGGTAGATTAATGGGACAAAAAGTAACAATCATGTCTTGGGATCTCTATCTTGGCGCTGATGCAACCATAATTATAGGGGCCGCTCCTGAACAAGTTCCGGAAATTGCCACAAGAATTTACCGTCAAGTACAAGCTACAAATTTTCCGAAACGAGCAGAGGCGATTGCCAAACAGGTTTCCAAGAAACATCCTGACTTTATTTGTCTTCAAGAGGCAGTGATATGGCAGATATTATCTCCTCCTGGCTTTAAGCCGGAGATTCACTTTGAGTATGATTTTCTTAAAATACTTCTCGAGGCGTTTGAAAACAAAGGTTTGAAGTATGAGGCCGTTGTGATTAATCAGAATTTAGATATTGTGGTGCCGACTAGTGAAGGGTTCCTCCTTCATTTGATTGATCGAAGTGTCATTCTTGCAAAGAAACATTCAGATTTTAACATCTCTAATGCAAATTCCGGTCGATATCAGGCAGTTTTTCTAGCTCCCATTGGCGGCCAGTTTATACCTATTCCCAGAGGCTGGGCATCTGTTGATGTAAAAAAGGATGGAAAGAGGTTCAGATTAATGACGACTCATCTCGATCATGATTCAGAGACAATACGCGATCAACAAGCAGCAGAGCTCGTAAAACTCACAAATGGGGTTGATCTCCCACTGATTTTAACAGGGGAATTTGAATTTGATGCTAATAGCAATCCCCCTCCGTCATCGTACCTTTTATTTTTAAACGCGGGTTTTGATGATGCTTGGACAATTGCAGGGGAAGGTACTGGGTTTACATGCTGCCAGGATCCCGATTTATTAAACCTGGTATCGGAGCTTAACATCAGGCCGAATTTAATTCTTTTTCGTGGTGACCTGAGTGTAAAAGGGATTGATCTAGTTGGGGAAAGCCAAAATGACCGCGCTTCAAATGCTCTTTGGCCGTCTAATTCTGGGGGGCAAGTCGCTACATTTACTAGGTAAGAAAGAGTCAAGAAAGCAGACTCAAGGTATAGTGGAGATCGACGTTTCACCGGAGTGTTAACTGCTCACCCCGAAATGACAGGGAATAGTCATTAATAACTAGAAAGTCAATATATTTAATAAGAAAGTAGGTAGAAAGAGTAATGGGACAACAAGTAAGAGTCATGACTTGGGATCTCTATTTTGGTGCAGATGCTGAAATCATACTAAATACCACCCCTGAACAAGTTCCGCCAGCTGTTACAGAAATTTACCGGCAAATACAAGCTACAAATTTTCCTGAAAGAGCAAAATCGATTGCCAAACAGATTGAAAAGAAAAATCCTGATTTTATTTGTCTCCAAGACGCAGCTATATGGCAGCTATTCTCACCACCTGGATTTGAGCCCGTGATTCAATTTGAGTATGATTTTCTTGATATTCTTCTGAAAGAGTTAAAACATAGAGGCTTGAATTATGAGGCCATTGCGTTTAATCAGAATTTAGACATCGATGTTCCGGCAAGTACCGGGTTCATCCTTCATTTCACGGATCGAAATATCATTCTCGCAAAGAAAGATTCGGATTTTACCATCTCCAACATAAAATCCAGACAATATCAAGCGCATTTCCTGGCTCCCATTGGCGGCCAGTTATTTATCGAACCTAGAGGCTGGGTGTCCGTTGATGTAAAAAAGGATGGGAGGAAGTTCAGATTATTGACGACTCGCCTCGACTTTGATTCAGAGGAAGTACGGGAACAACAAGCAGCGGAACTTGTGCAACTCACCAATGCGGCTGACCTCCCATTGATTATAACAGGAGATTTTGGATTTGATGTTAATACCAATCCTCCACCGTACCTCTTATTTTTGAATACAGGTTTTAAAGATGCATGGACAATTGCAGGGGAAGGCCCTGGGTTTACGTGCTGCCAGGATTTTGATGTATTAAACCTGGTATCGCAGCTTAGCAGAAGATCGGATTTAATTCTTTTTCGTGGCAACCTAGTTGTGAAAAAGATTGATATTGTTGGTGAAAGCCAAAATGATCGGACTCCGAATGCTCTTTGGCCGTCTAATTCTACGGGGCTCGTTGCTGATTTTACTTTTTAGAAAAGAAAAAGCATTAAACAAAAAAGAATGTCTTTGACTTTATTTTCATTGGAGCTAGGATAGCAGGCAGGGGAGTTCTTAAGAAATGGGAGCCCCTGCTTTCCTATTTTTGAGCCTATTTAATCTATCTGCTACGGAGCGAATAATTTTCAGCGGGATTTTCACTCCACTAACGCCGCCGACTTCCTCCACACTGTCCCAAATGATGCTGTCCTCTAATCCAAACCTCTTTTTCAAATCCAATGGTGCTACACCTACCGCAGACCAATAGGTAATCAGTGCATAATCAAATATAACAGCAGGGATATTCAATTGCTTACGAATAGCAATGAGGATTTCCGTTGGAGAGCCGAACTCAAAAGCATCCATACTGATTAATATTGGCCTAACATTTGCTTTTTCCTCCCGCAGTCTTTGGATTACTGATTTGTGCAAGAAGTTCAACAGGGTGGTTTTCCCTATTCCACCGATTTCATGGTAGGCTAAAACTTGAAATCGCTGCCTAGCTTTTCAAGGCTTCCCAAACTCCCTTTCGGAGACTTTAATGATTGAAATTCATGATTACTATACTATATATTACCCTGATTTTACCATTGAAGAAAGGTCAAAAATACAACAGAAAGACAAGTTTATTTTGAATTGAAAAAATTTAATTAAACAAGTTATTCTTTGATTAACTCAGAAGTATAATGTATAAACCTATTAATCAATTTTTATATTGATTAATTAGATTTATTGTTTTTTCCGAATTTGACTGCTTGAAAATTGAAAAATGGAGGGGATTGTAAAGATGCTGTTCTCATCTGTTATTCTTTTTGCCATTGCGGCACTTGGTGGTCTGGTGCTTGGGGTTTCAGGGCTTCGCCAGAGGGATTTGCCCATGGGGCTATCGCTTATCCATGGAGTAGTCGCTGCAGCTGGTCTAATCACTTTAATTCTTGGGGTTGTACAGGGTAGTGCAGGCTCACTTGTTATTACCTCCTTAATTCTATTCCTCATCGCCGCGCTTGGCGGATTCGTACTCTTTTCCTACCATTTACGCCGGAAGCCTCATCCTAAAGGTCTAATCGTCATTCATGCATTAGCTGCCGTTATCGCATATGTTCTCTTACTTATTGGAGTTTTGTAAGGGGGGCGTTAAATGAAACAGCGGGGTAAGTTAAGGTTTTTGGGGCATCCGGTACACCCTGTCGTAACGCATTTTCCAATGGCCCTATTACCCGTGTCGTTCCTAGGTGATCTGCTTGGAATCTGGAAGGATGCTTCGTTCTGGTGGAGTTTTTCGTTTTATAATCTTGCCATAGGACTGGTTTTGTCCCTGCCTGCGCTTATTACTGGAATGATTGACTTTATGGCCATCCCACAGGAAGAGGGCGCTGATCGTGTGGCAATGCGCCATATGATCATGATGATTACGGCAATCATGATGTATACGTGCAGCTTTTTTATACGTTTCGGTGTTGATGTATTATCCGGTTGGCGGTTAATGAGTTCTGTTTCTCTCTCTTTGTTAGGGCTCATCTTTCTTTTGATCGGGGGGTGGTTGGGCGGACATCTCGTTTACCGTTACGCGGTAGGCAGCGAGCCAATCCATGATAAGTCAGAATCGGAGAAGTATTAATAAGAAAGCATTGGATATGAAAAGGGAAAGGTTTGAGCCTTTCCCTTTTTTAAATTCATTTTATAAAAGATAAGGAAGATTGTTTGTCTGACTTCCTATTTTTTAATTAAGCCAATCTCAACCAATCTTTCATACAGGAAATCGCCAGCCGTGATTGCTGGATATTTTTCCGGATTATCTTCAGAAATAAAAGATGGAATGGTTTCTAATAAACAAGTGCTGTATGGATGTACGAAGAACGGCATGGAATAACGAGCTGTATTTTCTCCTTCCGGATTCACGACGCGATGTGTGGTGGCCGGGATGACTTCATTTGTAATCCGAGACAGCATATCTCCCGCATCAACAATAATTTGTCCAGTCTCTGCTTTTACGGGCATCCATTCACCTTCACGTGTTAACAATTCCAATCCAGATGCAGTGGATTCTACTAATAATGTAATCAGGTTAATATCTTCATGTTCAGCAGCGCGAATGGCATTCGGATCCATGGATTCCTCTAATGGAGGATAATGGATTGTACGCAGGATGCTGTTTCCTTCATGAATCATATCGGAAAAAAAGTTCGGACGCAGATCAAAGTGCATCGCAAGAGCCTCTAGCATATTGCGAGCGACACGTTCTAATTCGCGATAAAAGTTTACCCCATTTTGCTTCAGTTCAGGAACCTCATTTGGCCAAATATTAGCAGAATATTGACTGAGCAGGGCATGTCCTTCAGGCAGTTCTTGGCCAACATGCCAGAATTCTTTTAGGTCGCCAACGGTACGGTTTTTCGCATGTTCTTTACCAAAACCGGTGTAGCCGCGCTGGCCGCCATTAATTCCTTCATATTGTTTTTTTGTTTCTGTATCTAGACTAAATAACTGTTTCCAAAGCTCGTAGTTTTTGTCGATTAGCTTTGGATCCACTCCATGGCCTTCTAAAATAATAAAACCTGTTTCTTTTAAACCAGCAGCAAATTCCTCTGCGAAAGCTGCGCGTTGTTCTGAGTTTCCATACGTGAAATGCTTCAGGTTTAAAGTACGAATGATTGGATTTGCCATATGATTATGTCTCCTTCTTTGGTGTAAGCGTTGTCAAACCATTAAAAATTACCATAATTAAAAGAAAAACACAATAAAAAGATATGAATAAAGACCTAATTCCATCAGGATTAGGAAGAATGTAAGGTATGAAGGTAAAACTGATTAATGACTTGAATAATATTCAGCCAATGCCGTAAAAGATTCCTTTGGTTCCCATGGCATATCTTTATAGGTTATCCCTTTTTGGTCATGGTAACTTTTTACGACGCTGTAGCTGGCCATATCCAAATCGTATAAGGCATTTTCGTTAAATGGATAGCTGGGCATGACAAAAGTAAACAAAAATGCCCCATCCATTTTTTCATCCGCAAAAATACCAAGCAACTCCTTAAGATAATTCACTTGCACGCTCTCATCTCGTGTGAACTGGCCTTTAAGTTGATTAGGTGTTTGACTTCGATCCACAATGGCCCAACCATATCCGCCTTTTTCTTCAGCGCCTTTGTATGTGCAGCAGCCGAATTCTAAAATGACAACAGGTTTTCCGTGTTTAAAATAAGTTCTTAGCTTCTCGCGGAAAGTATTTTTGTTATGTGCTTCAAGGTAATAATCAATACCGACAAAATCAAATAGATCCCAGTCGACGTTTTCCCATGGTCCTGATGCATAGGTAAGCATGCCATGAAAATGTGTTCGAATGACCTTTGCAGCTTTTGCTAAAAAAGCATTAAGACGTTTGTGATAGGAGCCTTTTAGAATCGTGTTTTTCAACAAACGCCATGGTGACATGAAGGTATTAATCCGGGCGAAGGAGGTGTCACCAATCACAAGTCCCTTCATAAAGAAGGTAAGTTCACAGCCTGCTACAAAAATAATATCAGGGGACTGCATTCTTAGTTTTTCTGCCCCTTTGGCACATTCGGCAAAGTAATCAAGCGTTTCTTGCTCTGTTGCATCAACTAAAGCAGGGGAGAACCATACCTCTAATCCTTGTTGAAGGGCAAACTCAGCGGCCATTGTCAGTCTGGCCGGATCTTGGCCGGAAATCCTGATGGCATTGCAATGCAGGTCGTTTTTGATAATTTCCATTTCCCGTTTCACAACAGCAGGGTCGAATAGGTCGCGCGAGGATGAAGAGTTTTTCCCGCGGGTAAAAGTCCCGACATCGTAATTGATGCCTTTGCGGGATAGTGCTTGATTGTGAATTTGTTGATCCATTTCAAAATCCTCCATTCATTATTTAAGTTTCCCTAAGATGCGATTGATTTTATAAATGGCATATTCTAAATCCACCTGGTCTTCTTCACTAATCTGCTCCAGCTTATTGCAGAACAGATGGTAAAGACCTTCCCATTTTCTTGTAATCACACTTTTCCCAGTTTCAGTCAGCATTATTTGAAAAGACCTTTTGTCCTTTTCATCTCGAACTTTGATGATGTAACCACTTTCCTCAAGCTTATGGATGATTGGTGTCATTTGTTGTTTGGAAATGTCAATGGTTCTGGCTATTTCAGATATTGAAATCCCCGCGGGAGAATGGAATAGTGTCTCTAAGATATGGGACTGGAGATGGGTTAATTCCGTTTGTTTAGGAAGAGTTTTATGGCCTGGCTCTTGACTTAAGGTGTTAAAAATTAGGGGCAATAGCTGTACAAAACCTTGGGAAATTTTATCTTTCCTGCTCATTAAGCTCACGGTCCTTTATTATAGTAAATATTTATTTACTATAATACAAATTATTTTATAAAAAATCAAGTGAGTAATAAATAAAATATTTACTTAATATAAAGCAGGAAAGGGAAACCATTGGTTTCCCTTTCTCCCATCCATTTATAATAACCTAGTTGTTAATTCAACCTCAATATTACCATTAGTAGCTTTAGAATAAGGACAAACTCCATGTGCGAGTTTTACTAATTCCTCTGCTTCTTCCAAAGAGACACCAGCTATTGCCACATTTAAAGCAGCTGCTAATTTGTATCCTCCGTCCGTGTCTTTTCCTAAAGAAATTTCAGCAGTTACCTTAGATTCAATCCGTTTTCTTGCTTGCCGTGCCACTAAATTCAATGCGCTATCAAAGCAGGCGGCATAGCCGGCTGCAAATAATTGTTCAGGATTCGTGGCGTTTTCCTTTCCTTGTCCGCCTAAAGCCTTTGGCATGGACAGAGCCAAATCCAAGGTGCCATCGCTGCTTGTTACTTTTCCTAATCTTCCGCCCTCAGCGGTTGCGCTTGCTGTGTATAATGCTTCCATCAAAAATCTCCCCTTTTACATTTTATAAAATTAAATTGTGTACAACTAAATAATAACGGGGAATATATTAATAGTCAACAATTAAATTGCATGCAATTTAAATACCAAAAAAGATGCACCCGATTAATAAGCTTTGGGAGCATCTCGTTTAACTTTAGGGTGATTTTTGAAGGGAAAGCTTATGGAGTTTCTTTTTGGTAAAGCGAAAAAGAGTAATCAACATAATAGCCGCAATTGGGTAAGTAGGAATGGAATAATATAGCTTCCATCCTTTATAAGTTAGAGCATGATTTATGACGCAAAGCCATTCAAAAAATAACGCAAATCCAGTCCAAAACAAAATATACCAAACTGTTTTTTTTCCATAAAGATCGAACTTATCATAAACAAATAAAAAAATTAATGAGGCAGAAGGATAGATAAGAAAATGAAATAGTCCGCCAGAAAGCTCATAACTGGAATTATCACCAAAAATATAAAGTTTAAAGGGAGAAGCGATCAAAAAATAATCAATGGATGCAACAAGCGCCAGATTATAAACCCAAATAATGATTACCATCACAAGCGGGAAGTACTTTCGAATGACGAAAAACGAACCAAAAAATGTTGAAGCTGATAAAATGCTAAACCATTCATTCCAATCAAAGGTAACGTTCATACATAAAATCCACCTTTAAAAAGGATTTTACGGAAAAATTTCATAAAACCAATTAACACTAACAGACTGGCAAACCAAAAGGAAAATGACCACCAAAGCCGCCAATGGACATGTTTAAAAACACCTAAAAAATCAGCGAGCCATTCCAGACCTACAAACAGGATTATAAAGATGATCATTAACAGCAGCTTTTTCAAATTGGAACTGGCTGTTAAGAAAAAGTGTAGAAAAGTGACCATGAGCAAAGGAATAAGAACAATGCGGTTTATAAAATGGGCAAACGCATTGCTTAACTGAGCGGGAATTATGATTGTTTTAAAATTCATGTAGCAAAGTGCGGAAAAGTTTTGAAAAAGATAAGAAGCAAGCAGCCAATAAACGAGAATTTCAAGGATATGCAGGTATTTCTCTTTTTTGATAAATAAGTATACAGCTAACACATTTAGTACTGAATAAAAGATTAAAGTCATTCAAGGGTGCTCCTTTAACCCCTTCAATTTTTGAATAAATGTTCTTCAAATTATTTTGTTCTAATAAATGGAATTTATGAATTTCACCTTACTTTTTATCTTTGCTGGCTTAGTCCAATTTTATTAAAAAGCATGAAAAATACGAGCCAATTGAATCATGGGAGATAGGCAAAAAGAATCGTTTGTATCGTGAAAAGGAGAAAACGGTCAAAAAATGTTTCAACGAGTCGAATGGTGTCATGTAAGAAATGACTCGTTGAAAGGGGGTGAGAAATTGCACTTCCGCCATTTTATTATTTCAGGCCTAATGGTTGGAGCAGCTTTGTTTTTACCACACAATGCCTTTGCAGAAAAGAACGAGCTTAACGGGCAGCAGAATTCCCAAAATGCAGCAGCACATGCAGCAAAAGCTGATAGCAAAAACCTGCAAGCTGACGTCCAAGCTAAGGCAATGGATAAGACAGTACCTGCCACTGCTAATAAAAATCAAGCCGCAGTAAAACAGCAGTCATCCAATCATGGCTCTCAACAGGCGATGTCCCGAAAACAGGCTGCAACGCCGAAAAGTTTGCCGGCTCAGGCAAAAGGAAACGTCCAGTCTGTTGTAAACAAGACAGCGAAAAACGTTGAGGCACCAGGCCAACAGAAAAAAACCATTACAAACGAAAGTAACCAAGGGTTAGGAAAGGATAAGCAGACTTCAAGAAATGTGTCTGTTTCTTCTAATCTTGGTGTAAATATTTCAGGCGAGTTAAAGAGCCGCTTAGAAACTCAAAGGGAAGATTCACACTTATCGCAACCGAAAAAGATCGAACCTAATGAACCACTTGCGGCAAAACCAGCAAGCAAAAGACAGGTCCCGGTCAAAAAGGATGAGATCCCTAACGCCGATCGGGCGACGAACCCAACTCAACGTTCCAATAGTTCAGGCGGGTCATCAAATGATCGAATCAGTCAGGGGCTGAACACGATAAGTACGTTGGATAAGTGGTTTGAATGGAATAAGTACTATGAGATCCAATTTGTCCAGCTTTACCTTTCACGGTCTGCATTATTGACTAATCAATGGGTGAATGCGCCGCCGGCACCACCGCCACAAAAAGCTCCTTTATTAAAAATGGTTACCCGCCGCTAAATGCCACGGAACATGATAATAAAAGGAGCGAATTAAAAAATGAAACATTACTTAAACCCTAATTCTGTTGTGAAATCTTTCGTATTGGCTGGAGCATTATCGTTTGGAGTATTTGCGGGAGGACATTTTACTGAAGCAGCTGGTCTTGGCAAGGAAAAAGCTGAACACAACGTTCATGTAAAAACTGAACAAAGCGTAAAGGTCCATGTAAATGCAAAGCCTGCAGTTCAAGTGAAGCCAGCAGCACCGGCAGTTAAAGAGCAGCCGACATCTGGAAAAGCGAGCAAATCTCAAGCAATCTATCATGCAAGCGAGAATGCAAAATTGCATGCTAATCCAAATTCTGCTGTTTTAGGCAAGGTTGGAAAAACTGAAGAGGCAAAAACAGAGGAAGCTCAGGTTCAAGAACCAGCAACTGAAGAGGCTGCAAAGGCACCTGCTGAAGAAACAGTTGAAAAACAAGCTGCAGCTTCTGCAACAACAGAAGTTGAAAAAGATGAAGCTGTAAAAGCCGATGATGAAGCAGTTAAAGAAGATGCTGATGCAGTTAAAGAAGATGCTGATGCAGTTAAAGAAGATGAAAAGTCTGAAGAGGTAGATTCGGATTCAGCTGTGAAAACAGAAGATAAAGAAGATGCTGATCATGATCAAGATTCAGATTCAAAGCAAACGGCGATTAAAACAGAAGCTGTAGTCAAAACAAAAGATGAAGACGAAGCAGAAGCGGTAACTGAAGAAGATGATGAGAAAGAAGCTAAGGTTAATCCTTCTTTTGCAAACAAAGCAAAGTCTCAAGCGACTCATGCAAGTGCAACTGCTTTAGAACATGCATCAAAGAACTCAGCCGTAGTAATTGCCAATGAAGCTGCAAAAGAAGCAACTGAAAACGAACAAGCTGGGGAAGAAACTACAGAAGCAGTAACTGAAAATGCTGGAAAAGAAGCAACAGAAGCGGTAACTGAAGAAACTGGAAAAGAAGCAACAGAAGCAGTAACTGAAGAAGCTGGAAAAGAAGCAACAGAAGCAGTAACTGAAGAAGCTGATAAGAAAGAAGCAAAGGTTAATCCTTCTTTTGCGAACAAAGCAAAATCTCAAGCGACTCATGCAAGTGAAAATGCTTTAGAACATGCATCAAAGAACTCAGCCGTAGTAATTGCCAATGAAGCTGCAAAAGCAGCAACTGAAAACGAACAAGCTGGGGAAGAAACTACAGAAGCAGTAACTGAAGAAGCTGGAAAAGAAGCAACAGAAGCAGTAACTGAAGAAGCTGGAAAAGAAGCAACAGAAGCAGTAACTGAAGAAGCTACAGAAGTAAACAAATCTGCAGAAAACAAAGCAAAAGCACAAGCTAGCGTAAATGCAAGCCAAAATGCAGTAGAACATGCAGCAGCAAATTCTGCTGTATTAGCTGGAGCTAAAGTTTCTGAAGAGGCAGTAACAGAAGAAGCTACTGTTGATGCTTCTGCAAAAGAATAATCTATTATTTATTAAAAGAAACCGATGGATCTTTCCTTCGGTTTCTTTTTTTATTGAATTTTGTGTATTCTTAATGTAATACTCAGAACGAATAAGGAGTTGACCCCCGATGGAAAAAGCAACATTTGCAGGTGGCTGCTTTTGGTGCATGGTATCGCCATTCGACGAACTGCCTGGGATTCAAGAAGTAATCTCTGGCTACACAGGCGGCCATACTGAAAACCCTACTTATAAGGAAGTATGTTCTGATACAACCGGTCATTATGAAGCGGTTCAAATTACCTTTGATCCCGAAGTCTTTCCCTATAAAAAATTACTTGAGCTGTTCTGGCAGCAAATCGATCCAACGGATACAGGCGGCCAGTTCAATGACCGGGGGCTTTCGTATCGGACTGCGATTTTTTATCACAATGAAACCCAGCATGAGATGGCGGAAACTTCAAAAAGGGAACTTGCTGGAAGCGGGCGTTTTGATCTGCCAATTGTAACCGAAATCCTCCCTGTAGGTCCTTTTTATAAGGCCGAGGAAAAGCATCAACATTATTATAAAAAAATGCCTTTTCACTATAACCACTATCGGGAAGGTTCCGGGCGGGCGCGTTTCATTCGAGAAAACTGGAAAAAGCGCAAAAGTGATGAGGATTTACGGAAGGATCTGACGCCGCTTCAGTTTGAGGTTACCAGGAATAACAAAACAGAGCCGCCGTTCCAAAATGAATACTGGAACCATACGGATGAGGGAATTTATGTCGATATTATTTCGGGCGATCCTCTGTTCAGTTCAACCGATAAATATGATGCAGGCTGCGGTTGGCCGAGCTTTACGAAGCCGCTGCGCCGGATGGAAATTGAAGAGCGTTTCGATACTTCGCATGGAATGAGGAGAATCGAGGTCCGAGGCAAAACGGCGGATTCCCATCTCGGCCATGTATTCGATGATGGACCAGGCCCCGACCGTGCCCGGTACTGCATTAATTCAGCAGCGCTCCGGTTTGTGCCAAAGGATAAACTCTTGGAAGAAGGGTACGGAGAGTTTATAAAACTGTTCGAATAAACGACATTCTTTAGCTCTCTGAATATTCAATAGTTTAAAATTTATTTGCTTTTTATCATTCTATATACCTAGTGGCAAGAATAAGTTCTAGTAAGGTGATGCCCACCTTTACGCACTTTTGGACTGCTCTGATAAATGAGTGGTCCTTTTTTTAGAGGAGGAATAAATGATGAACGTGAGATACCCAATTGGGAAATTTCAGTTTGATGGTGAGATTACGCCCTCTATTGTAGAGGACTGGATCAATGAGATTGAAGCATTACCTGGATTGTTACGGGATGCGGTAAGTGGCTTAAATGATAGACAACTAGATACGCCTTATCGTTCTGGAGGGTGGACAGTCCGGCAGGTAGTCCATCACCTTGCGGATAGTCATATGAATGCCTATATTCGTTTTAAATTAGCTCTTACAGAGAAAACTCCTGTCATCAAGCCATATGAAGAAGGCAAATGGGCTGAGCTGCCAGATTCTAGCTTGCCGGTTGATATTTCACTTTCGCTGCTGGAAGCTTTGCACTGCCGTTGGGTCCATCTGCTGCGAAATCTAAGTCCTGATGATCTAGAAAAGAAGTTTATCCATCCAGAGTCAGGAGAAGTGACTGTAGGAAATAATATTGGTATTTATTCATGGCATGGTAAGCATCATCTTGCACATATCCTAGCTGCAAATGTAGGAAATCGCAGCTAGCTTTTTATACAAAGAAGGAAAGACTTCATCTATTAAGCGAATCATAAAAAATAGGAGGTATCTACCTCCTATCCTTTTAGATGTTGCTGCCTGGTTTAACCAGACCATGTTTTTTAATATGATACTGCAAACTTTGCCGGGTGATTCCAAGAGTTTTGGCTGCCTGCGAGATATTCCAGTCCGCTTCATCTAACGTTTTTTGAATATAGTACTCTTGCGAATTGGAGAAAATCGATTTAAACGGATTCTTCTTCAACTCCTTTTCCTTTTCGACATTCCCCGATTTAGCCGCCAATAATTTCTTTTTCATAAATGCTGGCAGATGGTCAACATCGACCGCTGCATCATTTTCACTAGCCCTAATGATTAAATTTTCGATTAAATGCTCGAGCTCTCTTGTGTTCCCGGGCCAATGATATTGAAGAAGAATCGAGAGCAGCTCAGTTGAGAGATTCGGAACCTCTTTGTTAAATTTCCGCCGGTACTTGTCGAGGAAAAAATGAATGAAAAAATGAATATCCTCCGTGCGCTCCCTTAAAGGAGTAATATAAAGGCTTGTATGCGCGAGTCTGTAAAATAAGTCGAGGCGCATTTTTCCTTCCTCTATTAACCTTTCCGGATCCTCGTTTGATGCACTGATTACGGTACACTCCACAGGGGTTACTTCATTTGACCCCACTCTTCGAACTAATCGTTCCTGAAGAACACGGATTAATTTCGATTGCAGCGTCAGCGGCATCGAGTTAATTTCATCGAGGAACAGAGTCCCGTTCTTGGCATATTCAAACAGACCGATCTGGTTGGCTGCCCCGGTAAACGCCCCCTTAACCGTCCCGAATAACGTACTTTCTAAAAGAGTTTCCGGTATCGCCGCACAGTTAATCGCGACAAATGGATTTTCTGCTCTTGGGCTGTGATTATGAATACTCTGAGCAAATAATTCTTTTCCCGTTCCCGTTTCCCCAACGATTAGCACGTCGGTATTATGTATGGCAATATTTTGCGCCTCTAGAATGAGATTTTTTAAGGCAATGCTTTTTCCTTTAATATCATCAAAGGAAAAGGTTGTCCCGTTTTTAAACGGACGATTAATAGAATCCGATTGAACCGCCTGCCTCCGAAGCTCGATTGTCTCATGAAGCAAATTCTTGAGCTTGGATTCATTCGTACTAATCGAAAAAACGGCAATCGTTTCCCCGTCCTTCTGGATCGGATAGGTGCTGTAATTCACATACTTCGGTACTCCATTGACTGTAGAGTGAGCCCTGTATCGGGAGAAAATTGGCTTGCCTGTTTTAAAAGTGTGCTTGTGCTCAGAATATTGCGGGTTGTAATTATAGGCCTCCCACAGGTGTTTCCCGAGAATTTCCCGGCTGTCCAGACCTTCTAATTTTTCCTGAGTCCCGTTGTACAAGACAATTTTGCCATCGCGGTCACTCATCATCACGCCTTCATTCAGTGATTCGATAATTTTTTCGAGGCAATACAATCTCGCTCTCTGGTTGGTTGTTAAATTGGTTGTATCTTCAATACAGAGAATCAGATAATCTTGGTCGATAGAGAATTTTTTCACCTCTACTATCAGCTTCTTATCCTTCACTTTAATTTGATAAGTTTCATTTTCTACTAAAAGTTCTTCTTTATTTGGAAGTAATTCAAAGATATTGGCCCCAATGGGAAGATCTAATTGGAGGTCCTCATTTATATCATGCCATAAAATTTCGTAGCTTCCATTTAGGACAATGACTCCGTCTACAAAGCTTCTAATCAGCAAACCAATTGATGCAGCATTACTCATACCAAAACCCCCTTTAAAAAACCTGACTATATCTGAAAATATAACATTTATTACGAATATTTAAAATAATCTGCATGCAAATTTTATCTGCACTATTAAAAAATGCAATCGTTTTCAATGTCGTAGCTTTAATCTAGTTTGCCCTCCGTTAACCCTGCAAAAACTATCTGCGGTCTCTTTGACATGCTAGACATTAACTTAATAGGTTAGTAGCGCGATTTTTATAGAAAAAGCTCCATTCCTCCAACTTGGCACGGTACTTGCAACATAAAAATACGAGTACACCATTTAATCGAGGAGGAATTATTCATGTCAAAACCAGAAATCTTATATTCCGTTAAAGCACAGAGGGGACCTGAACTTCGCTGTAAGGGCTGGAGACAGGAGTCCATCTTGCGGATGCTTGAAAACAATATGGAGAACGCTGAAAAGCCAGAAGAACTCGTCATTTACGGCGGGATCGGAAAAGCGGCCCGTAACTGGGAGTCCTACCACGCCATCGTAAAATCGTTAAAGGAACTGGAAGATGATGAAACACTGGTTGTCCAATCCGGGATGCCTGTAGCCGTCTTCAAAACTCATAAATATGCGCCAACCGTTGTCATGGCAACGACGAACATCATGAAGGCAGACTGGCCGACATTCTATGATCTTCAAGATAAAAACTTAACCATGTATGCCAACTATACAGCGGCTCCATGGGAGTACATAGGTACCCAAGGTGTTATCCAAGGTACATTTGAAACTCTATCAGCGATTGCCCGTTTACATTATGTCGATTCTCTGGTTGGAAAGATTCTGTTAACGGCCGGGGCAGGCGGTATGGGGGGCAACCAAACAAGAGCGATGACGATGCATGGCGGTGTAGCCATCCTTTGTGATTCCAATCCCGAGATCATTAAGCGCCGAATCGAAAAGAAGTTTATTGATGTTTTAGTAGATTCCTTGGATGATGCCATCGCATTGGCAAAGGAATATGCGGCGGCGAGAAAACCAATAGGGATCGCTGTCGTCGGTAACGCCGCTGATATTTTTGAAGAAGTCATTCAAAAAGGCTTCTTACCAGACATCGCCACATCGATGACACCAGCCCATGACCCAATCTCCTACCTGCCAGCTGGCTATACTGTTCAGGAAGCAGAGGAGCTTCGTGATAACAACCGTGAGCTTTATTTAGAAAAAGCACGTGAAACGATGGTTCGTGAGCTAGAAGCGCTCATTAAGTTCTTAGACTTAGGTGTGAAATCATTTGAATACGGTACAAGTATCCGAAAGGAATGTATCGATGCCGGCATGGATGCGAAGGAAGCGAAGCGCTTGCCAGGCTTCGTTGCTGAATACATCCGTCCACTCTTCTGTGAAGGCCGCGGCCCGTTCCGCTGGGTATGTCTATCCGGTGAAGCAGAGGATTTAAGAAAAATTGACGATATGATTTTAGAAGAATTCAGTGATGACCTACTCGTAACCCGCTGGATTAAGCTTGCCAAAGAACATATTCCAATCGAAGCCCTGCCGGCACGTATTTGTTACATGGGCTTTGGCCAGCGGAAGAAATTCGCGTTAAAAGTAAATGATATGATCCGAAAGGGCGAGCTTGCCGGACCAGTTGCTTTCTCCCGCGATAATTTAGACTCCGGTTCGATCGTGAACCCAACCTTTGAATCTGAAAATATGAAGGACGGCGGCGATTTAATCTCTGACTGGCCAGTATTGAACGGTCTATTAAATGCAGTCGGAATGTGTGATTTGATTGCCCTTCAAGCCAACTATTCGATGGGGGAAGCGGTTCACACTGGTGTTACGATGGTTGCCGATGGTACAGCAGAATCGGATATGAGACTGGAAGTGGCGATGACCGTTGACTCCGGAATCGGCGTTATCCGCCATGCCCAAGCCGGCTATGAAACGGCCCGCGATGTAGCGAATGGTAAAGGGAAACTTACGAACGAAAGCATCAAGGTGCCATTATGGTGGTCACCAAAAGCAACATTTGGCCCTAAGGATTTAGAAAAGGAAAACGTAAAGGCATAAAACTTGAAATAAAAACTGGATAGTAGAGATCCTGGATTGATCTCTACTATTCATTATTAATCAGTATTTGATTTGCTGATAAACTCTAAAAATCCGCTGATAAAGTGTAATTTTTTAGATTTACATAAAGATTGGAGGTTCGAAAAAAGAATGTCTGAAACAAAGTTAAAGACAAAAATAGATTTATTGATCACCAATGCCTCCGAAGTCATCACCTGCTTGGGCGAAGGCATGAATGATATTGGCGTCCTCCAAAATGCCTGGATTGCAATAAAGGATGGAAAAATTGCTGCTGTCGGCACGGAAGAGGAAATAAAGCAGGACTTCATAACAGAGCATTCTTCCGTCATCGATGCTAAAGGAAAGGTTGTCGCCCCCGGTTTCATAGATTCCCACACTCATTTAGTTTTTTATGGTACTAGAGTAGAAGAGTACGCAGCAAAGGTGGCGGGACTTGACCCCAAAAAGCTTGGGATTTCTGCCGGACCGAACCGAACTGTTGAATTAACGAGAAATCGACCGGCTGAAGAGCTGTTTGAACAATCGAAAAAACGGCTGATGAACATGCTGGATTATGGGATCACCACAGTCGAAAGCAAGAGCGGCTATGGCCTGACAACCGAGAGTGAAATCAAAATTTTAGAGGTCAGCAGAAGGCTGGATAAAGAAACACCAATCGATGTACTTAATACGTTTTTAGGTGCCCATGGATTTCCAGAAAATTTAACAAAGGCTGAATATCTTTTTAAAATCGTCAGCGAGATGATTCCGCAGGTAGGAGAACGGGGACTGGCGGAATTTTGCGATGTTTGGTGTGATGAAGGCTATTTTACAGCAGCGGAATCAGAAATCATCCTGAAAGCCGGACTCCAGTACGGAATGAAACCAAAAATTCATGCCGATGCCTATTCCTATATTGGCGGCTCGGACCTCGCAGCCGAAATGAAAATGGTGTCGATCGACCATTTGAATTACACGCCTGTTGAAGTAATGGAAAAGCTCGCTGAAGCAAAGGTTACCGGGGTGTTAATGCCGGCCCTCGATTTTGCGGTAGCCCATAAGCGTCCGTTCGCAGCACGAAGAATGCTCGACCTTGGCATGAACATCGCTTTGGCAACGGATTTATGCCCCGCCTGCTATACCGAATCGATGCAATTTGTGATTAACCTTGCCTGCCGGCTTTATCAGTTCTCTGTGGAAGAAGCGATCAAAGCGGCCACCTATGGCGGTGCAAAGGCGCTTGACCTTGATGATAGGGGTGTCATAGAAGAAGGGAAATTAGCAGATTTGCAGATTTGGGATGTCCCAACCTATAAGCATATCGCTTACGAGCTTGGGACGAACATTGTGGAAACAGTGATTAAGAACGGAAAGATTGTCGTCAGCCGCTAACTATATAAGGAGGGATCCTGAATGAAAACGAATCAAGCAGCAAAAGCCGCTGACTATATTAATGCGGACCGCCTGCAGGAATTATTTTTGGAGCTGGCAAAAATAAATGCCCCGAGCACAAAAGAAAGTCTTGTGGCCGAATATTTGAAAAAGGCACTGCCGGAGCTAGGTTTTACCTTGGAGTTTGATGATGCGCACAAAAATTTCGACGGCGAAGTTGGGAATTTAATCGCCTGGAGGGATGGAACGGATCCGTCGATTCCGCCGTTATTTTTCTCAACGCATATGGACACGGTATTGCCAACCGAAGGATTGAAGCCAGTCATTAAAGAGGGCGTCATTTATTCAGATGGCACGACCATTCTCGGAGCTGACGACAGGGCGGCCTTGGCGGCTTATTTGGAAGCGATCCGCGCCATTATCGACAGCGGGGTCCCGCATGGACCGATTGAATTCATTTTAACGGTCAATGAACAGCCAGGTCTAGTTGGGGCCACATATATGGACTACAGCAAGGCAAAAAGTAAAACCGGCTATATTTTTGACAGCAGCGGCGATGTCGGCCAGATTATTTTAAAGGGGCCGTACAGCAGCCGGATTTGGATGGAGGTTCAAGGAATTGCTGCCCATATCGCCCTCAATGCCGAAGAAGGCAACAGCGCGTTTCTTCTTGCAGCCGAAGGATTAGCGAATATGAAGCTTGGTGCGATTGATGAGGAAACACTTGCCAATATCGGGATTATCAAAGGCGGTGAACTGACATCGATCATTCCGGGCAGTGTCACCATTGCCGGTGAGGTGCGGAGTTTTTCAAAGGAAAAATTAGATGTGCAGCTAAAGCATATGGAGGAAGTCATGAAGCAGGCCGCCGAGAAAAATGGCGGAAAAGTGGATGTGAGGATTGAGAAAAAGTACCTCGGCTTTGATATTCCAGAGGATGATATTTTAGTAAAAACAGTGGAAGTTGCGGCTCAAAATATAAACGTGAAGCCGTATTTAACGGAAACATTGGGCGGTGCCGATACGAATGTGTTAAATGAACATGGACTAACCTGTTTGACGCTTGGACTGGGATTCCAAAATATTCATTCCTTCAGGGAATGTATCAGCATTGATAACCTGATTAATACCGGGAGATTAACAGCCGCGCTGATTGAACAGTGGTATATTAACCATAAGAACGCCGAATAATTGGAATGTTTTTTTAAAATTAAGCTGTGTTAAAGGCTACTGTTAAATTTTAACACGGTTGTTTGGAGCGGAAGGCGCGAAGACTCCTGCGGGAGTACGGGACAGGGGAGACCCCGCAGGCGCCAAAGCGCCGAGGAGGCTCCCCGGCACGCCCTAAGGTGCGCGAAGCGCCTGGAGCGCAAATAAACAACTAAGTTTAACAGAGTTAATTAAGAGCTTTATAATGTTTTATAAAGTCGATAAAACCTTCATAGGAGTGAGAAATCATGGGCAGCAAAGAAATGGTAGAGTTGAAATTAGTAGAATTAGACGGCTTGACCCTGGACCGTTATAAAGTGGAAAGCGTCGCAAAGGGCGAGGCGAAAGTAGACATACCGGAGCATAACTGGATGCGGGTGCGGGAAAGCCGCAAGCGCGTGGAAAAACAAATCAATGATGGAAAAGTTGTTTACGGTGTGAATACCGGATTCGGAAAACTCAGCGATATCGAAATTGACCGGGAAGATAATGCGAAATTACAGTTGAATCTATTGCGTGCCGACGCTGTCGGTGTCGGCGAACCATTGCCCATCCCCGTTGTCAGAGCGATGATGACACTGAGGGCCAACTCCCTTGCGAAAGGCTTCTCTGGAATTAGGGAAGAAACGCTGCAGCTGCTCATCGACATGATCAACAATGGGGTTCATCCGGTTGTCCCTTGTAAGGGTTCGGTAGGTGCCAGCGGCGATCTAGCTCCGCTTTCTCATATTGCGATTGTATTGGTCGGCGAGGGGAAAGCCGAATACAAAGGCGAAATCCTGCTGGGTGCAGAAGCGCTAAAACGTGCGGGTCTTAAACCGGTATCCCTTCAAGCAAAGGAGGGTCTTGCCCTTATTAACGGAACTCAGGCAATGTCTGCTGTTGGCACCCTTGCTTTGAATGAAGCAGAACGTGTCGGTGTTGCTGCTGATATGGCCGCCTGTTTAACGATGGAGGCACTTAACGGAGTGATTTCTGCCTTTGACAGCGAGCTTTTAGCGGTTCGGCCGCATCCGGAGCTGGAATTGGTGGCTTCCAGGATGAGGAATTGGCTGGAGGGCAGTAAACGTATTACCCGCCAGGGAGAAATCCGCATACAGGATGCTTACTCGATTCGCTGTATTCCCCAGGTTCATGGTGCCTCCTGGCAGGCGATTCAGTATGTCGATCAGCGTTTGAGTGTGGAAATGAATTCAACAACCGATAACCCAATTGTTTTAGAAAGCGGTGAAATCCTCTCAGGAGGGCACTTCCATGGTCAGCCCATCGCATTATCGATGGACTTTTTAAAGGTGGCGGCAGCAGAATGGGCGAATATTTCCGAGCGCAGAACGGAACGGCTCGTCAATCCGCAATTGAGCGGCTTGTCACCATTTTTGGCAGTGGACCCAGGGCTGGAATGCGGTCTGATGGTGGCTCAGTATGCTGCAGCCTCGCTTGTTTCGGAAAATAAAGTTCTCGCCCACCCGGCAAGTGTGGACTCGATTCCGACTTCGGCCAATCAGGAGGACCACGTTAGCATGGGGACGATTGCCTCAAGACAAGCCCGCGAGATCATTCATAATTCTGCAAGGGTGATTGCGATTGAAATGATCTGCGCCTCCCAGGCGATTTATTTGGAAAAAGCAGAAAAGGAATTGGCACCGGCAACAAGGGCGTATTTAGAGAAAATCCGGGAAATCTGCCCGCCGCTTGAATCGGACCGGGCGATATCGGATCAAATGGAAGAACTGGCACAATTTATTTTAAGGGATCCATCTTTGGTTTAAGTTTTAAAGCAAGAGATTGAGCTGTTCAAGGCTCAATCTCCAAATAAAAGTCTGAATTTTCGGATTTCTAAATATAAAGGGGGCTCATTATGAAGTCGTATAAAATTTTATCGATCGTGTTCGCGTTAATGTTGATTGTATCAGCATGCGGTACCAGCAAGACCACCAGCGGAGGTGGCGAAGCCAGTCAGGACAAGAAAACACTGAAGGTTGTGACCAACGCGGAATACGCCCCGTTTGAATACATGGATAAGGGAGATATCAAAGGGTTTGATCTTGATTTTATCAAAGTTGTGGCAAAAGAAGCCGGTTATCAAATTAATGTCGTGAATACCGGATGGGATCCTTTATTTGTTGAAATAAAAGGGAAAACAGCTGATTTTGGTATCTCGGCGATCACAATTAACGATGAACGGAAGCAGACGTATGATTTTTCAACCCCTTACTTTTTATCGACCAATGAAATCCTCGTGCCGGAGGGAAGCCCGATTAAAAGTGCAGCAGATTTGAAAGGGAAAAAAGTAGCTGTGCAAAATGGGACAACAGGGCAAGAAGCTGTTGAAGCCATCCTCGGAAAAAACAGTCCCAACCTGAAAAAATTTGAAAGCACCAACTTAGCGATAATGGAATTGAAAGGCGGCGGTGTGGATGCCGTGGTTGCTGATAACACAGTCGTCGAAGAATACGTAAAAAATAATTCAAACGAAAAAGTAGTCGTGATAAAAGATGATGCAGCCTTTGAAAAAGAATTTTATGGACTAATGTTTCCAAAGGGCAGCAAGCTAAAAGCCGACTTCGACAAAGCCATTAAAACAGTGCTGGAAAACGGCGAATATGCAAAGATTTACCAACAGTGGTTTAAGGTTGCTCCTGAGGTGAGTTTGTTAAGCAAATAATGGTGGAATTGCGTAACTCTCCTACAAAAAGCAGTTACGCAATTTTTGGGTAAGAAAAATTTTAATAAAGGAGGATTAGCTTATGGATTTTCGTTTTGATTTAATATCTGAATATAGTTCTTTTTTTCTAAAAGGGACAATGCTCACCATTGGTCTTTCCATTGCCAGTATTTTGTTCGGAACGATTTTGGGGCTCTTAATTGGCCTGGGCAAAATGTTGAAAAATAAATTGCTTGCGCAGCCGTTTGCCTGGTATATCGTCTTTTTCCGCGGAACACCCTTTTTGGTTCAAATTTTGTTAATTCATTTTGCCGTTGTGCCGGTGTTCCTTGGAAAAACCAATGCCATTGTGGCAGCTATTTTAGCTCTTTCGTTTTGTTCTGCTGCGTATATTGCGGAGATTTTCCGTGCAGGGATTCAATCGATTGATCGGGGACAGATGGAGGCGGCACGTTCGCTTGGGATGAATCATGTCCAAGCGATGCGCTATGTGATTTTGCCGCAGGCTTTCAAACGGATGATCCCACCGTTAGGAAATGAGTTTATTGTGTTAATCAAGGATTCGTCGCTGGCCGCGTTAATTGCAGCGCCAGAGCTCATGTATTGGGGACGAGCCATGCAGGGGCAGTATTTTCGGGTCTGGGAGCCGTATCTTTCCGCAGCAGTAATCTACCTCCTGTTAACACTCAGCTTAAGCTTTCTTCTAACTAAACTGGAGAGGAGGCTCGCGACCGGATGATCAAGGTGAGAAATTTAAAAAAATCATTTGGGCATCATGAAGTATTAAAGAACATTAATGTTTCGGTCCAGCCGCAGGAGGTTGTCGTGGTGATAGGTCCTTCCGGGTCAGGGAAGTCCACCTTTTTACGGTGCATCAATTTATTAGAAACGATTTCAGACGGACATATTTATATAGAAGGAATCGATCTTGCTGATAAAAAAACAGATATCAATAAAGTGCGGACGGAAGTGGGCATGGTCTTTCAGCAGTTTAATCTGTTTCCGCATAAAAAGGTTATTGAAAATATTATGTTGGCTCCGATGAAGGTGAGAAAGGTTTCTGAGGAACAAGCGAGGGAGAAAGGGTTGGCGCTTTTAAGAAAGGTTGGGCTTACAGACAAGGCGGATGCTTATCCGGATTCGCTTTCCGGGGGGCAAAAGCAGCGTGTCGCAATTGCCAGAGCCTTGGCGATGGAGCCAAAAATCATGCTTTTCGATGAACCTACTTCTGCCTTGGATCCGGAAATGGTCGGCGAGGTATTAGAGGTCATGAAGCAGCTCGCCAAGGAAGGAATGACAATGGTCGTTGTGACCCATGAAATGGGCTTTGCCAGAGAAGTGGGCGACCGTGTCATTTTTATGGATGGCGGCTTCATTGTGGAAGAAAATGTCCCAAGTGAATTATTCGAAAATCCAAAAGAAGAACGGACGATATCCTTTTTAAGTAAGGTTTTGTAAAAAATTAGACCAGTTCGCGCCGCGATTTGGTCTTTTTTTGTTGTAATCGGATTTTACTAACAGGCATTCTCGATTGTTTGAGACAAATCCATCCATATTTTGTATTTGTGTTTGGATAATAAAACCATTTGAAAGCATACTAAAACATGGAAATATATTTTGGAAAAGGGATATTAGACTGAACAAATAAAATGAGGAATTCATGATGGATTTACTTTCACGTCATTTATTTGAAAATGAGGCAGTCCTGAAATCTACTTTCACAGATTGTCCCGATGTTATTTTTCGCAGCTTTTTAATCGGTAATAAAACAAAAGCCCTTCTCATTTATACAGAAGGTTTGGCCGATATTAAAGAAATCGATAAAAATGTTCTTTCCCCGCTGATGCAGCAAGAAACAACGAGACTCCCAGACATTCAGGCGATTCTTGAGCAGAAGCTGTCCGTTTCGAAGGTGAAACCTTTTACTGACACCAAACAGGCCGTTCAGGAAATTTCTTCAGGGAATCCGGTTATGTTGATTGATCAACAACTAGAGGGCATCACAATTGGTTTGGCGAAATGGGAAAAACGTGCGATTGAAGAACCGATAGCTGAATCCGTCGTTCGAGGCCCCAGGGATGGCTTTACGGAAACAATCAGTGTTAACATATCGCTTTTACGAAGAAAAATTAAGAGTCCGAATTTAAAAATGAAATCATTAGTCGTGGGGCGCTATAGTCAAACGCAAATTGTTTATATGTATATCGAGGGAATTGTTGATCCTCATCTGCTTGATGAAGTCCATAACAGGCTGAGCCGCATTGATATTGACGGTGTATTGGAGAGCGGCTATATCGAAGAATTCATCGAGGATGATCCTTATTCACCATTCCCGCAAATTTTAAATACAGAACGGCCTGATGTTGCGGCATCAAGCCTGCTGGAAGGTCGCGTAGTTATTTTAGTCGATGGGACACCGTTTGTTTTGATTGCACCAACTACACTTTATTCTTTGTTTCAGGCTTCTGAGGATTATTATCAACGGTATATGATTGGAACACTTATCCGCTGGCTGCGTTATATTTTATTGCTCATAGCCTTACTGCTTCCGTCTACTTATGTGGCGATTCTTACCTATCATCAGGAGATGCTTCCAACAACTTTATTGTTAAGCATAGCAAAGTCAAGAGAGCAAGTTCCGTTTCCTGCTCTGATTGAAGCGGTTATTATGGAGATTACGTTTGAGGCCATAAGGGAGGCTGGGATCCGTCTGCCCAAACAAATCGGTTCTGCTATCAGTATTGTTGGGGCTTTGGTCATTGGCCAGGCAGCTGTCTCTTCGGGGCTTGTATCGGCACCAATGGTCATGGTTGTAGCCTTCACAGGGGTCGCTTCTTTTTCCATCCCCCGGTACAACGCATCTACCGCTATTAGAATGCTCCGCTTCCCTATGATTGTAGCAGCAGGAACACTGGGGTTACTCGGGATTATGCTCGGGATTCTTGCCATCATAGTTCATTTAAATACGATCCGTTCCTTTGGTGTTCCCTATCTATCTCCAATGGCACCAATAAAGGGAACGGAGATGAAAGATGTATTGATTAGAGCACCATGGTGGTCCCTAAAAAAGCGTCCTCGCTTCACAGGATATTCTAATACATATCGGCAGCAGGAGGGGCAGAAACCTAACCCGCATAAGGGAACTGAATAGGAGTTGAAGTGGACATGCTTGAACGAGGCAAAATATCGGCATTACAAATGGCCTTTATGATGAATCCGACCATTTTAGCCACCGGTTTACTGCTCGTCCCTGCGATCACTGCGAAAACAGCCAAACAAGATTTGTGGTTATCGCCGATTTGGGCATCTTTCATTGGTTTTATGATCGTATTTGTTGCTTATCGACTGCATAAGCTCTATCCGAAGGAAACCATGTTTGAATACAGCGAGCAAATTCTCGGAAAAATTCCAGGGAAAATTGTTGGCGTGATTTTGGTGTTTTATTATTTTCATGTAACGGGCATTATCGTCCGTGAGTATGGAGAATTTGTTTCAGGCACCTTCCTCCATCAGACACCCATGGTCGTTATTTTTTCGACCATGATTATTGTTTCCTCTATGGCTGTCTATGGCGGCCTTGAAGTGATAGGGAGATGTTCGGAGATGATTGTCCCCGTTTTGTTAGTCCTTTATTTGGTTATATTTGTTATGCTGTTAAAGGATTTGGATACCAAAAACTTTTTTCCGATGCTGGAAAACGGCTTAGGGCCATCCCTAAAGGGTTCGGTTGTCTTGCAAAGCTGGTTTAGTGAATTTATCCTTGTTTCTTTTTTCTTTCCCTATTTAAGGGATCAGGATAAAGGGATGAAATGGGGAATGATATCGGTTTTTAGTGTTATGTTTTATATGGTGCTAACCAATGTAATGTCCCTTGTGTTATTTGGAAGATTGACAGCTTCATTAACCTATCCTGTTATGGTAGCGGCCCGGTATATTAGTATTGCTGATTTTTTGGCCCATTTGGAATCGATCGTGATGGCCCTTTGGGTTGCCGGTACATTTCTTAAAATTACGGTTTTTTATTATGCGCTTGTTTTGGGGACTGCCCAGTGGCTTAAGCTTTCTGATTTTCGTCCGATTGTGCTCCCAATTGGCTTTTTATTAATTTTATTTGGGGCATGGTCAGCACCAAATTTGCAGGTACTATCACATTTTCTTAGTACTACAGCTGCCTTTTATTTACTGTCCATCCAGGTTGGCATTCCGGTCATCCTTCTTACCATTGCATTAATTAAAAAGAAAAGACAGCAAATGAAAGGGTCAATAACAGGATGAGACGGCATTATGGGAAGGCCTCCCTTAAAAAAATCTTTTTTCTTTTTCTTATTCTTTTTGTTTTTTTATTAGCGGGCTGTTGGGATAGAAGGGAAGTAAATGATCTGGCATTGATAAGAGGTGCTGGAATTGATAAAAAACAAAATGGAAAATTGGAGCTTACGGTTCTTTTGTATATACCGAAAGGCGGCAGCGGCAGTGAGCAGGGAATGGAGGGCTCAGGAGGCGGCGGAACTATGCAGACGTTGATACGCTCTGCACAAGGAAATACCATTGCTGAAGCAATGTCGATTCTTCAAGAAAAGCTGCCGCGACAAATTTTCTGGAGTCATTGCGAAGTGTTTATCTTTAATGAGGCGATCGCTAAAGAGGGAATTGCAGAGCATGTCGATTTTTTTATTCGTATGCCAGAGCTTCGAGAACGATCTCAATTATTTATCAGCAAAGAGAGAGCTCGAAAAATATTAAGTCTTCTTCCGCCGCTGGAACGTGATATTGCAGAAGTGGTTCGAGAATTGGGGGAAGAAAAAATAGGTATGACGGTTACCACCAAAGATTTCGCGGAAATGTTGCTAAGTGAGGCTGGCGATACGGCCATTCCGTGGATCAAGATTCTTCCTCCAATCGAAGGTCAGGAGGAAAAGCGAACCATCGCTTATATTACAGGAACAGCGATATTTAAGAGGGACAAAATGGTTGGTAAAATAAATGATTCCGTTACTAGGGGGCTTTTGTGGCTTAGGGACGAAGTGAAGTATTCTACCATCACCCTTACACCTAAAGGTGCAAAAGGTTATGTTTCTATGAAATTACTGCGGGCTAATACAAAAATCCTTCCGAAAATAAAAAATGGCAAATGGGAAGTTGTACTCAAGGCTGAAGCGGACGATGATATCATGCAAAATACAACCGATTTAGACGTTGCGAATCCTATAGTAGTTAAAGCTTTAGAGCAGCAATTAAAGAGCAATCTAGCTAAAAGAGTAAACGAAACATTAAAGGAAGTTCAAAAGGATATGAAAGCCGATGTTTTTGGGTTTGCTGACGCCTTTCACCGCGAGTATCCTGAGATATGGAAAAAAGAAAAAGATCGTTGGAATGAAATTTTTCCAAACGTAAAAGTAACAATAGTACCGAAAATCAAAATTAAAAGGCAAGGAATGGAATCCGGTCATCCGCTCATTTCTAGTAAGAAGGGGAATGGAGAATGAAATGGCTTCCTTATTGGGGACGACTCTGCTTGTTTTATTTATGGTCCTTTCCCAGTTCACAAAAATAAAAAAAGATAGAGTGGTTTTAATTGTTTTTTCAGTCTTTGGATGGCTGATTGCAAACCTGTTAATCTTTTTCCCGAATGTACCCGGTCCTTCGGAATTAATTGATGTGTTGTACAAGCCTCTGGGAAAACTTCTTGAATAAATAGCTTAGTCTCAATATCCCTGATATAGGGATATTTTTTTTATGTAAGGGCTTACATAATTATTTAAATATTCAGAATTGACTCATTGGTGGAAAAATTCCATTGACGAAGAGTTCGTCTATGTTATATATTTTTACATATCGATGTTAGGAAATGTAACATAGGGGTGTTTCTATGAAAAAGATTGAGGCGATTATTCGGCCTGAAAGGCTTACAGATACCATTAAGGGCTTGAAAAAGATAGGTATTACCGGTTTTACCGTATCCCAAGTGGTTGGCCGTGGGAAGCAGAAAGATACCCAAGGTGTGTACCGCGGGAAAAATTATCAGGTGACCTTGCATCCAAAGGTAAAGCTGGAAATTGTGCTTTCCGATTATTTGGTGGAGTCGACCATCCGCACCGTTGTCCAGGCAGCCCAGACAGGCGAAGATGGAGATGGGAAAATATACGTCTATCCGATTTTGAGGCGTACAATATTCGGACGGGAACGATTGATTATGATATCGATGATTTAGTAAATCGAGAGGGGGGATCATAATGGAACTTATGTATGTCAATACCATTTGGGTGGTCCTAGCTTCGGCCATGGTGTTATTTATGGAAGGCGGCTTCAGTTTATTGGAGGCAGGGTTTGTCCGGACAAAAAATGCCGTCAATGTCACGATGAAGATTTTTGTCGATCTAACGGTTGGCGCCTTAGCGTTTTGGCTGATTGGTTTTGGGATTATGTTTGGCAAGGATGCCTTTGGCTTCGTTGGCACAAGCCTGATTGGCAGCCCGGAAAAAATTACCCTATCGATTGAATTGCCCGGTGTGGCGTTTGTGCTTTTTCAAATGGGATTTGCGGTTGCTTGTATTTCGATTATTTCGGGTGCACTGGCAGAGCGGATGAATTTTAAAGCCTATGTGGTCACAGCTGCCCTTATTTCTATTATTATTTATCCTTTGTCCGGTCACTGGATTTGGAATAGCGATGGCTGGCTGGCGAAATTAGGCATGAAGGATTTTGCTGGCTCGGCGGCGATTCATGCGGTTGGCGGCTTTGCCGCTTTTGCAATGGCGAAATGGTTAGGGCCACGGAAGGGCAGATTCAATTCTGACGGAAGCGTGAACGTTTTTGCCCCTAGTAATATTCCATTGGCTTCAGCTGGTGCGTTTATTCTGTGGTTCGGTTGGTTTGCGTTTAATGCCGGCAGCACCTTGGATGCCTCAAGCTCAAGCCTAGCACCGATTGCGATCAACACAATGTTAGCTGGAGCAAGCGGCGGTTCGGCTGCTTTATTTTTAACGATGAAGAAGTTTGGCAAAGCTGATCCAAGTATGACGATCAATGGTGTTTTAGCAGGATTAGTGGCAATTACGGCTGGATGTGCGTTTGTTTCCGAATGGAGTGCAGTTTTAATTGGGGCGGTTAGCGGTTTGCTGGTGATTTATTCCACGCTATTTGTGGATTATGTAAAGGTGGATGATCCTGTCGGCGCTGTTGCTGTCCATGGTTTTAGCGGTGTGTTTGGAACGATCGCGGTCGGGTTGTTTGACCGTTCGGCAGGATTGTTGACTACGGGTGATTTCTCGCTTTTAAAGATACAGCTTTTAGGGGCAGCGGTAGTGATTGTATGGGGGCTGCTTGGCGGAACGTTTATGGCGAAGGTTTGCGAAAAAACCGTTGGCCTCCGGGCAACAGAGCGGGAGGAAGAAGAGGGTCTCGACATGTCCTACCACGGTATTCCGGCATACAACGAATTGGAGCGTTTCACGGATCTGCCGACTAGTTTATTTAATTTCGAAGAAACCACAGGTGTCACGGTTGCGTCTCCTGTTACAAGCAAAGTAAAGGCGGGGAAACCAGTTTAATGGGAAGTTTTTTGCACTGGGACAAAACGTGGCAAAAAAACTATCAAACTGTCCCATAGAAGAGCTCTATGGGACAAAACGTGGCAAAAAAACTATCAAACTGTCCCATAGAGGAGCTCTATGGGACAAAACGTGGCAAAAGAACTATCAAACTGTCCCATAGAGGAGCTCTATGGGACAAACCTTGGCAAAAAAACTATCAAACTGTCCCATATAAAAGCTCTATGGGACAAAACGTGGCAAAAAAACTATCAAACAGTCCCATAGAAGAACTCTATGGGACAAAACGTGGCAAAAAAACTATCAAACTGTCTCATACCTCATTCCAACTCTCAATTCATCTCGAGCTAAAATAAAAAGGCGGCTGATTAAGCCGCCTTCATTATTGAACCAAAACTCCCCAACCACATATTTACACTACCCCGTTAAATAGTAAATATTACCCAATCTATCGTATCCTATTATCCGAAACATCACAATAACAACATTTAAACATTTTCCAACGCCTTATAAATCGCCTTTTTTTTGTACATCTCCTGGTCCGCCAACTCTAGTATTTCCTCGAGCGTTACCTTTGTCCCTGGTTTATAGTGGTAATATCCGTGACTAGCCGAGATTTCGTAGGGTTTCTGATTGGAAACGTTAATCTCATGGAAGGCACTCTGAATGTCAGTCCAAACTTCCTCGACGTCTTCCCTTTTCTTATTAAAAAGGATCACGATGAATTCGTCCCCGCCAAGGCGGAATAACACGTCTTGGTGATCAAGGTTCTCGCTAATTGTCTCACAGCAAGTTTTAATCAGATCGTCGCCGTTTGAATGACCAAAACGATCATTGACGATTTTCAAATTGTTTATATCAATATAGCAAATAATAAATTCCCGCATATCCTCCTTAAGCAACTCTCGGAGGAGCTCAATGCCGCTGCGTCGATTGCGAATGCCAGTCAGCATATCAATCGATGCATGCTGAAGGAGCTCGGCCTCTTTCTTTTTCATGTCGGTAATATCTGTCGAATCGATTAAAATGCAGGTGTCATCGAGGTAATCAACCAATTCGAAATTAAGCAGCGACCAATTCCGTATGTGGGATGTAATTTGCAGCTCTGTTACATAATTTTTAATGCTTTTTTCCTTTAATAGTCTATTTAAAATTTGCTGCTTCTCATTAGAACTGCTGAACAAGAAACTTGCATTCATATGTTTAGGGTAGTATTCGATTGCTTGTTTATTCATGAGGACAATCTCATCACTGTCGAGCTTTGTCAAAATTAACGGGTTTGGATTCAAATTAAATAGTCTCCGAAAACTTTCCTCATTCCGGCTAAGCTTCTGCTTGTTTAAATAATCATTTTTTCGCAACGAATAGAAGGCAAGTGCAATTGTAAATGAAATGACGGCGGTACCTGTCGAGTTAATTAACTTAGAGAGGTACGAATAATGATTGGATTCAATCAGATATAATCCGATTAAGAAAAAAATATGGACTGTGGCGTACTGAAATAATAGGTTTCTAGGCCGAATCGGGAAGATGGCCGCGACTCCCAGAAATATTATGATATAGGCGTAAATGTTTCCGGTGAATAGCTGGCTGTTGATAGAGGAAACGGCCCCGATCACCAAATAGAGGAGAATATAGCCATTTACGATGAAACTTTTAGGAGCTTTCTTGTTCCGATAGACCATAAGAAAAATGAGTGATATCACCAGTCCAGCAATATGCACGCTTTCGAGCACCCATTTAAAAAGGGGCTTGTCGAGATTTTTTAAAAAAATAAAATCGACGATGAAAAAACCTGGATAGGTGAAAATCAGCATATAAGAAACGAGTTTTATTCTTTCAAATATCTGCTCGTCATTAAATTGATTAAATTCTTGTGTTGTTAATAGATTCTTAGCGAAGGATTTCAAGTTGATCATCCTTTTTTCTATTTGTCTTCGGTATTTTAGCATATTTTTGGGGGAAGGAAAGGGTATTCCGGTTTATTATAAAATAAAAAAGCCGATAACGGGAAACTCATCCCCTTTATCAGCGAATCGAAATTTATAGTAGATGGAGGATTATTTTTGCCCATCCAAATAAGGCCAGCCATAACGGGATGCTTAGTGCTGTACCCCATAGCAACCCTGTGAAAAAACTTTCCCGCTCTTCCATAAAAACCACTCCTACCTGAAAGAATTCCTTCATCAGTATGGTCAAGTTCGTGGATATCTATTACTTAAAATAGCAAACAGAACAGCGGAAAAATGGAGAAGCGTGTCAGGTAGATTTAAATGTTTTCGACAGAAAGCATCAAGTCCTTTATCTTCTTCCTCGCGCCCGTGCGCCATTGTTTGACAGCTGAGACCGATACTTTCTCCCGTTCGGCAATTTCTCTAATCGAAAAACCGGAGAGGACCGAATCAAGGGCCCATTTTCTTTGACTTGGCGTCAGCGTGGAACAATAGGTTAATAGAGTTTCTTTTTCTAATGGACAGACTGAATAATTGTCTTCAACCGCGGCCAAGAATTCTTCACCAGGATAAAGGTTTCGTTCGCTGTCCCGATGCGAGTTGCGTAATTCCATGAGAAGATGGCCGCGAATATAGGAGTAGGCATAGTTGGTAAAGCTCCCTTTCTCAGGATTGAAACGCCTGCTAGATTCCCACAGGGCGATGAGCGCGTGCTGGTAAAATTCGTCCTTGTTTTTGTAAAGATGGAGTGAGTGGATAATCTTTTGGATCATCGGCTGGTACTGTTCTACTATTTGTTCGAAGCTTTCCAATGGTAAATTCCTTTCAGAAAGCGCGCTTTACTAGGTATTCCCGGGTACCTCTACCTTAGCGGGAATGTCTCAGCATATCGAATGTCACAAAATCACTTTTGGAGCGCATTTTCGTCTGAAACAGTCGTTTTTTTGCACAAAAGTGATTTTTGGAGCTCATTTTTATTCATTCGTTAGATTATTGCCATAAAAAAATTTTTGTTAGCTGTTTTAAAAAAATTGGAAAAAACCTGCGTCACTAGATTTTAGCGCTGGACTGATTTAGTCGCTACATAGGGTTGTCTTTTGGAAGGAAAATGGGAATGAAATTGTTAGAGTTTAATAGTAAAATACTAGTAGACTTATAGAGGAAATGGGGTTTAAGGAATTGCAGAGATTTGCAGCGGTATTACTTGCGCTTCAGCTGGTGCTGGTGCCTGCGGTGGGGTTTGCTGAGGGGATGGATTCGGCGGCGCCGACGCCTGAAAAGACGATGAGCCAGAAATTATCATCGGAAAAAGCACCGAAGCAGTCATTAAAGAAAGCGGATTTTATGGATCCGCAGGATTATCCTTTGATTGCGAATGGCGATTTTGTTGATGATTTATATGATAGTGTTGGCAATTATCATTATATCTATTTTAATGATGTGACTTCTGTTAGTTCGGAACTGATGAATGTGAAGTTGACCTACGAGTCAGATTCAACTACGGAAAAAGATAGTCTTTTGACCCTCGAACTTTATAAAGAAGCGGCGGGTTCTTTGGAATTCTTAGGCAGCGCAGATTTTGATATGGCCGGGTATAATGGCGTTAATTTAAATACGGAATTGGCCAAAAGTGATTTCAACGATTCTCCTTATATTTATATGAGAATAGGAATTTCGAAAACTAGTGATGAGCCTTCCTATGCTGATGTACTTACGTTTAAGGTAGCAAATCCGTTTTATTCCGCTCCAAGGGTCATGGTACCGGACGATCGATATGCGGTGATTAGTAATGAGTCCGTTGATGGAGAGGCGACTCAGGCCTCCGGGGCTTTTAATGTGAAAAAAATGAAGATTACAAACGATGCAAGATTGGATCGAGATGCTTATAAAGTCGACTATAATAAACCATTTGACCATGCGGCTTATAAAGGCAAGCTAGTTCGAAAAAGCGCACGGTCTTTGATGCCGGCATACAAAATAGGCGATCAAAAGTTATTTTGGGTTTCAGATTTGACGACGAATTCGGATTCGCAAATTAATGCCCGCTTAGCTTACAGCGGAGCAAAAGCGAATGTATGGGTTTATGATAACCAAATTACTGATTCAGATGCAGTGAAATTAGGGACGGAATTTGATGATAAGATTTATTCAGCTGTGACCACTAATTTTGGGCCGGAATCGGATGTGGACCATGATGGAAAAATAAATATTTTATGCTATGACATTCAAGATGGCTATTCGGATACGAGTGGCGTCAGCTATACCGCCGGGTATTTTTATTCCGGGGATTTATATAACGTCGATCATTCCAATCAGTCTGAGATTTTTTATATGGATACGTACCCGACCATGGGCATAGGTTCGGTGAAGGATGTCACTGGCGCTTATGAGACACTTGCCCACGAGTTTCAGCATATGGTGAACTTCAACCAAAATGCATTGATTGAAGGAAATAGTGAGGGCATGGATACATGGCTGGATGAGGCTTTATCGATGGCGGCAGAGCAAATTTATACGGGTCATGGCCTTTCCGACAGAGTTGAGTATTACAACCTTTCTTCGTCCATCAGCAATGGACATTCTCTGTTGTATTGGGATCATTACGGGGATACACTTGCTAATTATTCGTTGTCTTATTTGTTCGGGCAGTATATAAAAATTCAAACCGGGCAGGGGAATCGGATTTTTAAAGAAATATTAGCCAATCCGAATAATAATTATAAGGCGATTGAGGATGTAGCGAAAAAGTATATCAGTCCGGATATGACGTTTGGAAAGTTAATGACCAATTTTCGGATTGCTCTTTTATTAAAAGAAGGGTCCGGCCCGTATGGATTTAAGGGTGATCCGTTCTTTGATACTCTGAACGAGAAAATTTTTACAGGCAGTTCTGTGAATTTACACGGCGGCGGCGCGGTTGTGACTACGTATAATTCAAAGGATGGATTTGTCCAGCCCGCTACTAAAGGTAATAATGTTAGTTATACATTTTTTAAAAGAGGTCAGGAAAATAATGGGGTTCCATTACGATTCGGCTGGGTTTTAGCAAATGGCAAGTGGTATTATTATGATTTGAAAACGAGTGCGATGCGGACCGGCTGGCTGCAGGACGGCGGAAAATGGTACTACCTTGATGCGAGTGGCGTGATGAAGACGGGCTGGTTGAAGGATGGGGATAAATGGTATTATTTAGCTGGCAGTGGAGCCATGAAGACGGGCTGGCTGAAGGATGGCACGAAGTGGTACTACCTTGACGGCAGCGGAGCCATGAGGACGGGCTGGCTGAAGGATGGAGCAAAATGGTACTACCTTGATGCGAGTGGCGTGATGAAGACGGGCTGGCTGAAGGATGCCGGCAAATGGTACTACATGGACAGAAGCGGTGCGATGAAAACGGGCTGGGTGCTGATCAGCGGCAAATGGTATAAATTCAATAGCAGTGGTGTTTGGGTGGGATAGAGGCAGTGCCTGGCACCACTCGAATATTATCGAAAAAAGGCCGGATTCATGTTGAGTGAATCCGGCTTTTTGTGGTAAAGGGGGCGGAGCGCGCAATAGTGTATTTGCAAACCAGTTTTGTTGTAATATTCATTAACCCTTTTGGATTAAGGTAAGCTCTGCTCACACCGCCTTTTTTATTTGTTGATCTCATTAACGATTGTATCTAGATTAAGTCTCGCGAAATTGATCATGCGTTTATATAGGTCCAAAATGGATTGTCCGTAAGTGGTGCCTGGCACCGCCCATTTCCCGTTTAAGGAAGTCCAAGTTGGAGCAGAGCCTCTTGTTACGAGATTAAAGCGGGGATCAACTAATGGATATTGATTTGGCAATGGTTCGGCAGAAGCATAGGCAAATAGGTGCTGCAAATGGGCAAGTACCCCTTCTTCAGGTGTATTGAAGCTTGCGCCTGAATTACCAGGTCCTGTTGCTCCAATTCCTGCATAGTTGTTTTGTTCGGGTTGGACGAGGCCTGTAAAGCGGAAATAGTCAGTCTCGTACAAGGCTTGAGCGAAGGCGATATCGCCTCTGATTCCATAATATTCGCCGAAGGATAAATAATATTTACCAATCTCAATTGCGTTCGGGTTGACTGATTTTACAAAAAGATTCATGTGTTCTGGGGATAGATAGGTCGGACCAAGGATCGAATAGCCTGCGGGTTCTGCAGGTGATGGGCTTGTACTTGGGGTTTCGGCCTCGATGAAGGCATCTGTAATGCCGGCATTTTTGACCTCCTGCAGGCGTGCTTCGGCATTAGGACGGCTCGAAAAAGCGCCGGCTTGTACACGGTATCTGGTTTCACCGGAAATCGTTGAGGTCACAACAAACGATTCAATCCCGACTGATTGCAGGAACGCAACGCGCTTGTCTGCATTTTCTCTCAGCTTGAAGGAACCGGCAATGACTTTGTAGATTGTTCCGGCAGGAGCAGTGGATTTTGGCTGCAGATTAAATGCTAGGGCAATCCCGTTAGCATGACCCTGAGCGACATTTTGACGCCAAGAATCCTGCTTCATGAGGTCGGCATCGTGTGCATTATCGATAAAGCCATTTTCGGATAGCATGGCTGGCATCTTCGATTCACGAAGGACGTGGAAATTAGCCTTTTTCTTACCGCGATCTTTAAGTTGATTCAGCTTGATGACTTCGGCATGGATAATATCCCGATATTTTGCTGTTGTAGATGTGTCTGACAAGCTGCTGTGAATATAATCCTCGTAACCTGTGGCAGTGCCGCTGTCGGCATTGATATGGATAGACATATAAAAATCGGCCTTCCAAGCATTTGCCTCATTCGTCCGCTGGCTTAAGCTTTTTGTAATATCGCCAGTGCGGCTCATCATCACTTCAATATTTTCATAATTATTTTGCAAGATAGTACGGATTTTAAGCGCAATATCTAATGTTAAATCTTTTTCGTTTAGACCATTTCCCTGGGCACCTGGATCAGTACCGCCGTGTCCTGGATCTAAATAAAGTTTCATTTAATCTCCTCACTTTTTCAAATAGTGGTACATCTATATGGTATGAAGAGCGATAGTATGCGTGAGGGTGCTTGTCCTGTTTTATGTGCGGAATTTTTTTTTTATAGGCAAAACAAAAGTCCAATCCCTATGCGAATTGGACTTTTTGTATCTTTTAATGCTGTAAAAATGCAAGTTGATAAAAGAATAACACGGCAAACACGTATAGCAGCGGGTGAACCTCACTCCATTTGCCTTTGACTAATTTTAATAGCGGATAGCTGATGAATCCAAGTGCGATTCCTGTTGCAATACTGGATGTTAACGGCATGGCGAGAATTGTCAGGAAGGCCGGGAATGCTTCGTCAAGCTCGTCCCAGCGGATTTTCGCAATGCTTCCCATCATTAGGCTTCCGACAATGATGAGCGCCGGTGCTGTAATGGCCGAGATCCCTGAAACAGCGCTAACAAGCGGTCCAAAGAATGCGGACAGAATAAACAGGGCAGCGACAGTAAGTGAAGTTAAACCTGTCCGTCCGCCGGCAGCAACGCCTGAAGATGACTCAATATAAGCGGTGGTCGGGCTTGTCCCAAACATGGCACCAATTGCCGTAGCAATGGAATCAGACAGTAATGCCTGGCGCGCCCGCGGAAATTTGCCGTTTTTCATTAGGCCGGCTTGGTTGGCGACACCGATCATCGTTCCGGTCGTATCAAAAATGGTTACAAGAATGAAAGAAAAAACAACGGCATAAAGACTGTGCTGAGCCACATCACCAAGCGCTGTAATTGGATTTCCAATCATAAGTCCATCTGGAAGGGAAGGAAGGGCCATAAATCCATTTTTAAAAGAAAGCTGGCCTGTGAAAAAAGCGATGAGACCGGTCACAATCATTCCAAAAAATAGTGCTCCATTTACGCGCAGAATCATTAGCACAAGGGTCACGGCGAGCCCGACCAGCGTTAATACCGCTGACGGGGCATGGAGATCGCCCAGTCCAACAAGGTTTGTCGGATGCGAAGTAATGATTTTCGTCAGGCGAAGTCCGATAAAAGCAATGAATAAGCCGATTCCAGCGGTAATCCCATGTTTGAGATTATCAGGAATAGCATCGATTAATTTTTCCCGTAAAGGAGTTAAAGATAAGATGACAAAAATAAGACCGGCGATAAAGACAGCGGCAAAGGCCGTTTGATAGGTGATGCCCTGATGGCCTCCAACGACAGAATAGGCGAAATAAGCGTTAAGACCCATTCCCGGGGCAATGGCGATAGGATAGTTGGCGAAAAGCCCCATCCAAAGAGTCCCGACAACCGCAGCAATGATGGTTGCCGTGAAAACCTGTTGAAAGGGCACGCCTGCATCGGCAAGAATAACGGGATTGACCACCACGATATACACCATTGTAAAGAAGGTCGTAATCCCCGCAAGCAGCTCTGTTTTTGCGTTTGTATGATTTTCATTTAGTTTAAACATGAAGGTTCCTCCGAAAACACGAACATTTTTTGAAATACTTATATATATTATTCGTTTTCTGTGAGATTTTCAATCATTTTTTTTGGAGTAAAAAAGGAAATATATCGGATGCTGTCGTTAGGAGAAAAAATTGGTGTATAATAATTGTTAAAAAAGGAGGTGACATGCATGGAAAAGAAACTAGAGAGAATGGAAGAAATGTTATCAAGCATAATTTCGATAGTAGGAAACATTAATCAGCAACTGCAGGATATGAAGATAGAGCAGCAGGAAATGAAGCGGGAACAGCATGAAATAAAGAATGACCAGCTGGGAATGAGGAAGGAACTAGCCGCCATGGATAATAAAAATGAGGCGAAATTTACTGAAATACTTAATATCGTGAATGACATTAGAGCAGAACAAGAACATATCTGGGAAAAATCAGCTAGAAATGAAAGAGAGTTAGCTAAACTTAAATTTCACCTTCAGTTATAATCCAACTTCAAAATGAATGCTTCTATTGAACTTCAAAAAATAAAAATTTCCCATTATAATTTAGAAAAGCCCAATTCCTCACACAGAATTGGGCTTTCCAATTTTATTTCAATATTTCCACGGCATTCTCCCCATAGACACCCTTCGATTCCAAAAACCGCTGCATTCTTTTGAGCGCTTCTTGAAGCTGGGCCATCGAGGTAGCGTAGGAGCAGCGGACATAGCCTTCTCCGCTTTCTCCAAAAACATGGCCGGGTACGACCGCGACTCGTTCCTGCATAAGTAGTTCTTCCGCGAACTGTTCCGAGGTCAGGCCGGTTGCTTTAATCGATGGAAACACATAAAAGGCGCCGCCGGGAATGTGGCAATCCAAACCAATCTTATTCAACGTCTGCACGACAAAGTTCCGCCTTCTGCGATAGCTTCGTTTCATCGTCTCCACTTCTTGAAAACTGTTGCGAAGCGCCTCAATCGCACCTTGCTGCAGCATCGTCGGGGCGCACATCGTCGTATATTGGAAAATTTTCAGCATGACCTCCACAAAGGGAGCCGGAGCTGCAAGGAAACCTAAACGCCAGCCGGTCATCGCAAAACCTTTGGAAAACCCGTTGATTAAAATGGTTCGGTCATACATGCCCTCTAGAGCTGAGAAGCTCGTAAAGACTTCGTCGTAGGTTAATTCCGCGTATATCTCGTCTGAAACTACAATCAAATCATGCTTCTCGACGATTCTAGCGATTTCCGTCAGTTCTTCCTTGTTTAAGGATGTGCCAGTTGGATTGTTTGGAAAACAAAGCAAAATTGCTTTTGTTTTTTCCGTGATGGCATTTTCGAGCTGCTCAGATGTTAATTTAAAACCATTCTCAGGCGAAGTTGAAAGAGCAACAGGTGTTCCGCCGGCAATCGATACCAACGGGGCATAGGAAACAAAGGCTGGTTCCACAATCAAGACTTCATCACCTTGGTTTAAAATCGCCCGGAAGGCGAGATCGATGGCCTGACTGGCTCCGATTGTCACAATTATTTGATTTTTTGGATCGTACTCAACCCCAAATCTGGTTCCCAAATAGTTGGTGATTTCCTGTCTCAGTTCCAACAACCCCGGATTTGCCGTATAGGCGGTTTCGCCCTGTTCTAACGATAAAATGGCTGCTTCGCGAATATTCCAGGGTGTAACAAAGTCGGGTTCACCGACTCCCAACGAAATCACGTCCTTCATACTAGCGGCCAAATCGAAAAATTTCCTTATGCCGGATGGCTGAAGCTCTTTTGCTGTTTTGGAAAGATAATGGGCATAATCCTGTTTCATGGTGTAACCACCATTCGTTTATCTTTCTCATCACCGCCGTCAAAGATGACCCCGTCATGCTTATATTTTTTCAACATGAAATGGGTGGTGGTGGAAATGACATTATCAATCGTTGATAATTTTTCCGATACGAAGGTGGCGATTTGGGTCATCGTTTTGCCTTCAACGGTTATCGACAAATCGTAGGCACCGCTCATAAGATAAAGGGAAGTCACTTCCGGGAAACGATAAATCCGCTCCGCTACCTCATCAAAGCCGACTCCGCGCTTAGGGGTTACTTTTACATCAATCATCGCAATGATGTTTTCCTGGCCCTCTACTTTGCTCCAATCGATTAAGGTCGGGTAACTAATAATGATTTTTTCCTGTTCTAATTTTTCAATCGTCGCTTTTACTTTTGCTTCGCTGCTAAGGACCATGGACGCAATCGTTTCAACGGAAAGCTTATGGTCTTCCTCGATGATTTTTAATATCTCAATTTCTTCACTGCTCAGTTTCATGGTGTGCCTCCTAAAAATTAAATCTTATTGTTGATTTTAATAGTGGGAGTAGGAAAATACAATGAAAAAGGTGCCTGACACTATGAGGATTTTTAATAGGAAATTATTAGCAAATACACCTAACAAGCGGGCGTTGGCTAAAAGTGCTATAATACTTACCGGATAGAATTTACTATAAGGGGAAATGAACTATGATTCTCGTTGTCGGCGGCGCTGGTTACATTGGCAGCCATCTTGTGAAGGAATTAGTCGAAAAAGAAGAGGTCGTTGTATTGGATAACCTGTCTACAGGTCATCGTGCGGCCGTTGATAGCCGGGCTATTTTTGTTAAGGGAGACCTTGGCAATGAAGAAGATCTGCAAATGATCTTTAGAAGCTATCCCATCAAGGCGGTCATGCACTTTGCAGCGAATAGCCTGGTTGGGGAGTCAGTTATTGATCCTTTAAAATATTATCAAAATAATGTGGCCTCTACTTTAACGTTACTGAAGGTCATGATGAAATTTCATGTGAAAAACTTTATTTTCTCTTCTACAGCGGCAACCTATGGCATCCCTAAGGTAGAAATCATTGATGAATCGACTGTGACTGCACCGATTAACCCATATGGTCATTCTAAGCTGATGGTTGAGCAGGTTCTGGCTGATTTTTCAAAAGCCTACGGTTTAAATTATGTGGTGCTTCGTTACTTTAATGCAGCAGGAGCTCATGACTCTGCGATGATTGGCGAAAGTCATGATCCAGAAACGCATTTAATCCCAATTGTGCTACAACAATTATTGGGCCAGAGGGAAAAGGTGTCCGTGTTTGGGGATGATTATGACACTCCGGATGGTACGTGCATCCGCGATTATATCCATGTCACCGATTTAGCTGCCGCTCATATTCTGGCCCTTGAGGCGCTGCTCTCCGGGAAGAAGTCAGCTGAGGTTTACAATTTGGGGAACGGGCTTGGTTATTCTGTGAAGGAAGTTATTGAGACCTGTGAAAGAGTAACTGGGGTGAAAGCCAATATCGAAATGGCCGACCGCCGTGCCGGCGACCCGGCGAGACTCGTAGCATCCTCAGCAAAAATCTTCGAAGAATTAGGCTGGAAAGCCGAGCGAAACCTGGAACAAATTATCGCCGATGCCTGGAGATGGCATCAGGCGCTGAAATATTAAAATGGTGTGATGTCTGCGTGGTGTCAGGCACCGTTCGTGGACAAATGTCCTTTTCTGGTGGATGGTATTGCTGCTAGAATTGAATTCGTTGGAGAGAAGTGGTTTCCACTTCTCTTTTTTTATGCCCAAATTTAAGTTACTAGAGCACGTCATTTTGTTGTATCATTATTGGAAGAAATGATTTTGTGAGCTCTGAATGGAGCAGCATAATAGAAGGATGGCATTTAAATGAGGAAATTGTTTAAAGATATGCTTTTCATTATACTGGGTGCGTTTATTTTTGCCGTCGGGGTTAATTTTTTCACGATTCCTAATCACCTTTCCGAAGGCGGACTCTTAGGTATTACCATCATTGTGCATTATTTGTGGAATTGGTCACCTGGGGTCGTGAACTTTGTTTTAAATGCTGTGATGATAGTGATCGGCTATAAATTTTTTGAAAAAAGGGCGTTTGTTTATACGCTGATTTCGATTGCGGCCTGCTCAGGGTTTTTATTTTTAACTGAGGATGTCGGCAAACGGATAACGGAGGATACTCTGCTAGCTTCCCTTTTTGCCGGATTATTAGTGAATGGCGGGATTGGCTTTATTTTTCGTGCGGGCGGAACGTCAGGGGGAACGACTATTTTAGCTAGGCTGGCGACGCAATTTTTCGGCTGGAGCCTTGGCAAAGCTGTACTCATTATTGATATTATCGTGGTAGCAGGATCGATTCCTATCATCGGGTTAGAAAAAGCGATGTATACACTTTTGATTGTATATGTCGGGGCGAAGGCAATTGATTTCATCGTTGAAGGGCTTGATGAGCGGGTCGCCGTCTTGATTATCTCGAACACACCAGAGCAGGTGCTCGAAGGGATTACGAATAAAATGTCGCGCGGCTTGACCGTTTTAGACGGGCGTGGCGGCTACACTGGACAGAACAAGGAAGTCCTCTATATCGTCATAAATAAACAGGAAATCATCCAGTTGAAAAATATTATTAAAGAAATCGACGAAAACGCCTACGTCACCGTCCATAACGTCCACGAAATGATGGGCAAAGGCTACAAAGCAAGCTAACTAATCAGTGTCCGTTTATGAAGGACAAATGTCTTTTTGTGGTGCCTGACACCATTAACACCATTAACACTTTTTAACAACAAATTTAAGTTAGGAGAGAAGGATGAAACAGAGATTTTACTATTTGGATTGGCTTCGAGTGTTTGCAACGATAATGGTTGTGACTATCCATGTTTCGGCTTGGGATATTGGTAAAAAGCTTTACAGCATTCCTCTGTCAAACTGGCTGGCTGCTAATTTTTACGAGTCTATTTCAAGGCCGTCTGTTCCCTTGTTTGTTATGATTAGCGGAGCGCTTCTGCTTGGAGATACTCGTGAGCTTGGCTATAAGGCCTTTTTACAAAGAAGAACGAGCAAAATCTTTATTCCGTTATTTTGTTGGAGCTTGATTTATTATTCCTATCTTGTTTACAGAGGTGATTACTTCGACGGATTTTCGGTCACCCAGTTTTTAAAATTGTTTATATCAAATGGAATTAGCACTCATTTATGGTTTATGTATATGATTTTGGGCATCTATTTAACCGTTCCGTTAGTGAAGGTCTTTATTCGCAATGCCTCCAAAAAAGACATTCAATACTTCTTGGCGCTTTGGTTTTTTGCCTCTGTTTTTGTTAGATTTATGAAATTTCAATTTGGCTTCAGCCCAAATCTTGAACTTTTTTATGTCACGAATTATATTGGCTATTTTATTTTAGGCTATTACTTGGCCAACATGCCTTTAGGAAAAAATGCTAGAGTACTATCCTTAGCAGCTACTTTTGCAGGAATGGCTGCAACGTTTGTCCTCACTTTTTTATCAACCAAACATGCCGGCGGGACGCTGCAGGAATTTTGGTTTGAATATTACTCTCCTAATGTTTTAATTGCTGCGGTTGGGATGTTTGTCTTTTTCCGGTCGTTGGCAACGAACCAAAAGGAACTTCCCGCAATTTTTAGGGGAGTAAGCAAGGTTAGTTTTGGGATTTATTTGGCCCATATCCTTGTCATTCAAGTGTTTTCAAATGAAATTTTTAACTATACGTGGAAAAATCTTCACCCGGCTATTTCAATTCCACTCAATGTAACAATCGTTATCATTATCAGTGGTATTGGAAGTTATGTTTTAAGTAAGATTCCCATCTTGAAAAAATTAGTCCCATAGAGAACAGCTCCCCGGCCATTAAGCCAGGGAGCTTTTGCATAAAAATTATATTTTTTCGACGCTGACACGTCCGGAAAAGAAGGTGGCGCCGCCGCCCATGTCGGCAATTCGATCGGGGGTGAGGGCGTTTACTAATTGATTGGTTCCATTCGCGTCGGCCCAGAGACCCTGGCTGACTACGACTCCAGGAAGAACGTTCTCGCCGATTGAAACCTTCAGCACACATTCCCCGCGGCCATTCCAGGCACGAACCATTTCGCCATCTTGAATGCCAGCTGCCAGTGCATCCTTCTGATTCATATATAATCGCGGTTCTTTTTCCAGCTCAATGTGTTTCTGATTGTTAGAAAAAGTAGAATTTAAGAAATTATGATTTGGCCCAGGAACAAATTGATAAGGATGATTTCCGTCGTTCACGAGAGGAATATAGGTTGGAAGCGGCGGGTGTCCGTCCTGCTTCATCCTCTCAGAATATAATTCTATTTTTCCGCTAGGCGTTGGAAGTTTTCCAGGAAACAACGGTTTCACCTTGGCTTTCAGATAATTCGATTCGGCTAACCCTTCAAAATTAATTCCTGCCAAATATGGATTCCGCGGGTTATTCAGCGCACCTTCAATCATCTCTGCCTCGCTCTCTTTGAAGGCTGCTTCATTACCAAAGCCCATACCCTTTGCCAGCAAGCGGAAAACTTCGACATTTGATTTAGCTTCACCAAATGGTTCAATAACCGGCTGCTGAAGCTGGGCAAAGTGATGCCAGTAGGATGTATAAATATCCGTATTTTCAAAGGAAGACGTTGCCGGCAAGACAATATCAGCATACTTGGCCGTTTCGGTTAAAAATAAATCGTGAACGACGGTAAATAAATCTTCTCGGGCAAGGCCTTCTCTTACTTTATGACTGGACGGAGCGACAACTGCCGGGTTTGTGCCGTAAACATAAAGGGACTTAATAGGCGGGTCAAGGGACAGCATTGCTTCACCGAGCAAGTTCATGTTCACGATCCGAGTGTTTTTATTTTTCAAAAGGTCAGGGCATTGCAGGTATTCAGTATTTGGTGCAAGGAACCCCGAATTTCCTTTAATCGCACCTCCGCCATTGACAAGCCATTGGCCGGTTAGGGCAGGCAAACAAGCAACGGTACGGACGAACATCCCGCCATTGTCGTGATGCTGTGGCCCGTTTCCAATTCGAATAAACGATGGAGACGTTTCTCCATACATTCGTGCGAGTTTGTAAATGTCCGCAACTGAAACTCCAGTGATTGCGGAAACCGTTTTTGGATCGTACTGAATAACATGTTCACGGAGCTCTTTATGACCAACAGTATAGGTATGGAGAAAATCCTGGTCCACCATGTTTTCGGCAAACAAAACATGCATGAGCCCAAGGGCAAGGGCGCTGTCTGTGCCTGGTAAAATTGGAATAAACCAATCTGCTAATCTGCCAGTTTGGTTTTTATGAACATCGATGACGATGATTTTGGCGCCGTTCTGCTTGCGCGCTTTCTGCGCAAGGGCCACCTGATGCATATTGGTGCTGGCAGCATTGATGCCCCAAAAGATAATCAGCTTCGAATGGATCGTATCTTCCGGGTCGATCCCTAGGCTTCCGCCCATCGTATATTTATAGCCAACGGAGCCGGCTGAGGAGCAAATCGTTTGATCGAGCTTGGAAGCACCGAGGCGGTGGAAGAAGCGGCGGTCCATTCCTTCCGCACTGAGCCTTCCCATGTTCCCGTAAAAACTGTAGGGCAGGATGCTTTCCGGACCATCTGATTGAAGCAGCTCTGACCAGCGCGAAGTAACCGTTCTTAGAGCTTCCTCCCAACTGATTCGCGTGAACTTTCCCTCTCCTTTAGGACCAGTACGTTTCATTGGATGTTTAAGCCGGTTTTCGTCATAAATTCGTTCCGCCATATTCCGTACCTTGTTGCAGATATGACCTTTCGTAACCGGATGCCCGGGGTCACCCTCGATCTTGACGATTTTCTCGTCTTTTTTATGTAAAAGCAATCCGCACTGATCCGGGCAGTCCAGCGGGCAAACTGAATGAAAAATACCGTTTCGCTCCATGAAAAATCTCCTTCCAAAAGGTTGGCTGCCATCTTACCATCATTAATAGATATGCAGTGTTGTATAATAGTATAAAGGAAGAGGTGCTTAGGTGCCAGAGACGAGGTTTTTGGTTTACATAAGTTACTAGGGGGCAGGTCGATGGAGGATATTGTATCCATTTTTGGTTATTTGGCGGCAATTTTAACAACGCTTTCATTTCTTCCGCAGGCGATTAAGACGATCAGAGAAAAGAACACGGAAGGTATTTCATTTATCATGTACGGCATGTTCACTGCGGGAGTATTGTTATGGCTGATTTACGGACTGTTTATAAAAGATATCCCCATCATTGTGGCAAATTTAATTACCTTGATTTTAGCGTTAACGATATTAGTGTTGAAGGTGAAATATAGTAGTAATGGAGCAAAAATAAAATAATAATTTGTAGGACCTCTTTGCATAGTGCAGAGAGGTCTTTTTGATGAAAAAGAAAGAATTATGACTAGAAATGGAGTTTTGCCGTTTTACTAGAAAATTTGAAATAAAGACAAGCTTAGGCAAGTTCTGCGTCCGGTGTCATTCTTTATCGAGAAGTATTTGTTTTCAAAGGGAAATGAATAGTTTTAAAATTAAGAACGTTGGGACAAATATAGAGGAGGTCTTGCTTGTGAAAAAGAAACAAAGAGGAATGGCGATCGTCGCCAGCAGTGTTTTAGCAATGTCTCTATTAGGCTTTTCAACTAGTGTTCACACATCTGCAAGTACGCAGACTGTAAGCAAAAATTATTTGATTGCTTATAGTCAGTCTTTACCGAAGAACTATCTAGCGGAAATTAAGAATGCTGGCGGGGAAGTAGTAAGAGCTATGCCAGAAGTTGGCGGGGTGGAGGTTCGATCCTCAAATCCTAATTTCCTCAGTCAGTTGAAGTCGAGCGGTACTATTGTGGCGGCAAATACTGAAAGGGCTTACAAATTAGAAAATGGTAACCCTGAAGGAGCAGATGGGAAACCTGTGACACTTCCTAATACTGCCTCATATTGGGACCTTCAATGGGATATGAAGCATTTAACAAATAATGGTGAATCGTACAAACTCGAGACTGGCGGTATTGAAACCAGTACCGGAACGATTCACAAAGCAATTGTCGGGGTGATTGATTCTGGTATTGATGAAACGCATCCAGACCTTAAAGCGAACTTTGTGAGCGGTCAAAACTTCGTTCCTGAAGGTGGTTATTTTAATAATAATGTTCCTGAGGAAACCGGTGATCCTACGGACGTGACAGATACAAATGGTCACGGTACCCATGTGGCTGGTTCCATCGCCGCGAATGGGAAAGTAAAAGGCGTTGGACCTGATTTAGGCATTCGTGCATATCGTATTTTTGATAGAAGTGGAAGTGCGCCAACTGCACCGATTGTAGATGCTATCATTCAAGCTGCCGACGATGGAGTTGACGTAATCAACATGTCAATTGGCGGTTTTGATAATTTAAAGTATTACATTGACGGTACTCGGTATCCTGATATTGCTGATGTTCTTCTTTGGAAACGCGCCATTAAATATGCAGTTAATAAGAATGTAACAGTAGTGGCAGCTGCGGGGAATGAATCCCTGAATTATGCTGATAAAAAGTCACTAACCGATTATATGAATGCAGCATATGGAGGCGCAAACCTGGTTTACAAAGGGGTAGCCATTGAAACACCAGGAGGAGTTCCTGGAGTTATTACGGTATCTTCTTCCAATAGTTGGGCTAAGGATAGGCTTGCCTTCTATTCCAACTATGGTAATAGTTTTATAGATGTTGCAGCTCCTGGTGGAGATAATGGCCCTATATATGATGCCTCACGGAATTTGAACGAACGTGATTTTACTTATCGGACGTTGTCCACATGGCCAACAACTTTACCACCAAGTTCTGCTACCACATTAACTAAAAACTATGCCTACTTACACGGAACATCCATGGCCTCACCAAAAGTAGCTGGAATCGCCGGTGTCATTAAGGCGGCTCACCCAAATTATAATCCAGCACAAGTGAAGGCCTTAATTGAAAAAACGGCCTTAGATTATGGCAAGAAAGGTCACGATGAGCTTTTCGGCTCTGGCGAAGCAAATGCCTATACTGCCTTAACAGGTAAATAATATTAAAAGCCTTGCTGGAATGATTCCTTTCCTGGCAAGGCTTTTATTTTTACAGCTTCAACTCTCAAGCCATTTTCACACACTTTTCACACATTTATCCCGAAGTTCTGCCACACTCTTTGTCTATACTGAAGATGAAAGGAGTGATGGAAATGAATCTAAAAAAAGGATTGATTGTAGGGGTTGGCGCCTTGATGATGTTAGGCGGCGTTTATAAAATCCAAACTGTTTCCGCTGCTGAAAATCAGCCTGCAAAAGTAGAAGCAAAAGCAGGACATGCTGGCAAACGGCTTGAGGTGCTTAGCCAATTTAAAGATCAAATTCATCAAGTGAATCAGCTTCGTGAAGATCAACTTGACCTGAAGAAACAAATGATTGAAAAAAGGGACCAGCTCCTCGATTTAGTAGTTGCTGCCAAACAAAGCGGCAATAAAGAGGACATAAAGCAGGCAAAAGAAGTAAAACAGCAACTAAAGACATTAAACAGCGATATGAAGACACTTATAAAAGAGGGACGCGATGAGCGGAAGGCACTGAAGGAAGCGTTAAAAAAGGGCGAGGGCAGTGAACAGTTCGACAAACTGACCGCGACACAGCAAAAGATTAATGAAAAAATGAAAGAGAAGCTGGCAGAACTGGATAAGATGATTGAGATTTTAAAATAACATTGTGGAAGAGATAGTATTCAGTGCTATCTCTTCTTTATTATATAATGGAAGCGAGGTGAACCGTTGATGAAGCATATTTTTGTCGTGGATGATGAGAAGAATATAAGAGATATTTTGCAAAAATATATCGAAAATGAAGGCTACAAAGTGACACTTTTTTCGGACGGAAGACAAGTTTTTCAGGAAATGCTGCGGCTTAGGCCGGATTTATTGATCATCGACATCATGATGCCTCATCTCGATGGACTTGAGCTTTGCAAAGATATTCGCCGGGTGAGCGATATTCCGATTATTTTTGTCTCCGCACGAGACGGTGAATTTGATCGGATTTTGGGCTTGGAGCTTGGCGGGGACGATTACCTCACGAAGCCATTCAGCCCGCGTGAACTGATGGTTCGAATCAAAAATATCTTTAAGCGACTTGAGAAAACGGCTGGTAATGGGACGCAAATCCTGAACATAAGGGATGTAAATATTGATACGGAGCGGCGATACATAGAAAAAGACGGCCAGGAAATCAAACTGACGACCAAGGAGTACGATTTGTTCAGCTTTTTGGCGCAAAACAAAGGGAAGCCCTTCACAAGAGAAGAACTGCTGGAGTTTATTTGGGGTTATGAGTTTGCTGGCGATGGGCGGCTGATCGATGATTTAGTGAAGCGGGTTCGGAAAAAATTGGAGCAGCACCAGTCAACGGTGGCGTTATCGACAATTTGGGGATATGGGTACCGATTGGATGAGTAGGATGAAATTAGGCTCGAAGCTCTTATTCACTTATTTTTTATTGATTATTATTATATTCATCATTACAAGCGTATCCTTTCGCTTTATCTCCCAGCGATATTTGATTCACGAAACCGAGCAACAGTTGCATAAGGAAGCCACGGTGATGAGTCAGTTGCTAGGAAAGTCGGCGCTCTCCAGACAGGTGATTGAGGAGAAGCTCATGAACCGGAAAGCGCTGGCAGTCACCGAACGATTATTGTCTTCTAAAATGATAATCTGGACGGCACAGCAGGAGATTATTTATACGGATTTAAAAGAAGCTGTCTTAGAAGAATTTAGGCAGAGGCCTAGAAGAAATTTTGTTTCAGAAACGGTGCCGATTCAAGCGAAGAATGGGAAGACGCGAGGATATGTAACCCTAGTAGCCAGACTTGATGAAGTGCAGGAACTGAATCGTTTGATGGGGAGGTCGCAGCTGATTAGTTTGGTGCTCTCGGCAATGATCGCTGTGGTTTTAGGCTTATTTTTTAAAAAAGGTATAACACGGCCAATTCGCAACCTTAGCGAACATATGAAAAATTACTCGCTAAAAGGGGCTAACAGAGAAATCCGTCTTGCCACCAAGGATGAAATTGGCGAGCTTGCCGAAAGCTTTAATGCTTTGTCACGGAGGCTGAAGCAGTATGATCAGGACCAAAAGGTATTTTTTCAAAATGCCTCACATGAATTGAAAACGCCGTTGATGGCGATTCAAGGTAACGCAGAAGGAATTTTAGATGGCGTCGTTACCGGCGCAGATGTGAATAAAAGCTTAAATGTCATTGTTGCCGAAAGCCAGCGGCTGAAGCGGATTGTCGAAGGAATTACTTATTTAGCAAGGCTCGAGAGTGTGGAGGAAAGCTTTGTGTTCAAGCGTGAGTCAATGGAGACTATCATTCAGGAGGCGGTGGATAGTGTTTTGGCATTGGCTGAGCAGCGGGAAATCGATATTGTTGTGGAAGGCTCCCTATCCGAATCGGTTATGGTCGACCGTGAAAAAATGAAGCGGGCCTTTATCAATTTGCTAGGGAATGCCATTCGCTACTCAAAATCGGTGGTCATCATGAAAAGCAGCATGATGGATGGGAAGACGTTTTTGATAGAAGTAAAGGACGATGGATCAGGGTTCGCGCCGGGAGAAGTGGACAAGGTGTTCCAGCGGTTCTATAGCGGGGAAGAGGGCGGTTCGGGAATCGGTCTTGCCATCACCAAAGCCATCATTGAAGGACATGGCGGAACGATAAAGGCGCTGAACGGAGTGCAAGGCGGTGCGGTGTTCCAAATTTGGTTAAGGAAGGTGTAAATGCTGTAAATGGTGTCAGGCACCAAACGTGGACAATTCCTGAGTTTTGTCCGCGTATGGTGTACACTCCTTGTGTAACTTCGAAAAGGCATTAATGTCCGAGCTGTTTTATTTGATTAATGATGCTGGTAATGTCCTGAACGGTTTGAAAGAGTTCTGTGTTTTGTAAAACGGAGGGGTCTAGTAAGCCGTTCTTAAAATTATTTAAATAGAGGTTAATTCCATCTAATAGCTTGTTGTTTTGATCAATAATTTGCTGGTGCAAATCAACAGCTATATCCGGTGCTTTCAGTTGATTAAAGGATTGAATTTCTTGTTTCATCTGCTTTAGCATTTTTTCAAATTCATTAGCCGCCTGCTGATTTCCTACAGCTTGTTGAGCAAGAGAAGGTGCTTCATTTGCAAAAGCAGTCGCCTTGTCTAAATAACCAGTTGCCTCGTTTATATACGTGACAGTGTTCTTTGCATCATTCAGCAGAGAACAGCCACTAAGCAGCAGCAAAAAGCAGGGAAGTAAAACCATTATCCATTTTTTCATTATGAACCCTCCTATATATTAAAGTGGATTGAGCATGCAATAGAAGACCTCCATGGATCAGCTGAAAATCCTGACTGTCCACTGCGTGCCCACAAGTGTCCACGAGCGGTGCCTGACACCAATTGCACTATTATACGTTTGTTAAACTTGTTAGTTTCTGTTTCACCAAAAAAAGCACTGACTATACGGATTCTGCGTCCATATTGTCAATGCTTTATTTCTCTTTATTGTTTGAAGAACTTCAGTAATCCGTTTATTAATCCATTACATAATTTGTTTTGGTAGCTGTCGCTGATAAGGTTGGCCCGTTCCCCATTATTGGTGATAAAGCCGATTTCCACTAGGACTGCCGGTGCGTTATTCTCTCTTATTACCCGGAAGCTCTCGTCTTTTACGCCCCTTGAGACGGCGCTGGTTGTTTTAATGACTTCATTCTGAAGGTAAGTTGCAAGCTGTTTGCTTTCCTCAGGCATCACCCCGTCGACAGAATTAAAATAGGTTTCAATCCCCTGGATGGTGCTAGGACTGCTTCCTGCCGAATTGACGTGAATACTGATAAACGCATCTGGTTTAATAGAATTGGAAAATTCGACCCTTCCATCCAATGAAATAAATTCGTCCGTGCTCCTAGTCAAATAAACCGTAGCACCGTGCCGTTTTAACATGTCTGCAAATTTTAAGCTAACCTGCAGGTTAATGTTTTTTTCAAGAACACCTGCGGCACTTGCCCCGCCGTCATAACCGCCATGACCGGGATCGAGAACAATCACTTTCCCTGCTAAATCCCGCGAAACAGGAACCCAAACTCCACTGGACTCTAAAAAGTAATCCTCGCCATTAACCGTAATCCAGCCAGTCTGCATGATGCCATTATTGTCGGCGTAATACCAATTGCCTTTATCCTGGAACCAACCTGTTTTCAACAGCCCTGACTGACTAAAGTAAAACCATTTGCCGCTAAGATTCAACCAGCTTGTTTGCATGGCCCCGCCTGAGTTTAAGAAATACCGGCTGCCGTTATCCTCCAGCCACCCTGTTTGCATTTCGCCTTGGCCATTTAAAAAGTACCATTTTCCACCGTCAAGAATCCAACCTGATTTCATAGCGAAATCGTCACCAAAGTAATACCAAATGTTATTCATAAGCAGCCAGCCCTTTTGAAGCTGACCCTCTTTATTTGCGTAATATTTTTTCGTATCGATAGAAAACCAGCCACCGCTATATAGGGCACCATCTTTATCGAAATAATATCCTTTCCCATCTAAGGTGGCAAAGCCTGTTTTTAAAGCTCCGCCATTATCGAAGAAGTAGGTTTTCCCTTGCTCCTGATACCATCCTGTTTTCATGATGCCATTTGGGTCTAACAAATATTTTTTATCCTTGTAGGTAATCCATCCGGTTTGAATTAGACCCTCATTATTGGAAAAATACCACTTTCCATCCACCCTGCCCCATCCACAGACAAGCGTACCATCTGCGTTAAAAAGGTATCTTTTTCCGAGAATATCCGTGATGCCTTTTGCTGCGGTACCATCGCTAGTAAAATAATATTTTTTTTCGTCTACTTCCTGCCATAGATTCGACTCCATGACACCGATACTATTAAAATAGTACAAATTTGAATTGATGGTTAGTAGTCCTGTGCTTCTTTCCCCGTTGGACTTGAGATAATACCAGCTGGACCCAAGCTGCAGCCATCCCGTTTTCATCACGCCGCTTGATTGAAGGTAATACCATTTGTTATTGACATTAATCCAACCGGTCTGCATCGCGCCAGATGGGGCCATGTAATACCATTTATTCTGATCCAACACCCATCCGGTTTGCATTGTCCCGGTTTTATCCATATAATACCACTTATTTCCTATGTATAACCAGCCTTTTACCGCCGTATCATTATTGTAGTAATACCATTTACCACTTTCCATTTTCCATCCCGAATTGTAGGCATACGTATGGCTAGTTCCGATCCCCAATCCCGCGAATAACAGTATAAAAATTGAGAAGATTAATAGTTTTTGTTTCAAAATGTAGTACCCCTTTTAATCTTTTATTTAACTCTAAAGAGTCGGTACAACCCCCAGTTGAAAGGTTGTATGGCTTCTCTACTAGATTCTCACGCTCCCTTATCGAAAAATGTTACCAAAAGTTTCCGTTTTTGCTCCCTTTTTATATTAAACTGATTTTTTTATTATGTGAAGGGAAAATCGACATTCTTCTACCATTTGTGGAGATGGGAAGGGGGAAATGTGTCGAAAAATGAATGTTTCCCGGGGAATAAGTAAAATCGTGAAAAGGAATTGGTGGTCGACAGATTTTTATAAAAAGCACCCTTAATTGTTGTGGCCGTAAGATATACAAAAAGAAATGAAAGCGGAGGTCGCGTTATGTACCCTTACACAAATTACTACGATGCTATAAATAGGCAGCCTCATAAAATGATTATTGATCTTGAAAAAGCCATTAATGGTGAATATAGTGCGATAAATTGCTATGCCAAATTAGCCAAACTTGCGGCGAATGAAATGGAACGGAAGCAAATCCTTGAAATTCGTGAGGATGAAGTTAAGCACTATCAGCAGTTTGTCCAGCTTTATAGCCGTTTAACAGGCAGACAGCCTCAGCCAAAAATCACGGAAGATTGTCCAAATGTTTATAAAAAAGGAGTAGAACATGCCTTGCAGGATGAACAGCATACAGTTGATTTTTATATGGAAATCGCTGATGAAGCGACAGACCCAGCAATAAGAAGAATTTTTCGAAGAGCGGCAGCTGATGAACAAAATCATGCCGTGTGGTTTTTGTACTTTTTTTCAAAGATGTAGTAAAAATGTCCCCAAAATCGGGGACATTTTTTATATAAATTTGTTAATCTCCCCCTGAATTCCCTCCCCCGCTGTCACTTTCACCGCCAGCATAGGTATTGTCAACTTTAGAAACATCATTATTATCGTAATAATCATTGGAATGAGCTTTTCTTTTTACAGTCGGAAAAATTAAAAAAGCCCCAATAATTAAAATGGTCCCGAAAAATTCTTGCGTTCCGAAAATAAGATAGACCCCATACACCAATAGGAGAATACCAATCAGCCATTGAAGGATTCTTATCGTTTTCAGAGACATACCCCCTAGATGTAAAATGTTATAGTAAATAAATATTAGCTGGCAGTACTTTTTATACATTCGACAGCTTGGTCGTTTTCAGCTTTGAACATTTTGTTAAATATTGCGAATAGGGCTAATCGAAATGGCTGATTCCAGTATAATAAAAAGTAGTTAATGCAAAAGGAGTGATTTACTTTGGTGCGCAGCGCAAGATTGTGGTTTGCCGGTGCGAAATTTCATGTGACCAGCAGGGGAATCAGAAGAAATTCGCTTTTTTATGATGAAGAAGATTATGAAAAATACCTCAATTTAGTAGAAGAAACAAGGAAGCAATACCCATTCATCCTCCACTCGTTTTGCTTGATGACGAATCATGTCCACCTCCAGCTTGAAACACTTGAATCTCCGCTCAGCATCATTATGAAAAACCTCAATACGAAATATGCAAAATTTTTTAATAAAAAGTACGATTATACGGGGCATGTATTTGAAAAGCGCTATGGCGCTGAACTGCTTAATTCCCCTGAATATGAACTCGATGTCAGTAAATATATTCACTTAAATCCTGTCAGCTCCGGCATGGTGAACCTGCCCGAGGAGTATCCTTGGAGCAGCTATCGAGCTTACATCGACTTGGAGGAAATTTCGTTAATTGACCCCCAGCCGGTTCTTTCCTATTTTCCCCACCCACAGACACAGCATTATCAGCAATTTATGAAATCTCGTTGGAATGATAAATTTTTCTGGGAAGATGGCAAGCTCTATATGGGCGAAAAGGTGATGTTATAATGTGGGCGCGCGTGACGAGCATTGGTCTAAAAGGGATGGAAGGGTATCGAGTAAATGTCGAGGTTGGCACCTTTATCGGGATGGATTCGTTTAAAATCGTCGGGCTTCCCGATGCAGCGGTGAAGGAAGCCAAGGAGCGTAATATTTCGGCCCTTCGCTTATTGGGGTATACCTTATCCGGCCAAAAAATTACAATCAATCTGTCGCCTGCCGACCAAAAGAAATTTGGCCCGATGTTTGATCTGCCTATGGCGATTAGTTTGTTGTTGAGTTTGCATGAATTAGATGCGGTTATTCCAGAAGGAACCGGTTTTTTGGGAGCCTTGTCATTGGATGGTTCGATTCAGCCAGTTGAAGGAATGCTGCCTGCCTCGCTTGCAGCGAAAAGACTTGGTATTAAAAGGCTCTATATGCCATTTGATGATGAGTTGCCTATGCCTGAATTTAATGGTTTGGAAATCATCTATGTTTCATCGTTGCAGGATGTAATCGGTCATCTTTTGGGCCAATGGATTCCTCCCTTTTTAGAAAAGCAGAAGGAGCTATGTGTCCAGAGCGCCGATTTTTTAGATTTTCAACAAATAATTGGGCATAGGAGCGCGAAAAAGGCACTTGAGATTGCAGCTGCGGGAGAGCATCATGTCTTGATGACGGGCCCGCCAGGTTGTGGGAAAAGTCTGTTAGCCGGGAGTTTTCCGTCGATTCTGCCTGAATTAGGTAAGGAAGCCCACCTTGAAGTCATCAGCCTTTACCAGCTGAGCCGGAACGCATATCCTCGTACGATTTTACCCCCTTTTAGGAATCCTCATCATTCTGCTTCTGGTGTCTCCATTATCGGTGGAGGCCAATACCCAAAACCAGGCGAAATATCCCTGGCCCATCGCGGTGTGTTGTTTCTTGACGAAATTGGTGAGTTTTCGAAAAAAACATTGGATATGCTGCGGCAGCCATTGGAAAATGGGTCGATTACCATTAGCCGCACACATGCGACGATTACCTATCCTGCACAGTTTATTTTTTTGGCTGCCATGAATCCGTGCCCTTGCGGATTTGCAGGCTCTAATAGGCAATACTGTACCTGCACGCCGAAACAGGTACTTGCGTATAAAAATAAACTTTCAGGACCGCTTAGAGACAGGTTTGATATTAATCTTTCCTTAAGGCCGGTAGATTTCAGTTCAGCTATGATAGAAAAGGTTGAGGCGGGGTCAGGGGCTATTCGCCAAAGGGTGGTTGAAGCAAGGGAAAGGCAATATGAACGGTATGGGAAGGAAATTTGCAATGGCAGGGTTCCGTATGAGGTGCTTTTAGGGACAAGCCCATTAACGGAGGGGCAGCATGTGAATTTACAAAAGTTATCTTTTAACAATGGATTTAGCAATCGGACTCAAATCAAAATCATCCGCCTCGCACGTACGATTTCCGATTTGCATGGGAGCTCCCGCATCACCGACCAAAGCATTGGGGAAGCGGTCAAGTTGAATGGGGGAGCTTGATAGGAAATTATTTTTTTAATCTTTCTTTGATATTTTCAGAGTGTGCAAGCAATATTAAAGCAAGGAGGATGATTGCCAACACGCTGGTCACCCAATGATCATTCTTAATGAACAAAAACACAGGAATGAGAAGGAATGCTCCTAACCCTGAAAAGGTAAAGCTTTTTGTGAAGGGATAGGTCACGAGGAATGCCAGGACAATCACCAGTGCAAGGAACGGCTCGAAGGCAACCATCCCGCCGACGAACGTTGAAATTCCTTTCCCGCCCTTAAATTTAAGAGTGACGGGTTTTAAATGGCCAATGATGGCAAAGGAGAGACCAATTAATTGAATCGGTTCAGAGAGACCGAGATACCGGCCAATTAGAATGATCAGACCTCCCTTTAAGGCATCCCCAAGAAACGTGATAACAAAAGCCTTTTTGCCATACAGACGCCCGGCATTTCGCGCCCCGACATTTCCGCTCCCATGCTGTCTGATATCCTTGCGATAGACCACTTTCGCCAGCAGAAATCCAAACATAATGCACCCAATGAAATAAGAGCAGGCAAAATAAAGCCAAATCATTCGAATCCCACCTTTCTGGTTGTGTGCAATTTTGGTAGCCCGTATCAAGTTGAATTATATATAATAAAAGTATGGTGGAAAATTCATCCACCTCTTTTTATTTTGAATAAGAATGCCAAAATCTTCAATTACTATTTTGTGTTGATTGTTTAGAGAGAATTTAGGTCATTATTTGGAGGGGATTTATGTCTAATGTTCTTGTAGTTGGCAGCTATGTAGTGGATTTAATGAGCCGAGCACCTCATCTTCCAAAGCCGGGGGAGACGGTTCTGGGTGGACCATTTCAGATGGGGCCTGGAGGAAAGGGGGGAAATCAGGCAACTGCTGCGGCGCGGTGCGGCTCAGAGGTTACATTTGTCACCAAAGTGGGTGATGATCTTTTTGGTAGAGACGCATTGAAACATTTTAAAGCAGAACATATAAATACCCTATATATTAGGGTTGATCCCAGCCAATCTACTGGAGTCGCGTTAATCGCTGTAGATGCGAATAGTGAAAACAGCATTGTAGTCGCGCTTGGAGCATGCGGTACTATTACGGAAGAGGAGGTATTCCATGCAGAGGAAAGGGTCAAATCAGCAGACATCATATTAATTCAACTAGAAACAAGTATTGAAGCGGTTGTAACGACTGTAAAGCTGGCTAAAAAATATGGGGTGCCTGTTATTTTAAATCCTGCTCCATATCAGGTATTTCCTATAGAAATACTTTCGGATGTAGCCTATATTACTCCAAATGAAACAGAAGCATTTGAGTTGAGCGGGGTAGAAGTAATAGATGAAGAATCTGCTTTAGTGGCGGCGAGGAAGATTTATGAAATGGGTGTTGGCACGGTCATCATCACGCTAGGCGCAAAGGGAGCGTTCCTTTATTCCGGCAGTGAAAATGGTGAAATGGTTCCTGGATTTACAATAGAGGCTGTTGATACAACCGGGGCCGGTGATGCCTTTAACGGGGGATTTGCTCACGCAATTAGCAACGGATACTCCGTTCGTGAAGCAATGAACTTCGCTAATGCAGTTGCCGCCCTCTCCGTGACCAAAATTGGCACTGCACCTGCAATGCCATATAAACATGAAATAGAAGAATTTTTAAAGCGTGAAGGGACCATTAAGTAATTGAAAAAACTCGGTTATGAGTAACAATTAATAATTAAAGGGATGACAGAAAAAAGTTTATAACCGACTTTTTCGTCATCCCTTTCCAATATTATTGTGCATCCAATTCTAATTGCTTCTTTAGTTCGGTTTGGATTCTTTGTTTTTCTTCTGCTGTTACCATGCCATAGTAGATTTTGTTTATCATTTTTCCTGTTTCCTTAATTTCCATCTGCTGAATGTTTTTTCCGGCTTCTCGATAGTTTTTCTGGATATCAACCATTTGATCAAAGGTAAGATTTGTTTTGATGTTCTTTCCCAGTGTTGCAAATATATCGGAGAAATTCGTTAAGCTTGATACGCTTACACCCTCATTAATGACCGCTTTAATGATTTCCCGCTGCCTTGATTGACGGCCGAAGTCCCCGCGAGGATCCTCGTATCTCATTCTAGAAAATACTAAAGCCTGGTCACCGTCTAGGGTAATGTCTCCTTTTCCAAAATGAAAACCATACTCATCGAATTCAAAATCATTTTGGACCTTAACCCCGCCAACGGCATCGACAAGGTCTTTAAAGCCTTCCATATTAATCTTCATATAATAGTCGATGGGGATATCGAGGAAATTTTCAACAGTAGCCATGGACATGGGTACCCCTCCAAATGCATATGCATGGTTAATTTTATCCTCATTCCCTTTCCCAACTATTTCAGTGCGGGTGTCACGCGGGATGCTTAGCATTTTTACTGAATTATTATTGGGATTTACGGCTAACACGATAATGGTATCAGAGCGTCCTTTATCACCCTTCCGTTCATCTACACCCAGCATTAAGACAGAGAAGGGCACCTTTTTTTCCAATACTACCGGCAGTTCACGTTTTTCCGGCTGGATTCGTTCAACAGGCTGGTGCATCGTTACAACCGCATTTTTTAAAGATTTATAGACGGTGTAACTATATACACCCACAGCAACAACGATTAGTAACAAAATAATCCCGGTAACCTTTAACCACTTTCTACTTCTCTTCTTCTGAGATCTCATATGATAAAACCCCCATAATTTTAATGATGCCATATTAATGGTTTCATTTTGGTGTCATTGTGGTGTCAGGCACCGTTCGTGGACACTTTGGTGAATTTGTCCGCCCTGGGTGGACATTCGTGATGGGTGATATGTATGGATGATTGAAGGTATGGTTCTTGGTGAAATATGCTGTGTCTTAGAGGTGATTTTTGTTTTTGTCTCGTCATAAAACGGAATCTAGTGGAATCGAGTGAAGGAGCTATATAGCTTATATTCTAGTTATATTATGAAGTTATCATTTATTTTACCATCTATAGTACATAATTCCCATTGTTCTTTAATTAAAATTCAATGAGTTTGATAATTAAGGCTCTTTTCGTAAACTTTGTTGCTTATGGAACTTAATAAGGTTCATTTACTAAGTTTCTGGGCAATTTTCGCAAATGTTCTTTCGAAAAGATGCCCCCATGCTTCTAGTTATACGGGTTGATAACTTATACGAAAAACAACAATTTATGCGAAAATAGCCATAAATTAAAAAAGCCAAACTCTTAAGGAGAAGGCTCTTCATTCGCTGTGTTAGTATTTTGACTTTCGGATGGGATATCTGATTCGCTTAAGTTTCCACCAGTTTGAATTATTGTACCAGATGTTTCTGCAGTCCCATCTGTTGGTGGGGGACCAGGGGTTTCTTCCTTTTCAATTAAGGCGCCGTCTGTGCCAAAAGTATATTCGACACCGCTAATTATATGGGTGCCTGTAATCATAACCCCATTAGGATAATCAAGGTAATACCACTTATTATTATCCTGAATCCAGCCAATAGCCATCTCACCATTTGGTTTTAGGAAATACCATTTAGAATCTAATTTGATCCAGCCGGTTTGCATCGAACCATCCTTGTCCAAGTAATACCATTTATTGTTCACCTTCACCCAGCCAGTCTTCATGACCCCATTTTCATCAAGAAAATACCACTTACTATCGACGTTCACCCAGCCGATTTGCATAACACCATTGGCATCGAGAAAATACCATTTTCTCTTGTCCTTAATCCAGCCAGTTTGTTTTTGGCCATTTTTATAAAAAAACCACTGAGTATCTTGTTTTGCCCAGCCATCAGCTATTTGGCATCGCTTAATAAAGTTATCCCATCGAGGCAATAGATTTCTTGGGCAGTTTTTACCCGTCCAATGCTTATGAGGGACAATGTGATCGATTGCTATATTGAATAGGTTCATTAAGTATTTAACAACCTCGACCGTATTCGTAACGGTTCGTTCATAATTTCCGTCCGCATTCACACACATTTCGATATGGATGGATGTTCGATTCCCAGGCCCATCCCGTCCATCTCCGGCAGCCCAGGCTACTTCATCGAAGGGAATGGACTGAATGATTTCATGGTCATCAACCTGCAAATGCCAGGACGCGGTACGGGTATTCCCGCGTTCTTGTAATCTCGCGTGTGCCTCCGCATCCGCCCCTATACTCGTATTATCAGTTTCATGAATAGTAATGTATTTTGGATCCATTTTTAACCCAGGACGGGTTTCGGTATTGGAGGCAGGAATGAGTCGTTGAATAATATTCATGGCTTGTCCTCCCCTTTATTATTTATTTATGCAAAAGAGGAGCATTTGGACAGGGCATCTGCTGAGGTGAATTTTTTTTATTAAAAATACCCTAGATACAGCTTTCGATTTGTTATTGCTTTTGCCAGCTAGTGTAATTTGATATCATGATAGTTGGGCTATATTTGGCTGGCAATTTTTAAATATGGATAGTGAATTGTATAATAATTGGTACATATATTCTTTGGAGGTTTTTATGACAAATCTATTGAAGGTAATGACTGTGTTTGGAACAAGGCCGGAGGCTATTAAGATGGCTCCGCTTGTCAAAGAATTAGAAAAACATCCTGATCAAATTCAATCGATTGTAACGGTAACAGCACAGCACCGCCAAATGCTGGATCAGGTCCTAAATATTTTTGAAGTTACACCTGACTATGACTTAAATGTAATGAAGGAACGCCAAACCTTAATTGATGTGACCACACGAAGCCTTGAGGGGCTTAATGACGTAATGGCAAAGGTTAAACCCGATATCGTTCTTGTGCATGGTGACACAACAACAACATTTGTGGCGAGCTTAGCGGCTTTTTATCATCAAATTCCGATAGGTCATGTGGAAGCAGGACTTCGCACACATAATAAATATTCTCCATACCCTGAGGAAATGAACCGCCAGCTGACAGGTGTATTAGCTGATCTTCATTTTTCGCCAACAGTACAATCAAAGCAAAATCTTTTAGTAGAAAATAAAAAAGAAGAAGCTGTTTTTGTTACAGGAAATACCGCGATTGATGCATTAAAAACAACCGTTAAAACGAATTACTCCCATCCTGTTTTGGATAAGCTTGGGGACGATCGATTAATATTAATGACGGCTCATCGAAGAGAAAACACGGGTGAACCGATGGAAAACATGTTCCGTGCGATTCGCAGAGTAGTGGAAAAACATGCTGATGTACAAGTCGTTTATCCTGTTCACATGAACCCAGTGGTTCGTGAAATTGCTAATCGTGTTTTGGGAGAAAACGATCGAATTCAGCTGATCGAGCCGTTGGATGTAATTGATTTCCATAACTTTGCTTCACGGGCCTATTTAATTTTGACTGATTCCGGCGGGGTTCAGGAAGAGGCGCCATCTTTGGGTGTTCCAGTTCTTGTTTTACGCGATACAACCGAGCGGCCTGAAGGAATTGCAGCGGGGACATTGAAGCTAGCAGGTACAGATGAAGAAACCATCTTTGGGCTGGCAGATGAATTATTGTCGGATAAGTCCGCCCATGACCAAATGGCGAAAGCCTCTAATCCATACGGAGACGGATTCGCCTCCAAACGAATCGTCGAAGCGATTCTTTATCATTTCGGAAGAAGCGAACAACGACCTGCAGACATGGAGTAAGCAGGGAAAGTGATAAATTTATGTAATTTTTAACAGCCCTCTTGTCTTGTTTCGAAGACAAGAGGGCTGTTTATTCATTGAATCCAAAAGAAGAGATGTGGTTATAAATGAAGTTTAATAAAATTCATCATATTGCAATCATTTGTTCTAATTATGAAAAGTCGAAGGATTTTTATGTGCGGATTTTGGGGATGAACCCTATTAGCGAGGTCTACCGAGAAGAAAGAGATTCGTATAAGCTGGATTTAGAAATAAATGGGCAGTATCAGATTGAATTATTTTCATTCCCAAACCCGCCAGCACGGCCAGGCTACCCGGAAGCTGCCGGTTTAAGACATATTGCCTTTGAAGTGGACGATATAGAAGAGGCAGCAGCCTATTTTGAAAAACACCAAATAAATGTCGAGGCGATCCGGATCGACCCATTCACGAACAAGAAATTCACCTTCTTCCCCGACCCAGACGGACTGCCAATCGAACTCTATGAGAAATAAACAAAAAGAAGAGCAGGAGACCATATCCAATCGTTTAACCTGCCCTTCTTTTTTAATTTGTCCGCATGGGATGAACAATTTAGCCTAACTGTCCACGAGCGGTGCCTGACACCATTTCTCCTCATAATAGTAATTAGCCTATGTACCTTTTTAGATAATTCTTGGGTTGGAGCCCATATTATTAGAAATTGGTGAATTCTTCTCCCCTTGAAAGGATGTCCAAAATACGTCTCAAGTCTTAGTTTTCTTTCCGTTTGAGGTCCATGGCACGCAGGAGTTTTTTCATGTATTGTGGAAGTAGTAGATGGAAATCATTTCTTTTGGTACAAATTGCAAGAATGTGAAACATTCTATTGATTTTATTCGTATGAATATAAAGGAAACCTAGTCAGGAGTCGATTATTATGAACCCTATCCTTTCATTAATCATTCGTTCATTTGTGGCTGTCCCTGTCACCGTTTTAACCGGGTTAATCAGCTTTTTAGCGCTGGAGCAGCACTTCCTGCCATCCCTGGGCTATGCGATTGCCGGCGGGGTCTTAACCCACTTAATACTTGGACTGTTCATGAACAAGAACTTTTTAAAAAAGCATCAGCTTTCAAGCAAGGAATACCGCTATATTAAGAAAAATTTAAAGGAGGCCAAGCGAAAAATCCATCGCTTGAATAAAAATCTTTTCACCATCCGCGATATTTCGTCTGTAAAGCAGAGAATCGATATACTAAGAATCACCAAAAAAATACACAAAATGACTCTTAAGGAGCCGAAGCGTTTTTACCAGGCGGAGCCCTTTTATTTTTCTCATCTGGATTCTGTGGTGGAACTGACCGAAAAATATAACTTCCTATCCACTCAGCCGAAAAAAAGCATGGAGCTGGACCAGTCCTTAATTGAAACACGCCGAACCTTAAATGAAATGACACGGATCTTGGAAGAGGATTTATATCATGTGATATCCGATGATATCGATACCTTAAATTTTGAAATTGATGTCGCAAAGCATACAATCAAGAAACAAAAGGACTCTAAATTTCCTGAAGAGAATAGGTGGCTAAAATGAGCGAAAACAACCCAATTCAACCCAATAAATCTGACAACTTATTAGATGATATCCTTGCAAATCCCTTTGGCGACGGACTCGCACCATCTAAAAGTCCGGTCCCGCAGACTGGTGAACCAAAGCCGGTCAAGTTAATTGACGTCATTCCTGAGGAACACCGGGCAAAAGCATATCAGATTGCCGAGCAAATCGATCCCGCCAACCATCAGGCGATGATTCAATACGGCACCCAGGCCCAAGGCAAGCTCCTCAGCTTTTCTCACACCATGCTCGAGCACGTTCAGAAAAAGGATGTCGGCGAAATCGGCGACATTATCAGCGACTTAATGAAGCGGCTGAATGAGGTGAATCCGGATGATTTAAAGGATGGGAAGCCATCCTTGTTTGCGCGTATGTTTGGAAAAATTTCCGGCTCCATCCAGGAGGTTCTTTCCAAATATCAAAAAACCGGGGCGCAAATTGACCGAATCAGTGTGAAGCTGGACCGTAGCAAAAATGTCCTTCTGTCTGATATCAAGCTGCTTGAGCAGTTATATGAAACGAATAAAGAATATTTCCACGCCTTGAATGTCTATATTGCAGCAGGGGAAATCAAGCTTGAGGAAATGAATGAAAAAATTATCCCGCAGTTAAAACAGGCGGCACAGGTCTCCAATGATCAGATGAAGTTTCAAGAGGTCAATGATATGATTCAATTTGCCGACCGCTTGGATAAACGGCTTCATGATTTGAAGCTAAGCCGAGAAATTACGATTCAAAGCGCACCGCAAATTCGCCTGATTCAAAATACGAACCAAGCGTTGGTGGAAAAAATTCAATCGTCGATCATGACCGCGATTCCGCTTTGGAAAAACCAAGTGGCAATTGCCTTAACGTTAATCCGCCAGCGTCATGCGGTGGAGGCACAAAAGCAGGTTTCAAAAACAACCAATGAACTGCTGTTAAAAAATGCAGAAATGTTAAAAACAAATACAATTGAAACCGCGAAAGAAAACGAGCGCGGCCTAGTCGATATTGAAACGCTAAAGAAGACTCAAGAAAACCTTATCACCACACTGGAAGAAACATTGCGCATTCAAGAGGAAGGCCGCCACAAACGTCGTGCTGCTGAACAAGAACTCGCTACGATGGAAAACGACCTAAGAATCAAACTATTAGAGATAAAAGGGAAATAACGAAAAAAGGGTCTCTAGAAGGGAGACCCTTTTAATTATTAACCGGGACTGTGTTATAGTACTCCTCTAGAGTGATGCCCCGTTTCATGATTTTTTTGGCGATGGTTTTGCCGACGTAGCGGAGATGCCAGGGCTCGTAAGTGTAGCCCGTTATGGCATTCTTTCCTCTCGGATAGCGGATAATAAAGCCGTAATCAGCGGCATGCTTCTCAAGCCATTTTGCCTCTTTTGTTCCTCCAAAGCATTCCTCAGCCGCGCACCGGCCATCCCCACCGGTCACATCAATGGCAAGCCCTGTTTCATGCTCGCTCGTTCCGGGAACTGCACTATAGGTTGCTGCTTTTTCATAGCCATCTTGATGTACATAGCTATTAAATAAGACCGTTTGAGCAGCGTGTGAGCGATAAGCGGATACACCCAAAAGATTTACACCCTGTTTTTTAGCACCCGTGAAAAGTTTTTCAATCGCGGAAGCCGCTGGAGTACGCATTTTCCGCTTCTCGGATTTCTCTTCAAAAATAAATGGGATATTCGCATCCACTAAATCCTCCGGCGAATAATTTTCCGGCAATTTATGCAGTTTATTGACAAGAACAGGGATACTTTCTGGATTGGCTACAACAGCAATATTATCTTCGGATGAGGAGCGGGTCTTATTCGTATGTGATGTTGGCTTGTTCAGTGCGATTTTTTCGTCTTCCTGTGCAAAATGAAATTTTTCCATGCAGCCTGCTAACAAGATAGCCGCTAGGAGAAGACATATAGTAAGGGGCCACAATTTTAACATGAATAACTTCCTTTTTTTAAAATTAAATCCTGTTATCATCATGGACACTATTAATAGACTTAAAACCTCTCAAGTCCTATTTAGAGACAATCATCCTAGCAGAAAATAGAAAAATACCCATCTGTTGGGTCCTAAGACACTTTTCATTTATAAATTTGTTGGATATAGTCTTGATAAACACATAAATCGTACGAAACGGCAAAGCCATTGAAAAGTGGTGACGCAAAACTAAAGGGGCTAATGTTTAACGACGATGCTAGCCAGTTACCGAATACGACGTACTCCTGCGATTTATGTAAACCACAATTGGGGGGTTATCATGTGTTGAAAATGCTTATTCGAGGCAAATATTATTATCATTTAATCCAGTACCGCCACAACGAAATCCTACAGCAGGATTGCCTTGATGAGGAATTAAGAATGAAGTTAAGGGTGAAATCCAGCTACCATAATAGCAAGGCCGTCGAGCTAGGAGCAAAAATGTAATCGTTAACAAAACTTGTCCAAAAAAAGCCTAGAATCCTAGGCTTTTTTTATGCGAACTTTTGTACAAAATTACAGCAGGAACAGGCTCGTCCAAGCAGTCTTTTGGTTACATGATGTTCATAATAAATTTCTTCAAAACCGCAAACAGGGCATTCAATTATGTGGAAAATTCGTCGTTCTCCTAAAATGGCATCTAACAATATCTCAAAGTCCATCCTCTTGCCCCCTATGATTTTTCTTTAAAGATAGCAAAAGCATGTTGTGAAAAGAGAAGAATTTTGTCATTTGAAAAAAGTTTATTTTCGACAAAAAAAGCGCGGGGATGGGGGCCCTGCGCCAATATAGTTTGATTAATGTGACATCGTTGCACTTCCATCATCATGACCGTCTTTCGTCACCTTTAGAATCCCAACAGCTCCTTTTGTAACATGATTGAATTGATGGGTGACAAACGGAAAACTTCCTTCTTTTGTGACAGTAAATTCGACTACAGCTCCGCCGCTAGCTGGGAGCATGATGGTTTGTAGTCCTTTCAAATGGTTAAACGGATTTCCATCAACAAAAACATCATCCATAACCGTGCCGACAACATGGAAGCTGCTTACTTCATTTGGTCCAACATTCATCACGTAAAACCGTACCTTGTCGCCTACTTTGGCAAGCAGAGGTTTGTCAACTAAAGCACCAACGGCCCCATTCGTATTAGCATCGCCTTCTTTTAATGCTTTTGTCGAAAAGACAACATACTTCGGTATTCCATTCGTAAAATCATCTAAATCGTTGTATTTATACCATTCATTCTGGATAATAACGAATTCACGATCGACCTCTGAGTCGGTTGGGTAGCCTTCTTTCGGTTTGACGATAATTGTTCCGTGCATGCCATTGGCAATATGGGCCAGCACTGGTTTTGTTCCACAATGATACATAAATACACCAGGATTATTAGCGGGATAACTGAAATTACCTGTTTGGTCAGGCATTACATTGGCAAAATCCGCTGAGGGTGAAGCGTGTACGGCATGAAAATCCATGCTGTGTGGAATCGATGGATCCATATTCGATAATTTAAAATTGATTTTATCCCCTTGATTGACGACAATGACGGGGCCGGGAACTTCGCCGTTAAAGGTCCAGGCTTTATAAACATCTCCTTTGGAAATTTCAATATCAGTGATTTGAGCAGTCATTTCGATATTCACTTCATGCTCTCCGATTCGATTTATTTTAACCGGAGTCGGTTTTTGATTCAAATGTTCATGCGGTCCCAATACTTTTGTAGCTGTGGATTTGCTTTCTTTCTCCTTAACGTTCTTTTCTTTTGAAACATCAGAAATACCACAGCCACTTAAAACCAAGACCGAAGTGACCAAAATTGCTCCTAATTTTGATAATTTGCTCACTTAAAACTCCCCCATTACCCTCATTATTATTGTTTACGCTTTCATTTTAACTTGTGAGAATATTCACATAAGTGATGGCGGTCACGCAAACTTATTAGGTATGTGAAGGATTTGTGAAAAGGTGAGCAAAGTTATGTTGTCACTGTAACAATATTAAATAAGTAATAAATAAAATGGTTATTCTAGAAAGAGAATAGGAGGTTAATTATGAAAGATAAAAATGACAAAACGAGTGAAGGCCTGAATCAAATCTTTGAAATCATCAATGCCAAAGGTGACACCGGCGAACTCAAGGAAATTGTCGTCGAGGAAAACGATTCCAGCGAAAATAACCCTTCCACCACATCATTAGATTAGCCAAAAGACCTAGATTCAGTTCTAGGTCATTTTTTATGCGTTTTGTGGATAAATCAACGTGATAATGTGGATACCTCAATGCTTTTTGTGGATAAACCACTGGGAAAAGTGGATAACTTTAACTGGATTGTGGATACATGAGTGGGTATTAATTGAATAATTTTAGTTATGCACATTATTTGTGTATAAATGTCTGAAAAGTGTGGATATTTTTCAGCGGAGTGTGGATAGCGCGCTTAAAACTGTTGGTAACTGCCGCAAAACCTGTGTATAAACCTAATGACTTTAAGCCTATTCAGTCATGATTATCCAAAAAGATGAATCATTTCCTTTATACGAAACAACTTAAAACAATATGACATTTGTCACCTCATTTTCATGACACTGCTTACTAAAATTTCCCACCCCTCCAACGTACAATGAAATCAAGAAAGCAGGAGGTGTTCGTAACATGAACGAAATTTTAACCCTAACAAACGTGACAAAGTCCTTTCAACATAAAACAGCTGTAGATAATGTATCTTTTTCGATTGGAAAAGGAGAAGTCGTAGCGATACTCGGTCCGAATGGTGCCGGGAAAACGACGACGATCTCGATGATTTTAGGGCTCCTAAAACCAACAGCAGGAGAGATCAGCTTGTTTAACCTCGAACCTCACGAAAAGCAGGTCCGCGAAAAAATCGGTACGATGCTGCAGGAAGTCAGTGTGATGACGGGCCTTAAGGTTCGGGAAATTCTTCAATTAATCAGAAGCTATTATCCAAGGCCGCTCGACCTGCAAGAACTCATCAATTTAACAGGACTTACCGAACAGGACCTTAAAACCCGAGCAGAAAAATTATCAGGCGGACAAAAGCGCCGTCTTAGTTTTGCTCTTGCTCTGGCAGGAAATCCCGAACTGATTATTTTCGATGAACCGACTGTCGGTATGGATATTACTTCAAGAAATCGATTCTGGCAAACCGTTCACACTTTGGCTGAACAGGGCAAAACAATTATTTTTTCGACCCATTACCTCCAGGAAGCGGATGACGCGGCCGATCGGATTTTACTTTTTAAAGACGGCAGCATCGTGGCGGATGGGACGCCGCAGCAAATCAAAGCGAGAATTTCTAAACAGTCAGTGTCCTTTATTGTCGATCCGGAACTATCCTTAGAGAAGTTATATCTTCACAGTGAAATCGATGATATTTATCGAAAAAATAACAGGGTTTATGTGCAGTCGTCGAATACGGATCGAGTTCTTGAATTGATTTTTCAAGAAAAAATCGGTGCGAGAGATATTCAAATTGAACGCGGTAAGCTGGAGGAAGCATTCGAACAATTAACGGGTAACACCAAGGAGGCTATGTAAGATGAAAGTATTTCAAATGCAATGTAAAACAGAGATTATTCGCGTGTTAAGGAATCGCTATTTCGTGTTTTGGTCGCTAGTGATGCCGATTCTCTTCTATTATATTTTCACGAATGTTGTCAATACGAATGCGCCGGATCAGGCCGAGTGGCAGGCACATTACCTTATGTCGATGACGGTGTTCAGTGTAATGGGCTCATCGATGATGACGCTCGGAATCAGGATGGTGCAGGAACGTTCGCAAGGCTGGTCAACCTTTATTCGAATTACACCGTTATCAGACGGCGTGTATTTTGCCGCGCAAATGGTCGGACAAAGCGTAATTCATGCCTTTTCAGTTACAATTATTTTTATCGCAGGAGCTTTAATCAATGATGTGTCCTTAACCGCAGCCGAATGGATCATGAGCGGTGTCTGGATTTTGCTCGGTTCGCTGCCATTTCTTGCAATCGGCACTCTCGTCGGAATGATGAAAAAAGTAGAAACTGCAGCAGGGGTCAGCAATGTCATTTATATGGTGCTCGCGATTTTAGGCGGGCTATGGATGCCGCTTGAGATTATGCCGAAAATGATGCAGGCCATCGGTAAGTGGCTGCCATCCTATAATTTTGGCAATGGTGCCTGGGAGATTGCTCGTGGCAACATGCCGGATTGGAAAAATATTCTGATTTTGATCGCCTATTTAGTCTTGTTCATGCTACTATCGATGTATATTAGAAGAAAACAAGAAGCGGTGTGATGATGGATGAAAAAGTCGTTTAGCCTGTTCCCGCGGCAATTTGGCTTCTTTCCCTATGTCTTCCTCATTTATATCGGATTTCCTATTTATTATTTGACGAAGGAAACAGGGATGAAGCAGTTGTTGGGTTATGGGATGGTGCTGTTGTTTTTGGTGACGTATCGCCAGCTTTATTTTTCAATGGAAAAAAGAAAGTTCACCTACTGGCTTGCCTTGCAAATGGGAATCATTTTTATATTGACGCTGTTTTATCAAGTAAACTATTTGTTTCTAGGGTTTTTCCCGGCGAATTTTATCGGCTGGTATCGGGATAAACGAGTTTTCTACCGTGGTCTTATTTGTTTGGCATGCGTGGAAATATTCCCCTTTGCCTTCCATGTAATGAAGACAAAAACCTTTTTCACGCCTGCTGACCTTATTTATTTTGTTCCATTTCTCATAATCATGCTTATTTCGCCGTTTGGCATCCGTTCGATGAACCGAAGGATGGAGCTTGAAAAGGAGCTTGATAAAGCCAATAAGCAAATCGAAGAATTGGTGAAGCGTGAGGAGCGTGTGCGGATTGCCCGCGACCTTCATGATACGCTCGGACATACGTTGTCCTTGCTGACCCTGAAAAGTCAGCTTGTCCAGCGGCTGACCGCAGTTGACCCAGAACGGGCACGACTTGAAGCAAAGGAAATGGAAACGACGTCAAGGGCAGCGCTTAAGCAGGTGCGCGAACTTGTTACGGATATGCGGGCAGCAACCATTGCTGAAGAACTCATCCAAATCCAGCAAATTTTACGGGCTGCGGGAATTACCTATCAATACAATGGCGATAATGACTTTTCACAAATTCCCCCATTCACACAAAATATCGTCGGGATGTGTGTACGGGAAGCCGCGACTAATGTCGTAAAACACAGCCGGGCGACCCATTGCTCTGTCTCCATCAATCTATCATTTGAAAAAATGAGGGTTGTGATTCATGACGATGGGATGGGGGTCATAACGAAGAACAATCAGTTCGGTAATGGATTGAACGGGATGTTGGAGCGTCTGGCCCTAATCGACGGCTCGATTAGCCTATCGAACCATAATGGCGCTGTTTTAGAAATAAACGTTCCAATTATAAAAAAAGAAGGGGGGGCTGCGGTATGATTCGCTTATTTATCGCAGAAGATCAACGAATGCTTCTTGGGGCACTTGGCTCGTTACTAGATTTAGAACTAGACATGAAGGTAGTTGGCCAGGCAATGAATGGGGAAGAAGCACTTGCTTCCATCCTTGAGCTTAAGCCGGATGTCTGTTTAATGGATATTGAGATGCCTGTTATGAATGGGATGGAGGTGGCGGAAGAACTTGCACGAAGGAGCGAACCGAGCAAGGTAATCATCCTCACCACCTTCGCCCGTCCCGGATATTTTGAGCGCGCCGTCAAAATTGGTGTTCACGGCTATTTGCTTAAAGATGGGGAGATCGACGAGCTTGCGGATGCGATTCGCAAGGTGATGGCGGGAAAACGGGTGTTTAGCCCAGAGCTCACCTTTAACGTTATCCGCGAGGAAAATCCACTTACTCCTAAGGAACAAGAGATTCTCAGATTAGCAGCTTTAGGAAGAACAACAAAAGAAATCACCACTGAACTTTATTTATCATCCGGAACAGTAAGAAACTACATCTCCGAAATCATCCACAAACTCGAAGCCAAAAACCGCACCGAAGCCGCCGCCGTCGCTGAGAAAAAGGGCTGGATATAGTTTGAACGGTGTCAGGCACCGCAAGTAGACAAAACTCTCCGTTTGTCCGTCTCGGGTGGACAGTGGATTCCGGTACTGCAAAAAAGGTACCGGTTTTTTGTATGTTTATTCAGTATGTAATTACGTCTGATCTCCAGATTCGTCCCCTTGTAAATTTACCCATTTTATCGCCCTTTCTATGTCGGACAACCTTCCTCCAAATCCCTTGAGGAATAAAGTATTACTAGTTGTTAGAGGGGGAAGGGCTGTCATGATAAGAAAGGCAATAATTCCTGCAGCGGGGTACGGAACTAGAACTTTGCCAATTACAAAAGTTTTGCCAAAAGAAATGCTTCCGATTTGTGGACGCCCGGCAATTGACTACATCGTGGAAGAAGCCATCAACTCAGGAATCGAGCAGATTTTAATCATCGTATCGAGATCGAAAAATATGATACTTGACTACTATGACCGGTCAGTGGAATTGGAAACCTATTTAGAAGAAAAGGAAAAGACACATTTATTGAAGGAAATCGGTCTTCCAGATGTGCATATACAATATGTTCGGCAGCAGTATGCACGGGGATTAGGGAATGCCATCCATCTAGGAAAGCATTTTGTGGGCGATGAACCGTTTGCGGTATTATTGCCTGATGAAATCATTCTTTCTGAAAAAAAAGAGCCGTTAAAACAGTTAATCGACATGTTTGCGAAATACCAGGGAAATATTGTAGGGGTCAAACAAATGGAAGCCTCCTTATTAAAAAACTATGGAGTGATTCAGCCGGAACCATTAAAAGAGCAGGAATACACCATCAAAAATATTGTCGAAAAGCCTCAACAAGCCCCGCCATCCAATATGGCGGTGATTGGCCGTTATATTTTTAATCCAACGATTTTTCACTACCTTGAAAATATCCAGCCGGGGGTAGGCGGCGAGATTCAATTGACCGATGCGATTAAAGAGATGGCACAGGATTTTACAAGCTATGGCCTAGAGATTGATGGAAGGTGCTTTGATATAGCCAAAACAACAGAGTATGTAGCCCTCATCAACTATATTTGCGGACAAGGCGGGAAGCAGCAATGAACATCTTAATTGTCGGAACCGGTTATGTTGGAACCACAACTGGTCTTCTCTTTTGTGAAATGGGTCATAAGGTAACCGGTCTTGACCTTGATGCAGACAAAATCCAAGAATTGCAGGCCGGGAAACTGCACTTTTTTGAACCCGGGCTTGAAGACCTGTTAAAAAAACATACTCATGCACAAAATATTATTTTTACCAAGGAAACACAAAAGGCCATCCAGAAGAATGATATGATTTTCATTTGTGTTGGAACTCCCCAGGGCCCCGATGGCAGGGCCGATCTGACCTATGTAAAAAATGTCGCCGAATCCATCGGAGAGCACATGAACAGCTATAAGATCATTGTAACGAAAAGCACGGTGCCAGTGGGAACAGCGGAGTTCGTGAGGAAGTGGATCCGTTCCAAGCAAGCGGCACAAATTTCCTTTGATGTCGTCTCCAATCCCGAATTCCTCCGCGAGGGCTCTGCACTTCAGGATGCGCTAAATCCAGATCGAATTGTCATCGGAACGGAAAGCGAAGCAGCCAGAACGATCATGAAAGAATTATATAAAAACTTCCGCTGTCCAATCGTTGAAACCAACCCGAAAGCCTCTGAAATGATCAAGTATGCCGCAAATTCCTTTCTTGCTCTAAAAATTTCCTATATCAATGAGTTGGCTAAATTGTGTGATGAATTATGCATCAATGTGAATGATGTCTCAAGGGGAATCGGTCTCGATCAGCGGATTGGTCCGCAGTTCCTTCGTGCGGGAATGGGCTATGGCGGCTCCTGCTTTCCCAAAGACGTAAATGCATTAATTAAAACAGCTAAGGAAAATGGCCGGCCCTTGACCATTCTTGAGAAAGTTGTGAAAGTGAACGAAGAACAGCCGCTTTATTTTATTAATAAAATTAGGCAAGCTCTGGGAGGCGATTTGAAAAATAAAACGATTGCTGTGCTCGGCTTATCGTTTAAAGCCAATACCGATGATACGAGGGAGTCGCCAAGTCTCAATCTGATTGATAGATTGCTAGAAGAGCAGGCAAGCATAAAGGTGCATGATCCTGTCGTAAAATTAGCGCCTATCCAAAGCCAAACCGTTGAAGAAACGGTATATGGAGCAGATGCGGTCGTAATCTGCACCGACTGGGATGAGTATAAGCAGCTCAATTGGGAAAATCTCAAGCCCTTAATGAAGCAGCCTTATCTTTTTGACGGAAGGAATATGCTTGAAAAACTACAGATTGAGAAATTAGGATTTCATTATGTAGGTGTTGCCAACCATTAAAAAAGAGCATCAGCCGATGCTCTTTTCCTTTTGACTTTGCAGCACTAGCTGCAGGGAAAACCCGATATAAATCGTTCTGAACACTTTACACTGCTATCGGGCAAACCGGCTGTTCTTACTAGAAAAAATTTCTTTGCTCCTAATATTCAAAATACGCTTTCTCAATTTTATCATCATTTTTCAAAAGTGAGTTCACAAAACACTACTTGAAAAGCTGGACCATATAAATAAAAGGGCAGTAATTTTATCATCTAAAGAAGGTGATGGCGAAATGATTCTCGTAACCGGAGGTGCCGGATATATTGGCAGTCATGTAGTTCGTGATCTTGCAGAGAAGGGGTACTCTGTTTTAGTACTCGACAATTTATCAACCGGGCATATCGAGGCGGTTGATAAAAGAGCAACATTTATACAAGGGGATGCGGGGGATCCAAAAGCACTCGAATGTTTATTCAAAACCTATCCCATACAGGCAGTCATGCACTTTGCGGCAAGTTGTCTTGTAGGTGAATCAGTTTTCAATCCTCTTAAATACTATCAAAATAATGTCGTCAATACGGTCCAGCTGCTTGATAAAATGATCGAGCACAAGATTAAATATTTAATTTTTTCCTCGACATGTGCGACATACGGAATCCCAAATCAAGCCATTATTACTGAATTCATGACTCCCAACCCCATTAACCCATATGGAAAATCTAAATTAATGATCGAAACAATATTAAACAGTATTTCAGATATTAATGATTTTCACTATATTGCCCTCCGTTATTTCAATGTAGCCGGGGCACTTCACACGGGTGAAATTGGCGAGGACCATAATCCTGAAACACATCTAATTCCGAATATTTTAGGGCATTTACAAGGGAAAACGCCGTATATTAAAATTTTTGGGGATAATTACCCAACGCCGGACGGCACATGCATCCGCGATTTTATTCACGTAACCGATTTGTCTCAAGGGCATATTTTAGCACTTGAATATCTACTACAAAGCAACGGTCAAAAGATTGCTGAAACCTTCAATCTAGGAAATGAAAAGGGTGTTTCAGTCCGTGAAATGATTAACCTTTGTGAGGAGGTGACGGGTACAAAAGCTAACGTGAAAATTCAACCACGGAGAATGGGGGATCCTCCCAAGTTAGTGGCTGCCTCCCAAAAAATAAAAGACATGTTGGGTTGGTCTGCAAAATACGATATCAAGACAACCATCGAGACAGCGTGGAATTGGCATCGAAACCATCCAAACGGCTATAAACAAAAAAACAATCCGCACCAGTAGATCGGATTGTTTTTTGTTATAGCTTTAAATTTCTAACAAAAGCCGTAAATTTAGGAATGCTTATTGTTATATTATCTAAGCCTGCCCAGCCTTTTACAGTATGTTCAGGATCCTTTAGTCCAATAAAAGAGTAATAATTCAAATTTCCAAAAGAACTTATTGCCCAATATAAGGGAGTGATATAGCTTGGCGGGAAAATTTCGACAACCTTTGTGCCTGGCCGGCAAAAGGTCAAATTGACCAATCCTGCTCCATGTGCAGCGACAATGGCTTCAGCAGATGAGAAAAGCTCGGCCTGTTCGGCGACTGAAAGGGTTTCAAGCTCCACTTTCATAAAGCCATATTTCGTCAGGACGTCCATTAAGTCGTCTTCATTTAAGATTCTTCGCGACCATCTTCTGGTAATGAAGAGGCGTTTCCTTTCAGACGATTCCGCCTTTTCGTCTGTTAAAAAGGTTTTTCTCAAAAAATCATATGCCCATTTTGTTACGAACGAAGGCTGGGAAGGAACAACCAGATGTTCCGCTTGGATATGAAAATCAGTGTGTGTTTTGATTAACTGATCGGTCGATATTCCTAAATGATTGAGGGTTTCAGCTTGAAAGGGTACATGATCTGGTTCGGCATTAACGATAAAAAAATCCACTTCTATACTGCTCTGTTTCAATAAGTGAATACGTGGAAGAACCTCATATATCCAATGATAATAATTCCATCCCACTATATGAGTTATATCAGCCGCCTTTTCAAAATAAAGAGAAACCGGGGGTAATTCTTTCACGTTAAAAATGGAATGATTGGATCGCGGACGGACAAATTCTAATGAAGCATCCCATATTAAGCTATTATCCGGGGTTAAAACCGCCCCGTTTAACCCCCACACACGCCCATCTGGAATAACCGCGACATGCCCCCCCTCTAATGAATTAGGATATCTTATTGGAGGATGTTTAATTCTTCTGCTAAAAGAAGAAGCAGGGTAAATGCTCTTAAAAAAGACCCTGTTAAAAAAAGGTTCTTCAGACATTGCCGCAACCCAGTCCTTAGCAGTATTAAAAATTTTTTTAGGCGGCACTATGGTACTCAGAAAATTCGCCTCCCATTTATTATGAAATTTTTATCTGCCAACTATTAATATTTATGGCGTAAGCTCCGGTACTACCACTTATTTTTTAAAGCCCCATACATCTAAAAATATGTTTATAATTAAAGAAAACCCGTACACTTTTAGTTTAGGGATTTTATTCATCATCCTATTTAGTTCTTTTACCAGTTTAGTCTGTCCCTATAATAATAATATTCTTCTTTAAGGTAGGTCTCACCATTCCACGGCTTTACATCTGTATTGAAATGAATAATGATGGGGTTTATCTTTAAATGCCCCATTCTAAAGACTTGGTAATTCCACTTGTAATCAAGTGGAAACCATTTACTGTAGAGGACGGCATTAAGGGCATCCTGATCCCACCATAAGATTTTTGAAGGGTTTCTGTTTATAAATTGAAGGATTTTCATTGAAATATTATATTTCCTCCACTTACTCAGATTCATCAACAGAACACCTGAATTAAAATATTTATAGCCCCTTGGAAGTTTAATTCCAGAAAAATCAACAGGATCCTCTACAGCCCCTAAGAAATTCTTTCCCAATAGCGGATTCTCCCATAATTCGCGGAGATCGCCTTTAATAATCAAATCACTATCAAGATATATGGCTTTTTTTATACTCCTGTCTAAGAGGTCTGGGATGGAGATCCGATAAAATGCCTCGCGGCTGACATGCCCCCACGCATTGCATTTTTCATACAGGCTCTTGTTGGGATGTAAAAAGATTGGAGTAGTATTATAGTTATTTAGAAGGCTATTAATCTTCGTTTTGTTTTCTGCTGATATATCTCCATCGATAATATAGATTTGATAATGCGTTTCAGGCTGTTTATTTTCAAATAAAGAAAATAGCATGGTCGCTAAATGAGCGGCATAATGGTCATTACTGAGCGCAACTATTACAACAGGCTCCATTAAAATTCCCCACGCCTGCGTTTATCTATTTCCCTATACCTGCTGGCTAAGTCTTCGCAATAATTTAATAGGTTCCGAATGGCATTGACTTCATGATGACCGGTGTACTTTATATCCAGTGATGGGCAAAAGGAAAGGTCCATAGGAACGTACGTTTCGTTATGTTCGAGAATGGTGTCTGTACTGATAGTAAAGTCATTCTTTTTAAGGTCTTCAAATAAAGTTTGCCAATGATAATTATGTCCTTCACTATAATTATAAGAGGCAAGGGTGTTAAGCCATCCAACAGTTATTTTTGATTTTAAATGTTCTAATGATCGATAAGGAAAATGCCTTAATTTTAAGTTATTTGAAATCTCAACCTTTACATTTTTTTTATCAAATAACAAATCATGGTTACCGCCTGAAATAGAAGGGGAGAAGGTTTTCCAAATTTTTTTTGAAACGACTACTTTTGGCCAATAATCTTTTATTGGACTTGCATAAGTGATTCTCTTCGGTATGAACAACTCGTTTTCATTGAGGTGAATAGGGAAATAAGTATAATCTCTTTCAAGATAATAAACTTTATTAGGTGATAACATGTTAACGATTTTCCGTGGGTTCCCAGAAAAATTAGGGGCAATTAAAAACTCATCCACGTCTAATGGAAAAATAAAGTCAGTGTCAAATTGATCCAAGGTATAGTTGATTAATTCTGTTGTTTTTTCTCCTTGGACATACTCTATTGTATCGTCATGTTTTAAATAGATTGGGAGACCTTCTGATTGCAAATTGTTGACAATTTCAACAGTTCGATCCGTACTTCCATTATCTAATAGGACAATACCATCGAAAATATGAAGATGATATCGCAAATAGGATTCAATTATATCCGCTTCATTCTTTATCATTCCTACACAATAGACTTTTTTCATATTAATCTCCTTAAACCTAAATTTATACAGTGGTCGATTTAGTTTATTCATTTCACTTCTTTTCGTGTGGACGTAATTCCATATGCTTTAAACATGCATATGATAATTCGAAATGTCTTTTGGGGGTGTAATAATTATGGAAATATCAGTGGTAACAGCCGTATATAACGGAGAAGACTATCTGGAGGAATCCCTTGAAAGTATTTTAAAACAAACATTTCCAAATTTTGAATATATTATTGTGAATGACGGTTCCAAGGATATGACAAAAGTGATACTGGACAATGTAACGGATCCAAGAGTGAAGGTTATACATCTAGAGAAGAATGGAGGGGCGGCAAATGCCTTAAATATAGGCATAAATGAAGCAAGAGGCGATTGGATCGCCCTCCAAGATGCAGATGATGTAAGCTATGAGCATAGATTGCAAAGACAGCTGGATTATATCAATTTCCGTACTAATATTGTAGCGGTTGGTTCATTAATTCAATGTATCCCTGGAAATGATCAGGTTGATCAAAGTTCTCTTGAATGGGAAGAGTCCTTTTTTAACAGAAAAGAACATTTTCGTAATGAACAATTTTACAGTACACCCATTTGCCATGGTACCAGCTTTTTCTCGAAGAAAGCTTATGAAAAAGTTGGGGGATATGATCCAACTTTTAAAATAGCTTATGATTACGATCTATGGAGTAGAATGTTTGAAGTGGGGGAAATTTCCAGGGTGCCTGAAGTTCTATATAAATATAGAATTCATGGAAAATCTCTTGCACATAGTAATAAAGTAGATACAACGATTGAGATTTTACTCAGCACCTTTAAACGTATTTCAGAGTTAAGATTTAAACATTTAAAAAGGAAACCAAAGCTGATATTACTAGGTACAAAAAACAACTTTGCATTCTATCAGGAAAATTTAAAACAAAAGAATTATTATTTAACGATGGATTTTCTTAACTTAGACCTTAAAGGGATTAACCAGGCCAATTCTTTATTCCGGTCAAAAAAAATCGATGGGATTATTCTTGTTTCTACCCCACAAATTGATAATATTTTACAATTGGTTAGAAGAAGAGGTTGGTCATACGGAAATAATTTGTTTATGATTTGGTTGCCTTAAGATCATAATAAATTCTTAAATAAGTTAACTAACCAATGATGGCGGTCATACTGGTGGATATTGGGTGCAACCGTACCATTCTTTAATAGCACTTCATTCTTATCATTCAAATTTATTTGATATTCATATCCCAGCGTCATAATAGGACCTTGATCGTTATCGGTAAATGCAATTGGCATGATTTTCCTGATATTGGGCGATAAATGGGTGTTTACGGATGGGAGTTGTTAAAAAAATGATGGTTTCTATTGTGATGGCTGTTTATAATGGCGAAAAGTTCATGAATGAAGCGATTAAGCATGCCTTAGTCCAAACCTATTCTCATTTAGAAATCATCATTGTTAATGATGGTTCCACTGATTTAACTAAATCGATATTAGATGAAATAACGGACGAACGGGTAAGGGTCATTCATTTGGAACAAAATCAAGGAGCCGCGCAGGCTTTAAACATTGGAATTGGGGTAGCCAGAGGTGAGTGGATTGCCATTCAGGATGCTGATGACAACAGTTACCCCACCAGGATAGAGGATCAGGTGACATATATTCATGACCAACCGGAATTGGTAGGGGTTGGATCTCTAGTAAAGTGTATTTCGGGTGATCCAAATATTCCGGATGAAGAATATCAAGGTGTAACTGAAGGCAGGAATATTAATAAATTAAGGCGTGAAATCCGAAAAGTAATCTATACGTGCTGCCCCTTAACGCACAGTTCAGTCATGTTTTCTAAAAAGGTTTTCCTGGAAGTGGGCGGTTATGACACACGCTACCAAATTGCCTATGATTATGATTTGTGGCTGAAACTATTGGAAAAAGGCGATATAGAAAAAGTGCCAAATGTATTACTTGACTACCGAATTCAAAATACTTCACTATCACACAAAAATGGCTTTGCTACTGTAAAAGAGATGCAGGAAGCTGCTTCCAGGGCTGTTTTTCGTACCTTACGTTCAGAAAAATCACAACATCCGAGGATTATTGTCATTGGACCGCAAAAGGCTTGCGAGCATTATGAAGAGAATTTAGCCCCGTTAGCGGGCTTACAAGTATTAGAAATGATTTATTCATATAATAGGAAAAAGATTTCTTCCGCGTGTCGGAAATTAAAGTCGGGCAAGGCGGATGCCATTATTGTGGTTTATCATGAAGAAAAATCAAAAATTCTCCGAATGTTAGGAGAAAGAAATTTAAAACTAAATAAACATGTTTTCATCTTAATGAACTATACTGGATAAGAGAACAGACCTATTCAAAAAATGAATAGGTCTGTTCTCTATACTAGTTCCTTGTATTCATTAGATTCTAATATGCCAAGTTTTATTCTATACTCTTGAACGGTTTTCTCAAGACCTGAATGTAAAGTTATTATCGGCTCCCAACCCAGTATTTCTTTTGCTTTCGTAATTTGTGGCCGCCTCACTTTTGGGTCGTCTTCAGGCAGCGGGTGGAAGGTGATAGTACTGTTCGAGTTTGTCAGTGATTTAATCATATCGGCCAATTCAAGAATGGTGTATTCAATTGGGTTGCCGATATTAATGATTTCTCCGTTCGCCCCTTCTTTTTCCATTAAAAGCTTCAAACCGCGGATCGTATCGGTCACATAACAAAACGACCGTGATTGTGTCCCATCACCATATACGGTTATGTCATTCCCTTTTAATGCCTGAGTAACAAAGTTCGAGATCACCCGGCCGTCATCATTGGCCAGCCCAGCCGAATAAGTATTAAAAAGGCGGGCCACCTTTACCTTTGTCTGGTATTCCTTGAAATACAAGTAGCACATGACCTCTCCCAGCCGTTTTGCTTCATCATAACAAGCCCGTGGCCCCCAAGTATTCACATTGCCCCGATAGCTTTCCGGCTGCGGATGGACCTCGGGGTCTCCGTATGCTTCACTTGTGCTGGTATATACGATTTTGGCATTGAGCCTCCTGGCTAATTCAAGCATATTTTTCGTGCCAATCGTGTTAACATTGATTGTTTCAAAGGGAGCGGCTTGATAGTATTTGGGAGAAGCAGGAGAGGCGAGGTGGTAAATCTCTTGCACGTTTTTGAAATCAGGGTCGGTCAATACCTTATGCGAGCACACATCCATTTTTTTAAAAATAAACCGGTCATCTGGCAGGTCCTTGATGTTCGTTATTTTTCCTGAGGAAAGAGTATCCATGCCGACGACTAAACATCCTTCTGCGAGCAATTCCTTCGCGAGATGGGACCCTAAGAATCCCGCAACCCCGGTAATTAACACTTTCTTTTCCATGATTCACCTCTATTTTTCATGTTTCTAACATAATATGAGTTAAATGAAGATTGGTTTGGGTAGGAGGTGGACGCAATTGGTTTCGATTTTGATGTGTACCATAAGAGAACATATGATTGAAAGAGGAATAGTTAATTTCCAACGGCAGACAGTTGCCGAAAAAGAGCTTATCCTTGTCTTAAATAAAAATTCGATACAGCTAGAAAAATGGCAAAGCCGACTGGCAGTGTTTAATAATATTAGCGTATTTCAATTGGACGAATCGAAAACATTGGGGGAGTGCTTGAACTTTGGTGCGATGCAGGCACGCTTTGGACGAATCGCTAAATTTGATGATGATGACTATTATTCGCCTGCTTATTTAGAAAATTCTCTCCATGATATGGATAAAACAGCTGCGAGCGTGATCGGCAAGGCGGCGATATTTGTTTATTTTAATAAAGATAACCTGTTAACATTATTTCGCCCGCAGATGAACCGTTGTTTTTTAAAAAATAAACGGATATTTCTGGCCGGAGGGACATTGGTTTTTAAAAAAGAAGTTTTGGAAAAAGTTTCGTTTCGCGAGCTAAATAGCGGGGAGGACGTGCAATTCCAAAAAGATTGTCTTGATCACCGGTTTGCAATATATTCTGGAGGTTATCACGATTATGTCTTGATTCGATATGAGGAGAACCACCAGCATACTTGGGAGATCGTGAATGAAACCTTCCAAAGGCAGTGTAAAAGGATTGCAGTAACTGACTCATTTGAGGATATTGTGCTGGAAGGGGGAAAGAGGCTGTGATATCCGTAATTGCCTGCACCAATCGGCTGGAATTTGTACATCTTATAATTGAGAATTTCCAAAAGCAAACCTTGGCCCAAAAGGAGCTCATTTTGATTCTGAATTCCTCGGACCTGCATGCTGATGATGATGGACAGATGAAAATTTTACGTTTTTCAGAGGATATAAGTTTAGGAGAGTGCTTAAATAGAGGTGTTAGAGAGGCGAAATATGATTATATTGCCAAGATGGATGATGATGATTATTATGGAGCCGATTATTTGAAGGAAGCCTATGAGATACTTGTTCAAACAGGGGCAGATCTTGTTGGAAAAGGCACTTTTTATATTTATTTTAAAAAGAACCAAGAAGTCTGCTTGTATAATCCTGATTATGAAAATAAATGGATTGTAAACGCTGGTCCCTATAAATCTTCCTATTTTTTAAGCGGGGCTACACTTGTTTGGAAGAAGTCTATTTTTAACAAGGTCAGCTTTCCCAAGGTGAATATAGGTGAAGATAGATGCTTTCAGCAGGTTTGCTATGAAGGTGGACTGAAAATGTACTCTTTATCTAAGGAGCATTATGCGTATGTTCGTTACCCTGTGAATAATCACCATCATTCTGATGCAAAAGAGCCGCTTTTAAGAAGGAGAAGCCGCTTCGCCGGCAACGCCCATTCGATTGAAATGTTCTTTCAAAATAAAAAGCAAGGCAGCGAATAAAAATTGCTGCCTTGCTGAATCAGCGCGATTTTATAATCCCAACAATTCAACGGAGAAGCTTTCAATGTCTTTACAACGGATGACTGTCAATCTTTCACTCATAAAAGGTGACATGACTTCAGGTTCAATAATTTTCACGCAGCAATCCTTCGTAACACGCTGTAATTCCCCAGTTATAATATCACCTGTTTTAGTTTTAATGGTTACTTCACTATGCTTGAATTTCCTTAGAATCCGGCATAGGCAGTCACACTTACAACTGTTTTTACAGCAGTCCTTTCTTTTCCTGCCTGAACTGCTATGTCCGGAACTGCTATGTCCGGAACTGCTATGTCCGGAACTGCTATGTCCGGAACTGCTATGTCCGGAACTGCTATGTCCGGAACTGCTATGTCCGGAACTGCTATGTCCGGAACTGCTATGTCCGGAACTGTTATGTCCGGAACTGTTATGTCCGGAACTGCTATGTCCGGAACTGCTATGTCCGGAACTGCTATGTCCGGAACTACTATGTCCGGAACTACTATGTCCTGAACTGTCATGGCCTTTTTTGTGATTGCTACTACTCCCCATTTTTTCATTCTCCTTCATAATAGGTATTTTCAAATTAATATATTCATACAAAAATAGAAAGACAGTGCAAGTATCGATTTTTATCGCCCATATTCAGCCGTTTGTACGGATTAAATTGTCAAAAAATCCATGAGTTTTATATAAGCGAATAGGGCCAAAAGCTAGTGATGTTCCAACACTGGAAACATCAACAGCATCGAAGCCGATCTCAAACCAAGTCGTCGGATGTTTATAAGATCAAAAGAATAGTATCTTTAGGAAACTGTTGTATTGGCACAGGTTTTCATTTTTAATTTTAATTTTTTTAAAAAGGTATTGACCAATCTATTAATCTCCTGTAATATAGGAAAAGTCGTCAGCGAGGCGATGAAAGATAAATAAAAAAGTTGTTGACTTCGAGTTAATAACTTGGTATGATAATAAAGTCGCTTTTGAGCGATAGTGAAATTGTTCTTTGAAAACTAAACAAACAAAAACGTCAACAAACAATAATATTCGTTTCTTTTGAAACGAGCCAACGTTTTATTTTATGAGCTAATCAACTTTCTTGGAGAGTTTGATCCTGGCTCAGGACGAACGCTGGCGGCGTGCCTAA
>NZ_JCAIOL010000011.1:0-194082 GCF_059587065.1 Neobacillus sp. DZ-9
TGGTCTCTATACTCGTATCTTACTGAGGGGCTCTATTTTTTTCAAACCTGATATTTAACGATCTACAGGAATGCTAACCTGCTTCGTTAGTTGAAGAAGAAAATAAAATCTTTATTTTATAAATAAAAAAGAGAGCCTTAGCTCTCCAACAATCGGTTAACTTTCTGAATCTCCCCTTCAAATAACCTCATGTCCAACTCGTAATCATCATGACCATCAAATGAATCCAACATATCTTTTTCTTGATGTAATGTTATCAAATACTGCTCCAATGAAAACCCACCACTTTGGATTGTATTTTCAAACACAACTTTAAATCTGCTCATTTATTTCACCTCGACAGATAGTATTTCCAATACAATAAATGAAATTCGTATTTTATTACCAAATATAAAAAGGACCATTTAGGTCCTTATGGCTTCTTCAACTAAAGCACCCGTTAGTCATAATGAACGAAACGGCTCCCATCGCTTAACGTAGGTTGCACTTGGTCATAATGTTACTAGCCTAAAATAAAACCAAGTGTAGGGCTACACACGAAAAGGAGCCGTATAATATGAAGGATGTACAAAAATTTGTTGGTTTAGACGTATCTAAAGATACAATTGCTGTTGCGATTGCTGATCCTGGTCGTGTTGAACCAAGATTTCATGGAACTATTCAAAATAAACCAGAAGACATTCGCAAACTAATGAAAAAATTAGGAGATCCTGAAAACCTATTAGTATGTTATGAAGCAGGTTCTAGTGGGTATGGAATTTACCGATTACTTCTTTCAATGGAAATTGAATGTTTGGTTGTGGCACCCTCCCTTATCCCAAAGCGATCTGGCGATCGTGTGAAAACAGATAAAAGAGATTCTATTAGATTAGCTCAGCTACTTCGTGCTGGAGAGCTTACTTCTGTATGGGTTCCAGACGAAAATCATGAAGCATTGAGAGACTTAATTCGAGCTCGTCATGATGCCCGTGAGGATTTACAAAGTTCTCGGCAGAGACTTATTCATTTCCTACTTCGTCATGAAATTCGTCCTCCGCAAGGAGTCCGAAATTGGTCTGTCAAACACCGCGAATGGTTAAAACAATTAACATTTGAAAGAGCTTCTCATCGTATTGTTTTTCAAGAATATCTCCATACAATCTATGAAGTGGAAGATCGTATGAAACGGATCGAAGCTCAGATCCATGAAGAAGCCATTCAAAGTGAACATGCTCCTGTCATTCAAGCACTTCAAACCTTAAGAGGAGTTGCTGAAGTAACTGCAGTTACATTAGTTGCGGAAATCGGAAGATTTTCTAGGTTTTCAAGTCCTTGACAATTAATGTCCTATGCCGGTCTTGTTCCGAAGGAATATTCAAGCGGGTCTAGTCGTTGGCAAGGTTCAATTACTAAAACCGGAAACTCTCAAATTCGTCGTTCCATAGTAGAAGTTTGTTGGTCTTATCGCCATCGACCATCTCTTAAAGGTGAATTGCTTAAACGTCAAGAAGGACAAGATCCAGAGGCAACACGTATTGCTTGGAAAGCTCAACACCGTCTTCATTTGAAATATCATCGCATCTCAGCTAAAGGAAAAGGTGGAAAAGTAGCCGTTGTTGCTGTCGCTAGAGAATTACTTGGCTTTATTTGGGCTATCGCATGTGCTATTGAGGATAAACAAATATGTGAATTGAAGGTTGCATAGGTAGTGTAAGTAAGACTATTTGATGGATTTTTTATCGAATAATATTTTGTTTTTGAAAATTGAAGATTTGGCTCGAAGGCAAACCCCCGGGAAGGAGAACCCTCATGTTCAACTATGCACTAGGTCTACAGACTGAACGTGCGCCGTTAGTCCGAGGCCGCTCCGTGACGGATGGAGTGAAATGTGGTAACCAACCCACGCATATCAGTTGAACAAGAACGGCTAATTAAAATATATCCTATTCGTAATATAAATAATTGGGGTTCGTTGTAAAATTCACTGTCTATACAATCTATTTTAATGAAAATCTACATACTATGAGTTTTGTCTAAGGCTTCACGCAAAGCATTTGCCAATTTGAAAGGATCGTCATTTGCCCAAAAATGCATAAAGAACAGACGTGGATTCTCTGTTAACATGTGATTATGTAAAGCAGTTACTTCGATCCCATGTTTACGTAATATTGTTGCAACTGGATTTACTTCTTCAGCAGTAAGCACAAAATCACCAGTTATGGCTGCTTTCCCATTTTCAGTAGGCTGCATATGTATTGCTGTTGCAACTCCCATAGCAGAAGGAATTTCTATTCCGTTATCCATTATTTTTTCTAACCGAGCAATACTTACATGATAAACACCATTCGAAACGGTACCTTTATGTTTAAAGATTTTATCTAATTTTTGATTATCAATTGGAAAGGAATAAGAGGCACCTTTTTGAACCAGATTTATTTTGGTTTGTTTCAAACCTAAACGAATCGCTTTCGCTAATTGAACTGCATTACTATGTCCCTCAATGTGCATATACATTATCCGAGGCGATTCATTTAATAAATGATTATGTATCGCAGTTATCATAATTCCTTGTTGAAGCAATTCAGTCATAACTGGTTCAATTTCTTTTTCCGTTAGAACCAAATCACCCATAACCATCGCTTGGTTTTCTACTTGTTTAAAAGCCACCCATCCCCCTAATGCTAATCCTGTGCGTATTGGCATACCCTTGACGCTTACTTTCACATCATTTCGTGGTAGGCTGATATAAAAAATCTCATCTTTCCTCAATTCACCTGTTTTTCCTATTTCTTTCTCTACAAGTTTCCATTGTGATGAAAGATCAGTCGTAGCTAAACGGTAGGGTGAAAAGTTCTTTGCATGGATTAAGGTACTCGCTGTAAAATTACCAATTAAAACAACAACTAATAAAGAGGTTATTATCATGTATTTTCGTATGTGCATGGTATAAGTCTCCTTGGGTGTATAATCGATTTTATCCTATTATAATTCCCATTTTTTGCTTTTATTGCACATTAAATTTTTAACAAAGATCTCCCATCACTTATTCTTACTTACATGGCATTCTATCACTATATTTATCCAATTCCTTGTTCAACTAACCTGCGTATTATGAGGTTAACCAGATATGAAAATATTTCTGGTTGACCTTATTTTATTTGGTCTTAATATTACAGTAGCCAGGGTAGAACGTAACTGCTCGTGGGGCATTGATCCCGTCAACTAAACCGTTCGCCCCCTACTTGTAGAAACATGTTTAGGCTGGTTGGGACATAGATCTCGTATAACAAGCGAAGCTGTGACACTGCATGGAGGAATTAGGGGTACTGGTAAATTACTAGCTTAGGAGGAGATTTAGTATGAATCCAGTCGTTGGTCTGGATGTGTCAAAAGGGGAAAGTCAGGTACAAGGGTTTTTGGATAAGGGCAAACCGTATCGTAAGAGCTTTAAAATAGCTCATACTATTGAGGGGCTAGGCTTACTTGAAGAGTTTTTAAATGAAATTAAGACTGAATCAGGAAAGAAACCACCAATAGTCTTAGAATCAACAGGGCATTATCCAGGCAGTTTCCTTTGCGAGAGTGGCTGCCCTTTATGCCATATTTGTTTAATCGTTTGTTGTATTTCTTAGACGTGTACTGGAATCCCTGATCCGAATGGAGGATGGTTCCGTGCACGTTTCTTTTTTTATTAAGGTCCTCCACTGTATCCAAAACCAATTTCATGTTATTTCTATCTGATAACTTCCACGAAACAATTTCGTTATTATAGAGATCCTGAATAACAGATAGGTAATAAAACCGATTTTGGAACGGTATGTAAGTGATATCAGTTACCAGGACTTCATTCTCTTTTCTCTCTTTGAATTCTCTGTTGACCAAGTTAGCGAACACTTTAGACCCTTTTTTGCCGAAGTATCTCCATTTCTTTCTAATCACCGACTGAATATCCATCAACTTCATTAATCGATAAACCTTCTTATGGTTTACTTCGACCCCCTCTTCCTTAAGGGCAATCACCATTCTAGGATAGCCAAATTCCTTATGTTTGAGGTGATGGAAAGCATCTGGTCCATTAAACCCTGATCCTGTTTCTTTTTCTTTTCACGGACTTCAATGGTTTTTACCCATTTGTAATAGCTGGATCGATGCACCTCCGCTATTTCGGTTAGCCAGATAATAGGGTACGACTCCTTCATCTCATGAATGATTTCAAATCTCAATGTTTTTTTGATTTCACCTCCCCGTGAAGATTTGGATACTGCTTTTTTAAGTAGTCAACCTGAGCCTTATAATAATCCCTTTCTTCTTCTACACTTTGAAACTTTATTTTTTGTCGCCCTTTAAAGGGATTATCTGATGTAAGGGTTCCTCTTTGGTCGGTAAGCTTCTTGCCATCCTCAAACTTCTTCACCCAATTCTTTAACTGGGTTGAACTACGAAGCCCCAAATCGGCAGATAGAGATTTGTAACTACCTTCACCATTAATATACATTTCAATTGCATTCAACTTAAATTCTTCTGTATAGTGTTGAAACGCCTGTCCCTTCACAGCCATAGAAAAATCCCCTCCAAGTAGTAGTGTATCACCCATGATAAAATCATGGGCTTTTTAACACTGTCTACCTAAAGGGGATAATATCAGAACAGCAGTCTTTTTCATTTGTTGTTTTACTTAACTATGAGGATACCCTTCTGTGACAAAAATAGCTGAATCGGAAAATGATGTCTTTAAAGTATCGCAGCGGCGATTACTTTTTAATTAGACTTACTAGCCTGTCTAGACTTTTCTCTTATCCAGTGAACGAATTTTAAATGCCAAAACATGAATCCATAAAGGAACGGGTAGGAAATAGTGGAGTACCACCAGTTCCAATGTGGATAATATAAATACCCCATCTTTACATATGTCCATTCATAGAAGCTGGAAAAGATTGACCATGCCAAAATATAGGTTAGCTTCTTTTTCCAACTGCCATTGAATGGATACCTGCTTATCATAATAACAGCAGCAGGAGCATAGATAAATAAAATCATAAAGGTTGTAGGTAGATCAATGTATTTCCTTACCCAGAATTCATATAAGCTATATCTATCTGTCCATCTGTCTGTTATTTCTGCGATTAATAGACATGTTGCAACCGTTGCATAATACTCCAACGGAGGAAGTGGTTTTGGAACCTTCCAAGCTATCCACATGAAAATTACGGCTGAGACAATTATGTACCAGTACCACATGGAAAAACACCTAATTTCTTATGTAAAGGTTACTTCCATAGGATTATCAGAAGTTTCTCTTTTTATTTGCGTAATAATAGATGAAATACTTCCGAATCCGAGGATGGTTCTGTGATGTTTTTTACATCCTTTTACTTGTCCCGTTAGAAAAAAAGAAAAGCTACCAAAATGGCAGCTAGCTCTTCAACTCTTGGACCCGTTACTTTCAGTACAATTCTTCACAATCTACTTGGTTAAACAACCTAGAAAAATTCCATGCTTCTTAAAAACACAAGCAGTAGGTTAAATATAAGAATAAATCGTATTGAGCGGAGCTGACTATGCTTCGCTTTTTATTTTTGCTACTTGATTCTGTCACGATACATGTAATTACAAGTAAAATTTTTTAGACTCTAGTTGATTTATTGAAAAACGGGTACAAACCCAAAGCCTGTCTTATATTGGATACATATAAATACAGTACAACAAAAAACACAGAGAGATAAATGGCAGGGAGGGACATTAGCGGAGTCAGCAAAACATGGAGGTAACGTCGTCTCAGGGAAACATCCTGAATCACTAGCTAGATGAAAGGAGTAAAAATATGGGTCATTTAACCGTTTGGATAACCATCATCACTTTTTTGGTTACCCTCGGATTTATTCTTTGGAGACCTAGAGGGATCAATGAAGCTATACCTGCTGCAATAGGTGCGGTAATTGTCGTACTAAGTGGAAGTGTTTCCTTAACAGACTTGGGTATAATTTCAAGCACCATAAGTGGTGCCGCCATTACGATTATGGCAACGATTGTCATGGCGATTGTTTTAGAAAGTTTTGGTTTCTTTAATTGGGTGGCAGAAAAACTGGCTGCCATGGCAAAGGGGTCAGGAATTCGTTTATTCTGGTACGTCAATCTGTTATGTTTTCTCATGACACTTTTCTTCAATAACGATGGAAGTATCTTAATCACTACTCCAATCCTAGTCATGTTATTAAACAACATGGGCTTAAAAAACCATCAAAAAATTCCGTATTTGCTGTCTGGAGCCTTAATTGCGACTGCTTCGAGTGCTCCAATTGGTGTAAGTAACATTGTAAATTTAATCGCTCTAAAAATCGTGCATATGAGTTTGTATTTGCATACGGCGATGATGTTTGTTCCAGCAACTCTTGGTTTACTTTTGCTTGTTGTTCTCCTGTTCCTACGATTTAGAAGAATCTTGCCGAAAACCGTTCCTTCTAATGTTTCAGGTCTGACAAGCTCTTCTTACCATCCACTTAAACCACGTATAGGAATTCAACATGCATCGGAAAAAGCTCGTTCAAGATTTATGCGAAACGTTCTACTATTCGTATTTGCTGTCCGTGTCAGCCTCTTCGTCGCTTCCTTTGTGAACATACCTGTTTCTCTGATGGCTGTCATTGGTTCTCTTATCCTTTTAGGTTGGAGATGGGCATATTTAAAAGTATCCCCTGCCGATATGCTGAAAAAAACGCCGTGGTATATTATCGTTTTCGCCTTTTGTATGTATACCATCATTTACGGTCTCAATAACATTGGTTTAACGGACTGGTTGATCAATTTCATGCAACCAATCGTTTCTGGAAGCCTGCTGCATGCAAGTGTCATGATGGGTGTACTTCTATCTGTTCTCTCCAATATTTTTAATAATCACCCAGCTCTCATGGTCGGAACACTCACGTTAACGCATATGAATCTAAGTTTACTCGAATTGAAAATTGCCTATTTAGCTAACGTAATTGGCAGCGACATGGGGTCGTTACTACTTCCAATGGGAACGCTTGCTACGCTGATGTGGATGCATATCGTAAGGAAAGGGAAAGTAATGATCAGTTGGTGGCAGTATATTAAAATCACATTGGTTGTTATCCCGCCAGCTACATTATTTACCTTAGTTATTCTATATTATTGGGTTTCTTGGCTTTTTGGTGGCGTTCTTCAACGATAAGACTATTTGAGAAAAAGGAGAATTAAAGTGCTTATAGATTTTGTTGATTTAATAGGAAAAAAAATTGAAGTTGAACTTTCAGGAGGAAATTTTCATAAGGGAATTCTGTTAGATAGTGGACTAGACATCATCGTCATGTACGATGGCAAAAACCATTCCTTCCTCTACATTCCATTTAATCATGTTCAAAGATTGAAAGAAACTAGTTTAGACGAAGAAGATTTCTCTTCTGACCCTCCTCCAGAAAAACCGATTGAAACGGATGTTATATCCTTTAGAAAAGCATTAACTGTTGCTAAAGGTTTGTTTGTCCAGGTTTATGTGACAGGAAATAAATCCATTCATGGCTATGTAACCAGCATTATGAACGACTATTTTGTTTTTCACTCCCCTATATACAAAACCATGTTTATTTCGATGAATCATGTAAAAATGTTAATTCCGTATCTCCCTAATACAACACCGTATTCTTTAGATCATCAGAAGTTTCAATTAAGTCCACCTCCCTCTTCACTAGCCAGATCTTTTGATGAACAGTTGAAAAGGTTGGAAAATCAACTAGTGATTATGGATGTCGGAAACAATCCTGAAAAAATCGGCTTACTCCAAAAGGTTCGAAATAACAAAGCGATTCTTTCTACAGCTGAAGGAGATACAGTATATCGGAATTTAGAGCACATAAAAACCATACAATTACCGTAACAAAACTATGTTAATGCTAAGCATATTAATACTCAGCTTGCTAATACTCAAATTTAACCCCAAAAATAAGGAGGTAGGTGAACTCACATGTTTTGTCAATACAAACAAAAAGAATAATCCACCAAGTTTGCCGACCAGGATGGATTACTCATTCACTTCTACAGTTGTTTTTTTGACCGTGTCTTTCGAGCCGCGGTCTTTTTTATGGTGTACCACCTAATGTTAAGATATGTTTTTGATTTATATTTTGTTCATGGTAAAAAAAATTTTGTCGTATTATCTTCACTAACATTAGTAAAATCAAGCTAAATTGGCACACCAAAAAAATTAACTTTCGAATATCACTCTTACTAACATATTTGTTCATTTGTTCTTCAACTGCTTCTTTAGTTTAAGTGGAAATCTTCACAATCTTTTCTATACCTAACAAAATCTAATCCCTTAAAGGTGTAAAAGCAATAAAAAGACGCCTTCTTATTAAAGAAATGCGCCCGATTGCGGAATATCACTTAAACAGCTAATTAGTTGTTTAAGTGAATCCTCAGCCACTTATCAAACTTAGATTGTTGGAATCACTTTTTGTTTAATTGCTTTTCTCTTTGTTAAATAACGTTGTAAAAAATAGGACCCTAATACATAAATCACAGCTAATGCTTGAAAAGATAAAGTCTCAACCGTTGGGAATATACAGAACCATACTTGAGCCCAATCTGGAATATAAAGATCTTTAATTGTTGTTGTACCAATCCATCCAGCTAATTGCATTTCTTGAACAGTTTCTCCAACCATTACAGCAAGAACCACTACTAAGAGAGCACCTGTAAATACCAGCATTTTTTTATGAGGTAATCGTCGTTGAGCAAGGAAAGTTAAAACACCTACAATCATAGTTAATGCCAAACCAATCAATGCTCCTTGCAAAATTATATCAGAGCCTACTTTTAATCTTAGATTCTGAAGAAAAAGAACTATTTCGAACCCTTCACGGTAAACTGATGTAAGACCTATAATGAATAACGACCAAAAAGTAGCGGTCTGGACATTTTCATCATTGTTTGAAGTAATTTGTTGTTTCTTTCTATTATGAAGACTTATCCAACCAGTCCAATAAATTTTATGAAAGAACCAATTCATGATAATAAGTAATACAAATACTGCTAAAATTCCTGTAAATGCTTGAATATTCAACTCTGAAGCGTTTACTGCTGCAATTATTGCAACCACAATAAACCATGTAGCAATCGTAGCTAAAAAGGATACTCCTGCTCCAATTGAGATGGGTTTCCATAGATTGTCCTGCTTTTTACGAACTAATCCTGAAATGATGGCGGATAAAACTAAAATAGCCTCAAGTCCTTCTCTAAATACTAGTATAGCAGTGTTTATAATAGCTGCCTCCGGTGATATGTTTTTCGCTGTTGGGTCTGGATTACCATGAAAATGGACACCTTGCCATATGATAACACCAATTACTACAAGTAGAGAAAATGTAATAAGTATAGTTTTTAAATTAAAGATTTTCCTGAACATTTTAATCTATACACTCCCTAAAACTGATAATGATAATCTTTTTCAATTAGAATAAATTGATTTTATCTAATACAAAAATATGAGTCAATGAAATACTCGAAATTTAATCTATTTTTAATTTTTTTACTAAAGCTAGTATTTATCAAAAATAAAAAATTACTTTCCAAAAAAAAGAGTGACATTTTCAGCCACTCAAAATTTAAAGAAGTATTCAACACTCCTGCACCGTATATTCAATAAGAAAATGCTGCTTATACTTAATATTCACTTAAGTTAATTTTAATTAGTTTTTAATACATAGCCCCCGCATTTCTAATATAGTAGAGACTAAACATCCTCTCAAATGATAATAAGAGATGGAAATTGCTTTGTAACAATGACTACTTTTTAGGTCGGTAAATGATAAGTAAAGAATCAGAAGTCACCATATTTTTTGGAATCGTCAAGATTATGGCAACCACTGTGGGAGAAACAGCGCAGATCTCCTTAATGCTAAACTTGGTTTTAGTTGGGTATCCTTATTTAAAGAGAGAAATTAAATTAAGTGGGAAACCACTTTAAAGAAAGGAAATTATATATGCAAGAAAACCAAAATAAAATGAAAATTTTACTTAACAAAGTGCCACAAGTGACAATTTTCTTTTGGATTATCAAAGTGTTGTGTACAACTGTTGGTGAAACATTTGCTGATTTCATCAATTTCAACATTGGACTTGGTTTAACTTTTACTACCATTATTATGGGAGTTGCGTTTTTTATTGCATTGTTTTTTCAATTTAAAGCAAACAAATATGTTCCAGTCATTTACTGGATAACGGTTGTTCTTATAAGCGTATTTGGAACATTGGTAACGGATAATTTGACAGATAATATGGGCGTACCACTTGAGGTTAGTACAGTTGTTTTCTCGGTGCTACTAGGACTGACTTTTCTATTTTGGTATCTTAGTGAAAAAACACTATCGATCCACTCGATTTTTACTAGAAAAAGAGAAGTTTTCTACTGGCTTACAATCCTTTTCACCTTTGCACTTGGAACAGCGGTAGGCGATTTATATTCAGAACAACTTGGTTTTGGTTATCTTAATACAGGAATAGGCGTTGTTATTATTATTGCTCTTGTGTTCTTAGCTTATAAATTTTTGAAACTTGACGGAGTATTGGCTTTCTGGATCGTGTATATTTTAACTCGTCCGCTTGGAGCGTCACTTGGAGATTACCTATCTCAACCAAAAGTAAATGGAGGATTAGGACTTGGGACAACCGTTACAAGTGTGATTTTTCTTATCGCAATTTTAGCGATCATCGTTTTCCTTGCCGTTTCCAAAATTGATACAAATGCTAAAATTGATATAGCGGAAACAAACCAAAGTATTGCAAATAAGAAAAATGTGCTAACACAAACGATTGTTGTACTCGTAATTTTCTTAGTTGTTGGTATAGGTGGGTACAACTGGCGTAGTAATTATATTGCATCCCAAGGTGCTGCAGGGCAAGCTACTTTAGCAGGTCAATTAAACGATTTTGTTAAAATTGAAAATGATATGCTAAACGCGATAAATAAAAACGACTTTGCATCAGCAAAAAACGGCGCTGATAAATTGGAACATCAGTGGGATACACAAGAACCTAAGCTTCGAAAAATTGATAGCACTACATGGACAAAAATTGATGGAACAATCGACTCTGTGCTAGCAGCTGTTCGTTCTTCAAAACCTGATGTTAATCAAAGCAAAACAGCACTTACTAATTCACTTAGTGTCTTAAAAGGGGCAAATAAATCAACATCAAAATCTGGTGCTTCACAAACTACATTATCTGGACAGTTAAACGATTTTGCAAAAATCGAAAATGATATACTAAACGCTGTAAACAAAAATGATTTTGCTTCAGCGAAAAAAGGGGCAGATGAATTAGAACATCAATGGGACACACAGGAACCTAAGCTTCGAAAAATAGATGGCACAACATGGACGAAAATTGATGGAACGATTGACGTTGTATTAGCAGCAGTTCGTTCATCAAACCCTGATGTCAGCCATTGCAAATCTGCACTTAACAATTCACTTAGTACCATAAACGCAGCAAATAAATAATAATCTTAGGAATCGCCAATCGCGGTTCCTTTTTAAATAGAACTCTTATTAAACTGCCCCCTTGCTGGTTGGATAAGTACCACTTCCATCAATATTAATATTCCTAATTTGGCGGGAGTCTGGTTCGGTATATTCCCTACCGTAGAGACAATATCTTTCCAAGTACTAGCAGTTATCTATGTATTGGGTTCTTATTTCGCTGCTCGTTATTTGACAATGAGAAAAGCAATGAAACAAAAAATGATTCCAAACAAGGTAAATCCTACTGTAAATAATCAGTGAAAAGAAAAGAGCAGTTCAAATGAACTGCTCTTTTTTGGGAGTTACACTGCAAATTGAAAATAACTGGATTGAATACTTGAGATGACTTAAACCAAACCAAATCCTACTTTTATGCTGACTCAATAAAACCGCAAGTGCTAAAGAAAATGAACATATTGTTACTTGGAATCGAAGAATTTGAAAAAAGTTACTCAAACAACAGTTATAAAGGTACCTAACGACTTAATTCTCATTTTGGTGGCTTTCAATGTTATGCCCGACAAATAAATACATAGGCAGGAGGAACATTCCAATGTACCTTTTTCACCTCAATATGAGTGAAGAAGGATTCGAAGAACTCTTTTTTAAATTGGCTATACTGGAAAGTAATGAACTCTCCTTTATTTTCCAATATATCCTTAGTTTTCATTAAAATATTTTTAGAAGCACTGATAGGTAAGCTCGTAAAAGGCAATCCTGAGACAATGTAATTCACCTTTGAAACTTGATATTCTTGGATATAGTAGGATTATGACCTTTCCAACAAAAATCTTAAATTGTGCAGAAATCAACTGACGTTTTGCGAATTTGTCCGCGGTTTCAGAACATTAGTATCCATTTTTGGAAAAATCGGACTGCAAAGAATTGAGGGAAACACCGCTAAAGGAGACAGGCTTTTTTTATTTTTTGATTAAGTCTATCGCTTTTTGGGCACATTATCTAATTGACGAATTCACTCAAAAAGGAAGTAGAAAATGGATGAGAAACACATATTACACCTTTCCCCAAAATACCCTTTATATTCTTTTTAGCATGATTGGCGGACTTATTCTTTCGATTTCAGGGATTCCGATTGCGTGGATGATGGGAAGCTTAATATTTGCTACACTTCTGTCCTCCTTACCTACTAAATGGATTCAAACTCAAATAAAGAAAAATGGCATCCACCCTTATTGGCGGCAAATTGGACAAGCAATATTAGGTATTGAGTTAGGACAAAGCTTTAACGTTTCCATTATGGATACCTTTGAAGCCTATTTTTTCATTATTATATTAATGGTGATTTCGTCCATTGCGGTTGCCTTTCTTTCGGGGATCTTATTATGGCGCTTTAGTAACATAAATATGATGACCAGCCTTTTTGGCACCACTCCTGGCGGTATCTCTGCGATGCCGACAATTGCAGAAGAGGTAGGCGCAAATGCATTTGTCGTAAGTATTATTCAAACACTGCGTATTTTACTGGTTGTCGGGGTTATCCCTTTTGTCGCTGGAACCCTTACAACTAGAACGGTAGCAATCGATTTAGAGGGCCATCAAGGATCCTTTTCCCTCCAGTCATTGTTTTTTACCGGAATTATCATGCTCGGGGCACTGGCTGGAGCGTATCTCAGCAAAATAATAAAGATGCCTGCCCCTTGGCTTGTGGGAAGTATGCTAGGCGCGGCAATTGTTCAATTGATATTCCCTGTCTTATTTAGACATGCCGGAGCAACTTTCTGGCCTCATGAACTGATAATCCTTGCTCAGGTTTTGATTGGAAGCAGTATTGGTTCACGGGTAAATAAGAATATGTTCAAAGGTTTAGGTAAAATCGTTATCGTAGGATTACTAAGCTCCATTTTTCTAGTGATCACCATGCTCCTATGCTCCTACCTAATCTCTATCACGACACGGATTCCACTAGTAACCTGTATTCTAGCCTTCGCTCCTGGAGGAGTGGCTGAGATGGCAACCGCAGCGCTTGCTCTTCGTGCGGATTCAACTTTTGTTGTAGCTGTTCAATCATTAAGGTTAATCACTATTCTACTCTTGTTACCTCCAATATTCCGGTTTTTAAATAACCGTGAACCGATTCAATTGTGAAAATAAGAAACTCACATGATTTATTGACTACTTACACCCCTAAATGAAAATATAATCAGGGGTTTTTCTTTTACCCTAATTTCCCTTTGTCGCGCTGGCCCTTTAATGGAATAATTTCTTTAACATTTAATTGTTCACTTTTGGATTAATTTCCCATAATAATCCCTCATTCTTTGAATCGTTTTCGTACCCCAAATTGTGCATCCGTAAAATAAACATATAAAATTCAGCTTTGGTAAGCCTTTTTTCAGCTTTTATTAAGCTTTCTTTAATAATTATATGAGACTATATATTGGAATTTTTAAAAAATTAAAAGGGGAATGAAAATTTAAATATCAAATGCAAAAAAATTGTAAACTCGTCCATTAACAAGATTCCTCAATTGACACTCCTATTTTGGATTATGAAGATCGCCGCAACAACGTTAGGAGAAACAGGTAGCGATTTGGTTACTGTTCCCGGAACAGATGATAATTATTTAATCCCATTTCTGTTTTTCATAGGTATTTTAGCTATCTTTTTAACCATTCAATTGTTTGTTAAGAAATATGTTCCTCCTGTTTATTGGACTGTTATATTATCAACACAATGCTTATAGAATGGTAACATTACTAGAAAATGGTTTAATGGAAATATTCGAAAATAAGGAAGCTTTTTAAAAAAATATGCAAATATGGTGCGAGTTAAATTATATAAAAATCTATAAAAATGATACTTTAATAGTGTAAGTAAGAATAAGGTTAAATAATAAACAAACAAATAAAAGAGTGATTAGATGAGTATTATATTAGCATTATTAGCTGCATTATTTGCATCCTTTACATCCATCCTAGCAAAGATTGGTATAGAAAATGTTAATTCGAATTTAGCCACTGCGGTTCGAACAGTTGTCGTTTTATTCATGGCATTTCTGATGGTTATTATTACTGGGCAAACCAGCAGTATTTTTACATTATCTTTGCATGCTTTACTCTTTCTTGTACTTTCAGGGTTGATGACTGGCTTATCTTGGTTATGCTATTTTAAAGCCATTCAAATTGGTGAAGTATCAAAAGTAGCTCCGATTGATAATTCCAGTATTGTGTTAACCCTCATATTTTCATTTCTTATTCTGGGTGAACCTTCACATATTTTAGTAGTTTCAGGGGGTACCATTGTAGCAATAGGTACTTTTGTATTAATCGGGAACAATAAAAAGGTTACACAGAAGAAAGTATCTGGAAGCCAATCTTATCTTTATCTTGCCGTCCTATCATCTATCTTTGCTGCTCTTACCAATATATTGGCGAAAATTGGGGTTGAAAACGTAGATTCAATTGTTGCTACATTTTTACGAACAGTTGTCATTATTATTTTTGCATGGGGAATCGTTTTCTTTCAAGGAACCTATAAAGAGCTAAGAGGGATTAGAAAAAAGTCCATTGCATTCCTGTTAATGTCAGGTTTAGCAACGGGTTTGTCTTGGTTATGTTACTTTGGAGCACTTGCACTTGGGAAAGTGAGTATAGTGTCTCCAATTGATAAATTTAGCGTGGTGCTGTCGATTATTCTAAGCTTTATTATTTTAAAAGAAAAACCAACGAAATACAAAATTGCAGGTGCAATTCTAATTGCAATTGGAACGGCGTTGCTGATTATCTAGATTATTCTTGTCTAGGATAACAGGTTCTATTTTTTCTTTTACGATTCTGCCAGTTACTCGAATAAGAAAAAAGCGTCTCCACTTATTGATACAGATAGGTAAGGGTTTGAAGCTATCGCACCCTTTCCCTGTTCACACCGTACGTTCGACTTTCACCGCATACGGCGTTCCAACAAATCCAATTCATTCAATTCTATGTCTTTGTTAAGTAAGTATTTTAGTTTTTATTTCAAATCAAATCGAATAATGTTTGCATAGTTTTCGGAGTCCATTGACTTTTTCCTTTTGCGTATTGTTTAGTTGTAAAACATCAAGCATAGATTTGATTTTGTTACATCTTTCAGATGTAAGAGCCTGTGAACAGCTTCATGCAACATTATCAAGTTTGAATATGTTTGCAATAGGCGTATTTTTCCAAATTAACAATTTTCTTCTCTAATAGAGTATCTTCTTCTGGAAGAGTGTTCAACTCAATCCCAACAAACATCATGTGGTCAAAATCATAAACCACATGATTGATACCTTTGTGGGAGAGTTTTTTGTTTTTTACCTCCTCCCATACTTGATTCATCAATTCAAACATCGTATCACTATAAGTTTTGTTTTGAACATGAAGTAGATTTAACTAGTAATATTCGGAACATTCACTATCACTTCCTACATTTTGATTAAAAAATTAATTTACTAATTATGTCCCCATAGCACAACAAATAATCAAATGTACTTTATATGAGTTTTTCTTATTTCACTAAACTGCTCCATTAGCACAATAAAAATAGCCGCCAAAAATGGCAGCTGAATCTTCAATTCTTGCATCCAGTTAGTTGAAGAAAAGTCCTTCTTTATAAAAGGAATCGAGTGAAATTTACTTAACTTTTTCCTTATCGTAGATATCTTCCTGCCATAACTGATAAAGATATAGAATGACGGCTAGTATTGTCATTGTCAAAAGGTTTTTGAGTGGAGTGAAACTACCAGATTCTCTTATCTCTAGCTTGTTTAACATTTTAGTAAGACCCATCCCGTAAAAGAGATCGATTATTAAATTAACAATAATATATATCCAAAATTTACGAAATGTAAAATAAAATATCCATATTGTACCGACCAAGAATATGCCATATACAGTAAATAATGGTGCTATTTTGTCCCAGCTAAAAAGAGTCTCTTTAAATTTCCACCAGTTATATGTCCAAGCCATTTGTGCCAATATTGTGTTGAGCACTGTGGCGAACAGAGCAACAGGCATATATCTTCGAATTGCTGAACGGTCTAAAAAGACCAAAGAAATCCAAGGAATAATAAATATAGACCAAATAACCACCTTAACCATATTATAAGTCCTCTCAGTATTAACTATATACATATAACTTGTCCTGTATTGCTAAATAAAATGTATCTTCTTCTTTAACTATCCTGCTTCGTTAGCTGAATAAGAAAAAGCCACCAAAACTGGCAGCCGGATCTTCAACTCTTGCACCAGTTAGTGTAAGTATAATGTTTCACAAGTTCCCTTCATGCACTACTATCCTGTCTAAAATCACTTTTTAAAATTATCGTAACCTTGTAAATCTGGCATGCTCTTCTTTTACTAAACTTATGAATTTCTCCTTCTCACATCCATACTTGTAATCATTTTTACATTTTTTTCACTGCTTAAGAACCGCTTCACCCTGCTGTTATTGTAGATTATATATTCGTATCTATAATCCTTCTCCAATAAGGAAAACCAATCTTCTTCCCTTAATCTGCATGTTCGAAGGGTAATGGTTGTTGACATAAAGTACTCTCCGCATCCATCGCCTTCGCATTTATAAAAAGGTTGTAGATTTGGATAATATCCCCTTAGACTACAAACCCAATTTTCCAACAAAGTACAACATTTTATTTCCACTTGCCGAAATATCTCTGAATTCATTTATGTTTTTAAACCAATGTTCTTCAAATTTATTCCAATGTAATAAAAAATTGCAACTTAGAATATAGTAATTTTGTTCTAAAAATTATTTTGTTTGAAACAAAATTAAAAAAGGGGTGTTTTATTATGACTAATTTAGAATTGTTAACACCAGAGAATAGTGCAGTAATTTTGATCGATTTTCAGCCTCAAATGACTTTTGGAGTTGCAAGCATTGACAGACAAACTTTGTTTAATAACGTTATATTGCTTGCTAAATCAGCAAAAGTTTTTAACGTACCTACTATTCTAACTACAGTTGAAACACGCAGCTTTTCTGGTTATTTTTGGCCACAAATTCTTGACATATTCCCAGAACATAACCTTATAGAACGTAGTTCAATGAACTCTTGGGAAGATTCAAAATTTGTTGAGGCAGTTAAAGCAACAGGTAGAAAGAAATTGATATTTGCAGCACTTTGGACTGAAGTTTGCCTTGCATTCCCTGTGCTTGAAGCAATTAAAGCTGGCTATGAAGTTTATGCAGTTGAAGATGCTTCAGGTGGTACTAGTTTGACAGCACATAACGCTGCTATGCGTCGTGTAGAACAAGCTGGAGCAATTCCAGTGTCAGCAATTCAAGTTTTACTTGAATACCAACGTGACTGGGCACGCAAAGACACTTATGATGCTGTTTTGGAAATTGTAAAAGAACACACTGGCGCTTATGGTCAAGGCGTGGAATACGCATATACTATGGTACATGGCGCGCCTGCAAGCAGAAAAATATGAAACAAGAAGGAGTAACTGACGGAGTAACTCATACAGGGAACACGATAGATGCTGGCGGTCCAGTAACCAACGATTGTTACATGGGAAATTCAAGAAGGTAGAGAAAAACAGTTTGAAGCGTGGAGACATGAAATCGAAACTGCCGCTACTAAATTTCCCGGACATTTGGGCGTAAATTCTAATAGTTAACCTCTTACGTTTATTTGAAAGGCTTAAAAAAGTTATGTTCCTTTTATCTCACAAAAATAAGCTTCTATTTAAAGAAGCTTCTCCTTCTTCATATTCATCTTTTCATAATTCTACCTGTTCAAAAAGGTCCACTGCATAGGAGTTTTCTTTAACTAGCGGTCTTTTCACACATCGATTCAAATTCACTTTATATTGCAATTCCCTGAAAAATGCTATTAACTTTCAAAAACTATATTTCTAATGAATATTGAAAATAAAAGAAGAAGATACATACTCGAGCCTTAAAAATCATATTTAGTAACGATTGATGAAAATTGAATTTTGGGGGCTTACATTATGAATGAAAAACATCATAAACAGTGGCAAACTTTATTAGAGGAAAGCCATTATGAGAATCGAGATCTCTCCAATAAGCCAGAAAAACTTTATTCCCAGACGATCGGACCTAGGGGACCAATACTTAAACAAGATGGTGTACTACACGAAACCTTACAAGAATTTATTCATGAAAAGATTTTAGAAAGACCTGTTCATGTAAAAGGATTTGGTGCATTTGGTTATTTTCAAACGATATATTCGATGTCCGAACATACAAAACTGAGTTTTTTACAAAATTCTAATCAGAAAGTTCCTGTTATGGTTCGCTTTTCGTTGGCTGTCGGTACGAAAGGAACACCTGATACATCTAGAAATGTAAGTGGTTTTGCTACAAAATTTTATACAGAAGAAGGCGTTTTTGACCTTTTATGTAATCACATTCCTGTCTTTTCTATTCGTGATGCGATACGATTTCCGGAATTTATTAAAGCAGTCTTACCTTCACCAAAAAATAATTTAATTGATCCTGATAGGTTTTGGGGCTTTGTAGCAAGAGCGCCTGAATCGATTCATTTTGTTGTACGTTTTTACTCTGATGCTGGTACGGTAAAAAGTCTTCGCCACATTCCAGGACATAGTGTAAATACATATGTTTGGAGAAATGCTCAAGGTATTAGAAAGTACGTTAAATACCATTGGTACCCATTTGAAGGTGTACAATACATTGGACGCGAAGAAGCAAATAGACTAGCCGCTGGAAATCCTGATTACGCTGGTAAAGATTTATACGATGCGATTGCGGGTGGTAAACCGGTGGAATATGGCTTATATGTCCAGCTCATGGACCCAAAAGATGAAGCAAATCTTTCTTATGATCCTTTAGACGATACAAAAGTATGGGATGAAAAAGAGTATCCCCTAATACCAGTAGGCAAAATGGTATTAAATAGAAATCCTGATAATTATATGGAACAAGTAGAAAAAGTCGCCTTCTCCCCTTCTAATTTACTAGACGGCGCAGAATTATCTGATGATAAAATACTGCAAGGCCGTGCCACTATTTATAGTGATTCTCAAAGAAGAAGAATTGGAGCTGAATTTCGTAAATTACCGGTTAACCAACAGCAAAATTGGACACCAGCTAATCAAATTACAAGTGGTGATGGAAGATATGTTGAAGGCAAACTAGAAAGAACTTCTATAACAAAGCGAGACGATTTTGGGCAGGCTGGTGAATTCTATTCGAGGTTAACTCAAATAGAAAAAGAACATCTTGTCGAAAATTTAGCTAGTGATATGAAAATCATATCTGACGATATTAGAAAGAAAGTTATGGAGTATTTCAATAAAGTATCATCTGACTTAGCAAAGAGAATTGAGATTGAAATGAAAAAGTGATAAGAAGATTAAAAAACGTCATTATTACGATTAAAATGACGTTTTTCTGTATAAAATTTATTAATTTCCACCATGTTCTTAATAACCGTATACTTTCACAAATACTACAATTGTTGAATTGAATTTTCCCCTCAACTTTCAGGTTTTTCAGGAAAAATAATGGTTAATATATCACTGCAAAAACCCAAATCCAAAGAAATTCTATTTCGGAAAAATTGCTTCTAGTATTGAACATAATAAAAAAAAAGAATAGCGTTTATATTATTGAACAAATAGCCTTGAATAAAAGAAACTTTTAATTATCTGTGATACCTGCCAAGCCTGCTCCTCAAGAAGGAAGTGCCCACCGCAAAGAAGATGGGTATCCACATTGTACAGTTCTTCGCTAAAGGCAACAGCGCCATTCAAAGTGAAAATAAAATCATTTTTCCCCCAGATAACTGTCGCTGGAGGCTGATTCGTGCGCAGATACTGCTGCCAAACGGGGTATTGTTCTACATTTTTTCGATAATCGTAGGCAAGTTCCAATTGAATTTGAGCATTTCCCAGTCGGTCCAAGAAGAGTTGATCCATCAAATAGCTGTCCGGGCTGATCAGATTTGGGGAGCAAGCACCGGTAAGATACTGCTTCTTTGTGAAGTCAAAGGTGAGCAAGGCTCCCAATGCTGCTTCAGTGTTTGGGTTTCTGTCTTTCCACAAAGCTTTAAATAGATCGAACGGCTTGCCAAGTCCCACTTCATGAGCAACGGAATTTTGAATAACAAATCCAAGCACCCTTGACGGCTGGCGAACAGCAATTCGGAAGCCAATTGGACCCCCATAATCCTGAACGTAGAAAACTGACTGCCTGATGCCAAGAAGATCCAGCAGCTTTTCCATTACAAGCGAAATGTTATGGAACGTGTATGTAAATTTATCGGGAGCAGGCATGCTGCTGTTTCCAAAGCCGGGATAATCGGGTGCAATGACATAAAACTGGTCGGACAAAAATGGAATTAGATTTCGGAACATATGGGAAGAACTCGGAAAACCATGGAGCAGCACAATCGCTGGATTTCTGCGGCTTCCTGCTTCCCGGTAAAAAATACGCAGGCTGTCTATTGTTGCAATGTTGTAGTTTACCATCTATCCATCCCCTCTCAGCTTTTAGTAATCTTCTATCTTTTTATATGCAGATAGGGAGGTGCTTAGCATTTTTTTCGGTTATTTACGTTTTGAGTTCCTCTAGCAACTTTTGAATTTTGCCACTGGGGAATTTGAATCAACTTTAGAAAAATTCACATGATTGTTTAAATTTCCTTACGAGTCGATATGCTACTGTCGCACAAGAAGAAAGCCGCCAAAAATGGCAGCTTGATCAAACAGGACATCACTTATGATTATCGGAAATTCCGAGTAACTTGGTGTTTTCCTGTTTTTTATTCAGTAACCTTTACTACAAAACTAATGAAATCGCTTTAAAGCCCAAATTCCCCTTCGCTGATGAGATATTGTCAGTGAGATCCTTAATGTCACAGTCATAGATATGATTGTATCCCTGTTCAATATTCGTGTTTTTGTTTTGAACATGAAGTTTGGAAAAACCGAAAAGGGTAAAAGTTTTTGTTTCATTTAAAATAACAGCTTCCAGAATTAACACATCCTAACTAGTAGATTTAACTAGTAATATTCGGAACATTCAATATATTTCCTTACATTTTTATTAAAAAATTTATTTACTAACAGCCTTTTGTTCGTGTCACTTGTTGATAGTAACACTCCAACCAATAAATTAATGCTAGGCTAAAACTCCTTTATAACTATCCAAATCAATAATTTTTCAGCTCTATCCCGTTAGCAGCTTTCGCTATCATTTTCGAAATCATCTTAAATTGTACGCCCATAATGGTGGGTATGCGAATCATTACATTGCGAAGAAAGATTTTGAAGTTTGATTTTTCAATCATACTCCCGGCAGCTATTAGTCCTATTTTTTGATTTTTCTCAACAAACTTTCTCATTTTTTGTTCGTAAGCAACAAATGCACGGGTGAAATCGCCATTTGCAGCTTTAAGTTCACCAGCTAATACGAAAGCCCCCACAAGCGCCAGGCTAGATCCTTGACCCGATAGAGGTGACGGGCCATACGCCGCATCGCCTATCAATGTAATCCGCCCCTTTGACCATGTCGGCATGTGAATCTGGCAAATCTCATCAAAATAAAAGTCTGTCGCATCTTTCATGGTTTTGAGTAGATACGAGGTTTCCCAACCTATATGGCCTAAGAAGGCATTTTCTACAAGTTTTTTTTGAGATTCTGTATCATAGCGGTCGTACTTCAATGCCTCTGATTGGAACAAGAACATACCCCTTGCTTCGGTATTGTCACGAGCGCTATACATACCTACAGTTTTGCCTGGTATCGTATATAACAGTTGGCGGTGGTCAAGGTGGAGGTAATTCTCGAGGGCAAAAATCGAGATATAACAGCCAAGCGTACGTTTAAACTGTGCTTCATCGCCAAAAGTTAAAGTGCGCACATTTGAATGGAGACCATCCGCACCGATGACCAGGTCAAATGTCTGTGGCTTGGCATGAATAAATTGAACTTCTGCACCAGCTTCAGTCTCATGTATAGCAGTAATCGAATCTCCCCAAATGTATTCAACCGTATCCTTGGTTAAATCGTGCAAAATGTTACTAAGATCGTCACGCATGATTTCGATGTCCAGACCCTGCTGGTTCCCCATACTTGCTTCGCTTATTTGACCTTCGATCTTGCCTTTGCTGTTCACGAAGTAAACACCAGTCATGTTCGTGTCAGCTGCACGAACTTGATCGAGTATACCCATCCCCTTAAGCACAGTAATAGCTGCACCACGGATATCAACCCCGTAACCACCCGTGCGCAATGCTGGAGCACGTTCTATTACAGTCACGTCGAATCCGTGGCGGTGAAGCCAGTAAGCGAGTGCCGGACCAGCAATGCTCGCACCAGAAATAAGGACGCGCATCGTTTGTTTCATAATTGCTTATTCACTCCTATCCTATTTAAAGTCTTAACATCCACAGTATATTCACGGCCAATTTTACTTATTTACAAAAATAAAAGAATAGGAATATAATAATTCAACAAAATGGACCGAATGTTGAATAAGAGCTAATGACGATTGTTCAACTAAACTACCACTAATAAAAAAGTTCCAACCAGTTTTATTTCTCATTTGGCATGTTCCAATACAGTTTTTAGTATGAATGGTTTTAATAAGTATAATATTTTACACATTTTCGTACCGTATATTTTCCTAAAAGGGAGTGAACCTCATGAAAGGTTGGCTGTCTGTTATTGGAGTGGAATTAATCGGAATTATTGTTAATGTAATATTGGGAATCTCTAATTCTTATTGTAGTAACCTCCACTTTACTTGAATAAGGAAAAAAAGCGTTCCTCTTATTTCAGAAACGCATCCGATACTTTAAGAGAATTCTTCACAATCCCAAAGTCTTTAAAATACTCCTTTTTAGTATATTAGGGGGTTTTTCCATGGTAACCCTCTAATAAAGGCTTGATCATCGCTACCAAGGTCAACAGCAAAATTACTATAATAAGGAATATTTCAAAAAAAAAAAAATGAATCTACTAATACCATAGGGATAAAATCTAGTCATTTCATCGCTCTTGGAATATCCTATATAGAATAAAAAGATATGTTTTATTCATTGACACAAAACTTGAAAAGGAGAATGTATTTTGTCTTTTCCAAACACTCCACAAGAAGGTATAAATCCTATCGAGGGTTTAGACTCGGAACAGGTGGCACTTTTACTTCTTGTGAGTATTGCGTTTGAAGAACTTGGACTAGCCCATATCATTAATGCTGAAGCAGAAAAGCTTCAAGGAGCTATTGGTACACTTGTAGATGAAAATGGTGTAGTAGTAAATCCACTCATTAAAGCTGGAAGTTTAGCTGAATTATTACAAGTTAACCGAGCAGTAAACAAAATGTTACGTACAGTTGTCAAGAAGGAAATGTTACTCCAGTTCAAATTTGAAAATATACTGGATTTTATCGCCACTCTTCCTCCAGCTGTGGCAGCGGACCTATCGGTGATGAAAACCGATTCACCGGATCCAGTAACGGTGGGACAGGACTTAACCTATACGCTAACGGTCGCCAATAATGGACCTGACACAGCAACGGGCATACTTTTGACCGACACACTACCTGGTTCTGTGAACTTCGTTTCTTCCAATCCCTCCCAGGGAACGTGCACGATTTCTGCAGACACAGTCACCTGCAACCTCGGCACCTTAGCGAGCGGAGGTACGGCCACCGTTAATATCGTTGTCACCCCTACCGCAGATTCAATCCCATCCATCTCCAACACGGCCGTGGTTACCGGAGATCAGTTCGATCCTAATCCAGCCAACAATTCGGACTCGGAAACCACCATGGTTAATCCTGCAACAGCAGACCTATCCGTGATGAAAACCGATTCACCGGATCCAGTAACGGTGGGACAGGACTTAACCTATACGCTAACGGTCGCCAATAGTGGACCTGACACGGCAACGGGTATACTATTGACCGACACACTGCCTGGTTCTGTGAACTTCGTTTCTTCCAATCCCTCCCAGGGAACGTGTATGTTTGCTGCAGGCACTGTCACCTGCAACCTCGGCACCTTAGCAAGCGGAGGGACGGCCACCGTTAATATCGTTGTCACTCCCACAGCAACTTCAGTCCCAACCATCACTAACGCGGCCGTGGTTACCGGCGATCAGTTCGATCCTAATCCAGCCAACAATTCGGACTCGGAAACCACCATGGTTAATCCTGCAACAGCGGACCTATCCGTGATGAAAACCGATTCACCGGATCCAGTAACGGTGGGACAGAACTTAACCTATACGCTAACGGTCGCCAATGGTGGACCTGACACGGCAACGGGCATACTATTGACCGACACACTGCCTGGTTCTGTGAACTTCGTTTCTTCCAATCCCTCCCAGGGAACGTGCATGTTTGCTGCGGGCACTGTCACCTGCAGCCTCGGCACCTTAGCGAGCGGAGGTACGGCGACCGTTAATATCGTTGTCACCCCTACCGCCGCTTCAGTCCCAACCATCAACAATGCGGCCGTGGTAACCGGCGATCAGTTCGATCCTAATCCAGCCAACAATTCGGACTCGGAAACCACCACGGTTAATAACTGAAATATATTTTAAGAAAGAAAAAGCAATTGTGCATGAGAACGGATTTCGGTATTGGTCGACGTATTAATTACTAAGACCGCATCATCTTAAGCATTTAAATCGTATGCAAAAAGAGGGTTCTTTAGGAGAACCCTCTTTTAATTGATTACAGAAACTAGCATAAAAGAGAAAGTCTTTCTCCAATTCTTACTACTATAGAGTAGAAGGGGGAGGACAAGTTTAAGGAGTTGCAAGGGTATATCACATTTAATTCGGAAAAAAGCTCTAGAAACAAAATCGTACTTTTCACCTTTCGATGTTATTAAAACACCCAAACCATCCGACAACTTTCCCAGCTTTGAAAAATAACAAGTACTGGAATAAAGCAAGACAAAAAGGCTTCGAGGGAATCGAAACCTTTTTGTTAGCAGAGTTCATTTTCATGATTGTTTTGATGGAAATTTAATTTTCTAACCTACTTGACTTTCATCTACGGCATGTTGCCAACTTGGGTAGTAATACAAAGCACTCCGCATTAAATCAGGATAAAGTTGTTTTACCTCTTTTTTACGTAGAGAATCACCTTGCTTCTGTAACTTCTGGATCTGAGTAATGACTTCCTTTGATGTTAATGGAACATCCATATTTCATTCCTCCCTTTCCAAGTTATCCTTACTATCTTTCCCTTTGGCTAACAATATAAACCCTAAAAACATAGTTGCCTATTCATCGCGCCTATGTTTTATCAAAGTCTAGCATATTGGTTTGGGAGTGTGAAGAAATCTGCTCCATTATCAAAAAAATAGGCTAAATGCCACAGGGGCGGTTCTCATGGTTCAAAAAAACCGTGAGTACAGTCCCCTTGGTCCCTTTTCATTTTTTTATTTTTTAAAGGACATTTCAACATTATTAATCATTTAGAACTTGGAATGTTGCTTATTACCATAATTTATGGAATATCAGCATTGATTTCAGATAGGAACAGTAACTAGACAAGATGAGATTTAAAGAGGTTATCAATTTCTAACGTGATTTGAAAGATTTCTATCCACTAATTATTAAAAAAAGAAGAAGGGACAGGCTCGGGAATTTATCCCATCTTTATGGGGAAATTATTAATCTAGTCAATGAGTATCCCCTTAACTAAAGTTAGGGGTTTCGAAAGAATAGGCTTTACAGCCGCATTGTCTTTTCGTGGGCTACCACTGGTCCCGCTAATACATCAGGCAGAGCCTTCAGCTTTGCTTTTTTCTTTGATTTTGTGATGATGATTTTCCTTGGGGATTGGAGGAATTGTTTTCTCTTCAGTCCTTCAAAAGCATTCTTTACATGTTTCCGTACAATATTAAAAGCACCATTAACATCCGCATGTATTAAAACCTTTGAACCTTTTATTTTATAAAAAGCTCTACTACACCGATATCCACTAAAAATCATTGTATGTTCTTCTCCGTAAATTGGAATCGGGTCATGATGTAAAAAACTAGACTTGGATGTATAGCTTTCTTCTCGAACAATGACTTGAATTCCTTTTCGTTCGGCTTTGTAGCGTATCATTTCAATGAAGGTTGTATACGGGATTTGGATGAAGGTTTGCTTAGTTGGTTTCTTCATTTCGATATCTGTCTTCCAACCGACATTTCGGCCAATAATGATGGTATCAAGAGTTCTTTCTAGAGCTATTTCTACCACTTTTGCGCTTGCCTTATGTAAAAAATCCGTGACCCGATCGTTCCTTTTTCGATTTAACGAAATCAAGCGTTTGGTGGTAAAGATCCCTTCTTTTGGTCCTTTTCCATTTCGAATGATACACATGTAATGGGCTCTTAATTTATTGTAATATTGATTGATTGATTTTAACCATGTGCCCTTGATAAGCAGAGGCTTCTGCCCCGTGTTATCGGCGATAGTTGCCAGGTTATCGATCCCCAAATCAATACCCATGACGCGTTTCGGTTCAAAAACCATTTCATTCTTTTGTTTTTCGGTTCTTTGGATTTCGTTTTCTCGAATTTCTTTGAATACGACTTCCACAACATAACTCCCATAGGAAGGTACAATTCGGACTTGTTGCAGTTTCCCTTCTGAATTCGCTATCTTTCCTAATTTTAATAGTAGAGGAGTTCCGGGTAACTTAAGCATATTTCCATCTTTTATCGTTGTAATTTGATTGGTTAGGCAGCACGTGGTACGTCCATTTTTTGGTTTATATTTTGGAATTTTGGGTTTACCGGAAAAGCTAGCAGGGTTGATTTTATATTTCTTAAAGGCTTGGAAGAAACTTTTCCAATCATCATACACTTTTTTCATGGTTTGTTGATTGGACTGAGAGGGCATAGAAGTATAATCTACTTGTTTCATCACTTTAAATAAGGCTTCGACAAAGTTGTATCCGATAAATGATTTCTCATATGTGGGCATCTCAAATAGTGTTAACTTTGGTTTGACTACATTGTCTTTCTCGTCCACATTCTTGGGTTTCATTATAGCCTTTTCAAAACTTTTCAGACGAATTTCATTCATTTGAGGTAAATACGTTTCGATATCCATTAACACTTGAAGTTGATTTTCATTTCTTGTCTCTTTTTGTAGGGCAGTGTATACCTGTCGAATATAGTAGTTGGTGATGTTGTAGAGGTTTTTTGCTCTAAAACATAGCGAATCAAAGTAATCAAACAATTCGTGATTTGGATGAATTTGTATTTTATAGGAGCTATACATTACATTCACCTCCTCTCAGAAAGAACAAATGTTCTATTCTTATTTTTATTATACCATGGAGTTTCATAGAATATATAGTGAAAGAACTTTCATTATCCTAGAAATAAAAAAAATACAGCTTATATCCCCATATCTAAAGCTAGGGGTTTTACGCTGCATTTTGATAAAATTTTTGTAGACAAAACGATACGGATCTATCAGATAAATCGACAATATTCCCCAGGGAATGATTAGATTCGTTCCAACCTACTTGATTCTACTATTTATCTTCTTTTCCTACACTACACAAACGTTTGATTAAAGAATACTTAAAGCATATCTCCTATGGGCTTCTTCCAAGTAATACGGTGAAAAGGTTGTCGATTTCTCTATTAAAAAGAAGCCCTTTTCCTACTATCACATTTCTTTGCTGAGGGTGTATCGCTGCCCGATATACGTTCCCTTCATTGTTCTACCCTATTCTTTATAGTTTGCATAATCCAAAATTCCATCTGCTACATTCGTAAGTAATTTCGTTAAGTAGACGGTGTCTGATAGATTTTTATCTTCAGTTGGGTTGGTCATAAAGCCCATTTCCAAAAGAGTACATGGAACCTTAGACCAGTTAAAGCCCGTCATATCTCCCCTATAAGAAATCCAGCAGCGGCTGTTCCCGTGGGGGGAGACACCACTTTAGATTTCTCGAGTTCTACCTCATCACTTTTTGGGGAAGGATTCTTTTCTTTATCCATTGATACAGCAGAAACTTTCTTTTCCTCCCCTTTTTGGCCTGTTTTTGTACCTTCCTTTTGCTGCCCTACTATTTCCTTTTTTCCATTTTCCTTAGCTCCAGCATGATAAAAATATAGGTATAAAGGGATTAGAGCAAACAGAATAAGTACTGCGACTCCAATTTTAGCTGTTTTAGATTTCACTTAATGTACCTCTCTTGACCATCAGTCATAAATAAACTCTTTGCCAAACAATTGACAAAGAGCCTTTCATGCAATCCAACAAATTTAATTATAAACCCATTCCCACAATAAATCCTATTATACTCCCCAATAAAAGACCTTCTATTTTGGAATGGGAATTTCTAACGTATCCACCTTTGAACCATCTTTCGCCGAAAATACATATAATTCCAATTTGATGTCATTCGTTGTTACTAACTTTTTTGCAAAGGTGATTTCAAATTCTCCCCAAGCAGGTGCACCATCTGTTTGGTATTTATTTTCGAGCAGCATTTTTCCTCCATCATAAAGAGCATAATGAAACACGCCTTCAAATACTTGAGCCTTCCCTGTTACAATGATTTTATCTCCTGATTCAGCTACGACCACATCTTTAAACGCTTTGTTTGCATAAACCTTATTCTCTGGTGCATGTGATGTCGGGTCATTTTGATTTGTTTTTTCATCCTGATGTTGATTACACGCTGCTAACCCAAATATGGCTATTAATATAGCAAACAGATACGCGATTTTTTTCACTATTTGCCCCCCTTTTATTAAATTTTATTCACTGTATCATGGGTGTATAATAATGTATCCCCATTTTACTCGCCACAAAAAAACACACGCTATTTTCCTATTTGAAATGCCGTGTGTTTCACAGTGTGATATTAATGATTACACCTCTTCAATAAACCCGTCAGTGAATACCAAGCTTCTTGTTATTTTTCCTCCATATCCAAGTGCAGATTACTATAATAGATAAATAATTCTTTCAAGATAAATTCAGCGGAATATCGTTTTGGATCTTGTAAGTGTAAATCAAATAGTTTCTTGGTAACGGTTCCTAATGATAATCGTTTCAATTCCTTTTCGCTCAGTGGATAGGATTGATCATTTGTCATTGGTCGTTTCCCCCTAATTATTAAATTCCCCCCCATGGCCCAAAAGTCATTAGTATTTTTTATTTGTTCATCTCACAAAGGAAAACGCTTACATATATAAATTTGAATAGAGTGGAGTAAAGAAAGTTTCATATTAATTGAGGATACGTGATTTCCTTTCGCTTCATGCAAAATCAATAACCTTATAATTTTTATGCGATATAACTGTTCTATTGCCTCCAAACTCCAATTCCGTCTTATTTTCGGTTATATTTACAATGACTGAATTTTCATGGACCTTCTCAACGACCCCTTGGATTCCATTCTTAAAAAGGATATGATCCCCTATTTCTGCGATTTTCTTTGCCTTGAATTTCATTTTTTTCCCTCCAATCTAAAAATTACATAAAGCCTTTTACTTTATCATTCATAAATTCAAAGCCTGTTGTTGGGTGATTTTTTTATGACCTTCGTAATGGAGAATCCCTTCAAATATTTGTAGATGAACCTAATCACCTCATGATATGTAATCGTCTTGACTACCTTTAAGAAATAGCTACTTTTTATCATTCGTAATGGCTTAATGAGAGCTTTATAGAAAAATACCACTAAATCCTTTTTGAGGTCCCTGCTTAAACCTTTTAGAATCCCTTGTGAACTTTTTTCTTTATTTGATTCATGTATATTTGTTTGTAGTTTTTTCATAAAAGAAGGGGAAATGTCCTTCATTCTTTTCTTCATTTTCAGTTGCTTCCCATTGTTCAATCCGTTTAAATATTGATTCAAAATATAAGGGCCTGCCTCCTCCATTACGATCAATAGGATGAAAGCAAGAGAAATAACAATTATCCAAATCGACATTTAAACACCTCCTTTTATGGATACTGAAAGCAATGTGAATGAAGTCAAAATCAAAAAACATAAATAAATATTTTAATTGCTCCCATTAAACTAGGTTCTATAATTATAGTAAGAAAATTACAATATTAGAATATGTAAAATGTAGTGTTTATTATGAAAAATGAAAAATTTAAGGAGAAAATACCTAGAAATGCCATAGGGACGGTTCTCATGGTTTTGGATGGGAAAGCCAATTTGTCAAACAACGGACAAAAACCAGAGGAACCGTCCCCCTGGTCTCGGAAAGTCAATTCTTCCACCAACGAATAAAAAAACCATTACCTTTTTGCAGTAAAAGGTGATTCGATGACTGAAAGGAAAATTTCTATAAAATGAAGGCACCGTATAAGAGTGAAGCAAATACGACTAATCCGGGGTGTACCTTCACTTTTTCCATTAATAAATAACTGCCTATTCCTAAAAGTAGAATGTGTCCGATCCCTATTTGAAAGTAAGAATCATAGAATGATTCAAATGCCATCACTCCAAGAAGTACTGCAATGGTCGGTTTGACGTAAAGCGTCATGCGTTTGACTTGTGGAGACTTTCTAAACTTATAGAGAAGCCCCATTAGCGTAAGCATCAGAATAAGAGATGGAGCGACTGTTGCCAAGACTGCCAGCACCGAACCAATGTAGCCTCCTACATGATATCCGATATAGCCCCCCATCTTGGTGGCAATCGGACCTGGCAGGGCATTTCCCATTGCTAATGCTTCATTAAATTCTTGCGTAGTAATCCAATGATAGTGGTCTACTACTTCTTTTTGAATAAGAGGGATGGTGGCTGGCCCTCCGCCATACCCTAAAATATTCGTAAGGAAAAAGGCCCAAAAAATATGCAAATAAATCATTATATGGACAATCCCTTCTGCTTGGCCCTTTTCTCAGATGTTTTGGCAGGTTTTACGACAGCAATGACTAAAAGAGCTATTATTACAATGCCGGGATGAATGCCGAAGAATTCGATCAGGACTAAGGCGACAAGGATGTGCAAGGTGGTAAAAAACCACTTGAGCCCTTTAACCGAACTCTGGACGAATTCCCACGTTAAGACTGTAAGCATCACTGCTACTACCGGTACAACTGCCTTTGTCATGCCTTGAACCCATTTCAAATCTTTGAACTGGATTAATGTATTAAGCAATACAACCATTAAAATGATCGTAGGCAGGATGGTGGCAAAAATGGCGTTGAGCATTCCTGGTACACCGCCAATGCGAAATCCGATATAGCCTGCCATCTTGGTGGCAATGGGACCCGGCAATGTATTGGCTATGGCTAACACATCTCCAAATTCCTCATTGTTCATCCACTTAAACCGTTCCACTACCTCTTTTTGAACGAGAGGAATCGTGGTAGGTCCCCCGCCATATCCAAGCATACTGCTGCGAAAAAATGCGATAAAAATATCTCGTTGTTTCATAGAATCAATCCTTTACCGTGAATTACCAACTGGCAATGGTCCCATCTGTCCTTGATTCCGTGCCGCCCATCAGTACGCCTGTTTCAGGATTTCGCCAAATAATTTGGCCGCGGCCAAACGCCCCTGAGTCAACCGCCATTTCAACGTCATGTCCTTTTCGTACTAATTCTTCTGCAATATGGGATGGGAAGGATTTTTCTACTTCTACAGTTTTTTGATTCTTCCATTGCCATCTTGGGGCATCTAAAGCTGCTTGCGGATTTAAGTGAAAATCGATCGTATTCATAATGACTTGAACATGACCTTGCGGCTGCATATATCCTCCCATTACACCGAATGGTCCAACAGGCTGGTCATCCTTCGTTAAAAATCCTGGAATAATCGTATGGTACGTTTTCTTGCCACCCTTAAGGCAGTTGTAATGAGTCGGGTCAAGGCTGAAATCATGTCCCCGGTTTTGTAAGGCAATTCCTGTTCCTGGGACGACAATACCCGAACCAAAGCCCATGTAATTACTCTGGATGAACGATACCATGTTGCCTTCGCCGTCTGCTGTGGCAAGGTACACCGTTCCTCCCCGCGGCGGCACACCTGGAGCCGGCGTACACGCTTCACTTCCGATCAGTGCTTTACGCTGCTGGCCATACGAAGGACTTAATAGCTCTTCTGTCGTTACCCCCATATGCTTAGGATCGGTAATGTAATTCTTGCCGCAAGTAAAAGCAAGCTTCATAGCTTCGATTTGTTTGTGGTAAGTGTCTGTTTCTTCTTTTACTGTGAAATCAAAGCCTTTTAGGATGTTCAGCGCCATTAGAGCAACAATCCCTTGCCCGTTTGGCGGGATTTCCCATACATCATAGCCGCGATAGTTTACCTTAATAGGATCAACCCACTCCGGTTTAAAGGCTGCTAAGTCAGCTTTTGTTAAATAGCCTCCATGTTCTTTAGAAGCTGCGGCGATTTTTTCTGCAATCGCCCCTTGGTAAAAGCTTTCTCCGCCTGTTCTTGCAATTTCCTCCAGTGTGTCGGCATGGTCAAGAGACGACCATATTTCTCCGATTTCTGGTGCTCTTCCCTTTGGTGCAAAGGTCTCAAACCAAGCTTCGAACTCTGCCCCTGCACATTCTTGCTTGTATTTTTCAAATGCCTTTTTCCAAAAGCGGCCAAGTGTAGGTGAAACAGGAAAGCCGTTTGCTGCATATTCAATCGCCGGCTTCATCACTTCTAATAGCGGCAGACGGCCAAAACGTTTTGATAATTCTGCCCAAGCACCCGGAGCACCCGGAACCGTTACAGGCACCCAGCCGTACTTTGGCATCCTTTCATGTCCGTCTTCCTTTAACTTCTCAATCGAGATATTCATTGGTGCTGGACCGCTTGAATTGAGACCGTGTAATTGTCCTTTTGTCCAAACAAGCGCAAAAGCGTCCCCCCCAATTCCGTTCGAGGTAGGCTCAACTACTGTCAAACAAGCAGCAGTGGCAATGGCTGCATCAATGGCATTTCCGCCTTTTTTCAATATATCTAACCCTGCTTGTGCTGCCAAAGGCTGAGACGTAGCCACCATGCCATTCTTGGCATATGCGACATTTCGCTGTGATGTATATGGATAATGCAATGCATCAAAATTCATGTTTTGTTCCTCTCCATTCTCTAGCGTTTGAATGATTTATCCGATCATTTCTTCTTTGGTTTCTTTTAACTTCCCCTCCGTTAAGAGATGGCAGGAAACCTGGTGTCCGCTATCAATGTTTTGGAGAATGGGAATTTTCGTTTTGCAGCTTTCATTTGCGACCGGACAGCGAGGATGGAAGGTACATCCAGACGGCGGGTTAGCCGGACTAGGCAAATCACCCTTAAGAACGACCCGCTCCCGCTTGGCTTTCGGATTAGCAATAGGAACAGCCGATAATAAAGCTCTCGTATATGGATGGCTTGGGTTGTTGAAGAGCTGCTTTTTATCGGCAATCTCCACCACGCGCCCCAGATACATCACGGCAATACGATCACATAAGTGCCGGACCACGGATAAATCATGAGAAATGAAGATGAGCGTAAGATTAAACTCCTTCTTCAAATCCTTTAATAGATTCAAGACCTGTGATTGGATGGAAACATCCAGTGCAGAAACCGGCTCATCGGCAATAATCACCTTCGGCTTAAGAATGAGGGCTCGAGCGATTCCAATCCGCTGGCGCTGGCCACCCGAAAAGTCATGCGGATGACGATCTAAATGCTCTTTCCGAAGCCCTACCACTTCAATAATTTCTTCCACTCTTTTCATCCGTTCCTCACGGGATGATCCAATCCCATGCACTTTCAGCGGCTCAAGCAGTATCTGCCTAATCGTTTTGCGCGGATTGAGAGAAGCATAGGGATCCTGAAAGACCATTTGAATATCCTTGCGCATCTGGCGCATTTCTTCCTTGGACAGTTTCGCCAGATCCTTGCCATTGAACAGCACTTCTCCGGCAGAAGGATCCATTAAACGCAGAATCGTACGTCCGGTTGTTGATTTTCCACAGCCTGATTCCCCCACAATTCCCAAGGTCTCACCAGGCATTACTTTAAAATCTACCCCATCGACAGCACGTACATGACCCGTTACTTTATTGAAAAAACCCGTTTTGATCGGAAAGTGTTTTTTTAACCCTTTGATTTCTAAAATTGGCATCTTTTCGTTCATGATGCATCCTCCTCCGTAACGAGCCAACAGCGGCATTTATGCTGGCTTTCGATTTCCACCAGCTGTGGCGCCTGTTGATGACAAATCTCCTTCGCCCAGCTGCAACGGGGAGCAAATCGGCATCCTTGCGGCATTTCATAGGGAAGCGGAACCGATCCCGGAATGGTATTCAGATATTCCTTTTCATCCTCAAAGGATGGAATAGAATCCATCAGCCCCATCGTATAGGGATGCTTTGGATTTTCAAACAAAGTGTCTACATCTGTCTCCTCAACGACTTGACCGGCGTACATGACGATTACGCGGTCGCACATTTCAGCAACAACCCCTAAATCATGGGTAATGAGCAGGATGGAGGTTCCAGTTTTTTCTTTTAAATCTCTCATTAAGTCTAAAATTTGCGCCTGAATGGTTACATCAAGGGCCGTGGTCGGTTCATCAGCAATAATCAATTTGGGATCACACGCCATCGCCATGGCGATCATCACCCGCTGGCGCATTCCACCTGACAGCTGATGGGGATGTTCTCCATAAATCTCTTCCGCTCTTGGCATCCCGACTGCCTTTAGCATCTGAATGGCTCGGACTTTGGCTTCTTGCTTGGAAATCTTCATATGGAGAATAATGGCTTCTTCAATCTGCTTCCCTACCGTGTGTAAGGGATTGAGAGAAGTCATCGGTTCCTGGAAGATCATTGCGATATCATTTCCCCGAACGTGCTGCATCTGCTTCTCCGGAAGGGATATCAGCTCACGCCCTTGGAAGGTTATGCTTCCTTCATTGCTGGCATTGGAAGGCAATAGCCGCATAACGGAAAGGCTGGTTACACTTTTACCGCATCCGGATTCCCCCACGACGCCCAGCGTTTCACCCGGCTTAATGGAGAAATCTACACCATCGACAACCGCGACGGTACCCTTGTCTGTTTTAAATTTTGTTTTTAGATTCTTAACCTCCAAGATGGCACTCATGTTCACCTCTCCTTTCCATTATTTACGAATTCTTGGGTCCAAGGTTTGCTGTAATCCATCACCTAGCAGATTAAACCCGAGAACAACCAAAAAGATGGCCATACCAGGGAAAATAGTAGCATAAGGAGACTCGGTCATGATTGTCTGGGCCTGGTTCAGCATACTTCCCCATGATGGAGTCGGAGGCTGCACTCCTAACCCTAAATAAGATAAGGAGGCTTCCGCTAGAATTCCTGATGCCATAGCCAGAGTGGATTGAATGATAATCGGATTAAGGGCATTAGGCAGAATATGACTGAAAATAATGCGAAGATCTTTGACACCCGTTGCTTTAGCTGCATGAATATATTCCATATTGCGAAGCTGCAGCACCTGTCCTCGTGTTATCCGGATAAAAGCCGGGGCAAAACCAATCCCAATGGCGATCATCGCATTTCCGAATCCATTTCCCAGCACGGCGGCAATTGCGAGTGCCAAGATAAGGAAAGGGAAAGCCTGCATCGCATCAACGGAACGCATGACCACCCATTCATCCCAAAATCCGCCAAAGTATCCGGCAAGAAGTCCAATCGGAACACCAATGAGGATAGCAATTCCTACAGATAATAACGCTGCTTTAATCGAAATTTGTGCTCCATAAACGACCCGTGAGAAGATATCCCTTCCTAAATCATCCGTTCCAAAGAGATGCTCCCCGCCTGGCGGCAACAGAATAGCATTATAGTCTTGGGCGTTCGGATCAAAAGGGGCCAATTGATGGGCAAAAATAGCCATTAGAATCAAACATAGAATAATAACTCCACCGAAAACCCCTAATCCTGTCCGCAAAAACTTTTTGAATGTCTTCATTTAGGAAGCCCCCTTGCCCGCTTTGATTCGAGGATCGATCACGGCATAAAGCAGATCAACAATTAGATTTACACCAACAACCAATACGGCAGATACTAAGATAGCTCCCTGCACGGTTACATAATCACGTTTAAAAACGGATTCTACGATGAGTCGGCCAAAGCCTGGAATGGAGAAAATCGATTCGGTAATCACCAATCCGCCAAGAAGTCCGGCAACCATCAAACCGGAAGTAGTTACAACCGGGATCATGGCATTACGGAGCACATGTCCTAAAATGGTCTTCACTTCATTTAGCCCTTTGGCTTTCGCTGTGCGGACAAAATCCATATTGACTACTTCGAGCAAGGAAGAGCGGAGCATTCTCATCAGAACCGCCGATTCTCGAAGACCTGTGGCCAAACATGGCAAGATCATCGCCAGTAAATTCTGTCCTGGATTATCGGTAAAAGGAACAAACCCAGAGGCCGGAAGCCAGCCTAACTTAACGGAAAAATAAATAATAGACATCATCGCCAGCCAAAAGCTTGGGATACTCATCCCGCCCAAGGCAACAAAAGTACTGGTATAGTCGAGTACCGTTCCTCTTCTAACAGCGGCAAGGATACCGGCAGGAAAAGCAATCAGTAAGGCGACCACAAAGGTGCCAATCGTTAATTCAACAGTAGCAGGTAATCGTTGGGAAATCAGTTCGGTAACGGGAACTCTGTCCGTGATCGATATTCCCAGATTTCCTGTCATAACATGCCCAAGCCAGGTAAAGTACTGAACAATTATAGGTTTATCCAATCCTAATTGTGCCCGAAGCGCTTGATAGGCTTCTGGTGTCGCCTCTTGACCAAGAATGACCCGGGCTGGGTCGCCCGGGATCATATGGATAAGAGAAAAGGTCAGAACCGACACTAGGAAGAGAATCGGAATGGTTAACAGCAAACGTCTTACGAGAAATTTCATGTCCTTCTCCCCCTCAATGTGATTTCAAAATGCTCTTATTTCTTGTCTAATTTTTGTGTATGGATGATGCCATCTGGAATATATTCAAAGCCAGTAATTTTCTTAGATACACCGAAACGGTTGAAATCATGGTAAATATACACGTAGTCGGCTTCATCATGAACAATGTCCATCGCTTGGTCATAGATTGCCTTCCGCTTATTCGAATCCAATTCGATTCGGGCTTGCTTAGCCAGCTTGTCCAATTCTGGGTTTGATACAGCCGCATAGTTGTTTGGCTGACCGGTTACGACGAAATCGAAGAAGCTTTGGTCTGGGTCGGGACGTCCTGACCATCCGAGTTGAAGGGCTTGGAACTTATGATTAGCCCCATTTTCCAACATCGTACCAAACTCGACCTTCTCTAGTTCTACATTGATTCCATAAGGTTTTAACATGTTCTGAATAACAGCCCCGAACTGCTCATTGACAGGAGATGTGCCAATTTGAAATTTAAAGCTGAATCCATTTGGCTTTCCGCCTTTGGCTAACAAGTCCTTAACCTCTTGTTTATCCGGCTTGCCAACTTTATCCGAATCTCCATATGCAAGGTTGCCTGGTGAGAACGGAGAGTTTGCAGGTGCCCCGTAACCGTCTAATACGACTTTGATGAAAGCTTCGCGGTCAACGGCCGCATTTACAGCTTGGCGAAGGTACTTATTGTTGAATGGCTCTTGTTGTGTGTTCAGATAGAACCCTTGGTAGGCCATACCGGATTCAGCAATTACTTTTGCAGTAGGATTATTGTCCAACCCTTTGATTTCCTTAGTCGGAACGTCATCTAAGATATCAAGTTGGCCGGATTTTAAGTTTTGAACCGCTGCTGTACCGTTCGTAAACACTTTGTAATTTAATTCATCCACTTTGACTTTACCATTCCAATAGTTCTCATTCTTTTTCAAGGTAACATGGTCGCCATTCACATGCTCCACGAAAACATAGGCACCAGTTCCAACAGGATGGTTCAAGAAATCATCGCCATATTTCTTCACCGCTTCAGGAGATACCATCATTCCTGATCGGTCGGTAAGGATCGAAATAAAAGGAGAGAATGGTTCAGACAGTTCAATCTTCACCGTTTGCGGATCTACTACATCTACTTTTTGCACAAAGCTTAGTTCATTCTTTCGACGGGAATTGTCTGCTTTATCACGCTCGATGTTGAATTTTACAACATCCGCATTAAAATCAGTTCCGTCGTGAAACTTAATCCCTTGCTTTAATTTAAAGGTATACACCTTTCCATCTGAAGAAACATCATAGGAATCAACTAAAACAGGTACAATTTTTCCATCCTTGTCTAGGTCAAAGAGTTTATCATAGATGCTGTTTTGAACTTGGCGATCTACTAGAGCATTGGATTGGCTGGGATCTAAGCTTGGCGGATCCGCTTTAAGACTGATGTTAATCACTTTTTTGCCAGCAGGTTTGGAAGCCGCAGGCTTTTGAGCAGATTTTTCAGTGGATGCAGATTGATTACCGCCACTGCATCCAGTTATAGCGATCATTGATCCGATAATTGCAGTTGCAAATGTAAAGCGTGCCTTTCTACTAAACATACTTTTTACCCCCATTTATGATTAATATTAATTATTAAAAGATTAGCAGAATCTGAAAAATATTTATTTTCTGAAAATTTATTCTAAAAAAATAATCGCCATTATATTTCTTTTTATTATTCCGTTTTCTCTGGCTTCTGTTCTTCATTCTCCCATTTTTCATAAAGCCTTTCATGACGAATGGCTACGTCATACAAATGTTCCCTCATCATTTGTCTCGCCAGTTCGACATTATGATCCTTGATCGCCTGATAAATTTTCTCGTGGAATTGGATCGTCGTTAGTTTATCCGAAATCAAAAGCATTTCTCTTTTGGCTGTGGTAAGAAATTCAGTAATAGATTCATAGACTTTCATCAACACCTGATTTCTTGTTGCCTTGACAATGGCCTGGTGAAATTTTTGATCCGCTTCCAGAATAGGTAAATTCATTTGGATCGCGCTCTTCATCATTTCCAGGGATTGCTCCATTTGAACAAAGTCCTCTTCTTTTGCCACTTCCGCTGCTTTCCCGCAAATTTCCACTTCAAGCATCAAACGAAACTCCATGAGTTCTCGGGAACTTTTCGGATCGAGCAGAGCGGACACAACATGCTTGTGAACCATGTCGCTAAAATCCGTTTTTTTGACAAATACACCAATTCCCATACGCTTCTGTAAAACCTGCATATCCACTAGACTATTTAGGGCTTCTCTTACGGATGATCTGCCAACCTTTAAGGTTTCCATCAGCTCCCGCTCCGAATGCAGTTTATCACCTACTTTAAATGTACCTTTCTTAATTTCTTCCAAAATATATTCAGTTACAATACTACTGACTTTTTTAGACATGCTCAGCACCCCATTCGTTTTACTTATCTCATCGTACCTGTCTCATGCGTCTTACATGTCTCACCTGTCTGATAGGTTGATTTTATATTAATTAATATTTCTATTGTTGTCAATATTAAAATAACACTAAACTTTCAGAATATTTTTCTTTACGATGATAGGACGCATATTATTAACCTACTAAAACATAATAGGTCTTTTATCCTTAGAACACAACTATTGCCCGCTTTTTTAGACGATAAAGGTATTATTTAAATCTGTTGCCCTCACACCCAAAAAGCCTAACTCTTTTTAAAGATTAGGCTTTTTGAGTTAATTGGTCATCGATCTCTTCCAACAATATTCTACAAAAACTTGTTTTCTAGTTTTTGCATTCAATTAAAAATTAAGTATGCGAAACAATAATCTCGCATTCTCCATCCAACTCAAACTCACCGAACCCAACAGGAATAATAAAATGGGTTCCCTTCCCTAATTCATATTTTTCACCATTATGGATGAGGGAACCCCGGCCCTTAATGACACTAAAAAGCAAGTATTGCTCATCGAATGAAAAGGAAACTTTCCCGTGGATATCCCATTTATAAACAGAGAAAAACTCCGATTCCACAAAAGTCGTAACCTTGGCATTTTCGACTTCCTCCACTCGGGGCGAGCTCATTGCATCTTGATGAGGTACAGTTGTCACCTCAATCGCCTTTTCCAAATGCAAATCGCGCAGGTTCCCTTCCGCATCCTTACGATCAAAATCATAAACCCGATAGGTTGTGTCAGAGCTCTGCTGCGTTTCCAATACGAGCGTTCCTTCACACAAAGCATGGATTGTACCACTTGGGACATAAAAAAAGTCACCCGGCTTGATTTTAACACGGCGCAGCAGGTCGTTCCATTTCCCCTCATTAATCTGCTGGATTAGTTCTTCCTTTGAATGAGCATTATGTCCAAAGATCATATCTGCATCTTCTTTGCATTCGATAATATACCAACATTCTGTCTTTCCAAGCTCACCGTTTTCATTAACCTTTGCATAGGCATCATCGGGATGAACCTGTACGGATAAATCCATATTGGCATCCAAGATCTTGGTAAGAAGCGGAAATACCTCTTCCTTTGGACTTCCAAATAACTCAGGATGCTCACTCCATAGATTTTCCAAGGACATGCCGGCATATGGACCGTTTTCGATGACCGAAGGGCCGTTTGGATGAGCGGAAATAGCCCAGCATTCTCCTGTTATTTCTGATGAAATTTCATATCCAAATTCCTTTTGTAACGCCGTTCCGCCCCAAATTCTTTCTTTAAAAACAGGTTTTAATAATAATGGCTGCAAAATAGACTCCTCCTAATGATGTAGATTAGATACCTTACAAGACACCAGAGGGGCGGTTCTCCCGGCTCCGAAAAAGCCACAAGAACCGCCCCCATGGCCCATGGTCACCCATGGTCAAGCATTTTGTATTGGGCTTTCACTAATTCAAAATAGACTCCTTGTTTAGCCATGAGAGTTTCATGGTTTCCCTGCTCCAGGATATTTCCGTGATCAAGCACAAAGATGTTGTCGGCTTCCCGGATTGTCGATAACCTGTGGGCAATCATAATTGCTGTTCTTCCTTTTAATAGCGTTCTTAATGCCTTTTGAATCTTGACCTCTGATTCCGTGTCAATACTTGCGGTGGCTTCATCCAAAATGAGAATTTTCGGCTCAGCGAGAAGGGCCCTCGCGAAGGAAAGGAGCTGGCGCTCACCCACCGACAAGATATTGCCCCGCTCTTCCACCTCCGTTTGATAGCCATTCGCAAGCTGGTCAATAAACGAATCGGCTCCTACTACCTTCGCGGCAGCCATCACTTCCTCGTCACTGGCTTCCGGATTTCCAAAACGAATATTTTCCATAATCGTTCCTGAAAAGATAAACGTGTCCTGCAGGACCACACCAATTTGCGAACGGAGGCCCGCAATCGACAATTCGTGAATAGGATGGCCATCGATTTTGACAACACCTGAGGTAGCATCATAGAAGCGGCTGACCAAGTTGGCAATGGTCGTCTTCCCGGACCCTGTATGGCCGACAAGCGCAACCGTCTCCCCCGCTTTTATCGAAAAGGAAATACCATTTAACGCCTTCCTTGATGCATCATAGGAAAATTCCACTTCCTCAAAATCAATCTGCCCTTTAATAGAAGAGAGAATCATAGGTTTGGAAGCCTCGGCCACAATCGGCCTTTCATCTAAAAACTCAAAAATCCGTTCCGAGGAAGCCATCCCAATCAGCAGCTGATTATACAGCTGGCCAAGACGTGAAATCGGCTCCCAGAACATCCCTAAATAAAAGGCAAAGGAGACAAATTCCCCGATTGTACTTTCACCACCCGAAACAAGAAAAGCCCCGTACCAGATGAGAATGGCCGTCCCCAAAGCATTGGTGATCTCGACAAACGGTCCAAACATGGCATTTTTATGAACAGCTTGTTTCCAAGTTTCAAAGTTTTCCTGGTTAACTCCCTTAAAAAATTGAATGTTTTCTTTTTCTTGAGTAAAGGCCTGCGTGACGCGGATGCCTTGAATGCTTTCATTTAAATGGGAATTGAGCTTCGACTGGACGAGCCGAACCGATTGCCACTGCAGCCGGATTTTTTTTCGCAGGCTGGTGGAGATAAAAAACATGATCGGCAAAATCACCATAATCGCAATCGTTAATTTTGCATTCAAAGAAAATAAGATAATAATGACCGACAGCAATAGGAGAAAATCGGTTAATAGATTAATAACACCACTTGTAAACAACTCCTGCAGGGAATTAATATCATTCATAATCCGCACAAGAATCGATCCGCCCGAACGCTGGTCGAAGAACCTGTGTGATAAGGACTGTACATGTGTAAATAAGTGCTGCCGCAGATCATAAATGACATTTTGCCCAAGCTTATTCATCCAGCGGATTCTTAGCAAATTGACAAAATAGGATAAAACATACAACCCTGAAATGATGAAAATCAGCTGAAGCAATAAGGTTGTATCCTTTTCAACAATCGCCTTGTCAAGGGTATAGACGCCAATTAAAATCGGAATGATTAAACGGATGGCTGTTGAAATGATCACAGTCAAAAACGAAAGGGGCAGTAAATTTTTTGTATAGGGCTTTAAGTATTTCAGCAAGCGCCACATCTGTTGCCAGTTAAACGATTTATCCATCACTTCATCCTGGGAGTAATGAAACCGCTCGAGGATGAGTTGTTTCTTTCGTTTTTCCTCCATATTTCACTTATCCTCCTGCCTTTTGCATAATCGCTGCCTGATCCTGATATTGAATGTTGTAGATACGCCGGTACGCTCCATCATGGGCGAGCAGCTGTTCATGTGTACCACGTTCGATGATTCTTCCCTGATCCAGCACCAAAATCTCATCGGCATGCTTAAGCGATGAAATACGATGGGCAATAATAAACGTCGTTCTTCCCTTCATGACTTCTCGGAGGGCCTTTTGAATATGAAATTCAGTTTCCATATCGACCGCACTTGTGGAATCATCTAAAATGAGAATCGCCGGATTCATGCAGATGGCGCGTGCAATCGCAATCCGTTGTTTTTGTCCCCCGGAGAGCCCCATCCCCCGTTCTCCTAGCTTCGTCTCATATCCATCAGGCAGCTCCATAATAAAATCATGGGCCTGTGCCCGTTTGGCCGCATCGATAATTTCCTCCATCGCCGCATCCGGCCTTCCATAAGCGATATTTGCCTTGATGGTGGATGAAAACAGAAAGGTCTCCTGTAAGACAACGCCAATTTGCGAACGCAGCATTTTCAGCCCATATTCCTGAATAGGACGATCATCAATCACAATCTTTCCTGCCGTCGGTTCATAAAAACGGGACAGAAGCTGAATCATGCTGGTTTTTCCAGAACCTGTTGCACCAATAAGCCCGATGGTTGTTCCTGGAGGCGCGGAAAAAGTAATCTCCTTTAGTGCGGCCGCCTCTTCCGATTGATAGTGGAATGTGACCTGATCGAAGTTCACCTTGCCTGCCATTCTGCCGGTATTCCTGATGTCATCGCCATCCATAATCGTTTCATCTGCTTCCAATACTTCAAGAAGCCTCTCGCCGGAAGCTTTTGCCTGGGAGAACATATTGATGGTGAATCCCAGGTTCATAATCGGCCAAATAATATACCAAACAAGACTGTAGAAGGCGACAAGCTCCCCGGGCTTTAAGGCTCCACTGATCACTTGGAATCCGCCATAAGCCAGCAAGGCGACAACAGAAATATTGCCGATCAGCTCCATCAGCGGAAAATATTTCGACCAAACCCCCGCCGTAGTCAGCTGTCTGGTCCTGTACTCCTGATTGGAGGAGTTAAAGCGCTTCGTTTCCTGCTTTTCTTTTGACAGGGCTTTAACCGTATGGATCCCGTTAATATTTTCCTGCACCATGGTATTTAAGCGCCCAAACGATTCGCGAATCCCGCGGAACGCCGGATGGACGGCTCTGTCGAACTTATAAACCACCACACTTAAAAAAGGCAGTGACATCATCGTGACCAGAGTCAGGGAAACGGAATAATAGAACATCACACAAAGACTGGTGCCCACGACAATGACAAAACGAAGGACCTCGCTAAAGCCGAAGGATACAAAAAAACGGAAACCTTCCACATCCGCGGTCAAACGGGACATTAGATCCCCTGTCTTTGCGTTATCGTAATAACTGAACGATAGCCGCTGCAGCTTTTCGTATAGGGCATTTCGGAGCAAATACACGGAATTAATGCCGAACATATCTGCCAAATAATGTTGGATGAAAGTAGAGAAGGCTTTTACTCCCATAATCGCGATAAATCCCAAGGCAATCCACGGCACCCAGTCATATTTGCGCCCAAGCACGACATCATCAATGGTCACCTGCAAAATGACCGGATAGATGACGGTAATCGCTGCAACAATCAGCATAAAGAGCAGCGACCAGATAAAATCCTTTTTAAAAGGAAGATAAAACGACTTTAACTTTTTAAAAACGAACATTTTTTCCTCCTTATGCAACCTATAAATTTACATACCTTACATTTATATAGATTTAAGTTAGAAATATTTCGAAAATCGTTAAATTAGGTTGTCTAATTTTTCGATAAGCTCCACCTCCTTTAGTACCATCCATGTAAGCCTTTCCACACCATTCTAGCAGTACGGTCCTTTCCGTCCTATTGGCAAAAACATAGATTCATTGGTTAAATTAAAGTCTTCTGCCCACAAAAAAAACGTACCACCCTTCCGAGTGGCACGTTTCTTCTATTAATGTCGTTTATGGCTTTCAGTCAATGCCTGATGGGCAAGCAAAAGCGCCCCTGTAATCCCGGCATCATTGCCTAAACCAGGGCTTACAATATATTCTGACGGCTCCGGCAGGGAAACATACTCACGCAGAGACTCCTTCAAATGCTGAAAGATAGAAGGGAATATCTGTTTCTGGTTCATCACGCCGCCGCCCAGGATAATCTTTTTCGGCGAAAGAATCAACATATATTGCATCAGGGCCTGGGCGATATAGTAGCCTTCTAATTCCCATACTTCATTTCTGTCGACTAACTCAATGCCCTTTTGTCCCCAGCGCTCTTCAATGGCCGGGCCGGCCGCCAATCCTTCCAGACAATCACCGTGGTACGGGCACCGCCCCTTATAGGGATCCTCCGGATGACGCCTAACCAAAATATGCCCCATTTCCGGATGAGAATGCCCTTCAAGCATCTGCCCCTGAACGAGTGCTCCTGCGCCAATTCCTGTTCCAACCGTTATATACAAGCAGCTATCCAGTCCTTTAGCTGCACCAAAAGTCGCCTCGCCTAACGCGGCGGCATTCACATCCGTATTAAATCCGATGGGAACCCCAAATTCATCCTCAAACCCCTGCACAAACGGATAATCCTTCCATCCTGGTTTTGGGGTAGACGTGATGTGCCCGTATGTCGGACTTTCCCGGATAACATCAATCGGACCAAACGACCCAATTCCAATCGCTTCGATCGGGTATTTTTTAAAAAATTCAATGACCTTCGGAATCGTTTCATCCGGGGTAGTTGTAGGGATTTGAATTCGGTCAACAATCGTTCCCTTTTCGTCTCCAACGGCACAAACAAATTTTGTCCCGCCAGCTTCAATTCCACCAAGCATTCGCAGCTCCTCCTAATCTATTATTCATTAAACCGGCCTGCGCCCTTCAGGAAATGAAACAATGCCCCGATTAGGTTTGCATCATTATCAAATTGACAGGCTTGCACTTCTATTTGTAACGTTGAAATGTCGTCCCTTAACCTCTTCAATTCACGATTGATCCCGTCAATCACTTCCTGCCGCTTGCTAATTCCGCCGCCAATGAGGATTTTTTGCGGGTCCAAGGCATATTTTAAATTATAAATTCCGATGGCGAGCCGTTTATAAAATTCTGCAATACTCTCTTTGGCAATCGTGTCACCTTCATCCGCCATACGAAATACTTCTTCACCGTTCAACGTTCCTTTTGCCAGTGACTTTCTCCTGGCAACCTCCTCCACTAAAGCATGGGTCGAAGCAGTCTTACTCCAGGTTTGATCAAGCGGATTTTTAGACTGTGCTCCCATAATCATGTAACCGAACTCCCCGCCGTGAAGCGTAGCCCCGCGTAAGATCGATTGGTTCATAACGATACTGCCGCCAATTCCGGTACCTATGACAATACAAATATAGTATTCCGTTCCTTTAGCTGCACCTAACCATCCTTCCGCCAAAGCGGCGCAATTGGCATCATTTTCGATCGAAACGACAAGACCCGTTCGTTCCTTTATAAGGTCAGTCATATAAACTCCATGTATATACGGAATCGCACTTGCACCGCCAATAAACCCCGTATTAACATCTACAGCACCGGGTGAACTTAAAGCAATGCCTTGCAGTTCAAATGAATTCGAATATTCTTTTGTAACTTGGCTAAGTTTCTGCAAGAAACTTTCTAATCCATCAAAAGGAGTTGGAAACTTCCCACTTTCTAATTTCTTTCCTTCTTGATCCATAACAGCATATTTTATGTAGGTGCCGCCAATATCGAATACCATGTACGCTTTCATCCGACTCACCCTTATTAATCATTTTCTTCCTCTGCCCATTTCATGGTTAAAACCCATTGTTTTCGGACAACTGTTTATACCATTTCCCTGATTTTTTAACCGTTCGTGTTAACTGGTTCTTTAAATTTACTTCCACTAATCCATATCTGTTCTTATAAGCGTTCGTCCATGACCAGTTATCCATGAAGGTCCATAGGTGATATCCCAAGCAATTCGCTCCCTCTTCAAGGGCTTTATGCACCCATTTCAAGTGTTCCTGGATAAATTCAATCCGATAATCATCCTCAATAAACCCTTCTGCATGACGGAACTTTTCTTCCCCTTCAACACCCATTCCATTTTCCGAAATAAAGAATGGCAGATTACTATAGTTGTCACGGAGGTCAATCATAATATCATAGATAACCTCCTCGCAGATTTCCCAGCCTCGGTGCGGATTGATTTTCCGTCCTGGCATGATATACGGATCAAAGAGATGTTCCGGCATAAACGGAGCATTCTCCGGCTCAGGCTGCTCTTTCGCTTTAACACGGCGCGGCTGGTAGTAATTCACGCCTAAAAGATCAATCGTATTGTTTTTGATCACTTCTAAATCACCGGCCTCCACAGGTGGAAGCAGGTCACTCTCTTTTAAAATATCAACCAAGCCACGAGGATATTCGCCTTTTGTGACCGGATCAAGGAAGCTGCGGTTAAAGAATAAATCAGCAATATGGGCAGCCTTTACATCTTCGGCATCCTGACTCCGTGGATAAGATGGGGTGAGATTCAGGATAATGCCAATTTTCCCGTCAATCTTTAATTTTTTAAAAGCTTCCACTGCCTTCGCATGGGCCACAATAGTATGGTGGGCAACCGTTGCACCCCGCTTGAAATCTGTCACATTAGGATAATGCCAATTATATAAATACCCGGCCTCAACCGGGACGATCGGTTCGTTAAAGGTAAACCAATATTTTACACGTCCGCCGAATAAGCGAAAGCAGGTCTCCGCATAATTCACATAGGCATCGATGACTTCCCGGTTTTCCCAGCCGCCTTTTTCCTGCATGCACATCGGCATATCAAAATGGTATAAATTCATAAATGGTTCGATGTCATGAGCAATCAATTCATCGATGACCTGGTTGTAAAAGGCAACGGCCTTCTCATTTACTTTACCGGTTCCATCCGGAATCAAACGTGACCATTGAATCGAGGTCCGAAAGGAGTTATGGCCCGTTTCTTTCATCAGCTGGATATCTTCTTTAAACCGATGATAGAAATCCGATGTGTGTTCCGGGCCAACCCCATTATGAAAACAAGCAGGCTCCGTGCTGTACCAATAATCCCAGATACTTTGCTTTCTTCCGTCCATCAGCGCTGCGCCTTCCGTTTGCGGGCCTGATGCGGCACTTCCCCACCAAAAGTTTTTTGGGAAACGATAGGTAAGGTTATGTTCATGCAAACTACTAATATCCATTGTTCATCTCCATCTTTTTATTTAATTTTTCTCCATTCACTTGGTGTGGTTCCCACACTTTTTTTGAACTGTTTATAGAAATAAGCCGTATCCGAATACCCGACCTTTTTGCCAATTTCACCTGCACGGTAATGGGTGGTTTTGAGGAGTTCCTTTGCCTTTTCCAATCGGTATCGGTTTAGGTATTCTGAAAAAACCGCCCCTACTTCTTTTTGAAATAATTGTCCCAAATAGATGGCATTTACATGAAACTGCTGGCCTAATGTCTTTAACGAAATCCCATCATCATAGTGGGCATGGATATAATCAAGGACATTTTGGACAATCGGACTGCGATTATTGGCTTGTTTGTGGATCGAAAAAATTAATTCCTGGCAATATTCCTTCAAAATGACTTTCATCTCGTCAATATCAGAGCTATACGCTATTCTTTCGATTGCAGCTGTATGATAGGAGAGATCGTTCGGCTGCAACGAATAATGGATATAAGAAAGTAAATCAAAGATATATTTTCTGGCAGCTGGCGGGGAGATAAAGCTGGAATTCCTGGTGAGATCCTGAAAAAAGGAATCAATCCGTTGTAAAACCTCTCCCTCCACTTTCAATAGCTGCTTGACAATCGTTTCTTTAAATTCTTGCTGTTTTTTTAATTCTTCATGCTTATCAATCGTCAAAGGTTCGGAAAGAAGAACATTTGGGCATGAATATAGCTGCAATAAGCTATACTCCCTTGCCCTCATATAACTTTCTTCTAATTCGGCTATTGTTTTTACCGGTTTTCCCATCGCTAAATAGAATAATCCGGCTCCGCTTTTTTCATCTTTTAGCTGCTCTACCAGGCCTTGGTTATCTCGATACAATTCCTCTTCCTGTTCGCCCCCTAAAATAATGACCAGGTCTTGATTTGGACTAAATAAACAGACGGCAGCAAAATGTTCCTCAATAAAGCTTCTGATTTCCTTTAAACTCTCAACCCTGTAATAGTTTTCAAAGCTTAAAATAGAAACAGCATAATACGGCTGAGCAAACTGGATATCGTATAATGACAATCTTTCCAGACAGTCGTTCTTCTCAATCTCGCCATTTAAAAACCGCCATAAGGTATTATCCAATAGGGTTGACGGTTCCTGTGCCTGATTGCCTCCCGACACTGCATTCATTTTCCGGCCTACATTTTGAATGGTCGTTAATAGCTCGTCCTCATCCACTGGTTTGACTAGATAGTTTTCGATCCCTAATAACAGACCTTGCTTAATGTACTCGAATTCTTGGTAACCAGTTAAAATAATACATTTCAACTTCGGCTGGATTTTTTTCGCTTCCTCAATTAAATCTAAACCGGACATTTCTCCCATTAATATATCTGTAACAAGGAGGTCGACTGGATGTTCTTTAAGATAAGCAAGAGCCTCTTCCCCGCTCTCGGCACGCGACACAATTTCAAACCCATAGTCCTCCCAATCCAGGAGGGCTTGAAGGCCTATCGTAATTAACGGCTCGTCATCGACAAGAAGCACCTTATACATGGCTGTTCCCTCTTACTGGAATAGAAAGGGTAACAATTGTTCCTTTATCTTTGATACTTTTCACAGAAATGCCGAATGTGTCTCCATATTTCAGTTTTAAACGTTGATGGATATTTCTTAATCCAATTGAATCCATTTCATCTCCCTCTTCACAATTAAGATGCTGGACAATCATCGCAAGATCCTCCTCCGTTATCCCCTTACCATTATCCTCCACAGTGATTTCCAACGTTTCCCCAAGCTGAGTGGCACGAATGTGTAACTCATTGTCAGAACGGTCCTTTCTAAAACCATGAACAAAATAATTTTCAATGATCGGCTGCAAAATGAGCTTTTGCAAAGGGGTTTGCTCCACGTCACTAGGAATATGAATATCAACCTGTAGTTTGTTTGGGAATTTAAATTGCATTAATTTTAAATACTGATTTACATATTCAATTTCTGTATATAAAGGCACCGTGTCTTTTGACTCTAACGAGTAACGGAATAGCTTTGATAAATGGAAAATCATTTTACTAGAAGTTTTTGAACCCTCTACGACAGCTACCATCCGTATTGCCTCTAACGTATTAAATAAAAAATGAGGATCGATTTGAGCCTGAAGCGCTTTCAATTCCGCTTCCTGCTGCTTTAAATTTAACAGGTAAAATTGTTCAATATAATTATTCAATTCATCTAACATCGAATTGATATTGACAGCAATCCTTGATAATTCATCTTCATGTTTGGATTCTGGTATCCTGGCATCCAGATTTCCATTCTCAACCTGCCGAATAATCGAAACAATTTTATTAATACGCCTTGAATAATTTCGAGTAAAGGAATAGGAAATTAAAATGGAAATAATGATGAAGAATATAATAACTCCCCACATGGTTCCCCTGACAATCGTTAGCTTTTGCCACCCTCTATCGGGAATAACACTGACATACGTATAATCCCCCTGGTTCGCAATGGTACTAATATAAAAATGGTCTTTCTGCCACTTTATTTTTTTCTCATTTGTTTCAGGCTCTATCTGTTTGATCATATCTAAGGGAACATCACCCTTATTTACGGAATAGATGATTTTGCCCTCAGCATCCTTTATAAAAAAGGAAGAAGGTACTCCATCGCGCTTTTTGACCATTTTGTCTAGACGATTAGTAGAGTAAAAAATGGTAATCTCACCTATTTTTTTCAAGGTCACTGGATTGTTTACGACAATCTTTTTGGTAAAGGTATCTGTTAGTTGCCTGACTCTTGGAATACCATCCCCGCCAAACCTAGGAATCCCTTCTGAAAGAAGGGGGCTGGCTACATCCATGGAATGACCGATGATGCTTTTATTCCATCGTAAATTTTGATAAATGAGCAGGTATTCTACAGAAGGGGTTTCCAACGAACGTAAACTAATCGCATTAATATCGCTATCCTGACCGAAATAGGCATTGAAATACGTATCAATATTATTCGGTACAAATGATTTGCCCTCCGAAAATTTATCGAGACGGTATTCCAAATATTTCGCATACCCGTTTTGAAGGGCAAAGGAAATATCGTCAATGACATCCCCTTTAACATAAAAATCCCTTTTGGATCGATTAATATCTGCATCTTTAGCGGAAAAATAATCCTCCACTCGTTCCATCGTTCTTGTATTGACGTTCACTTCTTTTTGAATAATAACTTCGGAGTAATAGTTCGTAATCGTAACGATTAAAACAATGATGGTTAAAATAATAGTGATAGATGATGCCAAGAATAGTTTATTAAATATTTTTTGAGTAAAACGTCCTTTTCTTCTTAATCCCATTTTGATGTCCTCAAACTATACTTATTGTTTTTTCTAGTCTACCACTGGATACGAATCCGCAACACCCTGCATGGTTTAAATAAAATCAAGCTGAGATTTTCCACCCAGCTTGACTTTTTGTTATTATTTTTGCTTGCTCTTCCATTCGTCAAATTGCTTCTGAATTTCTTTTAAGACTTTGTCAATTCCAGCTTCTTTTAACTTCTTATTATATTTTGGCAAGTACTCTTCAGGGTCAACAGAACCTGTTGCCAATGCCGGATAGAATTCTTTTGAAATATTCGTAATCGCTGCAAGCTCAGATCTTACTGAGTCGCTGTTAAAATGGAAACCAAGGGTTGGGGCTGTTTTGGCCGATTTGTTAAACTCTTCAAATTTATCCCATTTATCTTTAGGATCATTTTCATACAAATCCAAAACAAAGAAATTTCCAAGTGAATAAGATGGAACATTATAACGATCGATACGTGCTGGAAGGTCTTTAATCGTTCCATCGTCATTTTTTTCGTAATGAACGCCTTCGATACCTTTGTCAACAAGGTTACGGAGGTATGGGTCAGTGTTAAGCAGTGTCAGGAATTCCATTGCTTTCTCAGGATTCTTGGAAGTGGCTGAGATGGCCTGAATGGAACCGGATACAGAATCATTAATGGTAATCGGATCTTCAGCCGGAACGGAAACAACATCATACTTAGCCGCGCGAGACCATAATAAATCAGCATATGGCTGAGAATCACCCATGCGGACAAACCAATTTTCTACATCCATTGGCCAGCTGTCTTTACTTGTCGCTGCATCTTCTTTAAGAAATCCAGCCTTATAAAATTTATGCATAGTTTTATAGGTTTTCATCGTTAAATCAGATTCAAATTGATTAATCACATGGTCTCTATCGCCTTCCATAGCAAAGGCAAATGGCATTTCATTATTAAAGATATAATCGTATGGCAGATAGGCCTTGAATGTAGCCATTGGAGTGACACCAGGTTCATTCTCTTTAATCGTTTTTAGCATCGGCTCAAGGTCTTCCAAGGTTTTTACTTTTGAAAGATCAAAGTGGTATTTGTCTACAAGGCGTTTATTAAAGGTATAAACCGATTGTCTTGCTGCCTCTTTATTAGTCGGAACACCATAAATTTTTCCATTAACCTTAATTCCTTCTAAAAGAGCCGGATTAAGTTTCTCTTTAAGCTCTTTGCCTTCTTTTCCTAACATACCGTCAATGTCCTTAAATGCACCTTTTTGGGCATTTTGAACGTAAGACGTACCATTCGTAAAGATGATATCAAAGGGTTCCCCTGAATTGATCATCACCTGTGATTTTTGATCCCAATCACCCCAGTCAATTTGGGTCATTTTTACTGTGGCATTGATTTTTTTCTTTGTGTACTTGTTGACTTCTGCAAAGACTTTTTCAGTATCTTTTTGCGGAGTTCCAATGGTGTACCATTTAATTTCATAAGGCTGGCCATTTTTACCGTCTTTTGCGGATGTGGAACTGTCTTTGCTGGTGCAGGCAGATAGCAGGGTACCCGCTGCCAGAACGGATGCGAGAATAATGCCTAACTTCTTTTTCTTCATTCCTCTTCTCCTCTTTCTATTGATTATTCTTTAACGCCGCCAATCGTCAGTCCGCTAATAAAGTACTTTTGGAAAAACGGATAGGAGACTGCAATTGGCAAGGTGGCGATTACAACCATGGCCATTTTGGCCGATTCTTGCGGGATGGTATCAAATAAACTTGTCTGCATCATGGCGACATCCATATTTTTTCTCATAAATTCAAGATTTGCCTCTATTTTCATGAGTAAAGCTTGAAGCGGCACCAGATTAGGGTTATCAATATAAAGCAAGGCTGTAAACCAGTCATTCCAATAACCCAGTGTACTAAACAAAGCGATTGTGGCAATTCCCGGTAAGGAAAGCGGGAAGATGATTTGGAAGAAGATTCTCCATTCGCTTGCCCCATCGATTCTAGCCGATTCCAAAATCGATTCAGAAACAGACTTTAGGAAAAAGGTTCTCATGATGATAATGTAAAAAGCATTCATCGCAAGGGGCAGGATCAGTGCCCAAACGGAATTTTTCAAATGCAGGAACTGGGTGACAACGATGTAAGTCGGCACCAGTCCGCCGCTGAAAAGCATCGTAAAGAATGCCAAGAATGTGAAAAATTTTCGATACTTAAATTGCGGTCTTGAAATCGCGTAGGCATAAAAGGTAATCATGAACACACTAATCATGGTACCGATAATCGTAATAAAAATCGTGACACCATAGGAGCGGAAAAAGGAATCCTTCATACCCCAGAGATAATGATAAGCATCCAAGCTCCATTCCTTCGGGATTAATTGAAAACCGTTCCTGACGATACTTTCCTCACTTGTAAACGAAATGATTATGACATAGATAAACGGAAAAATACACGTAAATGCGAGAATCCCAAGCAGCACACTAATAATGGCATTGGCAGCCGGATGCATATGTTGAGGGTCCCGGTACTTCTTCCTGGTGATCTTAACCTTCCCCTCTTTTATTTCTTCTACTGGTTTTTGAATAAGAAGCGTTGATTGGGTTTGTTCTAATTTTGGCATATCATTAGCCGCCGGGCGACTTTTCCTCCTTTCGTCAAGAAATGGACCTTAAAACAAGGCACTTTCCTCATCCACTTTGCGGACAATGTAGTTGGTAATGATAACGAGGGTAAATCCAACAGCTGACTGATAAAGACCTGCTGCCGTACTCATGCCGATATCCCCCAGATTCATAAGACCACGGTAGACGAATGTGTCAATTACATTTGTGACTCCATATAGAGCTCCCGAATCTCTTGGCACTTGATAAAACAATCCGAAATCCGAGTTGAATATCCGGCCAATATTCATGATGGTCAGGATAATCATTAATGGCTTAAGCATTGGCAGGGTAACATGTTTAATCTGCTTCCATTTTGAGGCGCCATCAATCATCGCTGCCTCATAATACGTCCGGTCAATTCCGACGATGGAGGCTAAGTAAACGATACTGCCGTAACCAACGCCTTTCCACATGCTCATGAATACGAGAATAAATGGCCAATATTTCGATTCGCTATACCACGAAATAGGGTCGATATGGAACCAGCCAAGAATATGATTTAACAAACCGTGTTCCGTACTTAAGAAAGTGAAGACAAAGTAACTGCCGATAACCCATGAAATAAAATGCGGGAACAAGATAGAAGTTTGGTAAACCTTAGATAGCCTCTTATTGATTAACTCACTGAGCAAGACGGCTGTTGCAACCGCCGTTACCAGCCCTAATACGATAAAGACAAGATTGTAGAGGATGGTATTTCTGGTAATGATCCATGCATCATTTGTACTGAATAAATATTTGAAGTTGTCAAAGCCAACCCATTCACTATTCATGACGCTGGCAAAAAATCCATCGGGATCAATTCGGAACTTTTTAAAGGCCAATACCTGTCCAAACATCGGCAAATACGAAAATAGAAGCAGCCAAATTGTTCCTGGTAACACCATAAACAGCCAAACTCGATTTTTATAGAGATCGCTTAATATCCTTTTCATATTTCTCCTCCCCCCCCGAATGTTATGTAAGCACTTCCATACCTTTATTTTAAAGGGAAAAGCGAGCTAATTATAGTTGACTAATTTGGGATTAAGTGCAAAAATCTTAGAATCTTACAACCTATTAGGCGAAAAAAGTCAACAAAAGAGAATAACCGACTGGAGTGGCCCAGTCGGTTCAGTTTTGTCCTATAAAACTCGAAAAGTCTTAGTTTGTCTTTTCTGGGGATATAACCAAAACGACACCGTTTTCGATTTGAATGGATGTTCCGATCGTGGTATTGTCTCGCAGCCAGTCATTTGCGTGAATGCTTAGGACATATCCGTTTTTCGGAATGGCAGAATTATTCCCACCTCTTTTAACCACTTTCCCATCTTCTACAGTGATTTCATATCCCCATTGGTTTGTTCGGGTCGTCTCTCCATAGACAGGCGTATACTGAATCAGCTGGCCAGCTCCACGGGATTTATTTACCCCATCTAACATTCGATAATCGACCACGTCAAGGTCTCTCCACATGCTATCGATTAAGAACGGCTTAATAACCTCTCTTCCAATTTCTTGCGGTTGTTGATACGCCTGCATCATTAAGGTTTTTAAGGTAACTTTATACGAATTAGCTTCATCGGCCTGTCCGTTTTTGTCAGCCATTAAATAGTGAACAGCAACTTCCCCAGCTTCACCATAGACGGTAAGATTCTGGAGGTAAGGATCAATGGCAGTTAAAAAGGCTTCATTATCAATGGCTTTTCGAATAGTTTCTGGAATTTGCTGCAGCTCTTTAAATTCAGTAATTAACTGCTCGGCTTCTTGGCTGCCACCCTCGCCATCATACGCTTTCCAGAACTGATCAATGACCGGCTGCAGCGTAAGTTCTAATGGCGGTACCACTAAGGCACTTTTAACTAAGAATGGTTTGATGACACCTTGCCCCACCTTTTGAGGGATCTGCTCGGATTGATTGAACAAGGTAATCAGCTGTTCCCTATAGGCAGCAGCCTGGTCGGTCTGGCCATTTTTCTCTGCCATCACATATTGAACAGCCGTTTCTCCCGCCTTGCCATAGATAGTTAATTTTTCCAAATAAGGCTCAATTTCCTGAAGGAACTTTTTATTGTCCATTTCCTGCTGAAGTTTAGCCGGAGCCTGTTGTAACTTTTTAAATTCAGCAATTAATTGGTCTGCTGCCTGATTAGCATCCCCTGCCGCATACGCCTTCCAGAACGCATCGATCAATGGCTTTAAGGTAAGGGACTCTGTCGTATTAATCGGTGAAGAATACATATTTTCCCCGACGGTTTTTAACGTTTCTGCAGCTTCTCCACCAAAGGATTGAATACTGCGCTTCCATGAATCGATTGGGTCATAGGCCGCCGGGTTCCATGTATAATCCGCAATCGTGTACAAAGGTATTTTGGAAGCTTCGGCTTCGTTCATTGGATTTGCCGTTAACCCGGCAACTCCATGCTTGGATAAATCAGCATCGCGTCCTACTATGGGACCGAGGAACAAGCTATTCCGGTCATAGTCGTTTACTGGGTAATTGTCCCATAATAACATTTCGTGTTTAAATACTCCGTGAACCTCATCCGCTTCTTTGGCAGCGACCTGCTCTGACACAACCTTTTGACCTGTCCACATAACAACCGTATCCTTGTCGAGTAGTTCAGCAAATCGTTCACGGTAAGGAGATGGCCCGTTTCCGGAATAATCCGTTGGAACGGTAATCAACCGCTCGGCCCCCTCATGGGTATGGATAAATTCTTCTGTAAAACGGTTTAACAGATAAGCATGTGCAGCCGCAACCGGATTCGCATCTCCTGCAAATTTTTCCCGATCTTCCTGGCAGTTTAAGTTCAAAGCTATATCATCTAGGAAAATCGCATAGGAGCGGACACCCAAGTCCCACATCGTTTCCATCTTCTTTTTTAACAATGCGAAATCTTGATCACCAGAATAGCAGATGGATTGACCAGGAGACAGTGAGAAGGTGAATTTCACATGATTCTCTTTGGCCTTATCAATAAGCTCGGTAATTTCCGCTAATTCTGCCTCCGGGTAGGGATCACGCCAGTTCTCGCGATGATAAGGATCATCTTTCGGAGCGTAAATATACGTATTCAGTTTATTTTCTCCGTAAAATTCCAGCTGGGAGATTCTGTCCTCATGAGTCCATGGCGGGCCATAGAACCCTTCGATCGAGCCACGAATCGGCATTTCCGGCCAGTCATGAATTTCTGCCTCGGGAATCCAATCTCTTCCTTCCTTCTTTTGAATCAAGTGTTTGAAAGTTTTGGCTGCATAATACGTTCCCGCCTTGTCCTTCCCGGCAAGAACAATCTGTTTCTTTCCTTTTTGCTGGGATACCAGTACATATCCCTCATCCTTTAATGATTCAGGTCCTTCCACTTCCATTTGATCCAAGACAGCGGCTGAATCCTTATTTTCTGAAGGCCCGCCAATCCAGATGGTAACAGGGGTTGTCACTTTCTCCCCGGCATGAATACGGACAATCTGTTTTACGTCTGCAACTTCCAATGCTTCCACAACTTCGTTGATGGCCTGTTCATCCGTTTTCTTATCTACCACAATTCCGACATTTGGTGTCAGCGGAAACCCTTTATCCGCTAATTTTAGCTCCTGCGGTGTTGGATTCAGGGCAAGGGCTCCTCTGCTTGCCGCCGATGCCTGTCCGGTTCCATATTGAAGCGGCGGCAAAGTACACAGCCCGAGCGTAACACAGGCCGCTAACACCTGTTTTCCATGTTTGAAAAAAGACATTCTGTTTATCCTCCTCAAATCGCTTCCAGCAAGGACGGTTCTTGAACCGTCCCCTACGTTGCCATATCTTAGTTTTGTGATGCATAGACACTGAATTCGTACAGAGAGTAGCCCCAGCCACCTGAACGTTTGATGCCCTGCATTTTAACGTATCGAGCTTCGACGGAAGGGAACTGAATTTCATCGGTTCCTCCGTTGCTGTTTAACTCTGTGTAAACATCTGTCCACTGACTTCCGTCCTTTGACACTTGGATTTTATATTGTTTTCCATAGGCAGCTTCCCAGTTTAATTTCACTTTATCAATGGAATAAACTTGTCCGAGATCGACGCTGAGCCATTGATTATCAGTGTACAAGGATGCCCATCTAGTATTGTTGTTCCCGTCTACGGCAAGGTCTGGCGTCAGCCAACTGACCTCACTTGAAGAAGCGTCAGCTTTTTTCCCTTCCGCTATATTTTTCCCGTTAAGTGCCCGCTCTAGGAAGGTCGGAACCACACCGATACTCAGCTTCTGCGGGATTTCATTTATCGATGTCATCGATTGCTGAAGCACCAAGCGATTTGCAGCAGCCTTAGCCGTATCCCCACTCTGCTCTGCCAGCACCATGTTAACAGCCGCCTCACCAGCTTGTCCGTATAGCGCCAGCTTATTTAAATACCCGGCGACCTCCTTCAAGAAGTTCGGATTATCCACCTGCTCCCGCAGCTGCCTAGCAGCCTGCTCCAACTTGCCAAATTCCTGTACCAAGGCTTTGCCAGCCACGGAAACTGCCTGACTGTCCTTTGCTTCCTCTGCCAGCCAAAATTGCTCGATTAGCGGCTTTACTCTTTCCGAAACCGGCTCCCGGTTGTTATTGAGACTCGTAGCATACGAGGCTTCCACAAAGAGTTTTAGAGGTTCATAGGCTGCTCCGGCAAATTCCTTCAGACTTCGCTTCAGCGAATCATTCGGGTCATAGGCTTCAGGGTTCCACGTATAATCGGCAACGGTAAACAGTGGAATTTTTGAAGCTTCTGCCTCATTCATTGGATTAGCCGTTAAGCCAACCACACCATGTTCAGGCGTTAAATTCGAATCCCGTCCGGTCAGCGGCGCCAGGAACAAGCGATTTCGATCAAAGTCATTCACCGGGTAGTTATCCCAAATCAATAAATCGTGTTTAAATATGCCATGAATTTTATCGGCATCCTGTGACGTAATCGTAGGAGCAACGACACCAATTCCTGTCCATTGAACAATAATATCAGACTGAACCAGGTCAGCAAAACGTTCACGGTAAGGAGTGGTTCCCGCCTGATAATAGTCTGTCGGCACCGTGATTAAGCGCTCCGCACCGTTGTGTTTTTTAATAAATTCTTCGTTAAATCGATTTAATAGATACGCCTGTGCCGCTGCCGGCGGGTTCGGATCTCCGCCAAACATCGCCCTGTCTTCAGGGGAATGGAGGCTCGGGTCAATATCATCAAGGTATAAGGCAAACGATCTCACGCCGATATCCCACATGGCTTGGGCCTTTTGGATCAATGCCTTCAGGTCCGAATCACTGGAATAGGTGATTGTATTCCCCGGCGAAATTGCGAATGTAAAGGTGACATGGTTTTCTTGTGCGGTCCGTACAAGTTCGGCAAGCTCCGCTATCTTATCCGCAGGATACGGCTCTTTCCATTTTTCCCGGTGGTAAGGGTCATCCTTCGGAGCATAAATATAGCTGTTCATCTTATGCTCACCGTAAAATGCGATCTGACGCAAGCGATCCTCGTGTGACCATGGCGCACCATAAAAGCCTTCAATTGAGCCCCTGATCGGCATCGTAGGCCAGTCCTTAATTTCCACCTCAGGAATCCAATCAGTTCCTTTCCGTTCGACCATGATTTGTTCGAAGGTTTGGGTCCCGTAATACGTCCCTGCGTCATCATGTCCGGAAATAACGATATGCTTTTTATCCTTTGTGCCCTGCTTGGTGGCGACAATATACCCCTCCTTTTTTGTCATTTCCAAATCCGAGAGGCCAGTGTGCTGCTGAATGGTTTTCAGCTCGTCCGGGTCGGAGAATTCCCCTAGCCAAATGATGACGGGTGCCTGGAGCTTAGGGGTCTTGATATCACTCTCCAGAATGGTGGTAACACCTGCCTCCTTTAGGGCTTGCTTCAATTCAGCAATCGCCGCAGGATCGGTTCCTTTTTCAGTAACCAATCCTACTTTTGGATTCAGTGGGAAACCTTTGTCTGTTTGTTCTAACGATTTCGGTATGGGGGATACAGTCATTTCGTAGGTTTCACTTGCCTTTGCTTTCCCTGCTGCTGGAATATTCAGCGGAACCAATAACCCTGATACCAAACAGGCTGAAACAACCGCCTTGAATGCTTTACTTTTTGCCACCTTTGCCACCTCTTCTTCTATCATTTTGAATTCTTAGGGACGAATCTCGTATTTCAAGATGTTCCGGTTTATTAGTAACCGCTTCCATCGCTTCGACAAAAAAAAGCAGGACAACACCAAGCAAGGAGGAAGTCCTCCTTACAAAGCGTCGCCCTGCCTGATCGTGTCAGTAACATGCGAAATCGTTATTAGCCCTATATGGGGCATTATAGACAATAGTGTATAAGGTTCATAGGGTCAAAAATCCTATTTTTCAAAAATAAGGAAATATATATAAATTATTGAGTGGAATGAATATTACTCGTCTTCTTGAAGTCTCATTGTATGGATATGGAGAGCTATATAAGCGGCTTCATCAACGGTCACTTCAATATTACACTTTTCCTTAATTCGGTTTATTGCCCAAAGACCAATTTCATATTCTTTGCAATATAAGATTTTTATTTCATTTAATAATTCGTTTTTTAAATGAATGCCTTGCTTTATGCGATCGATTGTATATGACACATGATCAGTTAAGGAGATATGAATGTGCTCACTCAGTTTGGTGCCAAGGTATTGTTCTGCATAGGAGATAATCTCTTCTGAAATAATAAAGTGTTCTTCTGGAATACGACTCAAGAGTTGTTGCAGCTTTTCATTTTCCTTCAATACAAACAGCTTTTCAACCTTCTGAAAATGAATCAGATCATTTTTCTTCTTTCCATACGAAATTCCAGCCCCAAACGCGACCTTCTCTCCATCGCAATCGGTTACTAATACAGCATTATTATTCAGAATTTTCTTTAACCTCATAAGACACCTCCTTAAACAGTCATTGACAATTAGAGCCCGTTACATAGAAGAAACCGTTATAACATCCTGCTCTCGGATTTCCAAACCTATAAAACTCGAAAAGTCTTAATCTCATACGGTTTGATTTCAACCTCAATCGGCGATGCAGATTCAACTCCGATAGGTTCTTCCATTAAATTCGTCTCCACCCATGAGGTGATGCCTTTTAGAACATCGAGAGAAACCTTGCCCCTGCGTCCTTCATATTCATGAAGGCGGATAATGATCCCATTGCCATCATAAGCTGGTTTAATGGAATCAATCCAAACATGATCCGAATCCATTTCGAGGAAAGACTCTTCCTTTGCCCATTTCCCTTCGAAAGCCACAACAGGATCGTTCAAATCCCACGCTGTCTCTACCGTCTTCGCTTTGCGCCATTCCCCGATATGCGGGTAAAGCGAATAAACGAACGAATGGGTTCCTTGATCTGCTTGTGGATCAGGATGAATCGCTGATTTTAATAAGGTGATCCGCATGATATTTTCTTTAATGTCGTAGCCATATTTGGAATCGTTCAGTAAGCTTACCCCATAGTCCGGCTCTGACAGATCGGCCCACTGATGGCCGACTGTTTCAAATTTGGCCATATCCCAGCTTGTATTCCAATGAGTCGGGCGCTTCACATTTCCATATTGAATATCATACGTGGCCTCAGTGGTGCGGATATCCACTGGGAAAGCGGCCTTCAGCAGTTTTCTCTTTTCATGCCAGTCTACCGTTGTTTCAAAATCAATGCGGCGGTCATTTTGATAAAAAACAATCCGCTGGGAGATTTCAGAATGGTGATACGTCCACTTGGCAAGAATCGTAAACGTCAATTCTCCATTTTCCACGACTTCAAATCTGACTAAATCACGGATTTCTTCCATTTTTTCTTGATAAAAGAGATCGATATCCCAAGCATCATGGGCAAGCGGCTTATCTTCGAAAATTTGCAGGATATTCCCCTTTTGATTCCCCGCGAGAACCTCTCGTCCTGCTTCCTTATCAAAGAGGGACGTCATTTGGCCAAATTCATTCCATTCAACAAGGTAATACGGCGTTTCCAGTTTCCGGTCCTGATAGCTGAAATTCGCTTTCGTTTCCCGAACGGCTGCCGCCGGCTCAAAATATAACGTCTTGGCCCCAAAGGATGGAAGGTTGTCGACCTCAATCAGCCAGCCGTTATCCCGTTTTTGATGGGGTAAGATTTCTCCCTTGCTGTTTTTCCAAACACCTCCGGCAAAATCGGCAAATTGCTGGACCGCCACATTTTTCTTACCTTGGTGGTGGGTCGCATGAAAGAGTACGACAGAGCGGTCATCCTGTTCGACTCCGTGTTCAATGATGCGGGATTCCACGTTTCGGACTAGCTCGTGCGCTTCCTTGTATTCTTCTTTGGCATCCTCATACACTTCATGGATGGAGGAACCAGGAATAATATCATGGAATTGGTTGCGCAAAATAATTTTCCAGCCATTTTTCAGCTCGTCATCTCCCATCCATTGGCCGTTTTCAGAAAGCCATGAAGTGAGGAATTCAGCCCGCCGGTATAGCAGCTCCAATTTTCGATTCATCTGCTTCATAAACGCCTGGCTTGTATAGGTGCCCCGGTGGTACTCGAGGTAAAGCTCGCCATCCCATTTATGAATATAGCCATCCGATCCGGAAACATTTTCGTGAAGCTTGTTAAAAAATTCCCCGGCTGTCGACGTTTTTACCTTCGGCATCCCTGGCAGCGCATCAAATCTGCGGCGCATTTCAAGCATATGCCGATTGACACCGCCGCCGCCATCACCATATCCATAGGAAAGAAGCAAATCTTTCGATAACTCCTTATCACGGTAGCCCTTCCAAGCGCCATTCACCGTTTTCGCGGTAATATAGCCATTATACGTATAGAACCAAGAGTCCGGAGAATTCCATGGCTCCGGCGTCGTAATAAAATGCGTTAAAATCTCGGAACCATCGATACCTTTCCAGTAAAAGGTATCATGCGGCATCCGGTTATACTGATTCCAGCTGATTTTGGTCGTCATCATTGTTTTGATGCCCGATTTTGTTAAGATCTGCGGCAGCGCCCAGCTGTAGCCGAACACATCCGGAAGCCATAGGTACTCGCAATCGACGCCAAACTCTTCTTTAAAAAAGTTCTTCCCGTGCAGGATTTGGCGGACAAGCGATTCGCCGCTCGGAATATTGCAGTCCGACTCAAGCCACATCGCTCCGCCAGCTTCCCATTTGCCTTCTGCCACTCTTTCCTTAATTTGAGCGTAAATCTCAGGATAATCCGTTTTGATATAGTCATAGAGCTGAGGCTGTGTTTGCAAGAATAAATATTCAGGGAATTGCTTCATTAAATGCAAGACCGTTGAAAAAGAACGAGCAGACTTCTCCCGTGTATTTTTTAACCGCCAAAGCCAAGCCACATCAATATGGGTATGGCCGACAGTGTGAATGGTGATGTCTGATGTTTTGGTGAAGGACTGAATCGCCTCTGTAAGGCTTTCCTCCACCGCATAACAGGACTGATAAAATTCCGGGCTGCCTGGCTCGGTCCAATTAATCAAATGAAGGGCATCCGAAATCAACTTTTTCAAAATGGTATAGGCAGAGTCCGACTCACTTGTTTCTTTTATCACTTCATAAGCAGCTAATAGGGTGTAATATAGATTATCTACCCGGCGATCCAGCCAGCCGATCGCGGCCATTTCCAGTTTAAATTCATTTTCTATCGGAACTCCTCCACCCTCAAGTCCTGACCAGAGCCTGAAATCCAAGCGCATCGGCCCCTTGGCCGTTTGGTCATCGAAGAGTACTTCCTCATGGTTGGAATCGACACCCTGATAGGGTCTGCCATTGACATACAGCAGGGACTCAAAGCCTGAATTATTGCCCCCGCCCGTTTTTCCGAACGAGAATAGACCGACAATTGGCTGATCGGCATTCGGTAAATGAGTATCGATCTCGGCATGAAGCCAAATATAGCGATCGCGGCCTTTCCAGTAGTCGCCGATTTTCATCACCTTTTGTTCATCATACGCAGCCGGTGGATAGGCACCAATCGCACCATCATCCTCCTGGGCGAAAAATTGCTGAATTCCCTTAAGGTCCCGGTACCGGTAACCCTCTAATTCCCTGATACGTTCTTCAAATTTTCTTTCCGTTAAGAACATGTTTTCACCTCATTATGACTAGTTTTTACAATGAAAAGTTGCCTGCCGTGACGATCCGATGATAGACATTACCGCCAATCAGCCCCTCCACGATTTCCCATGGCCCATCATGGCGCAACCGCTTTTCTTCCAATTCCTCCATCCGAGGAATCCTTCCCTCGAGCCACTCCTGAATCCGGTATTTGACGGAATCAATCCGGGTAATGACGCCGCCATAACGAATATCGACCACTTCCCAGCCAAATGGTTTGTACGCTGCAAACCAGACGTCTCGGTGCTTTTGCCTTAAAAGATCCACATTCACTTGGATTCGATCCAAAATCATAAGAATAGATTTCATTTGTTCATGATCGTTGTTCTGATACGCCGCTAGAATCTTGATGCCAATTTCCGCTTTATCAGCCAGCACCCTCGCCAGCTGTTCATATAAATCAAACAAGGCTTCCCATGCTGGATTCTCCTGTTTGGCTTTTTCAAATACGGGCACTAGCTGCTGATAATGCTCCCCTAAAGAAAGGCCGCGGACATTCTCATCATATAAGCCTATTAAACTATCTTGGTAAAGCAGCACTTTCGATGTCATCGAGGTATTCATGTTATCTTCCATGACACCCGGTGTTTCATCCAATAATTTCAGATTCATAAAATCGGCAAAATGCCCATCACCGCAAAATTCAAAACGCTCGGCCACCTTTTCAATGGACACTTCCTTCTGGTAAGTGTGCTCGGCAAATAATTGCATGATCGGGTAAGCAGTCGCAAACGGCGTTTCTGCTCCGTTATCCCCCCACAATGTTACAAAAATTTCGCCGATTCCTTCCTGTTTACAGGCAGCCAGTGCCGCTTCTGTTGTTGCAATCGCCTTGCCATAATTCGGCGCAAGTCCATTCCATGTCCAAGCCCCGCCGGCAAAAATCGGCGTGGATCCGAGCAGCTTATGGTTTTGGAAATCTCGTTCATACACTTCTTGTTCTTTCCGGTAATAGTTCCAATAAACAAGCTCGACATCCGGAATCCCTTCAAGAATATCCTCACGGATGCTGCCGTTTTCATCCTTATAAGGGCTGTTTTCGGCAAACAGCGGGAAGTACATATCACTCCAAATCATCGGTTTAAGCCCCAGCTTATCGGTAATGGAGACCACCTTTTGGAGATGCCGGTTCATGAGATCAATATGGTTCTCATAGCCATGCTTCTCCAAATATTTTCCTAGACCAAGCTGGAACGTCTCGTCCATGCCGATATGAATCCGTTTGGTCCGAAATGGCTCAGAGGCCGCTTTTAGACAGCTCTCTAAAAACTCATATGTTTGTGGCTCATCCACAAGCAAGATATCATCTGTGTCTTTGAATCCTGCGGCATAATTCCATTTCAGGGCTTCCCGCAAGTGGCCCAGGGTTTGTATGCAAGGGATCATTTCAATCCCGAGCTTTTCGGCATATTCATCACATGTTTTGAGTTCCTCAAATGTATATCTTCCGCGCATATATCCAAAGTAAGGATATTCCTTTACCTCGTACGTATCCTCCGTATAAAGCATCAGGGTGTCTAGTCCCATAACGGCCATGTGCTGCAGAAGCTTCTCTACGTCCGCAACGGTGGGAACCGCATTTCGTGATGCATCCAGCATCACACCACTCATGATAAACTGTGGATTCTCGGTTATATCGAATTCGCTGTTTTTTTGAAAGTTCTCCAGCCACAATCCAATCGCCCGGAAAAAATGAACCGGCTTTTGGAAGGAAATTTCTCCCTGGCCGTTTTTATTCACTGCCCTTAACGGCCCTTGATGGTATTTCACTTGAATTGGATATCCATCAGTAGAAAGTTGAACATTTAACCGTTTTGATACAAGCTCGAGACCATCTGCGACAGCAGATGTATCCCCCTTTAAGTACAGTTCCACTTGTATTCCCCCTGTTTTTCTTCGAAATTCCAATCTGGTTCATATTTTTTGTTAACTTGGTGGCTTTTACATACAAAATCGCGAAATAAAATTGTATTTTTACACCAGAAAAACTAGTTTGATAGATTTATCAGCGGATTTTCACCTTTTATCAGCGAATTTTTGATTTTATCAGCGAATCCGGAGCATTTATCAGCGAATTTCACAATTTTATCAGCGAATCGGAAATAGCTACAATTTTACCTCTAACAGAGCCTTTCTAAACGAGCAAATCTATTGAGACAAACCTTCATCATCCAATAAGCAGGAGCAACCGCAGAAATAAACGGGATGAGACCGGGAACCTGATTGATCAGGTAGCCAATTACAAAAAATCCGGCACCAATCCAGATGGTGGAAGGCAGCCCCGTTAAGGTGATGAGAAAGGACTGTTTAATATATTCCTTACTGGAAAGCTCATAATGGACATAGACGGCAAAGAAATGGCCGACAGCCAATAATAGGATGATCACCAGAATATAAAGGATAATCGAAAGAAAGCTGGCAAAAACCCCTGACATAAAGCTTTCTGTAATCCTGATATCGATAAAAAGAAAAAGGCCGATGCTGTAAAACACAAGGCCTATTCCATTGCTTCTCTTCCATTCTTTGAAATACACTTGCTTAAACGTCTTCCAAACAGGCACATCGGTATCTTTTCTCAGCCATTTACGGACGATTGTAAACAGGGCAACCGTTGCCGGGAAAAAGCCAAATACCCCGAGTCCCAAGGCGGTAAAGGCAATCCAGCATAAATTTGCGGAGATTGCCCTCCATATCCATTCACAAACAACAATCATCCATGAACCATTTTTCATACGGCACCACCCTTTCCAATGAACTAAACTAGTTATTTTTCATCAAATGATGATAAAGCGGACTTCCTTTGACGGCTTTACCGGTTAAACTTAGCACGAATTCACTGAACATCGTGTTGGCCCACGCGAACCAGTCTCTAGTAAATTCCTCCGGACAGTCGGCGTTAAAGCCTTCGTGCATAAAATCCGTACCGCCATCGGTGTTTTTAAAATAAGCCAAAATTTGCTGTTTTTCTCCTTCACTAACCGCAGTCATCCCCTGGATGGCAAGAGCAATATGCCAAATATAGTGGTCCGGTGTATGCGGGCTGCCGATGCCATTGGCATATTTACCCTCGTAATAATAGGGATTATCCCTGCTCAAAAGGAAATTTCGTGTATTGAGATACGTCGCATCATCAAATGGCTGGTACCCTAAATACGGGGCTGCAAGCAAACTTGGAACATTGGCGTCATCCATTAGATTTACACGGCCTTCCCCATCGGTTTCATAGACATACATATCACCGTAAATCGGGTGGTCCAATTTCGCATATTGTTCAATCCCCTGCCTGATTTCCTCACGAAGCTTTAAGCACTCTTCTTTTAAGGAAGAATCCTTTAACACATCATCACACATTTCAGCCGCATACCCTAACACGACAACGGCAAACATATTCGCCGGAACAAGGTATCCGTAAGTGCAGGCATCATCACTTGGGCGAAAGGCACTCCAGGTCATTCCGGTCGGAATCACACGCCCTCCTTTTCCTTCGCGGATCAATGTATCGGACTGGCGCACATCGGCCCGTTCAAAGCGGTAAGGAGACTTGCTTTCATGATCCTGCTCCGTTCTCCAAACATGAATGATCGTCTCCAGCACTTCTTGGAGCGTTTCTTTTATATAAGCTGTACGACCAGTTGACTTCCAAAACAGATAAGCAAGCTGGATCGGATAGCATAACGAGTCAATTTCGTATTTCCGTTCCCAAATATGGGGGGTCATGTCGGTAAGATCGGCCTGATGGCCCCTGCCATTCTCCGTTTCATTAAACGCATTGGCATAAGGGTCTTGCAGGATAAAGGCGAATTGCTGGCGAATCACTCCTTCGAGTAATTCGGCCAGCTCTTCATCCTCCTCTGCAGCCAGCAAATAGGGGCGCACTTGTGCCGCTGAGTCTCTTAACCACATCGCCGGAATGTCGCCGGTTACAACAAATGTTTTTCCGTCTTCCAGCTTTTTCAGTGTCGTTGTATACGTATTAACAAAGCATTGCTCGAACATATGGTGTAATTTTTCGTCCCCAGGAAAGCTTTCCTTCACATGTTGGATCAATTTTTGCATCGATTCTGGAATTACTGCTGTCATCTTTCCCTCTCCTATCGCTTATTTTGAAAACCTAGTGTGATAATTTCATAGCCAGCGACTTCATACTGATCGCTAGAATCATTGGTTTGTTCTTCAAGTATCGTACTCTTGTAAGATGTAATATCCGGCTGGGCGGGGATGGCTGCCGTAAGACTTTTACTAGTTGGCGCCGGATTGAACCAGCGAATCATCACGTCATCACATTCTTCCGCCACTTTCATCGATGACCACGCAAGGCCCTCGGACTCCCAGTTCACCAACTGATGGTCAGCTGGCAATGTCCCTTCATGGGCACTTGTCTGAATAACCTGAAGGGGAACTTTATATTGATAAGCCTCCACAAATGCTTTTGACGCAATCACATCTTTTTCATGCATGAGCACTTGCCACTCGGCTGTTTGAATCCCGATGCACTGGGCCTCCGGTGTCGGGAAGTAGCCCCAGTCGCCAAGTTCGGCAACCGAACGAAGTACGGTGAGGGCAATCGTTCCATCCGCTGGCAGGATTTCATATTCCTGAAGACCGTCCGTGGCCACGGTTAAGCCCATCTCGTCACCCTTAATGCTGGCGAAGCGCTGCTGATGATGACAGAAGCTTGGATTTTCCCATTCCTTTTCCGGTGTATTCGGGCGTGTCACAATCTCAAAAATACTGTCTGCCTGGTGTGTTTCCGTCTGCAATCCTGTTTGGAAAAGGACACGAAGGCGGTGGTCTGTTGCTTGATTGTCAATGGTCAGCTTGAAAGCCGGACCCTTCATTCCTTTTTCGAGAGTCGCAACCGTGCGCAGCGTGATGGTCGTCGTTTCGTCCGATCTGCCTGCTTCCCTTTCCTTATGCCAAATCAAGCGGTTCCTTTCGATAGCCAATCGGTCGTCTGCTGAAACCGGAATGGTTAAGGTATGCGTAAATTCAAGCTCGGTTCGAAGCGGTGATTTTTCAATGAAACGGAATACGGCCGGCACATCCTTTGTCGTAATCGGCTCCTGTCCTTTTGCTTCCTTGAACATATATTCATTCCCGACATCCCCCGTGTCCTCGTAAATGCCGAGGCGATGGAAGGTCTTGCCGGTTGCTTTATTCGTTAAATCATAGGTGCCATCCTCATGAAACAGAAGGTGAACATATTCATTTTCCATCTCCATGCCGCCATCCGCCGCTTGTTCTGGACGCTGCCCGTCCGGCTGTTCCTGCGGAATAAGATAGAAGGTCTTGTAGCCGAATGCAGGGATAGTTTCTGCAAAGAAGGAAAGCTTAGCCCGCTTAGCAAAAAACGGCTGGCGGAATTTGTCATCCGGTAAATCATAGCCAAACTCAACCACCGGGCTTTCGAGGTGACATTCAATGGTATGGCCGGCTTGATCGACCAGCCTGTAGGCCGGCAGATCTTTATCCTGTAAATATATTGGAATTTCTTCAAAATGCATTTGGGAAAAATACACCTTTTCCAGATCGACTGTTTTCGTGACGACTTCGTCTTTGTTCCACCCCGTTGTATTCATGACAACAAGAGGAATTCCGCCCTCCGGTGCACCCAATGTATTAATTTTACCGGCAAGCTCCGATGCCTGCTCCGATACAAACACCTCTCCCATTTGCGAAACCGTTTCAAAGCGAGTCACCATTTCGCGGTGCACCTCATCCACGCTGCAGCCGCAAATGCTGTCATGCGGGTGATTTTTCATCAATGACTTCCACATAAAGCGGAGATATTCCCTCGGGTAAGCCCCGCCTGCTAAAAAGGCCATGCTCGCGAGCGGCTCGGCGATTTTTTCCAAAAGGGTTTGACAGTGGTTGTTCCATTGCTTCAAATAAATCCGGCTGGATGCGGTATTAACAAGCGTCGACCAGCCATCGGTCCGTTGATTGCGCAATTCGCCTTCAATGACCTGGAGCTTCTCAGGAAGTGCTTCTTTTAACGCCTCTGTATATTCATCAAAACTGGAATGCTTAAAGGTGTAATCAGGATACAAACTAGCTGCCGTTTCAATCGCCTGCGGAATCGTTTTTTGCAGCGGCTGGTGGTCACATCCATTCATAAACAATAACTGATTGGTGGACGCGTACTTTTCGGCATCGCGGAGCTTTACATCCCAGAATTTCTTCGCTTCCGCTTCGTCCACTGGGATTTCATTTCCGTTCGAGTACCAATTGGCAAAAAGAATGCCCAATACATTCGAACCGTCCGGTGATTTCCAGATCATCTCGGAATAAGGAGATTCATAATCAGGAGAATCTGAAACCGTGTTATTAAAGCCGGTCGGTTTGACACCTCTTCCGAAGGCCGCCGTATCAATCCCCGCTTGCTTTAAAAGCTGGGGCGCCTGCCCATAAATGCCGAAAGTGTCAGGAAAGTAGCCAATTTTTGATACATGCCCATAGGCTTTGGCATCATGTAAACCGATTTGCAGGTTCCGAACATTGGCTTCAGAGCTTGTTAAAAAAGCATCCTGGAGCACATACCACGGTCCGATATGCAGCTTTTTCTCATCGATTAATTGTTTGACAATCTCCCGGTTTTCCGGATGAACGGCAAAATAATCCTCCAAAAGAACGGTCTGGCCATCGAGATGGAACGCTTGAAAGGCATTTCCTTCTTTTTTGAACTGGTCGATCAAATCATTCATCAGCTTTATAAAATAGTAACGGTGCTGTTCAAAAGGCAAGTACCATTCCCTGTCCCAGTGGGAATGGGAGATAATATGTGCAGTTTTTTTCATTGAATTTTACCCGCTTTCCTTTATTTCAGTTTTACGAAAACGCTATCATTTTCTTTGATTTCATTTTAACAAGCCAGGATTTTCGAGCAATAGATTGCTAGTAAGTCCTATGGATTTTACAGTGTATCTAAAAATAGTTCATGAAAAATGGGGGCAGACCTTATTGCTTTCCTGCAATGTGGTCTGCCCCCTTTTCTTATTTAATTTCCATTATTAAAATCCTTTTTTAATTCCTCCATCCGATCCATTAATTGAACTAGACGGTCATAGTTTGTAACCTGGCTTCTTAAGGTTGGTTGAAGCTTGTTGTAGGCCACTTTGCAGTCGTTGACACGATGCTTATCAGATAACGTCAATTGATCCACATCAGGAAGTGCATGGATTTGACGAATGACTTCCGTTACCTTTTCATTCAAGTAAGCGGTACTATATCTTAGGCTTTCTCTTTCATCCTCCTGCTGGACGGAATAATAGATTCTTCCGGCCTCAGAACCGAAATCCAGCTGTTCAAAGGCAATCGTTCCATCTTGGTCAGCCTTCTTTTCTGCCAGAATATCCTTCGCATCTAAGGATTTATATAATCGAACCGTTTGACCTTTTTTCACTCTTTCAATCGTTACCTTATCTTCAGCTCCTGCGTTGTTTTCCGCCTTTACAAAATGCATCATCACATTTTCTGTTCTTGGCAAGGCAGCACTTTCAAACATCTGCCAATCATAAATACGGATCGCACCCCAAGGGGAAGTACCGCTATTATAAATCTGCAGTTTGAATTCCCTTGCCGTAACAGGCTGATCTAACACCACATCTGTCACAGCTTTCGTATTATTGGTGATCCGTTTGGCGCTGACCCATTGGCCGTTTTGATTTTTATAAAGCAGCTCAAAATCCACGGTGTTCATGTTATTGGCTTCCCCGCCAAATTCTGCATGCTCCACACGCCAGCGGCGGATGGTTTTCTCCTCACCGATATCAATCGTCATATAACCGGTTTTCATATTGGTTGCGCACCACTTACTATTTGCGAGAGATGTTCCGTCCAGTGCTTTAGAAGCTGGTTCTGCCGCATTTTCCGCGGAGACAGAGGTTACCTTGGCCTTTAACGCCACATTCGGCGAAGTAGGGTTTTTCTCGATCTCTGTTGCATCCGTCCCCATGCTCCAATCAAAAGAAATGGTGGCGGCTTGACCGCGTACATAATCCTGATTGACCGGCACCACTTTCAGTTTCGTGATGTTATCGGCCGAAGCATTTTCAATCGTTCTCGTAATATTTGGTGTATAGAAATAGTTATTCGGTGTAACGCCCAATAGTGTGTCCACACCATCAGCATTCTCCTGATAAACCTCATAATGCAAGACATTCTTCTGCTCGGACCAGCTTAGGCGGGCTTCCGCCTCAAAGGCTGTTTTTGGCATATTTTCCATAATTTTCACATCAGCAGGTTTCGTAAGCATGGCTGCTGCGGCATCATAGACGGACAGCTCACCTAAATGAATCGAGTAGTTTTCCATTTTTTCAGCGTTGTTGACTTTCAAACTTAGCGCATAGGCTGTTTTCCCGGCATCCTTTCCAAGGTCGACAACTGCTGTCTGCCAGCCATCACCCGACTTAGGCAGCGGATAATATTTCATGTTGCTTTGTGCATAGTCTTCACTATAGGCCACACCCAATGACATATCCGCCCCCGATTGGTTTTGATAAACAACACGGACCTTGGTTGTGTCCGTAATCGGAAGTTTGGAGCTGTACAGCATCGTGTCATTGACAGAGCCCGCTTCGAGCGCACCGCTGAATTTCAGCGAATTGCCTCCGTTATAGGCTTTATCAAAATCATAGGAAACCTTGATTTTGCTGCCTTCACCTCGGATCCACCAGCGCCAGGTCGGCATGATATCTTGGATGGAACGGTTATTCCACTCAAGGCCGCTGGCAGTTTTTCCGTTCACAAAGTATTGTTTTCCATGGCCGCTGTTAAAGTTTGTTGTAAAAGGCTTCGACTGAATAACAGATGCATCCGTGACAAAACGCGCCATCCCTTTCCAAGCAGCCGAATCATTGGCAAGGGTAGGATCGCCCTGCGGTCCTGTCCATAAATTCTTTTCCTTTTCATGGAAGTCAGCTGGGTCAGCCGCTAATCCCATTGTCGAGTTTGGAGCATAAAGAGCAATCGACACCTTTGGCTGTTTCTTTTCATCCAGCAGTGCATCGGTATTAATTTTGGTATTATAGGAATTCTGTTGAATTTCAAAACCGGCATAGGCATCAAAAGGGCTGCGGTTATGGCCTTTCATCGTCTCTACGGTCGTGTTAATCTTACTGGTTGTCCAGTTATAGTTTAAGAAGAACTCATCCACGGCATATTTCCCATCTTCTGCCGGTTTCACATACATGTCATTTTTGCTGTTGATGGAATCCTGATAGTTGATGGCTCCCGTATTGTCCTGGGCGTCATACCAACTGACATTCAGGTTGGAATTTCGTTTAATATAGCGCATCATTTCATTCATGCGTTCGGCTGTTGCCTTGCTGACACCAGACGTTTCCTGATTGAAAAAATAGCCGTCAAAGCCAAAGTATTTCGCTACCTCCATCATCTTGTCGGCGACTGGGAAACTTCCATCCTGTTTCTGTTGTGTGAACTTTTCGATTTCTTTGACTCCCTCAGCTGAGCTGCCCCATGGGAAACCAAGCGTGGCATAAACAGGCACCCCATTCCGGTGGGCGGCATCGACGATATCCGGTGTAGGAATGGCAAAAATCCCTTCATTGGTTCCTGACCAGTAAATATAGGAATCTAGTAATTGCCAGTTATCAAAAGCGTATACATTAAAATCATTGCTTCCGACAGAGCTAGCCTCATCATGATTCCAGTTCGTAATCGCAGCAGAGGTGATGCCAGCCTTAGGATTGGCCAGCGGATTCACCTGGGAACCTTTAAAGCGATTTTTGTTTAACGGAATGCTGGCACGGTTTATTTCAGCATCCGGGTCGTTTTCAGGCGACCAGTTCAGAAGTGTTTCAACCCTGAAGGCCGGTGCCAGCGGCTTTAGACTGAGCCTGTCCGCATAATTCTCATTGACGATGTCCGTCCCGTCCCCATTAACGGCGGCTTTTGCCCCGGGGACACCCAGTGAACCGAGTAACATGAAAGCCGCCGATACAGATAAAATGCGGCCGAACAACTTGCTTCTATTTCTCCTCATCTCGCTCCTCCTCTTAGTTAAGCCACTGGGACGGTTCTCATAGCTTTCGCCAATGTACACCGGAAAAAGCCAGCGGAACCGTCCTCATGGCCACATGGTCATGGTTATGGATTCAGAAATCCATGGACTTCAAATTCAAATATCCTCGCAGCCGTATCGCCGCCTTGGGTTGGTTTGTCAATCCACAAACGGACATAGCGCGCATTTGTTAACGCAATGCTGTGTTCTGAAACCGCCGCTGTATTATCGGTCACCTTAACAATTTCTGTCCAATTTACTCCATCCTTGCTTACTTCAATCCTAAATGCCTGGGTGTTAAAGGCTTGCGGTTCCCCGCCCGCTTGTGCATGGCGAATGACAAACTTGGAAAGGGCAAACTGGTCGCCTAGATCCACCTGCAGCCAATGAGGAGCATTCCCCAATGCACACCATTTACTGTTTACTTTGCCGTCGAACGCATACTTCGCTGCTTCAGACGGAGCACATTGTCCGCTGGCGATCGCGGTCTTATTTAATGCCACATTTTTAATGTCCTTAGCTGCTTCAGAAATGGTAATCATCGCTTCTCTTTTCAGGACACTTTCACCCTCGCTGTTTTTCGCAATCAGTGTAACCGAGTAGACGCCTTCTTTTTCATAGGTGACGACCGGATTTTCCTCATTACTCACTGCTGGAGTTCCACCTTCAAAATGCCATTCCACTTCTTCTGTTACTTCTGATGAACGATTAAGAAAATGAATTTCCTGCCCCGGAGCCGCTACCGTTTGATCGGCACCGAAATCGGCTTCCGGCTTTGGATATGGCGGCCAATCGAACGTAACCGCTGTTGGCTCGCTTCGTTTAAATTCTTTGTTCACCGCAACAATTTCCAACGTAGTGCTGCTTTCTTTGCCGCTTCTCTTCAGATTGGATAGGTAATACACCTTATTAGGAGTAGCACCAACAAACTCTTTTTCATTGTTCGGCAGCTTGCGGTAAATTTCATAGTGGCTCACATCGGAATCAGACGGCTCCCATGCAAGCGCAACGTCCGCATAGATTCCTTTATTAAACTCAATTTTATTTACCTTTCCATCTTTCGGAGCATGGAGGGAATTGTGTTTTTCCTGTTTGTTATAAACCTTGATTTCTCCGATATTGGTCGTAAAATCTTTCACTTCCTGGTCACTTTCAACCAAAAGTGATATGGCTGCGATGTTTTTACCGCTGTATTTTTTTAGTTTAATTGTATCGGTCGTCCACGGTTGATCGGTTAGTTTTTTTACATCAAAAAACACAAATTGGTCGGGTTTATCAGTAAAGCTGACTCCCAGTTTCATGTTTGGCTTTTTCAAATCTGTTTTGTATGTTAGCGAGATTTCCGTATCCTTTTGGATCGGCAGATTGGTTTTATAAAGCTTGATATGTGTTGGATTGTCAGCCTCAATTGTTCCTGATAGCTTTAACGAGCTGCCGCCGTAATAGGCCGTATCCCAATCGAAATCAACGTCAACAGTCTGCCCGCCCTCTTTCAGCCAGCGCCAGGTCGGGAGAATATCCTGAAGACTGCGGTTATTCCAGGACTGATTGCTTACCGTCTTTCCATCTGTAGCGAAAAACTTGCCGCTTCCTGTATTAAAGTGCGTCACAAAAGGAAGCTCCTCGATCGCGGTTTTATCCGTAAAATAATGGGCCATCCCTTTCCATGCCCCGTTATTGCTGGTTGCTGCAGGGTTTTTGGACTTTCCAACCCAGAATTCATTTTCCTTCTGATAAAACTCCTCCATCGTGCTAGCCGTTTTAAAGGCCCAATCCGGACGATAAATGCCTAAAGAAGTTAATGGTGCTTTACCCTCAGGGAAGATCCCCTCCCAAGGAACGTTGGTGCTTGTCCCATTTGCTTCCACATCAATCCCCGTAAACAAATCATACGGGCTTCTGCCAATTTCCTTAGCTTTATTAACAGAAGATTGCTGGTTGCTCCACCAGAAGTTTAAAAACATACTGTCAGAAACACGTGTCTGGCCGTCCTGCAGGAAGCTGCTGTTTTGATTGGTCAACGCATTTTGCCAGCTAACCCTCCCGTCCTTTGTCATCGAATCGTACCACATGATATGCATGCCTTCACTCTTATGCTGCTGAAGATAGACAAGGAAATCCTTCATTTTTTGAGCTGTCTTGGCATCTCCGCCTTCGGTTTCCTGGTTAATAAACCAGCCGTCAAATCCGTAATAGCGTGCCGCTTCAAGCAGCTTGTCCGCCGCAGGGAAGGAGCCGTCCTCACGTTGGGTCAGCATTTGGTTCAGCCACGCAACCTTTCCGCCATAGACGGTCGGTGGAAAGAAAACGTTTCCTAAAATCGGTACGCCATTTTTATGGGCAGCGTCAATGACGTCCGCACTTGGCGGCACGATAATCCCTTCACCCGAAGAACCTGCCCAATACACCATAATGTCGACGTATTGCCAATAACTGAAGGTATTCGCCAAAAATTCCTTCCCGCCTTGGGAAGGTACACCACTCGTTGTGGGGTTGAGTGCAGACAAAGCTACTACCTTTGCATCTGATTGGGCATGGTCATTAACTTTGTATAACACGTCCCGTTTGCCCAATGGAATTTGGCTGCGGTTAAACACAGCATCCGGATCGTTCTCTGGCGTCCAATTCAATAATTGCTCGGGATACCAATAAGATGATTCTGGCTGTTTGGCATAGCTTGTGTTGGGTGATAACCCCACAATAAAGATGCCCAAAAAGAAAACCAGCCACAAATAGCCCTTTTTCACGTTTTTCACTGTTTCTCCTCGCCCTCTATCTATTTTTTATATTGAAGCTTAAGTAAGCATGCTTCCCTTTTCCCTGAATGGGACTATAGAATGATAGCGCTGCCAAAATTACCTTCGATGATGTTTTTCCGTCAGTCATTCCCATTTGACTCATTTTTTCCCATCTTATTCTGAGCAGATTGCTCCGTCAACGAATGCACAAAATGTGATTTAGTTTTTCCATCATCTCTAAGGTTTTTCCAGTCTACGGGGACGGTTCTTCTGGCTTTTCTTTAAGGGGACAATCGGAAGTTTTGCGCGTGAAAAGGCCCGACTAGCTGATAGGAGCTAATCGGGCCTAAGTTCATGGGGAAGGTTCTCATGGTTTCTGATTGGGTTAGTTAATACCAGAAAAGCCGTCCCCTTGGTCCAATATTCTACAAAATCACCTTCAAACAAAATTAATTAATCGTTCGATTAATTATGCCCAAAAGCCTTCTGTTAAAAGGTTTTTCTTGAAAAGAGCATGAATTTTTTGTCAGTTAATTAATCGTTTGATTAGTTAGAGGCATAACCTTGATCTAACAACATTTTTATCTTTTTTCTATAAGAAAATTGACGAATAATCGCTACCGAGATGCTCCTTTTTCAATCCATCAACTCAACATACTACAAAACTTACAAATCTCAACAAAATCCACCAATATTAAAACCAATCAATCGTTTGATTAAAAGTGTACTAAAACCTAACAAATAGGGATTTTTTTGATATAGGGGCAAATTTTTTGTCATTTAATCAAACGATTATTTAAAAATGGCTTCAGCACGCTCTACTCGTGGGCTTCCCTTCTCATGATGCAATAAAAAATGTCGAAAACTATGAAGCCATAGGGACAGTTCTCATGGTTTCTAATGAGGTTAGTTAAAACCAGAAGAACCCTCCCCATGGGCCTGGTCTCCATTCAATTTCGTGCTAATCGATAATCGGTAGGGCTGAACAGCATGTACTTTTTGAACATACGGCTGAAATAATTGGCATCATGGAATCCTGTTCTGGCAGCGATCTCGCTGATGGGTAAATCCGTCATTTCTAAATACGACAAAGACTTGTCAATTCTCAAGCGATTCAAATAGTCAATCAAACTTAACCCTACTTCCTTTTTAAACAAATGACTAAAATGATACCGACTTAAGCAGCAATACTGTGCTATCTCATTCAGAGTCATATTCCTCTGATGGTTTTCTTTAATATAATCTATCGCTTGTTGAATTAAAGGAGTTACTTCCATTTGATTCGTGTTCAAGGATTGCTCTGTAAGCCAAACCGCATATTCACAAACCTGGTTAACAAATTTATCGTAACGAATGATATGATACAGGTTTTGAATAAAATTTGTATTGTTTGTAAGGATGGTTGTGGCATTGGCGCCTGATTCCATCACCCTTTTGGACATTAATAAAACAATGGACACTACTTCTGTTTTGAAAATATCCTCATTAAAATGACAAGCCTCCGCTATTTTTTCCATGAGGTGTTTCAAACAATTAATGCTCCCCTCTACATCCCCAATTTTAACAAGGGCCAGCAGCTCTGCCTTTTCTTCACTAAACGGATTGATGAATGACGCCTCTTGATTCCGTTCCATTTCGCAATGAAAGATTAATTGATTTCCTTGAAAAAAACGCCCCGACATGGATTTCCTTGCTTCAATAAAAGATTGGTAAAGGAGGTATGGATTTTCATAATATTTTCCAATTCCGATTGATACAGAAAAGTCACTTGAATAAATAGAAAGCTGAATTTCCTTTGCCATTTGAAGCATTTTTCTATTAAATTCATCTTCTGAGTCCTTTTCATCCAACTCCAAAAGTAGGGCAAGAACCCCTTCCTCAATCCAATTCCAGAGAAATGGAATACGGACTGTCTCTTCAATTTTTCCCACTAGCTGTTGCCCAATCTTTTTTCTCCACTCTAAAGAATTCCTGCTTGCTATATCGGGATAACGATCGATTGAAATAATCATCACTAAATGGGGTTGGATAAATATCCCGAACCTTTGTTGTACCTCTTCAAATGTCCCTTCATGAACAAGCGTTCCTGAAAGCAGAAGATGTGAAAAAGCAGCGCTGTTTGAATCTTGCTTCATTTTCATTCCCCCTCGTTCATACTATCCCCTAATTGAAAGAAAAAGAAGCCGCTTCTCTCTCTAAAGATAAAGCGGCTTCCTCCTTAAATGTTTACTATTCTATTTCTCCAATTAACTCTTCGACTAGTATAACGATTTCTCCTTCTTGGATGTGTTGGAAAATGTTTTCAATATCAGGATGGAAAAATCTGTCCTCTTGTACAGTAGGTACTTTCTCACGAATAAACTCATGGACCTTCCCTGTTACGGGTGATGGATTCAATGATTCATAGAAGTCTAACGCCTGCGTACCTAGCATCAATTCAATCGCTAAAATATATTGAAGTTTCTTAGAAATTTGATAGGCTTTCTTAGCAGCAAAATAAGCAAAACTCACCACATCCTCTTGATTCGCAGAAGTGGTGACATTATCAATGGTAGCTGGATGAGAAAGAACCCTGATTTCATTTAATAAACCGGCAGCTGTATATTGGGGAATCATATATCCATTATTTAAACCAGGATTGACCACTAAGAAGTTTGGCAATTCACTCACATGATAATTCACCAATCGGTCAATCCGGCGTTCCACCATCTTGGCTAAGTTCGCCATTGCGATACACATGGCATCTGCATCCATTCCTACATAGGAACTGTCAAAGTTACCTCCACTGAGTGCGATTCCATCATCACCTTCAGGCCAGATGATGGGATTATCACCAACGGACTGCATTTCATTCATCAGGTTTTCCAATGCATTTTTCAATACCTTCTTTACGGCACCATGGACCTGCGGAATACAGCGCAGACTTAGCGCATCCTGCAGCCGATAATCTTTGTACTGTTCGGCAATTTGACTTCCATGAAGAATTCTGACTAAATTCCGGGCTGTTTTACTTTGTTCCTCGTGTTTTTTTACGGAATGTAGACGAGGATCAAAAGCTTTAATGGTTCCTTTTAACGATTCGAACGACATGGCTCCCGAAATATCAGCCGTTTTGACAGCTTGAATCGCATTATATAAGGCGAGCGCGGCAAACGCTGTAACGGAAGTAGTACCGTTTAGAAGAGCCAGTCCTTCTTTACAACCTAAAGTAACTGGCTTTAATCCAGCCTTCTCTAAAGCCTCGCAACCTGAAAGGAGTTCGCCCTTATACCAGGCTCTACCTTCACCCATTAAAACTAAAGCAATGTGTGCTTCAGGAGAAAGATAGGCCACTGAACCATCACCGGGTACAACCGGCAAAATATCATGATTCAATAATCCGGCCATAAGCTCTAAAACTTCTAAACTGACTCCCGAAAATCCATGCCCTAAATGGTTTAGAATCGTGAACTGAATCGCTCTAACCACTTCTTTTTCCAGTGGCTCCCCTACTGAAACAGCATGGGATCGAACAATATTCCGTTGGAGGATTTCTGCATCGTCCTTCGAAATCACTTTTGTGACATTACTGCCAAATCCAGTTGTCACTCCATATATCGCGCGTTCTTCCTGTAAAAACTTTTCGATTAACCCGCGTGATGCTTTGACCCTGCTGCGGTACGCAGCTGTAAAGGAAACTTTTGCGGAATACCTTGCAACAGCGACCACCTCTTCAATCGAAAGCCCATGATCTCCAAGAATAACTTCTTTTATATCTCTTGAGTGTAAGGATTCATTCTTTGTCATCTAACACACCTCTTTATCTAAAAATAAAGCTTATGATAAATTTCTTTTTCCTGAAAGCGAAGAATCGATGGTTGTCCCCGTTTCAAGTTCTGGCTTATTGACACCGCTCATCGAAGAATACTTTGTTTCTGGAGCCCATGCGATCGAGACAATTGTTCCAATCAATAGAACCACACTCATCGCGATCATCGATGGGCCCATTCCCCATGAACTAACGCTAACGGGCAGCAGAAACGTTCCAATGGCAGAACCAATTCGGCTGACAGCAGTGGTGACACCTACACCTGATCCGCGAACTTCTGTTGGGAAAAGTTCGGCAGGATAAATTAACGTTAGATTGGAAGCGGCAGACATCACAAATGTGAAGGTTGCAAAAATAATGATCGCAATTGTATGTGAATCCTTAGGCAATACACTTAAAAGAAATAAAGAGACGGTAAGAATGATAAACGTATAAATGGTGAAACCTCTGCGCGAAAATTTTTCTGTACACCAAACCCCAACGATGGCTCCAGCTAAAAGGAAAAGGTTAAGCTGCATATCAACACTGAAGGTCTCTTCAAATCCCATTTTACTTAAGATTGTAGGAAGAAAGGTATAAATCGCGAAATATGGAACAACCTGACATACATAAAATAATGATCCAAATGTTGTACGTTTCCAAAGCTGTTTACTGAAAAGGTCGACCATACGGAAGGCCTTTTCAGAATGAGACTTAATTGTTTCATCCATTATGGCATTTGGTCCAATATATTTTCTTACAATGGCACGGGCCTCTTCCACACGCCCCATTTTAATTAACCAAAGCGGCGATTCTGGAGTACCGATACGTAATATTAATAAAATAAAAGCTGGAATAGCAGCACTCATCAGCATCCATCGCCAAGCTTCCGGACCTGCTTTTTGTAAATAAAAACCGACAATATTCGAAACAACATAACCCACTGTCCAAAGGACATTTAAAGAAGAAAGCAATAATCCTCGATACTTTCTAGGGGCAAACTCAGCGAGTAAAGTCGATCCAACCGCGTAGTCTCCTCCTAAGGCAATCCCGATCAATAAGCGTAAAATGAACAGCGTCCATGGATCATTTACAAAGAACTGTAAAGCAGAGGCAATCCCGATAACCAAAAAATTAGCTAAGTAGATTTTCTGTCTGCCAATCCGGTCGGATAACCCTCCCAGTAACAGGCTCCCGAAAAAGAGGCCAATTAAAGCGGAGCTTCCGATTAATCCTTCCCATATGGCGCCTAGTTTCATTTGTGGCCCTATTAAGGAAAGCGCCATTCCAATAATCCCTAAAGCATAACCATCCGAGAAATTGGAACCGAACGTAAGGGCGGTAATCCGAAGATGGAATTTATTAAGCGGGGCATCATCGATGTAATATTTTTGATTGCTCATAAAAGGCTCCTTTTCTGTATATATTTGATTTTTCAGATTTATTACAATAAAAAAATAACTCCCTTTCATTATTCATGTATGCGTTTTCACTTTAGCTTACTAAATTATAATATGTTAAAAGAAAGAATGCTCTAGAGGATAATTCGATTTATTAGCACAATATTGCTATATTAATGTGATGATCAGCCAAACAAAAAAAGAGGGAGACCACGTAGGTTTTCCCTCTTTTTCAGCTGCCCATTCATATTAATCTATTTATTTTTACATTTATTTGAAAAACGATGAAGTGAAAACATGGAAATATCATAGGATGTTTTACCTTCCTTAATGAGATCACAAATAATTTTTCCTATGACACTTGCAAATTTAAAGCCATGTCCGGAAAAACCAGCCGCTATCATGACATTTGAAAATGCCGGGTGCCGGTCAATAATAAAATGCTCATCAGGAGTAAGCGTATAAAGACATGTTTTGCCTTTAATCAAGCGCCCATTGGCTCTTGGCAGGTACTTTTGAATAAAATTCCGGGCCTCATGCTCATCTGATGAAGCCGAACCATATTCCCGGTTGAAACAATCCGGGTCTACCCTTTCACCACCATCATGTCTTCCAATCTTTACCCCGCTTCCATTTATACTTGGAAACCCATAATAATGTTCATTTCCTATATCAATAGAGAAAGCCGGAAAACCTTTGGAATCATAAAGATACTCATCACATTCAAACCATGAGACTGTCTTACGTGTCGGCTGAAGAGGAAGGTCTACTCCTGTTCCCTCCAGGATTTTCCCTGTCCAGGCTCCTGAACAGACAACCACATACTCAGCCGTATATTGTTCATTTTCTGTATGTACAATGGCACCTTCAGCAAACTTTTCTATTTTCTCCACCTTTGTATAAGGTATTATGGTCATCCCATTCGCTAAACCTAACCTGCGATAAGCACGAATACATTCTTCACTATATAGGACTCCAGAGTTCATTTCTAGACAGCCAACGAATCCTGGTGGTAAAGTGATGCCTGACCAACGGCCATTGATTTCTTCACTTGATAGGATTTCAAGTGGTAAAGAAAATTCCTTGGCACTTTTGATGACTTCTTCGATAAATGAGGAACCCTCTTCACCTACACATAACACTCCCGTACGAGAGAACAATTTCATTCCTGATTCTTGTTCCAATTCACTCCATAATTCCTGAGCTCCGAGTGCAAGAGGAACATAATTCCTTCCTTCTCCATAGGCATGACGAATAATTCTAGTATCCCCATGATGGCTGCCTAAGCTATGAGGGGGATCATACGAATCTAGTAATAATGTTCTTTTCCCAAGCTTTGATAAGTAATACCCTGCAGCCATGCCCATTGACCCGGCGCCAACAATGACAACATCATAGTGATCCTTCAATTTCATACACATCCTTCCAAATATGAAATTATAATATCAGAAATTTCTTTCTAGTTGGCGATTTTTTCATTCACAACAAAAAAAGTGTCCAGTTACTTAAAACTGGACACCTACTAGATATTATTTTACAACAGTTAAAGTGCTGAACTTCCTAGAATAGAATATCACCCAAGAGGACCTAATTTCTATTTGCTCAATGATCTCCACTTGCATTTATTATTTATAAATCAGTTTCTTTTTTACAAAAGAACTAACTTTTGTTTTATAAAATGGTTAACTTTTTCATAATCCTCAACCGAATCAATCTCAAACCAATCCTCTGAGTCAATTTTTGAAACATAGACCTTTACTTGATTCAAACTGTCTTTGACAATGTCATCCCAATATAAATTCGTAAATTCCCCGTTTTCAATGACTTCTTCTAACTTTTCTTTAATAAAAAGGCCATCTGATTTTGACCAGTAGGATATACCCGACATAATATAATCGGTGCCGCTGCCAATAATGATGTCATGTACCTTATTAGAAGAATCAAATTTAAGAATCCATTCACCTTCGAAATTTGATTTCATTCCTGTAAAATAGGTGGAACGGACCATATCAGTCTTAAAAAAGTTTGTGTTCATATAAACATCCGCTTCCGTCACAATGGCATCCTCTAAATACTCTCTTACTAAATACATCGTGTACACATTATTATAGACATCAAATTTATCATTATGGATGAGTGTAACATGGTATTTATCCTTTAAATAATCAAATTTTTCTTTTAAATATCCCGTTACAACCACGATATCCGTAATACCTTTTTCCATTAAAAATTTTATTTGTCTCTCCACCATCGGTTCTCCTCCAACTTCAACTAATGATTTTGGAGTATGTGTGGTTAATGGACGAAGTCTTGTTCCCATCCCTGCTGCTAAAATAATGGCTCTCATGGATCCTCTGCCTTTCTAAGCTACTTTTTCTTCCATATCATGCATAGACACTAATTCTTTCGGATTCCCAGCTACAAAGATCGATCCGATAATGACGATGAGTGAACCCGCAATTAATTGTAAGCTTACAGGAGTACTCATAAATAACAGCTGCAGGATAATGGCCCATACAACATACGTAATATTCAAGGAAGTACTTCTTGCCGCACCAATGATATTGATGGCTTGGTAGTAATAAATATAGGAAGCCGTTCCAACTAATGCCGTAATCGCAATGATTAACCCTACTTTAGAAGTCAGGGCAGAAAATGCTAAATCATAGCCTCCAATGAATGGAATGATGATCAGAGCGTAAAAGATTCCAGAAGTAGCTTGGCGAATATTGATCGCTTGGTCTGGATCCATGTCCCCATCCTTCATTCCCAAAGCACAGATAATCCCTTCAAAACTCCAAGCAAACACAGTACCAAACGCAAACAGTAATCCCAGCATAAAATTACTTCCAATGGAGAATTCTGATGGCATATAGCCAAGAACCAGCACGCCAATAATACCAAGCGCGATTCCCAGCCATACGCGGCCGTTCATTTTTTCCTTTAGAACAACGGCGGCAAGAAGGGCACTAACACCAGGGAAAACAGCCGTAATGGCAGCCGTATAGGCTGGACCAATGTATTTAACACTTAGCAGATAACACGTCATTCCTACTGGCCCGCCTAATAAGGCCCCCAAAACAATGACCAAGCCGTTTCTTGTTTTTAACGACTTTAACACTTCCCTGAATTGCCCCTTTACAATCATATAGAGAGTGGTCCAGACGGCCGAGAAAAAATCATGCATAAAGGTAGCAACAAATGGCGCTAAAAACACCGCTTTGGCTGAATCAATAAATGGAGTACTTGCCATAATGATCCCAACGAGGACCGTATCGATTCCCCACGTCGCTCCTGCTAAAACGCCAGCCCCGAGCCCTTTTTTTGCATCTCTTAAACTTTTAATTTTCATGAATGTAACCCTCGTTTTTACATTTTTCGTCTAATAAGTAATATTCCCCTACATTTTCCCTTGCCCGTGTAAAACGAGTGAGCGCATACGAACCAAAGTCTTCCCCGCCTGCTTCCTTCATTAATGCCCAGACCGTCCATAAAAAGTCTAGAAAAATCTTATTCATTAATAACCTTTGACGGTTTTCCAACGTGATCGTGCCGTTAAAATATTCTAATAAAAATAACTGTTCTTCTGCTTGGGATAATTCTGCTTCAATGATATAAGCAGCCACATCCCAAAATGGATCATTCATACCAGCAAATTCCCAATCAATGAGATACATCTTATTTTCGCCGCTTTTCACAAAGTTTTCAGCAAGTGGATCAATATGGCAAGGGGCTAACGGAACATGTAAAGATAAATACTCATCCTTCAATTGAAGAACCTGCCTTTTTACTTCCTCATAACCTTCCAAAAAGGTTCCATTTGAACTGATCAAAATCTCTTCATATTCTGTTAGCTTTTCGAACATATCAAACCGTTCTTCAAAATCCTCTCTAGATGAATGCAATTTTCTAAAAATCTCTGCCACCATGACAAGATTGTCTTCTCTTTTTCCTGTTTTAGGATTAAGGGTTTCAGCATCTGGTATATATTCAACAATCTTCAAACCAGTTTGCTCATTAAAGTAGGTAACTTGTGGATTAATGCCCAGCTTGCTCATCTTCTCAGCGACCCTTTTTTCCAAAGGTCGATTTAGATATTGTTCTGTTCCTTTCCCAGGCACCCGAACAGCATATTCTTTACCATCCACCATGACTTTATAGTTTCGATTGGTTAACCCGCCAAGGGATTGGACGGATTCCACCCATTCTTTATTGATGCTCAAAGCGTCTGCAATTAATTGTTTTAATTCATCTTCCTTGAATGCTTCTTCTTTCACTTGCAGTAAAGAATAAACTTTATCGATTACCTTAAAATAATCCTCTTGATTATCCATTTCCGCCCAGATGAGATCAGAAATTTTTAAATAGCCTAAGTGAACGGTTCGCGACACATCCAGAAGCATGTACTCATAATGGATAAACGGATTTCGATTCGTGTCATAAAGTTTAAGCATCTCTTGATAGATATCATAGGAAATTTTTGAAATCCCGATCAATTCCCCATCAATGCCGTTTAAACAATGGCTATCCTTGGAAATCTGATGAATATGGCCGTTTCTTATTTCAACAAACGCCTCATCCCCAGATCCACTTTCTTTTGTAATGAGCGTACAGTCTCGTTCATGATGATGTAATAACTCCACAATTGCTTGTTCTTCGATAAGAATGTCATCTTCAATAAGAAGGAAATCATCTGTAATATACTCAGCTGCACAAGCAAGTGAAGCCATACTCCCAGTCCAAAGATATCTAGGGTTTTCTGCCAAAATGATGTGATTCTTTCCTTTAAAACCTTCAAAACCCTTAATTTGTTCTTGTTGATATCCAGTTACAATAATGATTTTATTGATTCCATTATCCTCAAGAATCTTGATGGTTCTTTCAAATAAAGCGGTTCCATGAATATCAAGTAATCCAGCTGGTTTACCAAATGATTCTCTTATTCCAGCAGCTAATATAACAGCCTGAGTAATGTTTTTTTTCTTTTCATGCTGGTTGATGACTACTTTTTTTTCTTTCAAATGACCGATCTCCTCAATTAAGAAATTCTTTCCTTTTTGTGTTAATAGATATCTTGAACCTTTTCCGTTTTTTTCTATTTTTATGAATCCTTCGATGGATAATTGGTTAATTGTATAATTTGCTTTCCCAATGGAGATCCCACAATTATTCGCTAGTTCTCTTTGACTAATTTCAGGTTCCTTCAATAAGATCTCCAAAATATTAAACTTATACATTTATCGCTCACTCCAACCGTTCATTTTTTGAACAGTGTAATATTACCAGTATTACTTTAAATAGTAAATATAAATAATTTAACACTTTTTAGATCGCATAGAGTGGTTTTGATAGATCAAAATTACCCAAAAAAAAGAGAAGTGCTGATAACACTCCTCCCTTCGCCTTATGTATTTTAATCATTTAAGAACATGGTTGCATTAAGAAGAATTTAGTTCAAAAATTAACAAAACAAAAATATTAAAAATAGAAGAAATAAAAAAACGCAAAAAACCTGTGGATGGTCACATTAAAGGGTCCGTTTTGAGGTACTTTTAATGGTCCACTTCCTGCCCCAAGTGAACAAGAATCACTTGGGGATTGTTCTTCCTAGCAGATTTATAAAGAAAGATCAGCTAAATTCTAAGATAAGCTTCCCTTCTCATATTCCAGCGCGGCTAATTTCTTGCTTCTTTTTTTCAAGCTATAGGTTGAGCACCAAATACTTGCTTCAAAGAGTAATAGTAAGGGAATGGATACAGAAACATCCGATACAAAATCGGGTGGAGTTAATGAAACTCCTATTACTAGTAATATTAAATAGGCAACTTTCCTGCTTTTTCGCAGGTAATTTGGCTGAAGAATCCCGACACTCGTTAAAAACATCACGACAACAGGTAATTCAAATACTACGGATATTGGGAGAACGATATTAAACATTAAAGTAAAATAGTTTGCCAGACCATACGTTTCTACCGCCCCAATCGATTGATTAATAGAGGTCATAAATCGGATCGTCATCGGAAAGACAACAAAATAACTGAAAAGTGTTCCAAACAAAAACAAAAAGAAGGAGAGCGGTATATAGAATACAGCTGCCTTTGCTTCTTCCTCCTTCAACCCGGGTTTTACAAACAGCCAAATTTGTAGCAAAAGAACCGGCAGCGTGACCAGGAGTGAGATAAGGAATGCACATTTAAAATAAATAATGAGTCCATCGGTGAAGCTGAATACATTCCAATCAATACCTTTGGCTACCGGTTGGTGCTTAAACCATTTTAAGAGGCGAGGAGATAGAAAAAAGCCCGCAATTAAGCTTGCCGAAAAGAAGGATAACACAATAATAATTCGCTTCCGGAGTTCTGCCAGATGCTCAACTAAGGGCAATTCTTTCATAGGAATCCTCCTTGTTATTGAAAAACTCATCAGTACATCTTTAAAATTATTTTTACAATTTTAATGGGCAGCTTCTTCTGAATGATTGAACCAATGCGAAGCCGCCCCCTTATTTATTGAAAAACCAGTGCATTCCTATTCACATATAAACTACTCTTTGCCAATCTCCTTTTTTGTCTCAGCTTCTTCCTCTTCTCCAAATACATCTTCCCTAATCTCCTTGGCAGAGCTACGGAATTCGCGCAAAGTTTGGCCAACAGCCTTGCCTAATTGCGGAAGCTTGGAAGGCCCGAACAGCAATAACGCAACAACTAGAATGATAATTAATCCTGGTAAACCAATTGAATTGAATCCCATTTTGATATCCTCCTATTTAAACTAAGCTTCCAGCTGTTTTTAAGTATTTATCCATTCCCTCAGCTGCACGATAGGATAACGCCCCAACTGTTCCAGTCGGGTTATAGCCCGAATTATGTGCAAAAGCGCTGGCACCTGGTACGAAAACGTTTTCAAATTCCCACATCTGCAGATAATTATTGACTGCGCTTGTTGTCGGATCCGCCCCCATGATGACCCCGCCGGTATTATGAGTGGACTGGTATGGAACAATATTATAGGGTCCTAGCTTTGTATTCGTAAAAACCTGATCTGCTCCCATCTCTTTCAAAATCGTTTCAGCCTGCTTGCCCATGTATTCAACCAAATTCCGATCCTGATCTTCAAAATCAAACGTAATCCGGAGCAGCGGGTTTCCGAAAGCATCTTTATAAGTTGGATCCAAATCTAAATAATGGTGTTTGAAGGGCATGGATGATCCCTGTGCAGACACACCCAGCACACTATTAGCATATTTCACGGACTGGGCCTTAAATTCTTTTCCCCATGTTGGAGTACCTGGAATGGTAGAATTATTGGCAATGGGACGTTTGCCAGATTGGGAGGTTGACATACTCCCTCCGTGTATGAAGCCCAGATTCGAATGATCAAAATTATCGCCATTGAAATCATCCAAACTGGCCCCAAGTGCGCCGGCACCTGCAAACAGATTAAATTCCTTTTTAAAGAACCCTGATGCGGAACCGCCATTGGTTTGATAGGCATAGTTTTTCCCAATTACCCCGCGTCCGGTGTTCGGATCATATGGGGTGCCCATTTTGGAAATCAACAGCAATCTGACATTATTCATCACATAGCTGGTGACGCCGACTACCTCAGCAGGCTGGAAAAATTCCTCCCCTGTTTGCGTATCAATATAGGTGACACCCGTTGCCCTTTTGCCATCATGCTCGATTCGTGTTACGTTTGAATGCGTCCGTAATTCAAAATTTCCCGTCTTTTCTGCGACAGGAAGAACTGTTACAACAGGATCAGCCTTGGCGCCATATTCGCACCCGAACCGTTCGCAAAAACCGCAATATTGGCAAGCCGACCGGCTAATATTATCCGGATTAGTATAGTTTTCAGATAGATTCGCCGATGGAGACATATAGGGATGTAGATTTAATTTCTTGGCAGCATCAATAAATAGTTTAAGAGCCGGGCTTGTTTTCATCGGCCCTGTTGGATAGGGATTGGATCGTTTTCCGGCTAACGGATTTTCCTCTCCGGAAATGCCGCATGTTTTCTCAAACATATCATAATATTTTTCCATTTCATCATAGGTAATTCCCCAATCTTGCAGTGTCATATCTTTGGGGATCTTATTAGCCCCATACTTCTCCATCGTTTTGCTGCGGATTTCAAAATCATAGGGAAGAAAGCGATAGGTCTGTCCATTCCAATGCATTCCTGCTCCTCCGAGATTATTCCCTAGAAGAAAGGAACCATATTGCCGCATCGGCAAGGCACGCATTTTGGAATTATTTCTAAATGTATTCGTTTCTTTTGAAAGATCCTGCATCAACTCAAAGCGGGAGGCATAGCGGAGCTCATCATGGACCATGGAAAAGTCCGCAGTCTTTTGCGTTTTCCCTCTTTCCAGTCCCACAACTTTATAGCCTTTTTTCGTCAGCTCAGCTGCGAGAATGCCGCCGGTCCAGCCTACACCGATTAAAACCACATCCGCTTTTTTCATTTGTTTTGCCATACTATCCACTCCTTAAGTTATGAGCTATGTTGAGAGTTTAAGCTCCTCGGCGCTATCTTGACAAAGTCTTTATCAATGATGCTGGCATAGGTTCCTTGATGACCAGGGAAGTTTTTCATTTTCCAGCCTTCCATATTCCTGTTCCCGCCATATAGCGGGTCTGAATAAGCCCCTTCCAAGGTTGCCCCTCTTAATACCGAGAAAAAATAGGCGGCAGAAATCCCTTTTAATTGAACCTCTCCTTTTTCAAACGAAGTCAGAACGGCATCCTGTTCCCCCTCCGTTAACTCATAAAACGCTTTTTGAGATTTGGCCTGGGCTTGGTCCTGAAGTCCCTGAATTCCGATTTGGAAAATTTCCTGCCGATTCAGACGTCCTTGATACCCTTGCGTTGCTTCTCCAGGAAAAAATGGACCCTGGGTATACTCCTTTGCTCCGGATCCCCAGGCACCGGCCAATTGGTGATCTATGAAGTAGGCAACTAATAAATCCTTGGCACCCGGCCCATTTTCGTCTTTGGGAAAAATTCGCTCAGTTGCCGCATCAATCACTTGAAATTGTTCCGGGGTAAAAAACATTAATGCCTTGTTCGGTTCAGGTGCAGTCATTTCGTGATTATCCTGTTTCGCAGAATCAGGCTTAGGCTTAGTTGTTGTTTTCCCCATATATAAACTGCCTACTATGCCTCCTCCTACTACCAAACCACCGACAGTAAAGCCGGCATTCTTAATAAAGTTGCGACGGGACATATCCTTTTTCTGATCTTCACTCATAACAAAACCTCCATTTCTAGATAAGATGGTTAAGCATAAGGCTTCCAGTTTCTCTATTACGCAGAATAGAGGTAAAAGAAAGAACCAAGGCAGGGTAGCATTATTTTTCAAGCAGAGAAGGATAGGAATTTCGATTGATTCAGTAGTGATTGTCATATAAAGAGGAAAATTCTTTGTTCTATTAACTGCTTAATCACTGTTTATATAAAGCTATTCTTTAGACTCCCGAAATATGTATGTAACATTTATGATGGTAATCTAACTTTTTCTTAAAATAGGTTAAGAGAGACTGTAATAAAAGATTTAATAAAAAAGAAAACCGGGCTGGCTACTATGAGTCAACCCGGTTTTCTTTACAACATAAATTCACGAAAGTTATCGTCCGAAACCACTAAACATTATTTGAGTGATTGGAGGCTAACGGCAATCTTTGCTCCCAGGACGGCATTATTTTTCACAAGGGCAATGTTGGATTCCAATCTTTTTCCACCAGTTAATTCTACTACCTTTGCTAATTCTATAATTTGTTAAAGAAATTCCGCAGAAACCTTGATAAATAAAGAAAAAGACGTATGCCAATTCATACCTCAATTCTTTGTCATTTATTAAGGAAGCACACGAAAACGGAACCTTTTATGGTTACATAGAGAAGGTATTTCCCAGATTTTTCATCAGACTTAAAGTAGTAACTTAATTCTCCTGTAACAGTAAATTTACAATTAAACCTTATAATCAAAGGAAAATATAGTTATGAGGTGATACGATGCTTACACTTTGGCATAAATGTAGAAAAAACTATTTTCAAACGCTTGCAAACAATTGTATGTGCGAGAATTTAAGAAATAGGTTTTTAATGAAAGCATCTTATCATAGGCATAAATTAGTTAAAGAGCAATAGGCAAGGAATGCATACTTTGATCATATGATGCACATAATCAGTTCAAAAATGAGATAAAAAAAAGCGGCCGGATTCACATTCCGTCGCTTTTTTTGTTTCTTTCTTGTGTAAAGTGCTCTTACCTTTAATCCTAGCTGCTGTCTTCTCTAACTATACAATACGCCCTCACAAACATTACGATCTTCTCGTACAAGCTCATGTTTCGGCAAATCTTGTCTAATAATGGACTCAAAGGAATCACAGACGATATCATTTTTTAACAACAGACTACCAGATACAGCAATCTTCATTTGAGAATGTAAAGAATTCGGAATGGTTAATGCACGTTTTACAAGCTGAGCTAATTGTTCTCCAGCTTCTCGTAAAATGGATATAGCTGGTTCACACTTCTTTTGTGCAACATCATAAACGAGTTCTGATAGTTTAGCAATTTCTTGTCTAGAGGCTGCATAAACAAAGCTTTTAATATCAGACATGTTCTGGCCTTTTATCGAGTTCAGAATGGCCTGTGTTAATACATCATGGTTATTTTTTGTTTCCAATTGGAACATGGCAAATTGTAGGGCCTTTATACTGATCCAATATCCGCTTCCTTCATCACCCAATAAGTACCCCCAGCCGCCAGTACGCCATTCTTCACCATTATACCGGCCTAAAGCAATCGAACCAGTTCCCGCGATGACTAAAATGCCATCTTTCCCTTGAAGAAGGGCAGTATGGGCAAGTTGTGCATCATCAATCACAGTAAGCTTGCAATTTAAGGTTTGCACAAGATCAACTTCTATTCGTTGGCAAATCTCCTTTGAGTGGGCACCTGAGGCTCCTAAGAGAATCCGTTCAGGTTGAATCCCGCCCATCTGTTCTATACATAACTGGATTGACTTGCGAACCTGCTCGATGCTGCCTTGATATTGAACGGAGAAATTAGCAGGCCCAGTTTGAACTGAAAAAAGGGTCTTCCCCGTTGTGGGATCAAATGAAGTGGCCTTTGTTTTCGTTCCTCCCCCATCGATTCCGATCATATATGTCATGTTCCATTCCCCACCGTCATCTATGATTTTTCATAAAAAAATTTCTTTTTCCTATATTTATTGCTTTCCTTTAAAAAACCAATGGCTTCTCTTGTCTCATCTATATGTGTGAGTGTTTTCTCGTATTGTTGAGAGGCGACACACATAAAAAGAATATCCATCATATGCAATTGGGCGATACGTGAAGATGTCGCTCCGCTTCGGAATGCTGCTTCTTTTGTTTTTGAAGTGTAAAGCCGAATGTCTGCTTGTTCAGAAACCAAAGAAGGGCCGTATTTTGTTAAGCTTATAGTTTGTGCTCCTTTTCGGTTCGCCAGTTCTAGAATTTTTGCCACCTCAAATGTATTGCCGGAAAAAGAAATTCCAACCACTACGTCATCCTTATGGGCAATAGCCGCTAAAGAGGCTGCCATATGGAAATCTGTGAATGCTGTGGCAGATTTATCAATTCTCATAAATTTTTGCTGAGCATCTTGCGCAATAATGCTGGAGGCACCTACGCCAAAAAAATGAATGGTACGCGCATTTTGCAAAACTGTAACGGCTCTCGATAATTCATCCGGACTTATTAGCTCAGCTGTTTCATTTATCGCTTGAATGCTGTTGCTCGTCATTTTCTCAATAATCGAAAAGGAGGATTCATCCAGCTCGATATCCCGAAATCCTTGAACTGCAGCCTTTTGTAAATCACCGGCAATTCGTAACTTTAAATCTTGAAAGCCCTTTAAATCCAATGATTTACATAATCGAATGACAGCCGCTCCACTGGTGAGACTTCTTTTCCCAATTTCATGTGAGGTTAGCGAAAGGGCCTCTTGCGGATTCTCTAAAATGTAGGTGGCAATTTTTTTCTCTGAGGGAGGCAGAATCGGAAGCATTTCTGAAAGCCTTACTAGTCCGCCTGTCATAAAAGACATATGAATCAACTCTTTCTTTTCATCTTTTTTAAAGCAATATTCAAATAAAAATTGGTTCCATTTTTAATCAATAGTGAAAATGATAAAACCTGTATAGATAAGACTTCTATACAGGTTTCAGTTACCTCAAACGCGATTTAGTAAGATCGAGCTGCTGTTAAAGCTTCATAAATGCCAGTAACCACACTGCCGTATTTTCCGGTATTGAACACATCCCCGGCAAAAGTGTTTGGAGCTTTTATTGGGTCTATAACAGATGAATGCTTTTTATTGGTCAGTAAAGCAATACCTAAATTTTGTTCGAAATCAATAATAGTAACTGTACCTGTCCAGCCTGTGTGTCCAACTGCTGTCTCGCTTGCATGCGGACCAAACATCCACGTCATGCTGCTATTTCCGTTTCTTCGCCACCCGAGTCCATACGTTGGATTTGTTGCAGATGGCCGGACGAAAGTATGAATGGTGTGCTGATCAAATACTCTCACTTCCCCATAGCCGCCCCCATTTAACATCACTTGCAATAACACAGCCAAGTCGTCTGTATCAGAGAAAAGTCCTGCATGTCCAGAAATACCATCCATACAATAGAATGCTTTTTCATCATGGACTTCCCCTTGTAAGGTGTATGTCCGCATATTTGGAAAATTTATCACTCCGTCACGAGTATTGCCCATTAATTCAGTTGCAGCAAAATCCTTTTGTTTAAAACCTTTTTGAAGAGGATTAAACATTGTGTGCATAAGGCCTAGTGGTTTGTAAATGTTATTTTCAACATAATCGTCAAGCAATTGTCCGGTCACTTTTTCAACAATATAACCTAATAGCATATAATCCACATCACTATATATGTTCTTTGTGCCTGGTTCATATTGCAGAGGTGTTTTAGATAACATTTTCAGCGTCTTAACGCGATCTTGCGAATAAAGCTTACCAGCTGCAGCGGGATTATGATATTGAGGATCAGCTTGAAAACCCGCACTGTGATGCAGAATGTCGATAAGACGCAGCGTATCCTTTCCTCTGATCTTGTCTTCCGGCTCATCCATAAATTCAGGTAAATATTGCTTCACCTTGGCATCTAAATCGATTTTCCCTTCGCTGACAAGCTTTTGCAGCGCAAAATTGGTTGCATACATTTTGGTGTTTGAAGCCAAATCGAACATGGTATCGGCCTTCATATTCTCAGCATGACTCATTGGCGTCAGGCCGTCATATTTTTTTGCATACCCATAAGCCGTGTTTTTAACCATTTTTCTATCTTTGATAATCAGTAAAACAGCTCCTGGAAAACCATTGTCTATATCTTCTTGAATCCATTCATCAACCTGCTTCAGTTTCTCTGAAGAAAATCCAACTTCTTCAGGATGTTTCACCTTGCTCAACACTGGAAAGGTATCGTTATATTTAGCTGGCTTCATCACATTCATCTCTGAAGGCCCCCCAAAAAAAGATTCAATAAACAAGACGCTATGTTTACGAGTGTGAGCTAAAAACAAATCAAGAAAAATATCCGTCTTGATAAATAAAACGATATTTCATCATTTACCTATTTTTAAATAATAGAAAATTTTAAATATTATTATAGATTTGAGATTCGTAGTTTGTAAAGTGAAAAATTCGCAATAAAAGGCTCGTGCTAGATGGTCGACTTGACGCAGTTTGCGTACATCCAAAAGATACAAGGGCGCGTTACTGGTTCAGCAAGCAAAGTAATATTTTTTGAAAATTAATATTGATTTAAAAATTCAGATTGTTATAATAATTTCATGAAATAAAATTTCACAAAAGAGAGGTGACATCCATGTTGGAATCCCTAACGACCGAGAAATCCAATCACCAGACCATGCATCTCGATGCCATGAACACTCACGATATCTTGACTATCATGAATGACGAGGATACTAGTGTTCCTACGGCCATCCGCGGCCAAATTCCCCAGATTGAAAGAATAGTGAAACGTGTAATCTCGTCTTTTCAAGCAGGAGGAAGATTGATTTACGTCGGTGCGGGCACGAGCGGCCGGCTTGGTATTCTGGATGCGGCAGAATGTCCTCCTACCTTCAGTACCCCGCCTGAGATGGTCCAAGGATTAATCGCGGGCGGTACCAGTGCGATCCAAGTGGCTATCGAAGGTGCTGAGGATAACGAAGCACTGGGCAGGCAAAATTTGCAAGCGCTTACTATCACATCGAAAGATACGATCATCGGCATCGCCGCCAGCGGCCGTACACCGTATGTGGTTGGGGCAATGCGATACGCCAAAGAAATTGGCGCATCGACAGGCAGTATTTCCTGCAACAAAGATGCGGTCATCAGTCAATACGCTGATATCGCAATAGAAGTCGTAACGGGTCCAGAGGTGCTGACAGGCTCGACGCGCCTGAAAGCGGGAACTGCTCAAAAATTAGTATTGAACATGATATCGACCGCATCCATGATCGGGATAGGGAAGGTATACAAAAATCTCATGGTCGATATGAAGCCAACGAACCAAAAGCTCGTAGAACGTTCCAAACGCATCATCATGGATGCGGCAGAAGTCGATTACGAAACGGCTTCCCGTACATTCGAGGAAGCAGATCAACACGTCAAAACGGCCATTGTGATGATTTTGGCGAACTGTGATGCAGCGTCGGCCAGAGAAAAACTGGACGAACATGGCGGATGGATCCGAAAAAGCGTATATACAAAGTAAAGCAGCAAACACACCCGTTTGTTAGGATCATTCTTTTAATCAAATATCGTACGATTCATGACAAAAGTCATGGATGAAAAGGGAGGACATGAGATGAAAAAGAGTTGGAAAATGTTAGCGGCATCAGTATTTGCGGGCACATTGATACTTTCAGGCTGTTCCAGTAAAACAGAAGAGAAAACAGCAGGAAAGAGTACGGATTCAAAGCAAGAAGACGTGACACTCACCATGGGAAGCTGGCGTACGGAAGATACCGAGGCATACAAAACGGTTATTGCTGATTTTAACAAAAAGTATCCCAACATTCATATCGAATTCAAGCCTTCGAAAAACACAGAATACAACACCCTTCTGAATACGGCGTTACAAAGCGGAGAAGGTCCGGACTTGATTCACCTGCGTCCGTATGGAAGCGGCATCTCACTTGGTGATGAAGGGTTTTTAGAGCCGTTGAATGGTCTGAAAGGACTCGACACGTTTGATAAAGAGCTGCTGCAGGCGTCACAAAGCAAGGACGGTAAACAATACGGGGTGCCGCTCAATATCTCCACGACACAAATTTTCTACAACAAAGCCATTTTCAAAAAGTACAAGGTAGATGTGCCAAAAACGTGGGATGAATTTATAAAAGTGGCTGATACATTGAAATCCAAAAAAGTGACACCAATCGCTTACGGTACAAAAGAATCTTGGCTGCTATCTTTGCTTCACGGCATGGTAGGTCCTGGTCAATTTGGCGGAAAGGCGACCATTGATGACCTCGTAAGCGGCAAAAAACAATTGAATGATCCGTCCATCGTTAAAAGCTTTGAAGTATTAAAAGACTTAGACAAATACTTCCCTGAAAACTCGCAAGGTTTAGGAATGGATGATATTCGTACCTTGTTTGCAACAGAGCAAGCGGCAATGCTTCCAATGGGCAGCTGGGAAATTCAACAAATCCGCAGCTTAAACCCGGATCTTGATTTTGGTTTCTTCCCAATCCCATCCGCAACAGGCGGAAATCCGACTGTCACTCGCTGGGTGGACGGCAGTTATGCATTGAATGCGAAATCCAAGCATAAAGAAGAAGCGAAAAAGTTCCTAGAATTTATGACGACAAAAGAATTTGGTAACAAATTCGCAAATGAGTTCAAGATGATTTCCGCTGTACCTGGTGTATCCTCAGACGATGCGTTGGTAGATTCGTTAACAAAAGCAGCAAACAGCGACGCAGTGCCGTACTTCTGGTTGGTGAATTTTGCACTTGGAGAACCATCCACAAAAGGCACTTTAGAAACAGAATTACAAGGTATGTACCTTGATAAAACTACACCGGCGGATGTAGCAGCAAAAGTGAAGGCTAGTGCTGATACATGGTTTAAGCCGCAGAACTAGGTGAACTCGATGACGAGCCCCGGAAAACTAACAATTAAGACGAAAACCGTCTTTACTGCAAAGAAAAAGAGGGGGAACAGGTGGATCCTTCACCTGTTCCCTCTTCCTGCATTACTTGTATATAGTGTGTTTGTGGTATACCCGCTGTTTGCGGCGTTCAGTTACAGCTTCTTTTCTTGGAAAGGGTTTTCGAAAGGCGTATTTATCGGGCTTGAAAACTTCCGCAGATTATTTGTGACAGAGCCATTCAGCGGTTTGTTCTGGAATGCTTTAAAGCACAATCTTTTGTACTTCGGTATTGAAATGGTTGTCCAAAACGGCATCGCGTTTCTGCTTGCCTACGCGTTATATAAACGGATTCGAGGAACGGGATTCTTCAAAATTGCGTTTTTCTTACCACGCCTGTTATCGGTGATCGTAGTCGGTTTCTTATGGAAACTCATATTAAATCCAAATTTCGGGACGCTGAACAAATTTTTGGATTTGGTTGGGCTATCATCCTGGAAGCATGCCTGGCTTGGTGAACCAGAAACCGCTCTAATCACGATCATTTTAGTGAACTGCTGGTTCGGCATCGGGTTCGCGACGTTGATATTCTTGGCGGGCTTACAAAATATCCAGGCAGAACTGGTGGAGGCCGCAACATTAGACGGCGCGACAGGATGGACCTTATTACGAAAAATCATTATACCATTGGTTATGCCAAGCATCACCATCATGACCGTCCTGACATTCATTCAATCGTTTGAAGCGTTTGAGCTTGTGTATGCCATGCAAGGATCGATGGGTGAACCGTACTATTCGACAGATACACTGGCTGTTTATTTTTACCGTTTGGCTTTTGGCAGCGGTTCGGGTGCGGACAGCTCCGCGCTGGGTCTTGGGTCAGCATTGGCGGTGGTTCTGTTTGCGATGATTGCGCTTATTACTGCGATAATAATGAGGTTTATGCGTCGCTTTGAAGTTGAACAATAGGAGGGGTTACAGTGAAATCATCATGGTCATCTCGTGTAATATGGTACTTGGCCGCAGTCATCTTTGCCTTACTGGCCCTGTATCCATTGTTGTTAATGTTTTTAAGTTCGTTCAAGACAACCATTGAAATCTTCAAGAATCCGTTTGCCATGCCGTCAGCATGGAGTTTGGATACTTATAAGAAATTATTGGACCAAGTCCCATTCGGATCCTATTTTACGAACAGCATTATCGTGAGTGTGGCGAGTGTGCTGCTCGTGATTCTATTCGGTTCAATGGCATCTTTTTATATTGCACGTTTCTCCTTCAAGTGGAACGGAGGACTTTTGTTCTTCTTCCTGCTCGGGATGATGATTCCCATCAAGCTTGGGATTGTCCCATTGTACATGTTAATGAAAAACTTAGGATTGACGAACAACTTGCTGTCATTGATTTGTATGTACACGGCAACTGGGCTGCCCCTTGCCGTTCTGATATTAACGAGTTTCTTTAAAACGCTGCCGCATGAGCTCGAAGAAGCAGCGCGTATCGACGGTGCCGGCGATTTTAGGATACTCCGAAGTATCATTTTTCCATTAATGCGTCCTGTCTTGGGTACCGTGATGATCGTAAACTTTATCGGCGCCTGGAATGATTTTTTCTTCCCGCTCATCTTCATCACCGATGATGCCAAGAAAACCATTCCGATTGGCATGTTATCCTTATTCGGAGAACATTCTGCGGACTGGAGCACCTTGTTTGCCGGACTAACCCTGTCGTCTCTGCCAATGATCATCCTGTTCTTCTTCGCTTCGAGGCAGTTCATGGAGGGACTCACAGCAGGCGCAGTTAAGTAGAACACCACAGGGACGGTTCTCATGGTTTTTAAAACTTTCCACCACCCCATAGGGGGGTTTTAAATTTGCTGAGCTTCAAATAAAAAAACTCGTTAGGGGTTCAAACATTTTAAAAATAATGCAAAAAACGCACCAAATTGCAAAAAACGCCTTCAAAAATGATTTTTTGAAGGCGTTATTTAACGTTTCGTTCGAAATTTGGCTTCAAAAATGAAAAATGCAAATTCGATTTACTCAACCAAACCCGATACCGTAGAGTGCAGAAAAACGTTGAAAGGGTGTCATAAATGGCAGGTATTAAATCTGGCAATACGGAAGGATTTCAGCAGTTCTCGCAGTTCAGTTCCCTTCAGGAATTCACAATGGCCGTTTTTCCTTGTAAACTAAACAAATCTTTCATTTCCATCATTATTACCTTTTCCTATTAAGCCATCATGATAAAAAAGGTGTTTCAAAGGTGTAATCACATTTGAAACACCCTTAGGGATATTATTTTTGTAAAAATGGTGTTAAATTACTAGCATGAAAGATTCTTTTTTTCAAAACATACAAGTGAATGAAAAAGCTCATCCGAAATACTGAAGTTTGATAGAATTCCTTTATCTGCAGTACGGTCAAATTTCAAACGGATCCATTGCTCCACAGCTAATACTCTTCGGCCATCTCCATCGGTTTCAATATCGTAACAAGCCTCTTCCAGTAAATGTACTCCGGAATAAACATCGTACATGAAATTGGCCATTTTTTTCGCTAAAGCATTTTGCGTATACTCATCCTGATTTAATACATGATTGATTAATTCTTCAGCACGATCGACTTCTTCTTTAAAGAACCTCTTTAATTCTGCCAACTCCGAACGGTTAATCTCTTTTAAGGTCTCTCGAAGATCAGTAATGAACCCGTTACCGCTTGCTTTTTGCAATGTTTTTAAAATTTCCAGGGCTTGAATATTTGCTGTTCCTTCCCATACCGGATTAACAATGGCATCACGAAATAATCGAGGTGTGACATATTCTTCAATATAGCCATTGCCGCCATGAAGTTCTAAGGCATCTTTTGCCGCTGAAACCCCTAATTCACTTCCACGGTATTTTAATAAAGAGAGTAATATTCGCAATACAGCATAATCTTTTTCATTTTTTTCATCATATGTGTGCATTTTGTCAAATAATTTTATTGTTTGTGCAAGTGTTGCCCAGCCTGCTTCGATTTCCGTTATCATATTTACTAATGTTTCTCTGACCATAGGATAACGATTAATCCTTTGACCAAAAGCCTCACGATGAGCAGTGTAAATGGCTGCTTCCAGGAATGCTCTCCTTGCTATAGCAACTCCGCTAAGCCCAGTTCCTAAACGGGAAACATTTAATGCTTCTGCCATATATTTAAATCCTTTGTCTTCCTCCCCTATCAAATATCCAACGGCATCATTGAAAATCAACTCCCCGCTCGCTACAGCACGAACGCCTAGTTTATCCTTAAGGCGCCTAATGGTTACATTATTTCTTTTTCCACTTTTTAATGTCCGAGGAACAAGAAATAAGCCCAGTCCTTTTGTTGATGGTTTATCGTTTACTCTTGCCAATACAATGGCTACTTCTGCATCACAATTGCTGGCAAACCATTTCTCGCCGGATAACAAGTAATGATCACCATTTTTGACCGCTTTCGTTGTTGCAGCTCCGACGTCCGATCCTCCTTGTATCTCTGTTAAAAACGTTGCCCCTTCCTGATGTGTATCAGGATTCCATGAAGCAAGCCGTGATAAATATTCGGCGCGCTGTGTTTCTGACCCAAACTTTTCAAGTACAAACGCCGTTGACTGTGACAGACCGACAGGGCAGGTAAAGCCTGATTCTGTTTCGCACATCATATACAATAAAATGGAGTTTACTAGAAAAGGGATTTTTTCTGGACCATTTTCATCGTAACGGTATGCAACTACACCCGTTCCATAACCATCTTTAACGGTCTGTCTATATCCCTCGTTATACCAAACTTCGTTAATTTCTTCCCCTTTCTTGTTATATCGAATTAATTTTGGAGCACCCTCCCGATCTGTGTGAACAGCTCTTTTATCCATTGGTCCAGCAGTAAGTGCTCCTGTCTTCTTAAAGGCATCTTCTACGTAGTTAAATACTACTTTAGATAAATAACGGTTTAAATAACGGACTAAAATGGGATCATCACTAAACCAATTGGCATCATTTCCATTTTCCCACTGGCTATAATCCAGTCTTGTTTGTTCTTCGATACTGTTTTTACCCATATCTTCACATCTCCTTAACCTTTTGTTTTATAATTTTACCGTTCGCACTATGTGGCAGCGCTTCCACAAAGCTGTATATACGCGGGTGTTTATAATCAGCTAAATACTCGGCCATATACTTTTTCAAGTCATTTTCAGTTACAGTTTGATTCTCTTTAAGGACAAAAACGGCTTTGACTGTTTCCCCCCATTCTTCGTCCGGAACCCCAACAACACATACCTGATCAATGGCTGGATGTTTGGCAAGAATTTCTTCAATCTCTCTAGGGTATACATTCACTCCGCCTGGGATAATCACATCTTTTTTTCGATCAACAATATACATGTACCCATCGTCATCCTTATAAGCGATATCGCCTGTATAAAGCCAGCCATCCTTAATGGTCTCTGATGTAGCCTCTGGATTATTGTAATAACCGATCATTAAGGAATCACCCTTCATTACTATCTCTCCATACTCTCCCGGGGCCGTTTCAGAGCCGTCTTCCCTCACAATCTTCATTTCCAAGTTTAAAACAACGTCTTTCCCTACACTTCCATTTTTAGATAGGTGCTCATGTGGTCGAAGCATACATCCGCTCGGACCTGCTTCAGTCAATCCATAAACTTGGTAAAAATTTTCGTTATTAAATCTTTTTGAAACATATTGAAAGGATGCAAGCGGTATCGAGCTTCCTCCGTATGCGAATACTCTCATACTGGAAAGATCATAATCTAGTACATTTTTTTCTTTTGAAGCTAACAAATAGGCCACAGGTGCAGCAAATGTAAATGTTGTTTTTTCATTATGTATCCACTGTAAAAAGCTTTGAGGAGTAAAATCATCAATGACGAAGGAAGCACCGCAATACAGTGGAGCAATAAAGTAACAGTTCAGAGGAGCCGAATGTGACAATGGCATAGTCATTAGTACTTTTTCATTCTTTGAAAAGCCATATTCAATGGAAAGAGCAGAAGCAAGTGCTACTAATCTCTCATGTGAAAATAAAACCCCTTTTGGAACCCCTGTTGTTCCGGAAGTAAATAAAATTTCACAAATGTCACGTATATCAATGGACAAGTTTAAATCTGACTGCTTCTTTGAAATCGAATTTTCAACCATACTTTGAATAGTAAGTACGAATAAAGATGACCAGCTATCTTGTGAGCCGGCAACCGTTGATCTGAATTCGCTTTCATAAAGAATTCCATCCGCGTTGATACTTTTCAGAATCGAATTAATTTCACCCGATGTTAACTTGTTGTTAATTGGCATCGGAATTGCCCCTAACTTAAGTAAAGAAAAGTAAGCAAAAAAGAAATGCTCATTATTTCTTGAAACAATGGCAATTTTATCTCCTTTGCTAACACCTGACTCTTGTAAATATCTAGCTATTTGGTTCGTTTTTTGATTCATTTGAAGATAACTGATTCGATTGGTTGCAGTGATAATTGCTTCTTTTTCCGGATACTTTCTAGCATTTCTTTCTAATAGGCCATGGATCGTTATCATTGCTTACCCTCCTACTTTTCTTCGACATACCTTTGACGATTGATTAGAATTTCAGCTTTTAAGGTTCCTAATTCAATAATTTTCTCTTCAATTTCCTTAATTTTTTGATCCGTATACTCTAATATTCGTTGTTTTTCTTTTTCCCCTGTTGGATTACTTTCATATAGGTCAATCATTTCTTTAATTTCTTCAAGTTTAAATCCCTGTCTTTTCCCACGTAATATAAGTTTTAATCTTCTGCGTTCTTTGTCGGTAAAATATCGCTGCTGATTGAGATCTTTTCTTTCCTCAGACCTTAGCAATCCAACTTCTTCATAATATCGAATGGTTCGGGAACTAATATCGAACATAGAAGCAATTTCGTTTATGGAGTACCTCTCCCTTTTTTCCATCATTTTCCCCTTTCAAGTGAAAGTTTACGTAAACGGTAACTATAAAAAATAGTAACATCTGTATTTTTACTTGTCAAAATATTTATTCAATTCACACAATTAATAGTTATCAAAAGTGGGTGGTTCGTTTATTAAATATAGAAGAATGAATACAGTGAAACCTAAAGGAACTCACTGCTCCCATAAACGCAAAGAAGGTATAATTCCTTAGAATCTAAGAAATTATACCTTATAGGAATTGTGGTTCTTATTCCATTAAATGGCCCGTTTGTTGAAGACTGATTCTTATTGAAAATCAATCCTTTATGTCTACATTGGACAAATGAGCCTCATTAATTGAACCATGGAATGGTGACAGGTACATAAGGGATTTTCTCCTTCTCCACAGGAATATTTTTATGTATAATGGATATATAATAAAAAAGAGAAGTGCGTCAACACTTCTCCCCGCTACTTCTACCGTCAGGGTGGTGGTTGTCTATGTGTTATTTTTATGAGAACCACCCTTTTGCTTGCGACGGCGTTGGGCGGTTTTCTTATTTTCTAGAACGTTTTTCCGAAAGTAATATGCGCTCTCTTCACGCGTAACCCCCTTCAGAACTTCTCGTAGAATTTCAAGAAATGTTTCCATGATTATCACCTCCTTTCCTAAAAGGAAAGAAGCGAAACAACCAACCACCCCAACAATATTCAGCTGCAATTTAATTCTATCATTTTATACCTATCTAAAAGCCTTTCAATCTTCGACAAAATCCGGGGCGTGATAGGCACTAGAATTCAGGAAAATATATTTATGGGGTGATACGATGCTTACACTTTGGCATAAATGTAGAAAAACTATTTTTGAACGCTTGCAAACAATTGTTTGTGCGAGAATTTAAGAAATAGGTTTTTTATGAAAGCATCTTATCATAGGCATAAATTAGTTAAAGAGCAATAGGTAAGTAATGCATACTTTGATCATATGAAGCACATATTCAGTTCAAAAATGAGCATAAAAAAAAGCGGCCGGATTCACTTTCCGTCGCTTTTTTGTTTCACCTACTATTAAGGCAGTGCATTTGTTAAAAAAAGGCACAATCCTTAAAGAATCGCGCCCTGATTAACCAATACATAATCGCCTCTTCGAGTGATGACACAAATATCAAAAAAATCAGACAAAACCCATTGGAACCGTCCCCATGGTCCTCACTTCTTGGGCAATCAAAAATTTTGCAATCAGAACTTGCCAAGCAAGTAGAAAGGATTGATTCCTTAATATTTATGATTTTGTTTTATTTAACAAAAAACGCCCACGAAGGGCGTTTCTCCTAATGCAGTGCCCTCTATAGACTGTCCTCTCTCGCTTTTAAAAAGGCTACATTTTCTTTTTCTATTTCATTTAAAGAGCCATCGTAGGAAGGGTCTTGATGATACCATGATTTACTTGAAAAAAATTCTTGCAAATCCTGTGATTTAAAGACATAACCATGACGTGCGTAAATTTCATTTCTGGCTAAACGCAGCTGCTGTTTTGTAAGATTAGCAATATCTTCTTCTCCCATCACCTGTTTATCACTTAAAGACAAAATATAATCGGGAGAGGAAAGATTTGCACCTTTTTCTTCTGTTGACTGCTGTTTTTGACTAGATTGATCTTTATCTTCTACAGCCTTATCATTTGATTGATCAATCGTTTTTGAGGCTGCTAGATTAGATTTAGTTACAGGTTTATTGAAACCTGTAACTATTATGGAAGTAGCACCTATGATCAGCAGCAAACCTGTTATCAATCCTACTCCAACTAATAGTCTCTTTTTTTTCAAACGATTTTTCTTTATTTCCATGCGGGTTCTTAGAGTTGAGGGGATGTTATCATTATCTGTTGCAACCCTTGTACCGCAGTTTATACAGAATTTATTAGATTCATATAATTTTCTACCACAATTTGTGCACAAATCCATTTAAACAATCCCCTTTATTCTAAAGTTGCAATCATACATTATTATAGAACAAAAAAAGGCGATAATTATTTCAAACAGATTATTCTGATGTAACATCAGCATTTCAACTTCCATGATTCTCTAAAAAATTGATGGAGTGAAAATGGTTTCTTATCGTAGCCTTAGGCCCAAATTTAACCAAAGTGGCGATTCTGGAGTACCGATACGTAATATTAATAACCTTCTGTAACGAGATCACAAATAATTTTTCTTATGACACTTGCAAATTTAAAGCCATGTCCGGAAAAACCAGCCGCTATCATGACATTTGAAAATGCCGGGTGCCGGTCAATAATAAAATGCTCATCAGGAGTAAGGGTATAAAGACATGTTTTGCCTCCCAAGCTTTGATAAGTAATACCCTGCAGCCATGCCCATTGACCCGGCGCCAACAATGACAACATCATAGTGGTTCTTCAATCTCATACACATCCTTCCAAATATGAAATTATAATATCAGAAATTTCTTTCTAGTTGGCGAGTTTTTCTTCACATTTGCTAGGAAATTCACCATAGGGACGTTTCTCATGGTTCAGAAAAACCGTGAAAACCGTCCCCATTGTCTTTAAAAAATCCAGGCCATAAAGTCAACTCAGCTCAGTTTTAATTATTAAATATCTAAGTTTATATTGGCGTTTAGCACTAAATTCCCATCTAAATAAATAAAAACCTCGTTAGGATTTCAAACCGTAAAAAATAATAGAAAAAACGCATCAAATTGCAAAAAAAGCCTTCAAAAATGATTTTTTGAGGGCTTTTTTTGACGTTTCGTACGAAAATAGGGCTCAAAAATGAAAAATGCAAATTCGATTTACTTAGCCAAACCCGTTATCGTAGAGTGCAGAAAAACGATGAAAGGGTGTCATAAATGGCTGGCATTAAATCTGGCAATACAGAAGGATTTCAGAAGTTCTCGCAGTTCAGTTCCCTTCAGGAGTTCAATCATCATATCGAGATGTGGTTATTGGAACATAAGCATTCGTTTACAAAAGGAGAAATGATTGGATTAAAAAGACTAGTGCGCTTTGCAGCCAAAATCCCTGGAGTATGTAATGCCAAGATCGGCACCATCTTAAAATCCATTCACGAGCAATACAAGGAGAATGGCATCTCAAGGTCTACCTTTAAACGGATGATTCTGAAAGCAAAGGAATTAGGAATCATCAAGGTCTTTGAGACAGAAAGGAAAAACGGCTCGCAGTCCAGCAACCTGTATCAGTTTAATCGTTTTCCGTCCATTGAACCACCCAAAGTGAAAAAAATGAACCACCATAATGAAACTAGTAATCTTTTAAAAACTGAAAAAGAACAAAAGATAAATAAACGTAACGAAACGTCTGAACAACAATTGGATCACAATTTTGTCAGCAACCGAATCCCACAGTCTTTTGTCCAGCTGGTAAAATGCTTTTTCTCTGAAGCCAAAACGATAGAAGAATATTGGCATATGGTGCAAATTGCTGCTTTCCGCTTTGAGTTCCAGAATGACACAGATGACATCCTAGACATCTCTCTCCAAGCCTTTAGACAACTGATTCGAAAAATGAAGTTGACCAATTGTGTTAAAAATCCCATCGCCTACTTTTATGGGATCCTGGACAACAAATTCATGAGACTCTATTCGGAAAAGATAGATACAATGGAGCCTAAAACGCCTCTACCGCTTTCCTTTATAGACGGCATTGACCCAAATTGGAATTGGCTGGAATGACATCACAGGGTCCATTTCTCATATCTGGTTAAAACCGAATGAACCGTTCCCATGGCTGACTTGCAAAAAATGTCGCATTTTCGTCAAACTTTCCGTGAAATTTGGCGAATCCTGTTTACTATAGACTGCAGTAAAAAAGTCCTATTTGCAGTTTAATAGATTTGTGAGGAAAGCGCTCCCATATCAGCAAAATGAATTCCATCATGTATAAGGTGTAAAGCAGCTTACCTGCCATAATGAAATTTCCATGATAAAAATACGGATCAATGGTCCTCGCAAAGGAGGGATGAAATTCTAAAACAATCGAAACTGCTCTATCGTTTTATTCTTCATTGTCCATTACAGAGATAGTAGAAGGTAAATGCTTTTTAATCTATTGCGGTTAAAGGAGTGGAGAACGATTAATATTAAACGTTACTTTATTGAGAAAAAAGTGATATTAATGATGGGTGAATACGACCAATATGGAAAGCCGTGTTCAAGGATCATGGCAGGAAAAACGACTTTTCTGGTAGACAAAACTCCTCTACATCTATTGGATGATACATTACAATACATAGGCTATGATTTACGGGGAGCAATAATAGGGGCAAAATCCATTCTCAATAAAACCATGAAGTGTCCCATCATAGTGAATCCCTATCAAGGCATTTGCCTTTTTCCGAGTATATCACCACATAAAATAGACTGCATCTGGTTTAATCCCGAACATATAATCAACACCAAAGCCATCGGAAACAAGACGGAGGTGGAATTGAGCAACGGCCATTTCATAATTATTGATGCAAAATTACCTACCTTTAATGAAAAATTACGGTCAGCAAAAGATTTAAAACGACTTTCGATTGAAAGAGGGACTCATCCAAGTCCGATTCTCTATTATCTTGAACCGCCAAAAAGACACCAGCTCTTCAAAGAAAAGTCAGGAAAATACAACTTTGGTATTTTAGAAGACGAAAAAAATAATAAGGATAACTGGTTATTCGATAACTACTTATCAAAGGAGGAGTACCCTGTTGGAATATCATTGGAACATTGAATTTGGGATGACATTAAGAAGGCTGCGAAAGGAACGTAATCTATCGCAGGAAGAACTCGCCGAACGCAGCGGTTTGGATCGTTCCTATATTAGTCTTCTTGAAAGAAATATCAAACTGCCCGGCTTTATTTCCATTTTGGCCCTTGCTTCCGGGCTTGGGATGAGAGCTTCAGAATTTATGATAGAAATTGAAAAACATCCGGTAATGCTGCCAATAAATGCATAATTGATTTTCACTAAATAGATTGCTAATTATGGAGTGGCTGGGGGTCGTACGTTATGAGGGACTTTATATTATACGTCACAGATAAGCTAGGCTTTACCGATGAATATTATGTAAAGGGCCAATCGATGGATGATATGGTTAATCGAATTGGAAAATATGCTAACGGTCATCTTGCCACGTCTAAGGAACTTATCATTACACATAACGCAGAATACAGTTTTATAAGGGAAATCAGTCTGGACCTCTTTCCTAATTTATCTAAAAAGGATTTTGGCATGATAAATGAAGCGAAATGTTACAATTACACAGATCTATTATTAAAAATAAATCACAACACAGAGCCACTACTTTTTAGTAATGGCTCTTTAGCATATTAGGCGAACCTTATTGGGGCTGATTATCTTAATGATTAGCGGCAAACTTCTACAAATTATAACAACATCAAACTAATCAAACATTTGATTAAATTTGCCGCAAACCCTGCTACAAAAGGATTTTATTAATTCAGCAAATGAATTTTTTGTCAGTTAACTAAACGTTTAATTAAATGTTCTCCGACCGAAGCCCAGATTAACTCTTTCGTTTTAATCTGGGCGAATCCTGTCGAGCTTTAAAAACGTCTACCTATCTCCGAATTAATCCTCTAAGCTATTTTTCTTATCTAATTTTTCAAGGAAATGTAATTGAGTGGTTTCCGGCCCAATCGAAAAAACAGATACCTAAAGCTTGTCGATAATTCTTGGTGAACAAGTGAGAGTCTCAGCTAATAATCTTACTTCAACTTAAAAATATTTCTTATTTTATCCGTTTTGTTGGCTGTAGCATGTAGAGCTTCAACGCCTCTAGATATGTAATTGTCTTAAAAAGGAGATTTTCCTTTGAAAAAAGAAAAGATTAATTACTTTATAGGGGATGTTATAAGACCATTGCGGAAAGCAAAAGGGCTTTCTCAAGAACAACTGGCTGAAAATAGCAAACTAAATAGATCATATATAACTGAACTTGAAAACCAAAATAAAAATCCATCCTTTTATATCATTTGTAAACTGGCTATTGGTTTAGAGATGCCGGTAGAAGAACTAGCAAAGAGAATAGCCGAAAATACGGACATTCAAAGTATTTTTGAAAACGAGCCATATTGATCCGATTATGTCAAAACTATGAACCGTCTCGATAGCCTTTGAGTAAATATATTCTTTAAAGTGGCTTCACTAGCAATCTCCACAAAACTCTTAAATAAGAAGCAATTTAATGGAAAAGGCAACATAAAACTTCTTCAAGAGTTAATCAACAAGTCAATTTACCCTATTTGAATAATACTAAAAACCCGACTCTATTAATATAGAAGTGGGTTTTTAGTAGCTGATAAACTCTAATATTTTAAACGGAACCCGTTAGTAAATAGTCCACCTTTTAAATAAGCCTCTCCTATTTTTCGGATGTCTGTTCTTATGTAAATTACAGATAGAAAGTTACCTCGGGGCTTTTTAAAAAACTTTATAAAAAATCTTTGATTTTACCCAAAAATTTCGAGTAACTCCACAATACTATCTTACTTATAATTTCAACATTTTCACTTTATTATCCTTATAAAAGAAAACTACCTCGGTTGAAAAAAAAGCGTACCTGCCTTATATAGATACGCACACAATAATTTAAAAGAGTAATTCACTTTTTATGGATTCGAATCACAAGCCATTCCGTCTCCATCTCTATCTAAATCATCAGGATCATAATCTGGTCCGCCATTTTCTTCAAAGTATTCTTGTGCTTCTTCTTGAGTTGCAAAATCGGTACAATTCATATCTATGTTTGTATCGGTGTATGTTGTGTCGGAAGAACTATCTTCATCAGAGTATTCTTCATCATTCCATTCACACGCCATTCCGTCTTCATCTCTATCTAAATCATCGGGGTCGTAATCAGGTCCGCCATTTTCTTCAAAGTATTCTTGAGCTTCTTCTTGAGTAGCAAAGTCAGTACAATTCATATCAATATTTGAATCTGCATCAGAAGAAGTAGTATCTTCAACATCAAAGGTTTCATCTTCAGAATTACTTTCATCATCTACATAGCTATCTTCTTCTTCGTAATTTCCAACTAGTAAGCCTTTATATTCATCTACAGCTACATCTAGTGAACTGTCTTCAATTCCAAGACTTTCAATGTTATTTAAAAGATTATAAAATGATTCTTCTATACTAAAATCTCCGGTATCCGTGCTTTCGTAAACATCACCATAAATTTCATCTAGATACTCTTGAATACCCTTGGCAGATGCTTCTATTATCTCCGATGGTTCATCTGATTCGTAAACTGCATTATCAAAAATTTGTTGAGCTTCCTCATAATCGCCATTCTTTAAAGCTTCAACTATTTTATTAGCAGTATCTTCAGGACCTTCACTACCACTACCACAACCACTTAATACAATCATTAAAAAGCTTATTATGAGTCTAATATAAATTTTCTGATTCAAATCTCTCTAATCCCCCGATATAAAAGATATAAATTTCTAATAATCTATGATTCGATTTTACCATTTCAATTTGATATTTTGATAGTAGTCATTTGGAAATTATCGTATCTTTTTAGTTAGCTTTAATCCCCATCTTGTAATTCTAGTTTAATAACAAAACCAACCCCATCTTATAAATATCGGTTTCTATCTAAATGAAATGTAGATTCAATTGAATCTTATTAAACTTGAAATTAAACTTATGTGCAAAGGACCCCTAAAAAAGAATATAGCTTAATAAAGTCCTCCTTGAGAAAAAACTTCATCCCCCAATAATTCCCTTCTTGTTCCAATCTTAAGACATGATATAATAGGTCATTCCTACTATTTTTCTCATCGAGAGGTCTATCATCTATGAAGCCAATATTAAATCCTATCAACCCCCAAATAAATAATGAATCCAAAAAGATATATATACCAATTAAAACAAAGTTTTATATAAGCCACATTGGAGCTTTCCTATGGATGGTATTCTCTATTTACCTAGCCCTTCCTTGGTTAAAGGATTTAGCTGAAATTGTATCATTTCCATTGGCGTTACTAATCATTGGCGGTATTTCCTACATCCCTGGTTATATGAACGCCTTTTTAGTGATTAGCTTATTGTTAGATAGGCAGCCCTCTTTTAAAAATCAATTTCCTAAAGATGAGATTACAATCCTGATAGCGGCCCATAACGAAGAGGATAAAATCTTTCAAACATTGAAATACATCGATAAACAAGACTATTCGGGAAAATTAAAAGTAATGGTTATCAATAATTGTTCTACTGATCACACCGTTCAAGAAACGTTGAAGGCAAAAAAGGAATTGTCCATTGACATTGAGCTACTACATGAAGAGAAACCTGGAAAATTCCATGCTCTAAATCATGCGTTAGAAATAGTTGAAACGCCTTATGTTATTACCATCGATGCGGATACTCTGCTTCATCCCTCTTCTATTCGCTATCTAGTTGCACGAATGAAATCCAGCCCGGAAGATGTCTGTGCAGTGGCTGGTTCCGTTCTGACGAAAAACAGCAGAGAAAACTTATGGACAAGGATTCAGGAATGGGACTATTTCTTAGGGATCGCTTCTATAAAAAGGCTTCAAGGTCTGTACCAGGGAACATTGGTGGCCCAAGGTGCTTACAGTCTATATAAAACAAAATGTGTTAAGGAAGTGGGAGGCTGGCCTGATGCCATAGGGGAAGATATTGTATTAACATGGCGTTTACTCGAGAAGAAATGGAAAGTTTACTTTGAACCAATGGCTGTATCCTTCACGGAAGTTCCTAGTTCGTTTAAACACTTTGTCAAACAACGTGCAAGATGGGCACGAGGCATGATTGAGGGTTTGAATGCCATAAAACCGTGGAACCAGCCCGTTGGTTACGTTAAATATCTTACAGGCGTAAATTTAATGATGCCTTATTTAGATATTACCTACACACTATGTTGGATTCCAGGACTGATATTGGCATTTTTCGGTTATAACTGGATTGTTGGTCCTATGACTTTACTTGTATTACCGTTAACCCTTCTCAGTTATAGCATTCTTTATTTCTATCAAAAAAATATTGTATTCAAACCCTTAAACCTTAAAATTCGAAAAAATATTTTTGGCTTTATTTTATTCATTTTAGGTTATCAAATGATTATGTCTCCTGTATCCGTATACGGGTATATACAAGAGGTTTTTAGGTTTAAAAGAAAGTGGAAGTAAAAAATAGCTGAACAACAAAGCCCTTTTTAAACGAGAGGGGCTTTGTTGTTTATAGTCCTATCATCTGTTTTTCTTGGCAAGGCGTGTATAAAATAGTGGAGGTTTCCCTGACTAATAATCAAAAAGATGCTATTACAGTTGACGCTAACAGTTTTAAATTAGTGGATGAAAAAGGAAGAGAATTCTCCTATTCCAACAGATGGGCGAAATGCATTTGATAAAGCCATGAAACTTTTTCATAATATGATGGACTTCCTCTATCAAAAAGTTTCGGGGCGTGACAGGCATAGGAATAATAGCTTAATGTCGAAGTTTGAAAGTGTCTATTTATCGGGGGCTTGACCACATAAGCCGAAACCAAAAACAAATAAAGCGGAATCATACTAAATGATTCTGCTTTATTTGTTTGCCATTTTATTTCGAAAATGTTGAATGGTTAAGGTTAATTCATACATCGTAAAAAAAATATCTTTAAAATAAATTCCTTCGGTACGAATCCACTCAACTGCTATTTCAAAAGACTCTAATCCCTCAGACATAAATTTTTCCTTTGTTTGTACAAACTGTTTTATGGAAAGTATTAAATTATTATATACATCTCTATCTACGTAAGAAAAAGGTTTTCTAACTAATGACTTTTTATAATTATTTAATTTATAGAGATTCCTATAAATACCTCTTAATTCCCTTTCCAATCTGTTGGCATCTTTAAGTAATATCTCATAATCGTTGGTATCATAGTCTTTTTTGGTATACGAAACTAAATCGCTGCCTAAAACAAAATTTTTATTACTAATGGTACCATTTAATAATATATATGATTTACCTTCGAAACCATTCGTTGGAGTACTGTTAAGAATAATTAACTTTAAAAGTGATGTATCCATTGCCATTTCGCTTGATATATCTATATCCTTAATAGTACTTCCAACCAAAATAGAACAAGAAATATTATACGCTCCAAAAAGAATATCGCTGTTTTTCTTATATTTCTCAAATTTATGTGCGTTAAAATTTCCAAAACTATTATGTATATCCGCAAAACCTGCTTTAAACATTGCTTTTCGTAAGGCATTTACAATGAAGTTCTTTTTTCTGTTATTTATTTTCACTTGTTTATGTGCATCAATACAAACCGTTTGAATACTCTTTGATATATCATTTAAGACTTCTTCAGCATCCACTTTAGTGACAATAGAAGGTACTTTTTCAATGTCAAATGAATACTTCCTTTGTTTGTTATACTTTGCTTTATCATAAGTTGCAATCATATCCGTTATTTGCTTAATTACACCCGTTATATTATATTTTATTTGTTCTGTTTTAAACCGAAGAGTATCATCAAAACCAAATTGCTTAACCCAAATATCTCTTCTTTGATCTCTTTCTCTAGCAGAATAGGAACTATGATATGTATTTCCATCACATTCAATAGCGATTTTACAATACTCCCCATACACAAGGAAATCCAATGTATATTTTGCATTCCATTTATCTTTATTTGAATCGTAAACTATATATTGGGATTTAAATTTATATTTGCTTGTTTCAATGCAGCTTCCATCTTTTCTTCAAGAGGACTATTTTCATTTCTAATCTTTCTAGTATCCATTTGCTCTCCTGCCCTTTTAATAACTCTAATTACATATATTGTAAAACTATCACAAATTTCCTACAATAAAAAGGACCATATTTCGGGCGGTGACAGGCGCCGGAATCAATGATCCAAAATAGCGAAGCTAGCATGATTACTTTGATAGAATCAGATAAAATTTTTGAGGATGTTCTTCAGAATCCTTTTACTAATAATATTACTACAAGTTGTATCGACAAATAAAACAACCCCAATGATGCCATTGAGGTTGTTTGTCTATCCATAATAATCGCTTTTACTTCCTAACCCCATTAGATTTGAAGTAATTCCGCTTTCCACTGATCTTCATCCAACCGGTTTTCATTACACCATTACTATCTAGGTAGTACCATTTGTTGTCTTTTAACCAGGCAGTTGCCATTGCACCAGTTGACTTTAAGAAGTACCAAGTTTCCTTAATCCTGTACCACCACTTAGGGTCTAGTGCCCATCATTATCTTATTTTTTCAGTTAAAATCTCCTCGTGAAACATTTTTGTGATACAAGATTTTCCGGGTGGTGACAGGCAACAGTACCAATTATCGAAGAGCAAAGACTATTTCTTTTCACAAAAAAAATAATACTATAATTCTCCATGTATCTATTCATGAACCATACTTCTTGCAAAAGATATCATCTGTGTAAAAGGTATTTAATCAATCTATTAGGATTAAATGATTTAATAATCATATTTGTGGTTATTCTTGTTTTCTTAAATATTATTAAAACCAAAATATTTGTAATCTGGGCTACTAAAGTAGCAAAAGAAGCTCCATATGCACCAAATTCAGGTATAAGAACAAGATTGAGAATTATATTTACCAACAAACCGGAAATCGTATAAATTAATGTGTACCTTTGTAAGTCTTCACTAATCAACCAAATACTCCGGGCCGATCCTAGAATGGCGAATGTTCCTGCCCAGACATTTATACTTAGAATATCAGCAGCTTCCAGGTATTCCCCTCCATAAAGTATATTAACAATTATTTTTGAAAATAAAAGTATAACTAAACCAAATACTAATCCAGTCCATGTAACAATTGAATATAAAACCTGAACAGAATTAAGATAGTTATTTTCATTTTCTATTTTATTTTTCATAATAACTGGCTTAAAAGAGGTTATTATTGCCATAGGAACGAAGTACCACATTTCTGCGATTGTAACTGCCGCAGAATAAACACCTACTTCTTTAGTATTTGTCATTGATCCTAACATAACTTGATCTAATCTCATATATAGAGTAACCATCAAACCGGAAAGTATTAAATACCAACTTTGAGATAATATGCCTTTTGCATAACTAAAGTTAATTCTCCATCTTGATTTTTCAGTTCTAAATTTAAAATATGAAATTATTAAGGCAACACCAACTAAGATCGCATCAAAAGTATAGATACACGCATACTGAAGAATTGTTCCTTCCATAAAAACCAATAACAGCTTCAATCCTGAAGAAATTACATACACACTCATTCGAATAATTGAAGAAATCTTTGCCCATTGATAGGCTTGTATCCAATATTCAATAACCTCAAAGGCTTTTACAACCATAGAAAATGATATTACCAAAACTAATAAGTGAAGATTGGCATTATGTGGTTGAATGATCCTAATTATTATAGAAGCAATAATTGTTAATATTACACCACCGATTACCCTTAATACCAGACTAGTAAATAGAATAGTTCCCTCACTTACTTTTTTATCTATTATTGATTTTACTGTTAATGTTTCTAATCCCAGAGTAGACAGTGCAGTAAGTAAAGAAACAAATGCCATAGCATAATTAAACTGACCAAACTTTTCTGGCCCAAAGTAACGTGCTACAATTGCAGTAGCAAAAACCCCTATAAACATAGTTATCAGCTTATCACTAACAAGCCAACTAGAATTTTTAGCTATCTTTGAAGCTCTTATATTTTTTAAGATTGACTTTTTTTCTAATTTCGCTTCTTCTATCAATTTAAATACCTCTTGTCTATCTCATATTCAACAAAAGTATGAATTTACATTCGAATGTACTCCAATGGCATTTAAATTGCAAAATATTACAGCCTCTTATAATTGCCAATTGGATATTTCTCTAATTATTTAAACCATATCAAAAATGTTAGTTCAATCTAGATAGGGAGGACCTTAAAGGCTTTACATAACAACCTTCCACCTATTTGAGAACTTCAAGATGTTCACAATAAAAAGGAACCAGTAACTGAAACCTGGATTCCTACTAAAATTTCCCCTTCAATCTCTAGTTTACAATGCACACCTGTTTTCAAAGTACAAACGTCCGAGCAAAGGAAGTTGGAAGCCAGTTAACCTAAGCATTATCATAATTCTAACTTGGTATTTGAGACTCGTCATAGCATAAGCGAATTAATCTCTACTAAAAATATCCCTTGTATACACCTTATCCCATACCTCACGTAAATCATCAGTCAAACGATTCGCAACAATGACATCTGATACTTTCTTAAATTCTTCAAAATCATTGATTACTCTAGAATTAAAGAACTTCATCTCATGAAGTGCGGGCTCATATACAACAACTTCAATGCCCTTAGCTTTTATACGCTTCATAATACCTTGAATAGCTGATTGTCTAAAATTATCTGAGTCCATTTTCATAGTAAGTCTATATATACCTACAACCTTTGGTTTTGTTTTTATAATCATATCGGTAATGTGATCTTTCCTCGTTCTATTTGCATCGACAATTGCCTTCATTATATTATTGGGTACATCCGCATAATTAGCTAGTAACTGCTTAGTATCTTTGGGAAGGCAATAGCCACCATAACCGAATGAAGGATTATTATAATGATTCCCTATTCGTGGATCTAGCCCCACACCTTCGATGATTTGTTTTGTATCTAAACCTCTAACTTCTGCATAAGAATCTAGTTCATTAAAAAAAGCGACCCTCATCGCTAGGTATGTGTTTGCAAATAGTTTAATAGCTTCTGCTTCAGTTGAGTTTGTATATAAAACAGGTATATCTTCTTTAATAGCTCCTTGAACTAGCAATTCAGCGAATACCTCAGCTCTTTCAGACTGTTCACCAATGATTATACGTGATGGATATAAGTTATCATATAGAGCCTTGCCTTCTCTTAGAAATTCCGGAGAGAAAATAATTGTATCTGTCTCAAACTTCTCTTTTATTTTCTCTGTGTATCCCACCGGAACGGTCGATTTAATTACCATTACTGCTTCTGGATTAATAGATAATACATTTGCAATAACAGCTTCAACTGTTCTAGTATTAAAGTAGTTCTTTTCTGGGTCATAATTCGTTGGTGTGGAAATTATGACATACTCAGCATCTTTAAAAGCTTTATAGTTATCAGTTGTTGCAGTTATATTTAGCTCCTTGGTTGCTAAATATTCTTCAATCTCATTATCAATAATGGGAGACCTTTTATTATTTATCATATCTACTTTTTCTTGTATAATGTCAAAAGCTATAACTTCATTATGTTGGGCTAATAATATTGCATTAGATAATCCGACATAACCTGTTCCTGCAATTGTAATTTTCATTTTATTGTCCATCTTCCTTTATCTCAAAGAAATTACATTTTACCCCAAACAACTCTATTGACATAATCTGTATATGATAAGATTATCCTAAGGACTTTTTCCGACACATTAGGCATACTATAATCATTGACAAGCCTTAGGGTATCAATATTTTGTGTTTCTAGGATTTCTAAACCTTGCAAGATTCTTTCCCTTGTTAAACCTACCATCATAACTGATGATTCTTCCATTGCCTCTGGTCTTTCATGAGCTTGTCTAATATTAAGTGCTTTAAAATTTAGTATAGAAGACTCTTCACTAATTGTTCCACTATCACTTAGGACTGCCTTGGCTTTTAGTTGAAGTTTTATATAATCATTAAACCCTAGTGGCTTCAAGGTTTTCACTAATGAATTGAACTGTATCCCTTTAGCAGTAATCATATTTCTAGTTCTCGGGTGCGTACTTATAATAACAGGCATATTATATTTTTCTGCTATCGCATTTAAACTTTCGACTAAATCCATAAAATTGGTTTCTGAGTTAATATTTTCTTCTCTGTGAGCTGACACAACAAAATATTTACCCTCTTTTAGTTCTAGTCTCTTTAAAATGTCTGATTTCTCAATCTCATCTTTTCTAGAATTAAGCACTTCAAACATAGGGCTTCCGGATTTTATAATCCTATCGGAAGGGAACCCTTCTCTTAATAGGTATTCTCTAGCAATATCACTGTAAGTTAAATTTACATCGGCTGTATGGTCAACAATTTTTCTATTTGTTTCTTCTGGTACCCTTTGATCAAAGCACCTATTTCCTGCTTCCATATGAAAAATCGGAATATGCCTTCTTTTAGCTGCGATAGAAGATAAACAACTATTTGTATCCCCTAATACCAAGTATGCATCAGGTTGTATCGCATCCAAAATAGGATCAATTTTTACTAGTATATTTCCTATCGTTTCAACTGCTGTACCTGTAGCTGCATTTAGAAAATAATCAGGTTTCTTAAGATTAAAATCTTTAAAAAATACCTCATTTAATTCATAATCATAATTTTGTCCTGTATGGACAAGCGTATGTTCAATTGCATTTGATTTTTCCAATTTATTAATAACAGCTGATAGCCTTATAATTTCCGGCCTCGTACCCACGACTGTCATTACTTTTAATTTCTTCATTGTTTATACCTCCACGAAGTAAGTATCCGGCTTTTCTTGATCAAAAGGTTCATTGGCCCACATTACCGTAACCAGGTCTGTTTCTCCTATATTTACAATTGAATGAGTATATCCAGTAGGGATATCCACAACCTGTAGTTTTTCTCCACTTACTTGATACTCAATAATTTCATACGAATCTAATTTTCTAAATCGAATTAAACCTTCTCCACTCACAACCAAGAACTTTTCATTTTTAGTATGGTGCCAGTGGTTACCTTTCGTGATTCCTGGTTTTGAAACATTTATTGAAACTTGTCCTCTTTCATGGGTCCTTATAAATTCTGTAAATGATCCTCTTTGGTCGCAATTCATTTTAAGATCATAAGAAAACTTATCCTGAGGTAAAAAGCTTAAATACGTGCTATAAAGTTTTTTAGTTAATGGATCTCTCATATTAGGAACACTTAAATTGGTCCGACTTTCTTTGAAACTTTGTATAATTTCAGCTAAAGTTCCAAGAGAAATCGAATGGGTGACAGGTACAACACAGTAATTGCCTTCAATAGTGGGCTGACCGTCTAATACTCTTAAAAATTCATCTAATACATCATCTATATAACAAAGGTTAAGCTCCGCTTCAGGATTGTTTACCTGGATATCAAAATCTCTTGCAATATTATGACAAAATGTTGCCACTACTGTATTGTAGTTCGGTTTGCTCCATTTACCGAATAGGTTAGGGAGTCTATATACATAAACTTTAGCGTCTGTTTCTTTATAATAGTGAAATAATAAATCTTCCCCTGCTTTTTTACTTCTACCATAAGGATTATCTTTTTCTGCTTGGATGGAGGAAGTAATAAGCACAGGCGCTTTATTTTCATGTTTTTTTAGCAATTCTAGTAAGTGCGACGTGAGTTCTATATTGCCCTCCGTAAATTCCATTTCATCTTTTGGTCTATTTACTCCAGCTAAATGGAATACAAAGTCACAATCCTTTGAATACAAATCAAGTAATGCAGGGTCACTTTCTCTAGTATATTCAAAAATATTATTAAAACCCTTATTCCTAAGCTCGGCAATAAGGTTTTTCCCTAAAAAACCCTTTGCCCCTGTTACAAGAATGTTCATCGTCTAATCCATCCTTTAGTTCATGACGTGAATTTTTTTGTTCATTTCTATTAATTCATTTTGTACGTAGTCTAATTCTAGTAGTTTTTCTTTTATTTGTTGCACATTAAGGATTTGGGTATTATCCGAATTGTATTCATCTATAGTAGTTAGCTTTTCATTTCCTTCCGCAAAATACTTATCATAGTTCAAATCCCTTTTATCAGCAGGAACCCTATAAAATCCACCTAAATCTTCTGCTACTACATATTCTTCTCTAGTTAGGAGAGTTTCAAATCGTTTTTCCCCATGTCTAGTTCCAATAATATTAATTTCATTATCTGCATTAAATAGTTCTTTTATAGCTTTAGCAAGATCGCCAATAGTACTAGCCGGAGCTTTTTGAACCATAATATCTCCTGCTTCAGCATTTTGGAAAGCAAAAACAACTAGCTCCACTGCCTCTTCTAAACTCATTAAAAATCTTGTCATAGAAGGATCAGTAACTGTTAACGGTTGTCCCTTTTTTATCTGTTCAATAAATAATGGGATTACAGAACCACGTGAAGCCATTACATTCCCATATCTAGTTCCACAGATCAGTGTCCTTTCCGGATCAACAGTTTTTGATTTGGCTACTAATACCTTTTCCATCATGGCCTTTGAAATCCCCATCGAATTAATAGGATAAGCAGCTTTGTCGGTTGATAAGCAAATAACTTTCTTTACCCTCGCCTCAATTGCTGCTGTTAAAACATTATCTGTTCCTAATACATTTGTTTTTACTGCTTCTAAAGGAAAAAACTCACAAGATGGTACCTGTTTTAGTGCTGCTCCATGAAATATATAATCTACCCCATGCATAGCGTTCTTTATTGATTGTAAGTCTCTAACATCACCTAAATAAAACTTTATTTTATTATTTTTATATAGTTTTCGCATATCATCCTGTTTTTTTTCATCACGAGAAAAAATACGAATTTCTCCAATCTCAGTATCTAGAAAACGATCAAGTACGGCATTTCCAAAACTTCCTGTCCCACCTGTAATCAATAACGTTTTTTGTTTGAACATATTAAATATCCTCCTACATACGTTTATTTTGATAAAATATTTGTCTTAACAAAATTATAGACTCTTTTGATGTAACCTATATGGAATACATCTTCATACTCAACTTGAATACTTGGATTTATCTCAACATTATCAAATTTTGTTTCTATATATTCATCATCAATATCCACCCAAAATGGATCCGACATTGACGGTTTCCAAGAATGTGTTCCGCTTCCGTCATGTCCAATATTATTTACACGACTTCTTGCTGGCAATATATTGTACATTTCATTTTTCCACATATTGTAATCAAATCGAATTGCCCAAGAGTTAATTTTATGCTTCATTTGTTTATCAAGCATTAACGACTTATCATTACCCCAATTATTAAATGATTTTCTCTTCTTTAAGTTCCACTTCAACGAATTATAATCCAATACTTCCCAATCGATACTTTCCCATCTATTAACCCATGTTCCCCATGCATAACTACTACTTCTTTGGTTCTTAAAAACGTCTTTACCATACCTCTCTTTAATATTTTTCAAAAACGTATATCCACCCACAGACCATATAGTTTTATTCTTTTCAAAAAATTCGAGAGCACCATTCATATAATTTAAGAAATCCGGAGTTGTTACTACATCATCCTCAACAACAATTACTTTTTGATATTTTTTTATTACTTCAGTTACTCCTGTAATAATTGACTGAGCAAGACCTATATTTTTATCTCTAATCACAAGTGTTAAATTAGGTATCTTCCCACTTAATTTCAATTCTTTAGTGTACTCTTTAACCGCTTCAACTTTGGAATCATTCTCAATCTTGGGACCGTCTACAAAGACAAAAACATCAGATAATACGAACTCCGGATTTTTCAGCAGAGACGTAATTAATTTTTCTAAGTGGTTTCGCCTGTTGTAGGCAAAAATCACTACAGGTGCGTACATTTTGGCTCCCCCAATTTCATAGTTTATTATTATATATTTTTTCTAAAGCTTTATTATCATATCTCAATCGTCACCAGACTATTGGCCCTTAGTTAGGGGCCGTTCTGATTCGTTTCAATAAAGCGATAGGACTTCATTTCCAGAGATGTAGAGAGTAATATTAAATTTCACTTCTGCCTTAAGTAACCGAAATAGAATCTTTTTTTACGTGACATTCGTTATTCATGAGTGAAATACTGACCAATCTTCTAATATTCTTTCTTTCATTATTTATTACATAAAATTACTCTCAACTTTTTAACAAGGCAAAACAAATATACAAGTAATGTTTGCTGTTTATAAAGGTTTTAATGTTAATCTGTTTTAGATAAATATGCAGCCAACATACCATCAATTATACAAAACGCTAAAAGCAACTTAGGACTTCCAGCCATGATTGGCTCAATCAGAAATTGAGCCAACATAACAAAATAAAATGCACCAAACAATAATTTATAACTTATGTCCACAGACTTCCTCATCAACAAAGCAAAACATCTCACACAAGCTCTTATCGTATACAACAATATGCATATATAGGGAATGATTCCCGCGGTATCGAAAATGTCCAGCCACAATTCATGAGAATAGCCAACACCGTTCCCTATACTAATTTTTTGTCCACCCCATGGATAAACAAAAAGCAACTTAATGTATTGTAATTTCCTTTCCAAGCGTGAATCTTCAGTTAAGTTTTGTCCCGATTCTGAAAAGAATCGGTGGTATAGATAACTAGATTTCAGAGTTTCTTGAATTCCACCTATATTGTTTTGATAAATAATTAAAGCTAATAAGCTAATTAAACCAACAAAAACCAAAGTTCTTACTAAGATAAATAAACTTTTACTTAATCTTCCTGAAAATAAAATAATTATTACTATACTAACCCCTATTGCCAATAGGGACAGCATAATAAACGAACGCCCACCAAGTTGAAGATTGTAAAATAACGCAAAAAAATACAATGCACCAAAAAACAACCGCATCTTTAGATTTCGCTCTAAAAATATTACGTAAAATACTATACATATTAACATAGTAAATTTAGTTGCTTGACCCGTTGACGAAGATATAGTACCAGACCAAAAATCATATGATCGATTTAAACTTATACTATTATTAAACCCAAAAAGCTGTATATTATATAAAAAATTCAATAAACCGTGAATTGCCATAAATGCTGTTAATATATATAAAACTTTTTTTATTGAATTCAAACCTATTTTATTATACATATTGATGCCCCAAAAGAATGCAATAATACTACCAAAACCAATTAAGCTAGCACCAATGCTCAATGAGGAATTCAATGCTGAAAAACCAAAATACGTCATTGCAAATATATATAATATCCAGACATCATTATTTATCCTAATCCTTGATTGAACATTTCGAATTAGTAAAATAAAAAATCCACAATATAATAAATAGACTCCCATGAGTTTAAAATCTATGGCAAATAGCGCTAAAAAGAAAAATAGAATATAATTTCTTGGATTTTCATGCATCATGTGTAAATCAAATTTCTGTTTTTTTGAAGTTAACATCATTTATGATAATCCTCTTTCATTATTTTTTGCCGAACAAGAGCAACTTACTCCATTTATTAACAGAAATAATATGGATAAGAATTATACATGAAAATATGATTAGAATAAAAATAAATATGCAAAAGATTAACCCATCCAATGTTAGAAATTTTGGTTTCGATACAACATTTACAAGTTCCAGAAAATAGTAATGAAGAATATATAACTCTAGTGAATGCTGTCCAACGAATATAAGATATTTTTTTATTCTGCCATCGTACTGAGCAACAGTGATGGATATAGCATAAAATACTATTGCACATCCCAATAGAGATGCGGTTATCCTTACGATTATGTTAATAATATTATCAGCAGCAAAATATAAATTGGTATTTAAAATAATATATGAATATATCATTATTATGGGTAGATAAATAATATGCTTTGTCTTATTAAACCAATGTTGTTCTGATACTTGTTTTTCAAAAAATCCAAACAGAAAGCCAATATAATAAAACGGTAAATAGTATAATGTTAATTTAATACCCAAGGTATTCATGCCAAAAAGAAAACCTATGGTCAACAAAATTACCGAAAACAGAACAGATATTAATACTGTTAGTATCACCCTAATATGACTTCTTGAGGATAATTTACCTGCAATAAAATTTGATGTTCCAAATATTAACCATATTGACCACAAAGAAAATAGAAACCAATATCCAGAATCCATATTTGTGGAAATCCATCTAATGTATGAAATTAGGTCTGCAATACTATCTCCATTTATAAAAAGTCCTCTCACGAACGCAGTCCAAACTATCCAAGGGAGAAGGTATGCTAAACTCTTCTTCTTAAGGTGATAGAAAAAACTCTTGCCATTAGTTATTGGTCTAGAGTATTTAGTAACATAACCACTTATAAGCATAAATAACGGCATTTGCAAAGACCATATGATATTGTATAAAATTGATTCTTCAAATTCGACACTTTTAGTTGATATGATATGTCCCATCATCACCATGATAATAGCCAATCCGCGAACAACATCAATTGTTTTATTCCGAGAATCCGCTGTTTCTAGCACAAAAAAAGCCTCCTATTACATCATTAAAGTTTAATAACTTTTTATTGATTTTCGCTTCGGCTACGCAGTTTAATAAGTTAATCTCACATATATATTAATGTACCTAAAATATTATTAAACTCGTTTTAGTTCCAAATGAATAGTTTTAGTAAAAACACTAGTAATATTAAAAAAATATTGCACAGCTCATCTGACAAATTGACAATCTAGACAACTATTATTTACTTTTGTAAACCATTGAATTTTGATAGTCTTTTTTTAAAACATCTTGATAAAGCATAATGTATTCATTAAACCTATCTTCTTTACTAAAAATTGATGCACGTTGTATACAGTTCTCTTCGGGCATAGGGTTTTCATAAAGCGACATTATTGCATTTTGCATTTCGTCAATATCTTCCCTATCAACTACAATTCCACTTGTTTCATCAATGCATTCGGGACTTCCACCAGAATTAAATGTAATTACAGGTGTTCCACAAGCGTTAGCTTCTATGTTTACCATGCCAAGAACTTCTTCTCTTGTGGGATTGACAAACACATCTGCTGCTGTGTAAATACCTGCAAGTTCTTGCTGATCGTAAGTTTTTTGAATAGCGATAATATTATCTGGCAACAGTTTATCAACAGAGTCATTAGTGCCAACTAAAACAATTTTAAATCTGTCATCAAGTCTTTTCGCAAGTTCAATAAACACATCTAAGCCTTTCCGTTTTCCCCATCCAATAGCTACACCCAAAATAATAAATTTTCCATTAAGTCCATACTTCACTCTAAAATCGTTTTGTGTTGGTTTATAAATAGATAAATCAATTCCATTATGAATTACCTTTACAGAATATTCACTCAAGTATGATTGTTTAACGAGATCTGCAAGCCATTGTGACGGTGTAACAATAGTTAAATTGTTTACATTTGTAAACAATTCTTTTTTATCTTTATAAGATCTTGCTGAGCGATCTAAAAATAATGAAATTGGATATTCTCTCTTTTGTGGACAATCACCACATCCAGTTTTCCATTTATTACAATTAGCATAATCAAAATAGGCACAATGTCCAGTAAAACTCCAGCAGTCATGAAGAGTCCAAACCACAGGAATATTGCACTTTTTTATATATTTAAATAGGGTTTCAACATTAATGTAATTGCCATGAAGATTGTGAAGATGAATTATATCTGGCTTCACTTTATCAATCCACTTAATAAGCTTAGACGTTGTAAAATAATTATAAAACCCATGTTTACCTAATATTCTTGATTTTGCAGCATTATATTTTTGTGTAATGAGACTTTCCATCGCGTATATTTTATGATTACTAGATTTTCCGACGCCATACGCAATATAGGCTTCATCACCCCGTTCTTCTAAAATCATAGCAATATCACGAACTATCTTCCCTGTACTCCCTATTCCATATACGCAATTAATCTGTAATATTCTCATTTAAATAAGCGTCCTTTTGTAAAAAAAATTTTATAAAATTTACGTGTTATGCCTTAAAAAATATTTAGCTATCAGTCATTATGATAAAGATTCCACTGGCAAATTCATTATGCTCATTCGATATCACTATAAAATTGATGGCCCCTTTTAATTAAAATTCGTTTAATAAATTTAATAAAGCCACTCGGAAGAATTTCTTTCCCATAAAACATTAGATTAAGCTTAATTTCTTGTCTGTGGGATATAAGCTGTCTTGGGCCATCGTATAAATTATGCTTCTTTAAATACCTATTTGCCTTGTGCAAAAGCTTGCCTTTACGTACAACGTCCAGAATTTCGAACTCCTTTCCCTTGCTCATAGCACAAGCCGCGCCTACATCTCTAGCGATTTTAGTGAGCGAAACCTCATACTCCCATGAATTTAGTGATTTTTTGATGGTCTTTTCGATAAATGATTTACGCCACAAACCAGGATAGAGATTTACCTTATAATTACCGTTTAAGTCAACTTTATAAAGTGATTTGTATCCCTGCATCCTTTCTTTTGCTTTGGGCACCGAAAATATTCGAATATAATCGAGATCCTCTTTTTCCATTGCTGAAACTAAATACTCGATTTTTTCTGTCGAGATCTTTTTTGTAAGGAAATAATCGTCGAGAGTAATCAAAACAAACTCCGTATCGATTGACGGAAGAGCAGCTGCAGTTCGTTCGGATAGTTCTTTTCCATTTCCGGTAGAAAGCACCGTTATTCCGTTATAGGTTTTAGTCGTTTCTTTATCAGTTACCAAAAGTGTATCTATATTTCGATCTCCCCAGTGTTTATTAAGGAGGTGCACATGTACATCCCATAAATCTGAGAATTTGTCGCATGAATGGATCAATAAAGTCAGCTTTTCTTTAAGCATTTTCATCTCCCATCCTTTCAATAACCATATTAACAACACTTTCAAATATAGATGAACTTCGCTCTAAATTATGATTTTGCTGAGTTACACTCACAGCATTATCATAGTTACTTCTTTGGAAAGAAGTATTTTCAATTAACCCCTTTATACAATTAACCAAATCTTCTTGATTAACACATACTGCTGCACTGTGTGTACTTTGCAAATATTCGATAGCACCACACTCGATTGACCCATAACCTAAAATATTTGCACCTGATGCCAAAGAATCAGCAACCTTAGTAGAAAGAGAATATCTTGTAATGTCAACATCACGCTTTTTGAAGCCCTCTACAACTACCACAATATCACTCTGCAAAGTCCTGCTCTGTACCTCTGAATATGGAATGGAGCCATGATATCTTATATTCTTGTTGTTATAAAATATTTTATAATAACTGCTGTCAGTTTCATTTGAATATATATCTAGGATATAATTAGGGTTGATTTGCCCCAGTGCAAGTCCTATATCATTTAAAGAGTGATTTCTACCGAGACGGATATTTCCAAAGTAGGATATAGTTGGATTTCCAACATCAATCTCTTTGAATTCTCTCCGACGAATAGAGGATGTAAGGTAAACGGTTTTTCCATCCAGAACGAAGTATTGATTATACTTATCCCTTATCTTATCACCGATATAAATTGCACTTCCTTGATGATTTAAGACTTTACTGATGTGTTTTCTATATTGTGTTTTATATATATAATAAAATGGCGATAAGGAAAATTTGGTATTAAAAAAATAATCATCACCGATTGACGATACAATAGGTATATTAAAACGTTTAGCAACATACAGGGCAATCTCCGATATAAAAAAGTCATCTGAAAAACTAAGAAAAACACAGTCAGGATTAAATTGGTCTAGCCAATTGTTAAAATTTTCTGTACACCAATACTTTCTATCCCAAACAAATTTCCTTATCAGATATACAATTGGTCTTTTTTTACTTCCTAAACCGTATAACTTGGAAAACATTGAACTATTTACTTCAAGAGAATTGTCGGTCCACTCATTAGGTAATTCTTTATCATAAAAAATCACACCAGTTTCTATAGAACGTTTAAATCTTTTTCTTACAAGTCTTTGATCTGTGATTTGAAAAAGCGTAGCACAGTGACCCTTTGCCGGCTTTTTAGTATTAGAAAATACTTGTGCCAAGTTCCCTTTTTCCCAATTACAGAAATAAGACTCAAATGCTCTTGAAGTCGATTTTTTATTGTACGGAACTGTGCCAACAATTAATACTTTGGGTTTCATTTTTATTCACCTTCAATCAACTTCTTATTAATTTAGATTTAGATCCATTTTTTTATCTCGCTTTTTTGTTTCTTAAAATTCTCTTATAAATCAGTTCTTTTACTGCAGTTGGCATATAGACAAACACTCTAATTGATATCATATTTCGAATATACTTCCAAATAGATAACATATTATGCTTTAGCATATACCGACTCAAAAACTGCCAACTTTCAATATACTTTTTATTGCTCCGTCGCAGGACCATTCCATTACCTATACGGGCATGGACAAGATATTCATCTAGATTTCCCAAAATAGCCCCGTTTTTAATTGCTCTAACCCACAAAAAATAATCCTCAAGATACGGGAGATGCTGATATGAACCGCAATTTAAAATGTTTTCTTTCCTAAAGATAACTGTCATATGATTTATTGGATTCCTAAATGTAGCCATTTTGCAAATATCACTATGAGTAGTTGGAAGCACTTTTTTATTTACTGGAATATTATAATCAGAATCAAATTCATCAATAAATGAACCTAAGATTTCTACATTTGGGTGTCTTTTTAGAAATTTTATCTGCTTTTCAAAACGAGTCGAAACACACACATCATCACTATCTGCACGTGCTACCAGTGAATTAGTACATTTAGACAATCCAAACGCTAAAGCATTTCCTAATCCACCATTCTTTTCTAGTCTATATACTTTAACAATATCTGGAAATTGATTCTCGTAGCTTCCTATTACATTATCCAAATCCTTTGTTAATGGTCCATCACATATTAAGACAAATTCATTTGGAGATAACGTCTGTCGGCAAAGAATACTATCAAGTGCAATATCTAAAAATGCTGGTGTTTCCTTATTGTATACAGCCATAAGAACACTAAATTTGTATTTATCACTTTCTTCAACAGTTTGCATATCTATAATTCCTTTATTTTGATATAGATTCATTTCATGTATGCTTTTATTTTCTTTCTTCATTCTCAAGTAGTCCCCTGATCTTTCTGCGACACTCCATTACTACCCTCAACAACCCCATCGCTTTTTAGTACACTAATAATAGTTCCAAAAAAACACTTAACATCGAACCAAAAGCTGATCTTTTTAACATACTCCCCGTCCAATTTAGCTTTAACTTCAATAGGGAGCTCATCCCTACCATTAATCTGTGCCCAACCGGTAAGACCTGGTGGTACACCGTTAGCACCGTATTTATCCCGTTCAGCAATCAAATCATATTGATTCCAAAGTGCTGGTCTAGGCCCGATGATACTCATATGCCCAACAAAGATATTCCAAATTTGAGGTAGTTCATCAAGTGAAGTTTTTCTAAGGAACCTACCTACTCTAGTAATATATTTATCTGGGGTAGCTAATAAATGAGTTGGAGTATCACTTGGTGTATCTATTTGCATTGTACGAAACTTTAAAATATAAAAATGATTCTTGTTAATACCAACACGCTTTTGTTTAAACAACATTGGACCTCTTGAATCCAGTTTGATAGCAATGAATAGAATCAAAAAAATAGGGGATAGCGAAATCAGCCCAATTACAGAAAGAAAGATATCGATTAATCTCTTAATCCTCAAATACATCCCTAAAACTCTCCTTATAAATATTTTTTAGTAGATTAGAACTTATTTGGAAGCTTTGGAATTCACCAATCCAACCAACTACTAATCCACTAAAATACCACCTATTATAATTCCGAGCGTCGTAATCTCTACTAAATCAACCAAACAAAAATTTATTGAATTTTCCGTTCTTTTACGTTCATCGATTTTTTAAAAATTTTTATTGAGCATTAATGCAATCCTAATCACCAAAATTACGGCCCATGTCTATTAGTATGAAACATAGGCCATACATTCAATTCTCTATTTCACTTTCATCTCATTCATGATCTTTTCAAGATATGGTAATAATTCCAACATTAAATTCTGATCCTGTAACGCAAACTCAATTGTCGTTTTTACAAATCCAATTTTCTCCCCAACATCAAATCTTTTACCTTCAAAATCATAAGCAAATACTCGTTGAATTTGATTCAATTTTTGAATTGCATCCGTTAATTGTATCTCTCCACCAGCACCAGATTCCTGCTGTTCCAAAAACATAAAGATTTCCGGTGTTAGAATATACCGTCCCATTATCGCTAGATTTGATGGTGCTGTACCATGAGTCGGTTTTTCCACGAAATTGTTTACTTGAAAACGTCGCCCTTCTTGGGCTGCTGGATCAATAATTCCATATCGATGGGTTTCTTCATTAGGTACAGATTGCACACCAATCACTGAAGAGTGAGTTTCCTCATAAATATTAATTAATTGTTTTAGGCAAGGCGTCTCACTTTGGACAATATCATCACCAAGAAGTACTGCAAACGGTTCTTCACCAATAAAATTTCTCGCACACCAAACCGCATGACCTAAACCTTTAGGTTCTTTCTGCCGTATATAATGAATATCAGCTAGATTAGTAGAATAACGAACTTTTTCAAGGATATCCGTCTTACCTTTTTCAATTAAGTTTTGCTCTAACTCTGGAGCAAAATCAAAATGGTCTTCTATCGCCCGCTTGCCTTTTCCTGTGACGATGATAATATCTTCAATTCCTGAAGCAATTGCTTCTTCGACAATATATTGTATTGTCGGTTTATCAACAATTGGCAACATTTCCTTAGGCATTGCCTTAGTAGCCGGAAGGAATCTAGTGCCCAGTCCAGCAGCAGGAATAATCGCTTTACGAACCTTTTTCATATACACTCCACCTTTAATCTCTTTCTTTTAACATCCGCATATAGCGCTTTATTTAGTTTGCGGTTGATAAAGCAGCTGATCTGTCAAATTTATTATTCGCAACTTCTAATAACGTATCGTGCATTTCCGGTTCTGACATAGTTAACAGACTCTCGATTAACTCAGCTAAAGCAGTAGCATGAATAACCTTTGCCTTTCCAATATGAATCTTTGGAAAAACCTGCTCTGGATTTACTTCATTTTCATTAAGAAGCTCCTCGTACATCTTCTCCCCTGGACGAAGTCCGGAGTATTCAATCCCGATTTCATCAATTGTATAGCCTGAAAGTTTAATAAGATTTTTCGCCAAATCTACAATCTTAACAGGTTCACCCATATCAAGAACAAATACCTCGCCACCACGAGCTAACGAACCTGCCTGTATAACAAGTCTTGATGCTTCTGGTATCGTCATAAAGTAACGAGTCATTTCAGGGTGCGTAACCGTTACAGGTCCTCCTGCTGCAATTTGTCTTTTAAATAATGGAATAACACTACCACGACTGCCAAGAACATTTCCAAACCGTACCGCAACGAACTTTGTATTACTAGTAGCTGATAGACTCTGAATATTCATCTCCGCAAATCGCTTTGTGGCTCCCATCACATTCGGAGGATTAACAGCTTTATCGGAAGAAATCAAAACAAATGTATTCACACCAAATGTATCCGCAGCTTCCGCAACATTCCTCGTACCAAAAATATTATTCTTAACAGCTTCTCTCGGGTTATATTCCATCAACGGTACATGTTTATGAGCTGCCGCATGATACACCACAAATGGTCTATGCTCTTCCATCACTTCAAAGATTCTAACCCGATCCTGAATATCGCCAATAACAGGAACAATCTCGATTTGATTCTGATATTGTTTCCGCAGTTCCATATCAATCAAGTAAATACTGTTCTCTCCATGTCCCAAAAGGACAATTTTACTAGGGTTAAACTTACAAATCTGTCGGCAAATTTCTGAACCTATCGATCCACCTGCACCCGTAACCATTACTGTTTTTCCTGAGACATTTTCAGAAATCCCCGCAATATCTAACTCTACTGGTTCTCTTCCTAATAAATCCTCTACCTGAACATCACGGAACTGATTTACAGAAATCTTCCCAGTCATTAAATCCTCAAGCTTCGGAATAATTTGTGTTTTCACCTTGGTTTTTGCACACTCTTCAAAAATACGATTTAATTCCTTTTTATTTAAAGAGGGAATGGCTATAATGATATTTTCAATTTGAAATCTTTCAACTGTTTGAGTAATATATGCAGAACCCCCAACCACGGGTATTCCTAAAATATCCAACCTGTACTTTAATGGATCATCATCAATAAACGCTACCGGTTTTAAATCAACATCCTGGTTGTTTAATAATTGCCGAGCCACCATTGTTCCGCCTCTGCCAGCCCCGATAATTAACGTTGGTTTAATATTTTGCTGTTTAGTAATAAAATTGTCACGGAACATCCTCCAGGAAAACCGGGAACCTCCAATTAATAGAACATGGAGCATCCATGCGATCATCAATGCTCTCACATATATGTTATGAAAAACAATTTCCTGAACTAATGCCGTTACAATAATGGTGAACGTTACCGCTTTAACAATTGCAATTAATTCACCTACACTCGCATATTGCCATGCCTTATTATAGAGCTTATAAATAGAAGCAAATAAATGATGGCAGATTAATAAGGTTAGCGCAGTAACAAGCAGCATTGGAATTTTAAAAATTTGCAATTCCGGATTAAGTGTAAAATAGCTTATGTAGACTGCTGTTAATACAATAAGTGAATCCAGAATCGACAGAGCGGTTAACCTTTTCCCATATGTCATCCGTCCATTCCCCCTTTTCTAATAGATTTAATCGGATAATACTTTAATTAAATAAAGAACGCAGGCGAATTCCCCCTACCTCCCTTATAGGCATATTAAAAAACGTCACTAACTTATTTTAGTTTTCCTAAAACATAGTCCATGTTTTAGGAATTAAACTCATAAAAAACACTACATCTCCTCTTTCTTTTTGAGTAGTGGTTGAATATCAATTTTTGCATGGTTCACGTTCAAATAAAACAACTCACGAGCACGGTCAACATTAAAACCAGCATTATAAGGTGTAATCCATTTTCGTGGATCTTCAATTGAAAATAAATGTTCTTCTTGATTCCATATAATCACGTTCATATCAAGAAGTTTCTTTAATTCCTCTTTGATTATTTTCTTAGAAATTCCTGCAAGTTCAAAATCCTGCAACTTCGGTATCAAAGCTTCTCTTTTTTGGAAAGCAAATGAGAGCGTCATAATAAACTCAAGTATTACCATCTGTCTTTTAGTGAAACTGTGCCGAAGAATTTGCGAACGAACCAACATGTCATAAACAGCTAAATCGGGATCCCTTGGAGCGTCAAATTGTTCTTTAAATACGACTTTGTAAATCTCAACTTTTTGATCATAAGTAAGATCGGCCCATGCCATTGTTGAGTCTCCATTCAAGTTGAATTTTGTTTACTGTTTTTTAACATTTGAATTATACCCAAGACAGAGTAAATTAATAACTTCAGACGCAAGTTCTCCTGGTTTAAAACGAGTCCAGTCCATGTAATTTTGAATGACATTGTGCATAAAGGCGCTTTCTAAATACCTAATGGAATTGCAAGTGCTTTCACACTTATTCTTTCATTAGATATTTATTGTTTTGGTTTGTATTTCAATGGGCATCTAACCCATCCTCACGTCATTCTTTCGACAACACATGTCTAAGGTCCTCGTAAAAAAGACCCACAAGAAGACCGAGTGCCCCCATGGATAACGGACAGGGTAGCCTCGCCGTTCAGGCCCTTAAGCCTGAAGAATAGTTTAATTGTTTCTGTGTATTCGCATAGGCTTAGTTGGTTAAAATATTTTAAAGAACTTCTTCTTTTTAATTCGTTCCGGTGTTTCTTTGTAAACATGGCCGCCATCAATAATAATGGCTGCATTTTCTTCAAATAAATACACCATTTCATTTCCATACTTCGTTTGAATCGTATCAAACGCTTCACTCATCTTGAACGTACGGCTGCTCGTGTTATGAGCATCCGAAGCAATCACGTGAGTAAGGTTTGCTTCGATTAATTGCAGTGAAAAGTTTTTTATCTTTTTCCCAAAATCACCGCAAACACTTGCTGCTGTAACCTGAGTTAGCGCACCTTTTTCTACAAATCGATAAAGAATGTCCGGTTGTTCAATAATCTGCTGGTTTCGTTCGGGATGTACGATTACCGGAATAAGGCCTTTCATCTGTAAACCATAAAACAGCTTTTCCGAGTATCTTGGAACATGCGACGAGGAGAATTCTACTAACACATACTGTGTGTTATTGATTGGAAGTATCTCACCCGCCTCATATCCATCAACCATTTCACCGTAGATCCGAGTTTCTTGACCTGGAAGAACATTTAGATCTATTTTTTCTTGTACTAACGCGCGATTTAACTCTTCAACTCTAGCAACAATTTGTTGTCTATTATTTTCATATCGATTATTTAAATGATGCGGGGTAGCGACAATCGTATGAATACCTTGTTCAACGGCTTTCTTGGCCATTAAGATACTTTCCGATAAGTCCTTCGCCCCATCGTCTACTCCAGGCAATATGTGACAATGTAGATCAATCATACCCCACACTCTTTTCCAATAAACTGCTATTTTCCTACAACTTTATAATCGCACCACCGTCGAAAGCACTAGGAAATGGACAAAATTTGTCGAAACTTGTTATTTTGAACCATAATAATAGTAATAGTCATTATTCTTTATTTCTTTATGATTTAGAACTACACCTAGTAGTTTACTTTGTGCATTTCCGAGCAATTCCTTAGATTTTTTAGCTTGATCAATTTCTGTTTTTTCGCTATAAACAACGAGAATCGAGCCATCGCATTGGTTTGCAAGTATTTGCGGATCCGCTACAGCTAATAACGGTGGTGTATCAAAAATGATATACTCAAATTGTGTTTTTACTTCTTCCATAAATTGTTCCATGGATTTTGAGCTTAATAGTTCAGCTGGATTTGGCGGAACTGGGCCACTTGTTAAAACATATAAATCTTTTACACTTGTATCGAGTAATGCATTTTCAAGTGTTGCTTGTTTCGTTAAGACGGTTGTAAATCCAATAAGGTTATTTAACCCAAATGTATGGTGAACCGTCGGCTTTCGTAAATCTGCATCAACTAGCAATACTCTTTTCCCTAATTGGGAAAATGTAACCGCTAAGTTAGCGGCTGTTGTTGATTTCCCTTCAGCAGGACCAGAAGATGTAACCATGATCGCTCTGATTTCTTCGTCAACAGATGAATATTGGATATTCGTACGAATCGTTCGATATTGCTCAGAAATTGGTGATTTTGGTGCAATGGCAGTTATTAATTTTCGACTAGCATCACTACTGGTTATTTTCTTCTTTTTAAGCGCCAATGGAATCACCTCTGTCCGTTTTCTTTTTCAATTCTTCAATCTTTTGGTCATCAATTGTAGCGATTACACCTAAGATTGGAAGTTCTAATATTTTTTCGATATCTTGTTCGTTTTTGATCGTGTTATTAAAGTACTCAAGTAAGAATGCAAGTCCAACACCAGCCATTAATCCAACAACAATAGCAATTGCTACATTTAATAATTTTCTTGGTTTAATTGGTGATGGATTATCAGAAACATCCGCTTTTGCCAAAATGCTAACATTATCAACTTTCATGATTTTCGGAATTTCATTTTTGAAAACTTCTGCAGTTTTATTTGCGATTTCAGCTGCATCTTCTGCCTTTGGGTCCTGAACAGAAAGGTTCACAACCTGTGAATCCTTTTCACTTCCTACCGTAATCTTTTCTTTTAATTGAGAAGCCGTCACCTTTAATTTAAGTTCATCAATGACGATATCTAAGATCGCTGGGCTTGTAATAATAACATTATAGGTATTAATTAATTGAAGGTTGGTTTGTACTTCACCTATGTTGTACGACGTTTGGTCGTTTTTCGTTTGGTTTACGAGAATTTGTGTTGAAGCTTGGTAGATCGGGGTTAAGAAAACATAACTTACAATTCCACTGATTAATCCGGCAATGACGGTTATCGAAACGATTAATAGCAATCGTTTTTTCAAAGTCTCGAGCAACTCTTTTAAACTTATAGTCTCTTCCATTTCGTCCTCCTGAATACGTAAATACAAAACATTGTACATTATATCACATTTTGTCACATTTTTATTATTGTTGTAAAAAAATTGTCATAAATTGATTGTACATGAAATATTAAACACTTTTTTGTAATAAATTTGAAGAGGATATTGTTAATTGGTAGATATTTCAATTCCCAACTAAACCTTATTTAATATGACACAAGTCCTATTAAACTACAAAACTCAGAATACCACTACTTACCATTTCCTGAATGTTTTCTGACAGGATTGTAAGAATTTTGTCGTATAATGGACATAGCTCTCAAAAGGGATGCCAGATTGTATAGGGAAACTTAATATTTTTAGCCTTATTGTAAAATAATTATTATAGAGGTGGAGAATTTGCGATTATTACTTTTGGATGATGATGTGGTGATTGGGTCTTTTTTGCAGGAGATGTTACAGGAAGCATCCTTTGAGGTGGATTACTATAATAATGCCAAAGACACGTATATTGCCGCACTGGAAAACGAATATGACCTTATGATTTTAGATATCACGTTAGATCCTTATGCCCAACATGGCTTAATGTGTTCTGGTTTTGACGTGGCCAGAATGGTAAATGAAAAAAAGACGGTACCCTATATATACCTTACAGCTAGAGCTGATCCGGCAGATGTGACACAAGGGCTGTATTCCGGTGCGGAAGATTATATTACAAAACCTTATAATATACCGGTATTGATTGCAAAAATTCAAACCGTTATTCGAAGATTACAAAATTCGTCTAAGCCTTATATCAGCATATTGTCTTACAAAGACCTGACCATATCCTTAATCAATCGGCGGGTAACAGCAGGTAAACAGCTGGTGCATCTCAGCCCTACACTGTTAGATATCCTTGTATGCTTAGTAAAAAACAAAAACCATGCCGTTTCACGCGAGGAAATTGCCAAGGAAGTATGGGGGTACGACGAAATATCCGATTCTGACAAAAACAAAATTGATGTAGCCATCAAGCGTTTACGCGAAACGCTTCCCTATGATTACATCCAAACGGTACGAGGGGTAGGATATCTTCTTGAAGACTAATGTATCGGAATCAAAACGTATATCTGCTCGTCTGTCTATTCGGATCGCCTTCTTTATTACGATTATTTTTGTTGTCTTATCTTTCATCCGTACACCCTTTCTGCTGCTTTCTGAACTAGATGAGGTATTGACCTCTCGCTATCACTGGCAAAATATGAAGGTTAAAACAGGGCCGGATCTTCTGGGCGTCCCAGATCGTGCGATGCCTCAAAAAATAAAAGATAGGCATTTCCAACTGTTGGCCGGAGATGTATATTGTATCGTTACCTACAACCGGGATACCCAAATGGTTTCCAAGTACAATTCTAAGGCCAAACTTCATTTACCGGTGAGTCAATCACCCATCTCTTGTGGGGATGTTCCCATGACTCGAACCCCGCCATTTTTCCATGCCGTTACGAACATGACGGTAGAAGGTTATCGGTTTTTATTGGGACATGGCTTTTTTCAAAAAAATAAAAACATTCATCTTGTAAAAGATCAAGGTCTTTATTTTTCCTATGTAAGCAAACCTGTGGATGTACCTGGATTTCGCGGAGAAATTCGTACCTATGTGAATATTGAGTATGCCTACTTACTGCGGATCAAAACCATTTTATTTCAATTGATTACGGCCTTTTTCATGATTTATATAGCCGCCTTTTTGGCCGCGTATTACGCTGCTAGAGATATTTTCAAACCTTTACATACAGCATTAAAAAAGTTAAAACACGTGAACAAAGATAATTTTCGTGAACGAATTCCTTATCATTCAAAAAATAATTCCTATCTAAATCAATTAACAGATGAAGTGAATTTCATTTTAGAACGAGCGGAACAAGCGGTTCTCTCTCAACAGCAAAGCGCTCGGGAGATTACTCATCAAATACGAACACCGCTGCAGTCGATCCTGCATTCCGTTGATTATTTTCGAATGTTCGGATTTAAAAATGAAAAAAAGGTAGCAGAACGACTCGATATGATTGCTTCCCAGGTTGAACGGATTTCTTCAATGACCGAGAAGATTATTACGTTGTCAAAATTACAAGAAATCGAAACAGAAGGTGGGCATTCCTATAGTTTGTCCCATCATCTGATTGATTACCTTGATCGGAAAATGATGGATGACGAGAAAATCACTTATGAGATGAGCATACAAGAGGGGATAATCACCTTTATTCCTTATGAGCACATCCTCCATATATTGGATTCTATAATCGAAAATGCGGTGAAGTATTCGTTTGAACCAAAATGGATATATACGGGATTGTCTTCAGATGGGGCGAGTATTCAAATCACCATCAGAAATAGAGGCGTGGAAATACCAGAGGAAGAACTATGTCTAATCTTTGAACACTCTTATCGGGGAAAAGCTGTCCAAAAAGATTATGCCGGAACCGGCTTAGGTTTAGCGGTGGTCAAGAGATTCGTGGAGCTGCATAAAGGCCGGACGGATGTTACCAGCAAAAATAATATCACTACCTTTGTCGTGACTTTGCCTAACAAATTAAAGTGACTCAAGAACAACTTGGGTCATTTTTTTTCATTGATCATTCACCTTTTTATGTTTCGATACACCTTATTTTCCATAATGTGCCCAAGGATTCCAATGAGCAGTCCGAACACAATCCCGTTCACAACAGGATAATCTAAGAATCGAACCACGTGATGGTCCATGATAAAGCCGCCGTCATGCCAGAAAAGCCCGAAATCCATTCCGATGACCAATCCAAGGAAGAAACCGGAGAAATAGGTTCTCATTAGTCCTTCTCCCCCTGCAAGTTTTTCATTATTGGCTCTAGCGGAATTATAGGCCTGCCAGATCGCGTAACCATAAATCGATGGATAAAAAAGCCCCCAGCGATAATCAATCGAATGATGAGCTGAATTTATATCACCCATAAAGGTAGTGATAAGGGAAAAGTTTAAGTTTGCGTTCAAATTCACGACAAACTCCAAGACGATCAAGGCAAAGCCGACAAGATAATCCTTATTGTATAATTGGCCGAATCCCGGAAGAACTACCGACCACAACATTGCAGCATTGGGAGATTTATATTGTCGAGTTTGCCTCATCGTCATCTTCACCTCTGATGGAATTATGTGACGTATATTTCTACAAATAATTCCCAAATTCCTCCTAGTTCACAATTTTCAGTCATTACGTCATGCTATTTTTTTACTACTTAGGCAGTAATTCCTATTTTACTTAATGGTTACCCCATAAAAAACAAAAAACTGCCGATTACCTCAGGCAGCATTCAAATCTATATATTTAGCTAATCATCATATTTTTGAGATCGACTTTTATATCTTCAATTAATTTTTCCGGTGTCATTTCATTCTCATTGAGGCCCTTTTCATATGCCTTCTTCACAATCTCCGAAAAATCGGCGAGATTCGAGTTATTTTTATCTTCGCGTTCCAAATTCGACTATCCTCCTTTAATTAGTACTAGTAACATATTTTACTAGATTAGAGTATCAATGTAAATATATTACCAGTTGATAATTGTGGAAAACATATGAATATTGTCGAAGATTTGGAGGAAGATAAGCCAGACCGCTGTAGGACTGGCTTTTTTATGCTAAATGAATTTTTTCATGCTACCTTTTAATTCAGCAATCTTTTCTTTGATAAATGGCTCCATTTCTTCAGGCAATTCATCTAATGGGAAAAATGCAGCCTCGATTGCTTGATTCTCATCTGGCGCGATTTCTCCTTCATAGTCCGTACATATATATCCTATTGCCACCATCTGATACTCATTACTGTCGTCCTCTGGTTTTTCCATTAATGCCGCGCCGGAAAATACCCCAAATAAGGATAATCGGTTCAGCTTTAATCCAATCTCTTTTTGTACATTTCTTTTTAAACAATCTTCAACCGATTCATCTAACTGTAAGATCCCGCCAGGTATTCCCCAACTGCCGGCTGAAAACCTGCTCAGCAATATTTCTCCTTGCTGATTCATGACCGCAACACTTGGCCGTACGATGATCAAAGGGGTGTTCCCAATCATGCTCCGCATCATTTCACAATAATCCATAATCAAGCCTCCTATCGTTATGTATCCAAGGAGCAACCTACTCCTTTTTGGTTGGTACTAGTCAGCCACCTTCTACACAAGTAGCCATTGAACTGCCAACAAAATCATTTAATTCCTTCAGGAGAGTGAGCAGTACATCTGGTTTAACAACTGCTTCTAAGGTCGTTTCCATTATGGGAACATGATATTGTTTCAAAATGGTTGCTGCCCCTTCCCAAACCTCCACAATCGCTTTTGGTGACATGTTTGACTGAATGACCATTTTTTAATCAAGCTCCTTAAGCCTTTTATCATTTTTCTTAATTAATATTATAGGCTGTTTTCTGTTGTTATAATAGACTACGATTCGAAATGATTTTGTTTGATGCCAACTTGTATTGCATCTGATTTTGCCATTAAAAAATGGCTCATTTCACTATCATGAGCCATTTCTTGTTTCAATATCTAATTAAGAAAAACTTCATTTATCCTTCATTGCTAATTTCGTTCTGTCTTCGGCTAATGGAGGTTGTTCCAGCCAACCGTTATCAATCATCATGTCCATCCAATCGGTTCCAATTTTCACATCGCCAGAAATGGCCATCATGTAATGTGGAGTCAAATCCCTTCTGGGTGACGATGCCCATCCCGTCCCGTAATACACCATTGCGGTTGAGAATAAAAATCCGACTTGAAACATCATTAGCTTTTCTGAAAACGGAGAAGTGATAGAATCCGTAACTTCCGCTTCTAAAGTGGGCGGTGAAGGCAGATTTTCTTTATTCAATATGTCATTAAACATTTGGATGTGACTGTCTTTTGTTTTCACGGCTTCCAATAAAAAGTCTCGAACCTTTTTAAACGGAGCGACTTGGCAAAAGGCAACTGTGAGTGCTTTCGCCATGATGCTCTTCTTCAAATTAAAATAAATATCGGTGATCTCAATACAGCTTAACGGTCTTTTTTCACCAAACCATCCCGCTAAAAAGTTGTCGTTTTTGACAAAGTCAGGTTTTTCAGGTGGGTAAACCACAGGAGGGCGATAGTATAAGCCTTTTTCTATCAAAACATTCTTTGTCCGATTACATAATTCAACTGCAGAAGCATTACAGCTCGTATAATATTCCCGAATATCATGTCGAGTACTTGTTGTGACCGCCCCACTGTATCCATGACAGCCATGGATGCTCATGATATTTAAAAAATGCAAACAAAATACATCAGAAAAAAGACGGGGTGTGTTTGGAGTCACGTCATGATTCGTAAATCCAACGGGAACTGGAAAACCTTCACTGACAAGGAATTCTTTTATTTTCTCCAAATGTTTGGTACCGAGAGAAATCGCATATTCAAAAGCATCTTTGATTTCCTTGTCCTCAAGGTGTTCCATCATGTGATTGTGAAAGCAAAGCCCTGCTGTTTCGTTTAAATATTGTGTCCAGAGGGCAGCAATCTCTGCGGAAGTCAATTTGGTTTCATGATTGGAATTCACACAAGACACCTCATTGTTTTTTCATAGATTGTCTTGCATTGCCTTAAAATATACCTTATCTTTATTTACCCGTAAGCTTGGTCACTGCTCCATTTCCTTTGCTATCCCTTTGAAAAACCAGACACAAAACCATCTGGAAAAATCATAAAACACATAAAAAAAGAGCACATTTTGTGCTCCATTTTAGCTATTAATGTTGACCGCCAACTTTAATTGGTTATAGAACTGGATACCGAGAAGAAAAAGGCAACATAACCCAGTACCATTAAAAGTTGAATAACAATTCCAACAATACTACAAATTAAACCTGCGGTTGCTAATCCTCTGCCATTTTCACTTGTTTTATTAATTTGTTTTACAGCTTTTCTTGAAAAGACTATTCCAATAATGCCTAATATGAAACCAATAAAAGGAATTAATAATGATAAAATACCGACCGTTAAAGAGATTACTGAACTAGTGTTTGTTTGATTTTTTTCAGACATTCTCCATCCCCCTTTTTGATAATTTTACCATTTTTTCATTCCCGTTAGGTACTAATAAAAATGACCTACCCAAAAATGCGAGTAGGTCGATATGGCGAAGGAGAATATGCTTATTCGGATTCTTCTTCGGTGGTTTCATCGGTTGGTGGTATGTCGCCGCTTTCGTTGTGCTCGGAGCCTGATGCAATGATGCTCTTCTTCACGATGCTGTCGCGCACTTTGATGCCTTGCTGTCCGCCCGCTTCATCGTTATCATTACCGGCAATCCCGCTTCTGCCGTTGCCATCGGCGAAATTGGAATCGGTATTGGCCGATGCGCTGTGATCAATCGCATTTTGCCCGCCTTGATTGGCGTTTGTGCCCACGTGCTTGTTAATTTGCCCGCCGCCCTCTGCTCGCTGTTCGATATGATTTTCTGTGTTACCTATATTAAAGGTGTAATTGATGTTTATATTGATTTTGCAGCAGTCACATTTGTGTTCGTGTGTGGTTTCTTCTTCTTCCTTTTTATCTTTTTTGCTGCTCGACATGGATAAATCCCCCTTTCTTGTAGTGATACTATCAATATATGGCTGCCGCTAGATTTCGAATGGACAAGTTTAATGCAAAGGAGATTTTTTATGGAGATCCACTACCATTTAACCGAAGAAGACTATTTGAACTTCAATATGTTTCATGTCAAAAATTCCAAAGCTGCGATGCGTTCCTTGAATATTCAACGGTTTTTGCTGCCGGTTATATTTATTATTGCGGCATATCTGGCGTCTCGGTATGGCAATATGCCGTTTGGTACCGCGTTTGTTATTTATTTGATTATGGCGGTTCTTTGGATTATTTTTTATCCAAAGTATTTCTATCGTCATGTTAAGAGGATGACTTCGAAAATGATGAAAGAAGGTAAGAATGCCGGCCTGTTAGGCGATCATGTGCTGAGGATGACCGATGAGGGAATTGTGGATTCTAGCGCAAATGGCGAAACAAGGGTGAACTGGGCTGGGATTGTTGAGATGAAAGAGGATCAAAATAATATCTATCTCTACAACAGCGGGATTAGTGCTTGTATTCTTCCGAAGAGAGAGTTGAATGATGAGACGGGAGTGCGGAATTATCTTGCTGGGAAGATTGGTTCGAGTTGATGGGCAGAGGGTTTTATTTTTAGAAAGGAGTTTAATATGACCAGTTGCCAGCAATATCAAATTGACAATTAATTTACAATTGCTTTATATATTTTTCATAAAAAAGGTGTACACTTATATTATAAAACCTAAAGAGGTGGTCAACATGATGATGATATTCGAAATGCTTATTCGTCTTACTATTACGACTACATTCCTCACCCTGGTTTGCCCTTAATGCCTCTTAATTAAGGCTTTTTTTTTTGCAAAAAAAGATCCGGCACAAGGCCGGATGCGCAACAAATATTTTTATAAGGGGGTCAAAGAGAGAGTTGATTAAGCTGTTCTCTTCATGTACTTATAATACCCCCTACATATGAACAAACTATGAACAAATCTTTAAGGTTATTTAAAAATTGTAGAAAAGTATTAAAGCAGAGGATTTCACAACTAGATTACACTACTTTTAGTGTGGCATAGTCACTAGAAGAAATATTGACTACTGTAAAATTAAGAATACCTAACTTGCTAAATGCTACTTCTTGTTAGGTTAACAAAAACAAGGAATCGCGTTAGTACACCCCTTTTAAAACGTGCGATCCTTCATTATAACAGCGTTGAATTAGGACTTCCTTTCGACTAAATTCCGTATATGCTATACTATTCAATCGTTTGATTAAAACGACTTAAAATGCTTTCCTATCTGAAATTTTGATGGAAAGCAGGATTGAAAATTGTCGAGGTTCGCAAATGTATTTCGCAGGAAATATCCAATCTTTCAACAAAGTTGGACTGATTTCGCTTCCGATAACATCATTCTACCCCTTTCACTCATATTCTTCACTAATCAATCGTTTGATTAAAAATCCCTTAAGCCCATCTAATCATAGAAAAACTATTAACAGCCTAAAAAGTATGTCGAATCTTTTTTTAAACCTGTATTTATCTTTACATTTCCACACATTCTATTAACAGAGGTGAATTTTATGCGCGAAGACCATAAACGATTAAGTAACCCTACTAGTTATAAGGAAAGAAATCCTTATTTAGATACTAGTAATAATCCATCCATACAGGCAAATTTCGCTGGTGGCAGACCTTATTTAGATACAAGTGAGGATCGTTCCACAAGGACTAATTCTGAAGGCGGGAGTCCTTATTTAAATACAATTGAGGACTAATCTACTCTGGTCTATTGAAGGCTTATATTATCTTGGATTATACCATAAAAAACCAACTCCCCTCAGAGGCTGAAGGGAGTTTCAATTTAACAGCGGATAACCTCTATTTACTCTCGTATAGCCTGTCGGAAGGACATTTTTCTCTCAGATAAGCTATACTTACTCTCGGAGAAAGCATCTTTACTCTCGGATAAGTTAAAATCGCTCTCGCATATGCCACTTTTACTCTCAATATTCCCTGACTGGAAGGCATTTCCCCCAAAGCCTGCTCATTCTTACTCAATTTCCAATTCTTGCATAAAAATATAAGGAACGAGAAATATTAACAACATGACAACTCACCAAAATGGACGCAGACAGAGAGCATACCTCGGCACGCTACATCTGAATCTTTTACATTTCACGAATCCATGGGTAACCGTTGCTTGGGCATGGTTTATGCCTGGATTTGGTCATCTTTTATTAGGCCAGTATATATTAGGCTGGATTTTGTTTGTCTGGGAAGTTGTCCTCAATGTCCAAACACAATTCAACGTTGCCATTATTTATACTTTTAACGGACGATTTGATGAGGCTGTACAGATACTAAAACATGAGCATAGTTATTGGCTTTTAACTTATGGAGCTGTATTCGTTTTTACCGTTTACAGCACCTATAAAATTGCGGTAGATAACAATTTATTTTATGAGCTTGCTCATAAAGAGAATGCACCCATTTCTACATTCAAAATCGACCAAATTCAATGGAATTCTCTATCAAAAAGAAGCCCGATTGTGGGAGCTTTATGGTCATTGTTCATCCCAGGTATCGGTGCAGTTTATACGCAGCGGGTTTTAACGGCCGTTTTTGAAGTTTTGTGGTGGAACGTCATCTTGATGAAGTCGCATATTCTTGCAAGTATCCAATACACCTTACTCGGAAAATTTGATAAAGCTGTTTCCGTCCTTGATCCAGAATGGGCGTTATTTATTCCCTCGATGATTAGTTTTACCGCTTACTTTACCTACGTGATTACCGTAGAGCGAAATAAACTTTTTGATAAAGAACAATCAAACTACCTGGCGCAAAACTACCAACATAACAAACGATTTCCATTATGGATAAAGGATGACCCCCTAAAAATGCGATTTATAGCTTCCTTCAACCACTCAGAGCATTTGGAAAAGGCAATCACTGCATTAGAATCGCTCGGCGTTATGCAGGAAGACATTTTTGCAGCTCCGCTTGATAAACGAAATGAAAAGTCGCAATGGTTTGATACCATCCATCGCTCGGATGGGAAAAGCCTGTTCGATGGCATCATGCTTCTTGGTGCGTTAGGCTGTTTTTTCGGAACCGTTTACGGTTTTGTCCTTCACTGGGGGCCAGTTGTTTGGGGAGTTGCCGGGTTTATAGGCGGATGCCTGTTAGGCTGCATAATCAAGGGAATTCCTATTTTACTTACAGCAAAAAAGAGAAAGAAAACACCCAAGACTGAGGTCGTGTTGATTGTGGATTGTGAAGATGACCTCGCTCGTAAAACCGAGGCAGTACTTTGGTCGAACCACGCCTTCGGACTTTCCCAAATCAGAAATTAATATATGTTTGAAAAACTCCTAAGGGTATCATATGAGGAGTTTTTTTACTGCTTTGATCACCTTGCACTTCAGTCTATGTAATCCTCGGATTTAGGCCGGAATTCCGCCGATTACTCTATTAATTCCGCAAAACTACTCTTTGAAAGCATCCGCTACTAAATTACTATGAAGCCGATTCCTTTTAATCTCACTTTTATTTTTTTAACACCCTAACTAATAGAAATCCTACACCAACAATTAAAGCTAAGATTATTAGCGGTACTAATGTATTTGCAATCATATACCCGCCCCCTAAGATTCATTCATCCTTGCTTATATTTTACTATAAAATTCCATTTTTAGGAGATATTTATTTTGGATAGAATAAGTTGGAAAACTGGAAATTGGGGTGTTAATATGGAACACAAAGTTCTGCCAAGGAGCGAATGGCTCGAAGTGCGGAAAGAACTGCTGCAAAAAGAAAAGGAATTTACGAAACTAAGGGATGAACTCACCCAGCAGAGACGAGATTTGCCGTGGGAAGCCGTCAGCAAGTCTTATACATTCGAGGGTCCAAACGGTAAAATGTCGCTGGCAGACTTATTTGCCGGAAGAAGTCAATTGATTGTGTACCATTTCATGTTCGATCCTGGCTGGGATCAGGGCTGCAAACATTGTTCGTTTTGGGCCGATCACTACAGTGGGATGATTCCGCATTTAAATCACCGTGATGTTGCCTTTGTCTGTCTTTCTCGTGCCCCTTTAGAAAAACTGGAAGCATTCAAAAAGCGAATGGGTTGGACCTTTCCATGGTTTTCATCGGGACAAACAGATTTTAATTATGATTTTCAAGCCTCTTTTACTGAGGAAGAAGTCGAGAAAAAACAAGCCTATTACAACTATACCCTTCAGAATCCGATGAGTACGGACAGGGAAGGCGTGAGTGTTTTTTACAAGGATGAGGACGAAAATATATTTCATACCTACTCGACGTACGCCCGCGGCATTGACATGATGAATATCACCTACCAGTTCCTCGATTTGGTGCCAAAAGGCCGACAGGACGACCGCGGACTGCGGCATCGTGATCAATATGTTCCGAAAATATAGGGCCTGATAACTGGTACCATTAAAAAAGTAACTTCTGGAACTTACAATTTTGAAGGCTATTTCATAAAATTCGATTATACCTTTTATTGGAGGATCGAACTTATGGAAAATACTTCTCAAATCATGTACAAAATTAACACGGAAATCAGCCCGGAAGATATGTCAGCTGTTTTTAAAGCTTCAGGAATTATTCGCCCGTCCGAAGACTTGCAACGACTGCAACGAATGATTGATCATGCCGATATTATGATTACAGCATGGATAAATGACAAGATTGTTGGAATAGCCAGGGCGCTAACGGATTACAGCTACTGCTGCTATTTATCTGATTTAGCGGTTGACAAAGAGTATCAAAAGGCGGGGATTGGTAAAGAACTAGTCCGATTAGTACAAGATCGAATCGGAGAAGAAGCAACTCTAATCTTGCTGGCCTCCCCTATTGCGATGGACTACTATCCTAAAATTGGTTTTGAAAAGATAGAAAATGGATTCAAAATTGCTAGAAAAAGTTAGGGTTTCGCTTTTGATGCACTTAAAAAGTCAAATTGAAGTATAAAATTGACGGGCTGTAAACCTTAAAATTAAGAAGAGGAATTGCCGCAGCAATTCCTCTCTTATTGTTTACCCTCGTTGAGTACTTCCTTTTAATACCCGACTATTTTTTAACACGATCACAAAAACCACTACAAGCAGCCCTCCCGAAATTGCAAAGACACTCCGCACGCCAAAGTAATCGGATAAAAGCCCCATGATCAATGAACCAACACCGAAGGTTCCTGTGGTAATGGTACCAAAGGACGTATAGACCGTGGCCAATTGCTCTTTTGGCATACTCGTTTGGATGATGGTTTGTTGCGGAATACTTTTCAACTGCCCAAAAACGCCAATCAAAGCTGATAACAACAAAGCGATAAAAGGAGCACTGGTTAAACTGAAGAGAATGGTGAAAAAACAGTTCAATACGGTGCCTACCATAATAAATCTATATTGATTTCGTTCTAAAAACCGAGGAAACTTAACACACAACAAACTCCCCAGAACTAATCCGATGAAAAAGGCACTGTTAATAAAACCCCACCACTGCTCCTGTGAATTCAATGCCTGCTTGACATAGACAATTAAGATGGCCGCAATCCAAACGGAGTTTGCCATCGCTTCAAAGAATTCCATTTTCGCCAACGTTTTTAATACAGGCGTAACACGAATGGATTCCCATCCTTGTGTTATTAAATCCCGCATTCGTTCTTGTCGTTCCGCTTTGTGGTCTACATTTTTTAATAAAGCTAAAATAAAACTCGATAAAACAAATAACACTGCAACCAACAAGATTAGCTGATTCGGACTAAACACAACCAATAATAGACTGCCAAAAAACCAGGTCCCGATTTGAATCGATTGTGTAATGGTTTCTGCTATTCCATTCGCCTTGATTAGATGTTCTTTTTCCACATAATAAGGAATTAGCGTCTGCCTAATGGGATTAGCACAGCCGTCCAGGAGCGCAATTCCTGCTATCATGATAAAAACAAAATAATAATTGGTTAAAGCTAATCCGCTCATCATAAAAGCACTTAAACCAAACAAAATGACCGTTTTCCCTATTTGTGAACCGACCAACAGCTTTTTCAGATTCACCCTTCCAATCAGAATGGGTGTCAGGATGCTCGAAATGAACATAGCGAAGGTAATGGTAAAGGGCACGATGGCTGAGGCTGCGGCAGATTTGGTTATTTCAAAAATAAAACTGATAACAGCCACGACATATAACACATCCCCAGCATTGGCCAGTGACTGGCCCAACATGAGGAAAAGAAAATCACGATTACGTTTCAAGATGATCCCCCATTTTTAAATTTTTTTAAAATGAGGGGGAATTTAGATTGGATTACTTAACATATAACGAAGCTCCTTTGCAAAGAGGCAATTAGATAAAAACTAAGGGGGACAACTAGTTTTATCATCATTTCCTCCATTTCATCTTCTTAAATTATACTTCGTTTTTTTAGGATGGATACATCATTTTTTCCGTAATTAGAACAGGAACCTAGCACCGGTATAGGTATTCACCCATGTTTACCAAAATGAATATCTTATGCTTAAAACGATATGAATTAAGGAGGAATCGGGATGGGATACTTTGTTACGGTAGAACCGGGTGTGAATTTATATGTTGAGGATATTAACCCAAGCGGCAGCAAGACCATCGTCTTTATCCATGGCTGGCCGCTCTCCCATAAACAGTTTGAATATCAGTTTGATGTTCTTCCCGCAATGGGTTTCCGCTGTATTGGGGTTGATTGGAGAGGCTTCGGGAATTCGGATAAACCTATCAGTGGATACACTTTTGACAGACTAGCAGATGATATTCGCACGGTTGTTGGTACATTACAATTGCAAAATTTCACCCTCGTTGGCCACTCTACCGGGGGAGCGATCGCGATTCGATACATGACCCGCCACAACAGTTACGGGGTGTCCAGGCTCGTCCTTGTTGACGCTGCTGCTCCTACAGGCTTTACAAAGGAAACGGCCGATAAATTTCTTAAGGAAACCTTAAACGATCGCCCGAAGATGATGCAGGAAGTGACAGATAGCTTTTTCTTTCAATATATAACACCGCGATTCTCAGACTGGTTTTTTCAAATGGGGTCACAGGCGGCTGGCTGGTCCACCGCGGCAGTCGTTGTATTATTAAGAGATGAGACACTTTTTGAAGATCTTCCAAAAATAAATGCACCCACTTTAATTATTCACGGTATCCATGACAAAGTGATTCCGTTTGCACAAGCACAGGAAATGAATCAGAAGATACGAAATTCACAGCTTGTCCCGTTTCAATATAGTGGCCATGGCCCTTTCTGGGAAGAACGTGATCGGTTTAATCAGGTTCTGGCACAATTTGTTTGATAGTGAGTCAGCTGCCGTTGGTGCAGCTTTTTTATTTTGCTTGTAGAACAAACCCACCAAGTGGATGGTTAATTTTTAGGTGAATTGGATGGTTATTAAATGATCCAGCTGCGTTATTATATACTTGTTAAAGAAGAACATTATAGTACTAATGCGAGGTGCAGCATGAATATAATGATTGGTTTGGTCATTTTGATCTTAATTTTTTCGGTGGTTTCAACTCTAGTACTTACGAGGAAACCCGACGAAAACTACAGCGGTTCGACAAAAAGGAATACAACAAATTTAACGTTAATATATGTCGTAATTATTTTCATCGCTTTAATTTCATTAGGAATATACATTTGGTTGACTTAATTTAATTTAGAACTACCGGAGATGATGTACATGACTTGGACCGTGCTTTCGATCATTCTTATTAGTATGGTTAAAATTGCAATGACTTGCCTTCCAACCGGCCCTGTGAACTGGCTTATCAAAAAGTTTGAAATCCATTCGAAACTTAGTGATGAGAATGTAACCATAACTATTGACGGAAAGCGGCTAGAAGGGGCAGACAAAGTTCAAATTATTAATGATTTTAACGAGGCTACTTTTATCAAGCAGCAATATATATATCCTGGGACCGAAGAATTTTATTTATATCCAGAGAATCATCGGACACCTATTGTCATTGAAACTAAAAATGGTAAAAAAGATATGACGATATTTTTGTATCACAATAAGGATCAAGTTGATGTTGTTAAACAATATAAGAAGAAAGTAATCGCATATAGTTTGTTCTCCGATCGCCTCCAAAACGTTCTATGTTAGTAACAGGTGATTTATCTTAAAAAGACGGACAGGTACCCCTGCTTGTCTTTTTTTTGTAAAAAAGACAACAGTTTATATGAACTGTTACCTTCCAATGAAGTTAACAAGCTGGAATTCAGAGCTTCCAGCTTGGAAAATCTTCGTCTTTTTGTTTTTCATAATCCGTCATTCTTGAGTATGAGTTTCCTAACCTGCTTACAATGAATCCTTGAGGGCTCGCGGTTTCTTCCTTCCCGTTTAGCTCCTCTAATTTAATCTTTGCAAACATGTTTGCAACTGCAGCTAAACTTTCAATCGTGTCCATTAATGCAGGGTTATCACTGTTGTAACGTTTAGCAATGGAGTAAACATAATCAAGTCTACTTTTAATAAGCTTAAGCGTTTCTGTATCGAATTGTTCCTTTTTCATAAGACTCCACTCCTTATCCATATGCTTATGTGTAAAAAAGTGATTTTGGAACAAAGAAAATATAAATAACAAACAGGTTCTTTTTTCCTTTAAATGATTATATTCGCAACCGGAAAGCATTCTCTACAAAGGTATCTGGGCAACATCCTCCACCATTTCTTTGGGATATCCTACCACTTTTGGTGTCCATAGCCGGTCGTCCCCTTGCGAACACTTTGGAATAGTGCTATTATAAAGAGGAATTATTTTTGTTCGGTGGAAAGAAAGTATTATAGTACCGACTTTCGTCTTGAAGATCACTGAGGGCAAGGATAGTATTACAATGTGTGTACTAACACACTAGGAGGCAACAAAAATGGAAAAAGGCAAAGTAAAATGGTTTAACGGCGAAAAAGGATTCGGATTCATCGAGCGTGAAGGTGGAGACGACGTATTCGTCCATTTCTCAGCTATCCAAGGCGAAGGCTTCAAAACATTAGATGAAGGTCAAGAAGTGACTTTCGACGTTGAACAAGGTCAACGTGGTGCACAAGCAGCTAACGTTCGTAAAGCATAATCTAAATATAGAATTAGCCTCTAAATTTTAGAGGCTTTTTTATATTTATTAAAAAACAAAAAAAACCCCACTCACAAATGAGCAGGGAACATTGAAAAACAGTAAATCAAATGGTAAATCAAGTGTACCATACAATTAGAAAATGTCCTAATTTGGGCAAGTTGTGAAATTCGAGGAGAATACACATTAGGTTGAAACAACCGTTAGAGCATCCGCAAACCTCTTTATTCCTTCATTTATCAATTCTTCCTTTTCCCTAGCAAAAGTAAACCGGACAAATCCCTTCTCCGTCCCCATGGTTGACCCAGGAACATAAATGACTCCTCTTTTAATCGATTCCTCTAACAACTGGGTTTCATTAAACTCTTTTTTGATCCTGCACCACAAATGAATGCCGCCCTCAGGGATATGAAATTCGACTTGATTTTTTAAAAAGGAGTGAAGGCTGACAACCATTTGGTCTCTTCGACTTTCTAACTGCTTCACTAAATTCCCGATGTGGGATTCAAACTCCTTTGATTCTAAAAAATCATTGGCAATCCATTGCGAGTAACTGGCATGTCCAAAGTCGACCTGGTGTTTGGCATCTGCTAACCTTTCGATCACAGCCTTTGGTCCGATAATCCAGCCGATCCTCAAACCCGATGCCACTATTTTTGTCAGGGAGCTTATATATAAAACATTCCCGTGCTGGTCCAATGATTTGAGTGTTTCAATTTTTTCTCCTCTGAAAGAGGTTAGGCTGTACGGATCGTCTTCCACAACCGGAATCCCATATTCAGAGGATAATTCAAGAATCTTTTTTCTCCGTTCAACCGGCATTAGGCTTCCTGTAGGATTTTGAAAAATAGGATTCAAAAAAATCATTCTAATTCTATGCTTTTTATATAAAGTGGTGATGTCATCTGGGTTTATTCCGTCCTTGTCCCCATTTAAATAATAGGTTTTAATTCCCGCAGATTTAAATACAGGCAGATTGTAATGATAGGATGGATTTTCAATCGCCACAGCGTCGCCTGGCTTCAACAAACATTGAACGACCAGATGCAAGGCCTGCTGTGCTCCCGATGTAATTAAGATCGTAGATGGATTGGTTTCGATTCCGCGAAACTGTTTCACATGATTCGTAAGGGTCTGCCGGAGAATCGCATTCCCTTGCGGATGGTCGTATCCCAAAGTTCCGATAAAGGATCTGTTGGCCGTAATCTCTCTTAATGAGTTGAGCGGAAATAGGTCCTGCGACAGTTCCCCACTGGCTAAATTAATGAGTTTATGTTCTGCCATTTCTTTATGTATTCTTTGCGTGACAGGCACATTCGGCAGAAACGACCCGGCCTCAATATATCTGTTCCAGCTGGGAATCCGTTTTTTGGCCAATCCCCAAATATCTTTGCTGACCGTTGTTCCGCTACCTCGATTCCGATCGATAAGTCCATTGGATTCCAACTCGTCATAGGCCGAAACGACGGTGCTTCTGTTTACCCCGAGCTCTTTCGCCAAACCTCTTTCAGAAGGCAATGGTTTATCATGCGGAAAAGTCCCGTCGGCGATCCCGTTTTCAATATACATAGCAAGTTGTTTATAAATGGGTATTTTCGATACTCGATCCGGTTTCCAATCCATTGGTTACATCCTTTTTAGTTAGGTCTTGTAATATATATTGTATACTTTTTTAATTTGAAATTCATTGGGGAAGAAGATACACCCTCTGACGTCGATTTCACTCTTCAAGGGCTATATGAATCGTTCTTATCGACCCTCATGACACTTTTTCTGGCATGACGGGCTTTATGAAACACTCTTATCGACCAGCAAAGCACTTTTTCTGGCATGACGGGCTTTGTGAACCGCTCTTATCGACCGTCAAAGCACTTTTTCTGGCATGACGGGCTTTATGAACCGCTCTTATCGACCGTCATGGCACTTTTTCGGGTCTGAAGGGCTCTATAAAACGCCCTTATCGACTGTAAAGACACTTTTTCTGGCATGACGGACTTTATAAAGTCTGATAAACCTTTAATGAACAAGTAGATTTATATGTTGACTTCCCTTAGTAAAAGAAAAACCGCCTTATCTAAGATAGGCGGTTTATTGCGACAAACTTAATATTTAGGATTTTGACCAAATCGATTGTCGCCCTGGCTGTCTGAGCACAAGAATACAAGCATAATAATCCAGCCGACTAACGGAATGAGCCCAATCAACTGCATCCATCCACTTCTTCCGGTATCATGAAGCCGGCGGGCTGTAACAGCTAGGGTTGGTAACAATAAAGCCAAACCAAAGAGTCCCGTTAAAACATTATTAAGGCCTAGGGCATTTTGTATCAGCGCAAGTATAACGTCAAAGATGAAATAGAAAAGAATAAACATCCAATATTCTTTACGGTGTGCTCTTCCCTCAAAGCCTGCATAATTCTTTACTACTTTCAAAAACCATTCCATTCCAATTAACCCCCTTGGAAGTATTTCACAGAAATATTAATAATTACAATATTAAGTATATCAGGTTATAAGAATAATATGTTAGAGGATTTTGTTATTTTATGAGAGTTAATGTCTAAACTTGGCGAAGGCAAGTTACCTGGCCAGGCTCGCCGCCTGGCTTTTTAAGAAGTGACCGATAAATTTTTATCAAGCCTTAGATTTGGTTAGAATTCCGCGATCTTGGACCAGAATTCCGCAAACTTGGACCGGAATTCCGCGAAATGTTGATTTTATTCCGCCAATCTGAACCAGAATTCCGCGGATTACTCTATTATTTCCGCAAGGTGTATACCCCACTTTAGTGCACCCAACTAAAAAAAGAACAAATCCAAATGAATTTGTTCTCTTTAAGGATGTTAATTATTGATTAAAACGTCCGCGCTGACGAAGTAATTCGCGGTTCAGGTTAGGGTCTACCTCAAAGGCTGCACGCCCATGAAACCAGAATATATTGTTAACAATAACTAAATCCCCGACTGGAAGTCCAAGTTCTGTAACACTCTCATCGGTTTCCAATGAATGTGAAAGGTCACGAAGGTATTTAGCTTCTTCAATGGTTTCAGGACAAACAAATTGGTCGATGAAACATGCACCTGGCTTATTGTTGTAATTGAAGAAGGTTAAGCGCTGGATTTCTTGATCTACATTTTTACTAGATGGTGCTTTGTAAGTAAACTTATGGTTAGCTAATGGATGATTTACAAACTTATCAAGGTCTTTCCAATCATCAAGGTGTAATAATCGGGATTCACCACCCCGCGCATTTTCCTCCACTATTTTCATCATTAACAACCAATCGGTTGGCTCATCTACGAATGTCCCATCTGTATGAAGCGTGAATAAGCGATATGCTTGACGAAGATAGGAGTCACTGTTATCGGTATGTTTGACAGAAAAGCGTGCGTAATATTTACCTGACATCGAATCAAAATTTGATGAACCTAACAAATAAGAAATAGCAGTGGAGAAAATAACGTATTCATCTGTATCATTCGTAACACCATCCAATCCAATAGTAAACCCTCCTGATTCACGGTCATGAACGATGTTTCGAAGCAACTCGCCGAATTCTTCACCAACCTGATCTAATAGCAAGGAAGAGACAATAAGACGAGCATATGGTGTATATTCTAAATGCTGGACAGAATAATTTTCTGCTTTGACGGCATTTAAAAACCCTTGAATTGCCTCTTTCGAAAGTTGAATGTGGTATAGACGGTCCGTTTGTGGATGAACTTTCACTTCATACATTTTTGTTTTTGTTTCAAATTTTCCTCTTTGTTTTACTAAGATTGCCATTTTTCATTCCTCCAGTTTTGTGTAAGATAGGTAAACATATGGAAGCCAGGGAATATAAAAAGCCAGCTGCACAAAGTTCCCTAAAATAGCAGGGACTCTCAATGTACAACTGGCTTATATTCACTTCACAGCTCTATGGTTAATAGAGTCACAATGAATTAGCAGTTAATTATTATTTATATTTCCTGTTTCCAAGTATTTATAATCTATCCACGGTTCTGAAAGGGTGTTGTATCAGAAGGCGGAAGTATTAGAAATATTTACTATTTATAGTATAATTTGTATATACTAGATTGTCAATTAGTTATTTTATAAGATTTATAATACCTTCTGTTTTTCCTCTGTTTTTATTTGATGGAAATGAAGGCCCAGATCCTTTAATGCCGCAACAATAGCATTTGTCGCCTTGCCTCGATAGTAGGCTTCAATTTCTTCGATTGCATCTTCTACTCCATCTTTTAAACTAATGCCCCTTAAAATACGGCCAATAAAGTCGCGCCCCTGTTCGGTTGCTAGAGTACACGACGCCTCTAATATCACACCATATTTAATATCTACTTCAGCCGTAATTGTTAACGTATCGAAGACACTTTTTGCTGCCATTCCTTGCGGCAGACGAGCGTGGCCTGCAAGAAAAATTGTTTTTCCATTTAGCATAGTGGGTCTTCCTCTCGAAAGAATTATTTAAACGAATGTAGCTACCTTTAAGTTTGCTTGTTCTGGTATTCTATTCACAACTTCTTTTCCAATTTCGATGGAGGCCGTTGCAGCAGGAGATGGCGCATTGCATACATGGATCGTTCGTTTTCCTTGAATGATATGGAAATCATCCACCATATTTCCATCGCTCCTTAACGCTTGAGCACGGACTCCAGCAGGTGCGGGGATTAAATCATCTTCTTGGATTTCAGGAATCAGTTCCTGAAGGCTCTTTGTAAATTGTTTCTTGCTGAAGGAGCGAATATATTCATCCAGCCCCTCCTTCGCAAACTTCCCAGCCATTTTCCATAATCCAGGGAAGCTTAATGACTCTATTAAATCCTTTGCATTAAAATCTGTCTTTCTGTATCCTTCCCGTTTAAAGCTAAGCACAGCATTTGGCCCCGCATCGACTTCACCGCTGATCATTCGGGTAAAATGGACCCCCAGAAATGGGAACTTTGGATTTGGAACCGGATAAATTAAATTTTTTACTAAGTAGCGCTTTTCAGGTTTTAATTTGTAATACTCGCCTCTAAAAGGCAAAATCTTCATATCTGTTTTATATCCTGCTGCTAAAGCTACACGATCACTGTGAAGCCCAGCACAGTTAATGACCATTCCAGCTTTTAATGTTCCGCGATTCGTTTCAATGATTACTTGATTCGATTCCTCATGCATTTTCTCCACTTTTGTATTTAGACGAATCTCTCCGCCACTCTCTCGGATCATTTCGGCGAACTTTTCACTAACTTGTCTGTAATTTACGATGCCGGCCATCGGAACACGGATTGCGCCTAATCCATTAACATGTGGTTCAATTTCCTTTAATTCATCTGGACCGATTCTATGAACTGCTAATTCATTTTCCAGCCCTCGTTTATATAAATTTTCAAGAAGCGGTAATTCCTCTTGTTTCGTTGCAACGATTACTTTTCCACAAATATCATGGTCTATTCCATGTGTTTGGCAGAAGACGATCATCGATTTACTTCCTTGGCGGGCAAAACGAGCTTTGAAACTACCAGGCTTATAATAAATACCTGAATGAATCACTCCGCTATTATGGCCTGTTTGATGTTCCGCAACAACGGATTCCTTCTCAATGACGACTACCTTTGCATTAGGAAAACGCTCATAAATGGCCATCCCAGTTGATAAGCCAACAATTCCTCCGCCAACTATTGCAAAATCATACATTTTCAATAGGACCCCTCTCCGATTTAATAGTTAGAATTACATTGGATCCATATAAACAGTCTTCACTTCTGTATAAAACTCAATAGCAGCTTTTCCCTGCTCACGACTGCCAGAACTAGAATTCTTACATCCGCCAAAAGGCATTTGTGGTTCTGCTCCCGAAGTTTCCGAGTTAACATGTACAAGGCCTACTTCCGCATCTTCAACAAAGCGGCGGGCCAAGGTCAGGTTGTTTGTGCAGATGGCTGCGCTAAGACCAAACTCCGTATCATTTGCCATCTCTACTGCTTCTTGATAATCTTTGACTTTAAATAAAGCAATAACTGGACCAAAAATTTCTTCACGGGCAATTCGCGCGTCACGTGGCACATTTTCAAAGATTGTTGGTTTTACATAAAAACCATTTTTTAATTCTTCCTCTTCCGGAATCCCTCCACCGCAAAGCAGTGTTGCTTCTGATTTCCCCGCTTCGATCATTTCGAGCACCCCATCAAGCTGTGCTTTTGATACGGCGGGCCCGATAACGGTTCCCTCGTGAAGTGGATTACCAATGGTTAATTCCTTCGTCCGCTTTACAAGCAGGTCACGAAATGATTCGTAGATTCCTTCTTGGACAATCACACGACTCGTTGCTGTACATTTTTGGCCGGTAGATTTAAATGCTCCGCCTACAGCTATTTCAACTGCTCTATCCAGATCGGCATCATTTAGAACAACAAGCGGATTCTTCCCACCCATTTCCATCTGTACCTTTTTCCCGTTTTCTACAGCCTGTTTTTGAATCTGCCGCCCTACTTGGTTCGAACCGGTGAAGGAAATGGCTTTTATATCTGGATGTTTCACCAATTCATTCCCAATAACAGATCCTCTTCCAAATACACAATTAAGGACACCTGCTGGCAGACCTGCGTCATCAAAAGCTTTCATGACATAATAGACAGATTTCGGCGTTAAATCAGCAGGCTTAATCACCACTGTATTTCCATAGATAAGTGCTGGTGCCATCTTCCATACGGGGATGGCAATAGGAAAATTCCATGGTGTAATTAACCCAACAGGACCTAAGGGTGTACGAGTCGTATACAAAAAGGTATTCTCATTAGCGGACGGTATTACGTCTCCAAGCGGCTGCCGTGCTTCAGCTGCAAAATACTCGAGGATGCTTACTGCGCGATTAGCCTCCCCCATCCCTTCCGAAAATGCTTTTCCCTCTTCCTTAATGAGATCCCGTCCTATTTCCTCTATGTTTTCTCTCAAAAAAGCCGCAGCCTTTTGTAAATAAGCTGCCCTTTGTTGAATGGAGAGTTTTTTCCAAGCCGGAAAGGCATTTTTGGCAGCGGTTACAGCATCGTGTACATCAGCTGCGGCACTGGATGGGAATTCCCCTAAGCTTTCACTGTTATGCGGACTTAGGTTTTCTTTATATTCCTTTGTAGACGGCTCTTTCCATTGTCCGTTAATGTAATTTAAATAACGCATCCATAAATCCTCCTAAAATCATCTAGTATTCTTTTTTTCACCTTTTCCTTTATGCTGGATTACTAATGTCAGCATCATCTGTCAAACTAGCAGCCGTTTTTCTTGTCACCACACTTACACCTAACGTTACAGCAATGTTGATCATTAATACGGCTAATCCTATATCCAAATCCTTGATGACATTTGGCCAAGACGGGAATAACGTTGCGAGTGACGTTTCTGCGATCGTTGAATAGACGACGAGAATACTGCCAACAATCATTCCAGCAAAGGCCCCCTGAACGGTAACGGGGTTCTTTTTCCAAAGACTAAAAAACAAAGCAGGAAATAGCTGGACCATAAAGCTATAAGACATAAGATACAGCGTAAGAATGGAGTCCCCGCCATTAAATGTAAAGAAAAGGGTCACAAGTGCTATGATCGGCACCAGCATTTTAGTCAGCTTGGCCAACTGTCGATCTGTTGTATTTGGTTTCCATACTTTATAGATATTTTTAGAAAGAATCGTTGAAGTTGCCGTCAATACCAATGAACTCGGGATAAGGGCGGCCATCGCTCCAGCTGCCCCAATTAAACCAACAAACCAAGGGTCAAAAGATAATTTAGCCATTTTAAATAAGGCTAGATCTGTATCTGGACCTTTTAAATCCGGTACTTGAATAACAGCGGAAAAACCGATAAGCAAAGAAAAGACAATGATAATCTGATAAATAGGCATAATCCCTGCATTTATCCGCAGTGATTTCCCGCTTTTAGCAGAGAATATTCCCGCCATCATATGTGGAAACATGTAAAATGCCAGTGCTGTCATAATCGTTGCCGAAACAAACCATGAAATACTCAATCCTTGTTCAGGGAATATCAGAAATTCCTTTTTAGCTGTATGGATTGCTTCAAACATCGGCTGTATGCCGCCGTAATAATGAAAAGGAAAATAAAAACCCATAAAGACAACAACGCCCAAGATCAAAATATCCTTAATAATCGCTGTCCATGCGGCTCCGTGCATCCCAGATACCGTTACATAAATGGTTACTGCAATAACCGCTACAACGATTGCCATCTGAGGAGAAATGGAACCATAGGACGCTTCCGATACAATAATTCCCAATCCTTTTAACTGCATTACTAAGTAAGGGATAACAGCCACAACACTTATGATCGCTACGAGAATGCCAAGTGCCTGACTGTTATACTTTTTTTCGTAAAAATCTGATTGGGATAAGACTTTATTATCCTTGGCATACTTCCAAATAGGCGGAAGCATCCAGTAAGCGATTACAAAATAGAAGCAATTGAAAGCGTATAGGGCGGGAGGCATACCAGAGCGATAAGCACCACCACTTGCTCCTAGGAAGGTATAGGTTGTAAACATCTCACCTGCTAATAAAAAGAACATCAATAAACTTCCAAAACCCCGTCCCCCGACAGACCACTGCTCCATATTCATTTCTTTTCCTCTGCGGGCTTGCAAACCTAACCAAATACACAAAACTAGGAAAAAGAGGATAACTAGAAGGGCTGCGTTCATATTATTCTTCCTCCTTATTTGCTGGATCGAGCCTATTAGCAACGATCAAGAATAAGGACGTCAGACCAACCCAGCATATAGCCCAAAAAAGGACAAATGGCAATCCAAATATATAAGGTTCCACCTTATTGATGACAACCAGTGAACCCAAGGCTGGTATTGTAGTTAATATAAAAATCTTCTTCATCATTCACCATCCTAGTTTAAAAACATAATTGCAATAAATTTAAACGATATGATTTATTTGGACAGTTGTTGTTTGAACCTTCTGATAATTTAAACTCTACTCTATTGCACTAGCTTTTTGGGCTGGTCATTTGATAGGACCGTTGCATCGATTTTCTTTCTAGTAAATTTAAAATAGTAAAAAATATAACAAGCGGCAACAAAGCCAAATCCTATATACAGTGATGTCCGCTGGGCTGCGTCGAATGCGGTAAACACAACGATCCCTACGCACATGATGAGGCACAGAATTGGAAGGAGAGGAAAGAAAGGTACTTTAAATTTTAAATCCTTCAAGCTTCCTCCATCCGCAATATACTGCTTGCGGAATTTATACTGTGCAAGAGCGATTGCCATCCATGTAACGACCCCTCCAACCCCGCTGATAGCCAGCAGCACCACAAATAATGTTTCCTCTGCTATGACACTAGTAAGCAAGGATAGTAAGGCAAAGGCGAGGGTAACGAGCAAGGCATTCATGGGCACACCGCGCTTGTTTATCTTTCCGAACATACGGGGAGCTTGTCCGCTTTGGGAAAGAGAAAAAAGAATCCTCGTACATGCAAATAAACCTGTGTTCCCAACGGAAAGGATAGCCGTTAAAATAACGAAGTTCATAATATCCGCCGCATAAGGAATACCAATCATATCGAATACTGTTACAAACGGGCTTTCAAGTACACCTGCTTTTTTCCATGGAACAATTGCTGATAAGACAAAAGTTGCCAGCACATAGAAAAGTAAAATACGGACGATGATACTCCGGATTGCTTTTGGGATACTCTTTTCGGGCTCCTCAGTCTCACCTGCTGCAACCCCCATAATTTCCGAACCCATAAAAGAATAGACGACTGTCATGATTGATATAAATATACCGATGAATCCCTTTGGAAATAATCCATCACCAATAAAATTTGAAAGGAATGGAGCAGATTGCCCCTTGATCGAAACCAATCCGAATATCGCAGCCCCTCCAACCACGATAAAAAAGAGAACAGCCAATATTTTTATGGCAGAGAACCAATATTCCATCTCAGCAAAGCTTCTTGTTGTCAACGCGTTTATACCGAATAATATCAAGGTGAAAACGGCACACCAGACCCATACTGGTACATCAGGAAACCATCTGCCCATCAGCAAACCGGCCGCGATAAATTCTAGACCTACATAGATAGCCCAGCTTAACCAGTAAGTCCAGCCGATCATAAACCCAGAAGCAGGGCCGATAAAGCGCTCTGCATGAGCCTGAAAGGAACCGGAGACTGGCATCACTACCGATAGCTCTCCAAGACAAACCATGACCATGTACATAAGTAAACCGCCGAATAAATAGGCCGTGATCGCCCCCATAGGTCCAGCCTCACCAATCGCATACCCGGACCCTAGGAAAAGACCAGTACCAATGACTCCACCTATCGAAAGCATAAATAAATGTCTGCTTTTCATCGAACGTTTTAATTCTTTTGGTTGACTCCCCTGTTCTGGTTTCATCTAATTCCCCCTTTATTTTTTCTATCCATATGAATGAACCACTTATCTGACTGCTGCTTTTTCAGACGGATCAGCAAACTCTAATAAATCACTGACTTCTGGTTTAAAAATTTCATACGCAACATCTCGCTGATATCTGTTTTGTTTCTTCGCTTCTGAAAATAGTTGAATCGTATTTTTTCGGCATAGCTTTTCAATATCATCCATTACAGCCTGCGGGTCTGGTTTGACCAGTCCGAAAATCACAGCGTCATAAAATCTTATGGCCCCTAGGTTCGCAACAAAATCATTGACGATGTCAATTCCTCTTTGTTTGATGATCTCATCTCCTTCAGAAGAAATTGGGATATTAGCTGCTTCAACAATCAAGCTGGCTTTTACCTTATCTGCGTTAGACTGGTTGATAACGTCCTCTAATGCACACGGGATGAGAATATCGCAATCTACCTCAAGCCAGTCGGAGTTTGGCCTTACAGTATAGTTCGGTTCAAAATAAGTGGTATCCATTTCGCCATATACATTCTTATGGTCAATAAGAGTTTGAATATCCAATCCTTCTTCACATGTGACTAACAAGTTCGCATCTGAAATTCCGACGATTTTATAACCTAATTGAGATAGTTTTAATGCGCAGCTTGCTCCTACACAGCCGAAGCCTTGGATGACAACCTTCGCTCCGTCCTTGCCATTTTTAAACTTCCAAGCTTCATCGGCCGAAAAGGCAACACCATATCCTGTAACAGCATCATTTAAAAGCAATCCATCCATTCTTGTTTTCATCAGTCCATCAAAATCCTTTATCCCTTGAAGAATCGCAGGATCTTGTTTCATAGACTTTGTTAGAGGGATATCAATGCCGAATTCGTTAAAGATTTGGAGGACATCTTCATACTTCGTACCTAGATCACTTCCTAAGGATACGCCGTTATCAATATAAGGCATCATGGCAATTAAAAATCTTCTTAAGACGGCATAAGCATCTGGAGCTTTGTAATCATACTTAATACCCGCTTTACATCCACCAGTCGTTCCGCTGTCACTAGCTACATACTTATATGCCATTGCATGGGCTAATCTTTCAACCTCTTCTTTTGTCACTGACGGATGCATTCTCGTACCGCCACCTGTATATCCCTTCACGAAATTATGAACAACAAGCCACCCCTGTGCATCCGTTTCCGTATCATTCCACTCGACAACTAAATATGGTTTAGTCAATCCAATCCCTCCCAAAGATTTTCTCTTTCAAGCATCATGCAGTTATGATTAAAAAGCTTCTATAAACACTGTGATTATGTTGTTAATACTTTAAAAAAATAAGCTGCTATTCAAACCAACGTATAGGCTTTGGCTCCAAATTAATGTTAATCTGTTTCGTTTCCTGATATTCGTCCAACCCATACGTACTAAGGCTTCTGCCAATGCCGCTTTGTTTATAGCCCCCCCACGGCGCTTGAATATTCGTGAGGTGGTAAGCGTTCACCCATGTAATACCGGCCCGGACCTTTTTGATGACACGCATGGCCTTGTTATGGTCTGTAGAGAATACCGCTCCTGCAAGTCCAAAGTCGGTGTCGTTGGCGATCTTGACAGCTTCTTCTTCATCTTTGAATTTCTGAATGGCAACAACGGGACCAAAGATTTCTTCTCTGACAATCCGCATATCGCTTGTTACATGCGTAAAGACGGTTGGTTCGATGAAAAATCCCCTATCCAGCCCATCTTTCTCCATTCGATTACCACCAAGAGCAAGTTTCGCTCCTTCTTCTTTCCCAATCCGAATGTAATCTAGTATACTTTCAAAATGCTTTTCGCTCACAATGGCTCCCATTTGGGAATGTTCATCATTCCCGGGACCGACCCTAATCCCTTTGGCCTTTTCCACATATTTCTCTACAAAGGTATCGTAGATCCCCTCCTGGACAAGAAGACGGCTCCCCGAAGAACAAACTTGCCCTGAGCCCATAAAAATGCCAAATAGGGCATAGTCAATAGCTGTTTCCAAATCCGCATCATCAAAGATAATGTTCGGAGATTTCCCTCCTAACTCAAGAGACACTTTTTTCAAATTACCTGTTGCCGCCTGCATAATCCGGCGGCCGACCTCTGTACTTCCAGTAAAGGAAACAATATCTACATCATTACTTTCGGCAATCGTCTGACCCACAACTGATCCGATTCCCATAATGAGATTAGCTGCTCCTTTTGGTAAATCAGTCTCATCCATCAGTTCAAACAATTTTACCGCTGTCATCGGAGTAATTTCCGCAGGCTTTAGAAGAATGCTATTACCTGCTGCCAATGCCGGTGCAATCTTCCAAACACTCATCAATAAAGGAAAATTCCAAGGAACAATCAACCCGGCAACACCCATTGGTTCCTTCACGATTAATGTCTGCATATCCCCGGAAGCTTCATACGATTGGCCATTAGGCATCGTAAGCAGACCTGCATAATAACGGAATGTATGAGCGGCTTCCTCTACATCTGACTGTGCTTCTCTTCTCGTTTTTCCGTTATTCTGTACTTCTAGATCCCTTAACACATCCATGTTTTCTTGCAATTTATCAGCAATCTGAAGTAAAACTGCAGCCCGCTCCTGTGGGGATTGACCAGACCATACAGCGCTTTCAAAAGTTTTCTTTGCTATTTTAATCGCTTCGTTCGTTTCTTCTTTTGTTCCTATCGGAGCCCTGGCAATGACTTCCTGTGTGGCAGGATTAATAATATCCATTTTTTCCGGATTACTAGATTCAATCCAATTCCCGTTCATATAATGTTTCAATTCTATTACCAAAACTTTGTTCCCCCTATCAGTAGGCTTATGGTCTAACAATGGCTGAAGTTAGGAAATTATCCGTGTTTTGGACGGAATGATGCAATATATTCATCCGAATCTTTGTATTCCAATACTCCTACTGCTTCTACATCAACTACAACCATATAAGGTTGTTTGCTTACGATTGCATTCGCTAATGCTTCTTTAAATTCATTAACCGAGCGTACTTTCTCAGATTCGTAGCCCATTGATTTTGCCATCATGACGAAGTCCGGGTTTTTCAAGTCAACGGATGTGCGTCTGCCATATGCTGCTTCTTGGTAGTATCTTAAGATCCCGTAACCGCCATCATCGAATAATAGGACAATAATCGGTGCATCTTCCTGAACCGCGGTGATCATCTCACCAGCATTCACCATGAATCCACCGTCACCTGCAATCAGAACGACCTTCTTATCCGGCTGACCGATTTGTGCGCCAATTGCCATTGGCAAGCCTTGTCCGATTCCACCGCCGGTCATGTAGAGGTAATTCCTTGGTTCGTAAATGTCGAACAATTTATTCCCCCAAGTGTATCCAGGGATGGTCACGTCCGTCACCAAGACCGTATTCTCAGGCAGCTGTTCACGCATGATATCAGCAACTTCACCATATGGCCCAATTTGACTGCGGAGGTCATCACGAACACCTTGTCGGGCAGACTTCACTTCATCCACATAAGCAGGATCTGGATGGAGCTCCTTAGTTGCCAAAATACTGTTGATCTCATGTAAAACTGCCTTGGCATCTCCAACCAGCGTATACAATGTATCAAAGTTACGGTTAAATGCATCTGGATTTAAATCGATATTGATATGATTTTCAGGTACCGGAAGTGTCCAGTTATAGGTTTCCCCGCCACGGAACCGGACCCCAATACTAATGAGAAGATCCGACTTTTCCAGTAGTTCCTTCACTTGTGATGTAGCCGCAAAGTTGCCGATGCAAAGCGGATGATTTTCAGGGATAGCCCCTTTACCGGACTCGCTTGTAATGACAGCAGACTGGATGTTATCTACTAACGTTTGGAGTTCCTCTGATGCCCCTGAAGCAATCACTCCATGTCCTGCCCAGATGACCGGTCTTTTTGCTGCGGTGATTTTTTCCCAAACATCAGCTGGAATGTTGATTTTCACTTTTGGATCTTGAACCGTTTCCACTTCAAGCAATTGATTATCAGGAATAATCTGCGCCTGGAAATTCGTTGGAATGGAAATCGTTACTGGACCAGTAGGAACAGTCAGAGCCTCTTTGATCGCTTTGCGAATAAATGGTGTGATTAGCTTTGGCCGCTTCAGCAAATAGGCTGATTTGTTTGCGCCGTCCATCATTTTCAGCTGATCCTTCGCTTCGTGAATATAACGTTGATCTGTTCCAATATAATTGGAATCAGCTTCCCCGGTAATGTGCAATAATGGCGTACCTGAGTTCCATGTTTCCGTCAATGCACCTGCGCCGTTCCCTGCTCCAGCACCAGTACTTGTTAAGACAACGCCCAATTTCCCTGTAGCACGTGCATAGGCATCGGCCATGTTGACGGCTCCACTTTCACCGCGGGCAGTGACCATACGGATGCTTCCTTCACGCAGCATCGCATCATAAATCGGCATATTGTGAATACTGACGATGCCGTATACTACTTCCACCTCTGCTTGTACAAGCTCTTTTACAATAGCATCTGCAACCGTGAATTCTGTTTGATTGTTCATTGTAGTGTCCTCCCATGTCTAATCATATTTCTAGAAGCTTATCTTCTTTATTTAAGGGAACGTCCCTTCTTTCATTAGCCATTGATGGCGCTTTCATAAAGATTGTGGAAATATTTGAGTGCATACTCAGTCGGAGAATATACTCCGTACTTAAAGGCATTCGTGTGGAAACCTTTCTGCAATAACTCCACAAGGTCGAAATCCTCTTCTCTTACCTGATCCACGAAACGAATCAGTTCCTCTTGCTCTTCACTAATTTCATCTGATTTAAAGTAGTAGCTATAGATAGCTAGTGTTTTATTCGCGGACAGCGGTAAAATTTGACTTGTCGTCATATTCCCTTCTTTTCCAGGGTAGATGCTCACCATCAAGTTTGGCCACACCCAATAAAAATTGGCGTGATCTCCTTGATCTTCTTTTGATTTATTAGTCAATTCTGAATATTGACACGAGAAATTGTCATGTAAATCGATATGGTAATTTTTCATGTCAAAGGTTTTTGAAAACTCAGGGTGTGCAATCTTGCAGTGGTCACACTCCAAATAGTTATCAACAACCGCTTTCCAGTTAGCATCTATGACTCTTTGTGTGACACGAATCTTTTTCAATGAATCTAGGAATGTGTATTTTTCCAAACTGGCCATGAAATCTCCATAGGTTTCTGCCATTGGCCTTGCATCCGGATTCAAATTGATAAAGATCATGGACTGTAATACTTCAAGCTTTACTTGCGTCATACAGCTATGGTTTCCTAATTCATTCGTAGTAAAGTTTGGCGCTTTATTCAATTTCCCGTTTAAATGGAAGGTCCAGCCGTGATACGTACACGTGAAAACCTTTTTATTTCCGCACTCACTTTTTTCCACTATCGTCCCTCTATGTGGACAAATGTTGTAAAAGGCATTTAATTCATTGTTTCTATCCCTGCTAATAATGATCGGCTGATCGGCTATATCAAAAGTGAAGAAATCCCCTGCTTTCTCCACCTGGCTCATATGTCCTGCAAAGATCCAGCTAGATTGGAAGATTTTCTTCTTTTCCTCTTCAAATATTTGCGGACTCACATAATGATCATACGGAATAGTGTGCTCCAAGGCATAATTGGTTTGTAACTCTTTCATTTTGCCATTCCCCCATTCTAACATTCAAATCCCTTAAAGTTTTGTTTTCATAAAATATATATTGCAAATTCCATGCCAACTTGTCTTTTTTCATATTTACTGGGTTTTAGAGGATTTCAAAAGTTGAAATTGAGTTTATATGCGTTCAAAGCTTCCAATATAGCGTCTTGCCCCACTCATTTACAGTTCAAAATATTTAGACTATTATAAGGTGTAAAGTGATATAAATCACACCTACAAAGGTTATAGCTCCTTAGTTTGTTAGAATCACTTGGCAGTTTATTTTTCTGAACACAATTGTGCTCAGGTTGAGTTCACTCACACTCACATGATGTTTTCGGGAGGTCAATCATGACATTATCCAATATTTCAACCGATTTAGATTTAAATTTGGAAACGCTTATTAAAATTTTGGATTATTCTTCTGATGAAATTTTTGTACTGAATAAGGATAAGAAAATTATTTATGTAAATGATGCCTGTAAGAAGCATTATGGTTTAAATAAGGAAAATGTTTTAGGAAAAGTAAGCTTGGAATTAGTGAACGAAGGCTATTGGTATCCCTCCATATTCCCTGATATATTGGACAAAAAAGAGCCGATTTTAATGAAACAAACAACCATCCTCGGTGCGGAGCTTCTTACTTCCGCCATCCCTATTTTAAATGATCATAAGGAAGTAGAATTGATTGTAACAACCGCAAGGGAACTACAGAGCTACAACATGCTGAAGGTAAGAGAAAAGGATTCAAATCACAGAAAAGAAATGGATGATCCATTCGGCAGCATCATGACAAATAATGAAAAGATGAAAGATGTACTGAAATTTGCCAAGAAGGTAGCAGCTGCGCACTCTACTTTATTGATTCTTGGTGAGTCCGGAACAGGTAAAAGCATTTTGGCCCAATATATTCACGAAAACGGCAGTCGAAAGAACGGACCATTTTTAACCGTCAATTGTGCTGCCATCCCTGCTGATTTAATAGAATCCGAGCTCTTTGGCTATACTCCGGGATCTTTCACCAATGCAAGCCGTTCCGGAAAAAAAGGGATACTTGAAAGTGTCGATGGGGGTACACTGTTTCTTGATGAAATAGGGGACATGCCTTTGCCTCTTCAGGTTAAAATCCTGCAAGTCATTCAGGAGAAAAAATTCATTCCTATTGGCGGGAATAAAGAAAAGAAAGTGGATATCCGAATCATTGCCGCAACCAATAAAGATTTAAATAAAATGGTAGAAAATAAAATGTTTAGAGAGGATTTATATTATAGGCTGAACGTCGTTGATATTAAAATGCCTCCGCTTCGCGAAAGGCAGGAAGATATAGTCCCGCTCATCTATAAATTCATATATAAATTTAATCGAATCCATGAAATGAACAAATTCATTTCTAAAGATTGCCTCGAATGGCTTACCCATTATTCTTGGCCCGGAAACATAAGGCAATTAGAAAACCTGATCGAAAAGCTTGTTATTGTAAGCGATGAGGTCATTGGAATCGATGACCTTCCCGAGGGCATTTATAACCAAGGACTGCAGCAAATTGAAAACAGTGCCCCCGCTTCCCTGCAACAAGCGATTGAATTGGCAAAAAAAGAGATGGTTCGTAAATCTTATAAGCTGAATAAAAGCTCTAGGCGTGTAGCCAAGGATCTGCAAATCAGCCAAACGTATGCGGCCAAATTGATTAGAGAGTATTGTCAGGGCTTGTCGGAGGATTGAGCTTTTCTAAAAATGCGTGCCGAAATGACAGTCGTATTGGCATCGTTATTGGTATATAAAAAAAGCAAAACTCGCCATAGTAATTGGCGAGTTTCTTTATTAGGGATACCAAAACCTTATTTAACTAAAGTACCCTCTAGTTCAAGTGCATTTCTTCACAAGTTTTACTGTTTCATACTTTGTTTTGTCTTGAAGAAATCCCCACCCTTTTGTTTTTCATCATCAGTTCCCCAAAATATTTTTTTGTCCATTTGTTGTAGTCTTGGGATATGTTTTGAACAGTGAATATACGCTTCATCAACTTTTACCATAACCCAACGTTCAGGTTTGTTTCCTTCTTTTTCTTCAATATCAATTATTATCTCTTCTGGAATATTAAATGAGCTTAATTGGTTATTTTCTATAATAGCTGCCTTACCATTAACATGTAACCCTATGTTATTCTCAAAAAAATCTATAAACATTAGTCCTATATGGGGGTTTTCTATGATGTTACCTAAACTTGCCATAACACCATTCCCTTTATATTCGGGATAAATTATTGTTTTATCATCAATAACACGTACAAAACCTGTTGAGCCGGCCCTAAAAGTGGAGTCACAGTTTCCATTAGAATCAGCCGTTGCTATGAACATCATACCTTGATTCGATATAAACTCTGTCATCTTATTGTTTAGGTAGTTAAGCATTTGATTTTCATAAAAAGAGGATGCTCTCTTGGTTGTTCCATATTGTTCTTGAAGTAAATGTTCTCCTCTTGACATCGTCCAACATCCTTTTCAATAATGTGTCTATTATTTTAACACATAGTTTAACGAAATTTAGATATTGTTAAATGCCCCGTAATTTGTTCCAAGCATAGCCACTAAACATACTTTAGTATAATAAAGAAAGAGGCTGGATTCCGATTCCTATTAGAATTGGAGTCCAGCCTCTTTTATAATCATTTTTGAATATTGAACTATTTTTTTATGCCGCCTCATGCGTAATCAATCCCTTCATCATATTTTGAAATTGTTCGTGATCAATTTCAATTTACTTTAGCGCATCACCTCATTAACATATTATTTTACTAATATAGTATAATATGGAAAAATATTATTGACAAGCCTAATTTATCCCCGTAGAATCACATTTAAGTTGCTTTTTTTATTTTGAATATTCCAAATATTATCGGCGGAAATTAGGGTCAGGGGAAGGAGGATTTCTTGAGAATGTGAAAAGCTGTAGAAACTTCTTTACGAAGGAATGAGCATTAACAAATCAACAACGGCTTTAGAATGATCGGGGATAATTAATTTGAAATAAGACAAGGGGTGCGATGAAAATATGTCAAAAGCATTAAGTCTATACCAATTTAGTAGAAAAGCACATAAATGGTCTGGATTAATTTTATCTGTTGTTTTTATGTTCGTAGCAGTCACTGGCCTATTGCTTGTTTATATGATACCACTCGGAGTTGCTGATGATTTAAGAACAGGGAAGGAAGCGAGCCCAAGTCAATCGATACCTATGGATAAAGTCGTGTCCATAGCCACGTCTCAGGGGCTTCCAGGTGTATCATCGGTTGAAGATATCTTTAGAATAGAATATAGACCTGGTTTAAATATTTATCAGGTTCGCTTTAATAACAGTCAAGATGTTCAGATCGATGCGAGTACGGGAAAAGTTTTATCTACAAAACCAGATTACTCAACTTTCATCATTACTTTGCATGATGGATCCTTTTTTGGCAATTGGTATCGATACAGTGCTCTTACATTCGCAGGTTTAGCTCTTATTCTACTGTCATTTTCCGGATATTACATGGTGGGCTTTCCACTTTACAAGCGTTTAAAGGCGCGAAAAAAAGCGAAAGACTTGAAAAATATTGCTACATAGCAGTAAAAGTACACATGTTAGCCTAGAGGTTGATGCATATTAGTCATGTTAAATATGGATCAACCTCTTACTTCTTTTTCAATAATCGCACCCAATCGCTGAAGATCATAGTCTTCGGAGCTATCTTCACTTATTGAACTTTAGCACCCGTTCGTCGAATAAGAAAAGGCTACCATAATGACAGCCCTGATCTTCAACTCTTGCACCCTATAGTTTAAGTAGAAACCTTCACAATCTCTTTTATACTTAAACATAATCTCATTACAAAAAGACGCCTTCTTATTAAAGAAAAGCGCCCTTTAATGGAATAACAATTTACTTCTGTAAGGACTGAAATTTAGTCGAACTGTTATTTTGAAGATAGGCGTTATTTAAAGTGGTTTGTGTCGTTCAGATAAGTCCAAAAAAATCATTTTCATCTCATCACTTCTTTTCCAACGCACTACATAATTGATTTAATGTTTTTTGTCCAGATTTGTTCTTCAAAATGTACTAAGTGGAATGAAATCCTACGCTTTTAATTTTCCTACTCGTTGAATATATCCCGTTACTCTTGCAGTTTCTTCCAAATAAGAGGAAGAAAAAATCTGCCAATTGTATTAGAAAGAAATTTAAAGTCTCAATTCATAATGAAACATCCTTTCTATAATTTAATACTTATAAAAGGTAAATCCCCCTTAGAATAAATTCTTACGGCGATATGAGTAAAATTAGCTTAACGGCTATTATCTTTGCCACCCGCTTTATGTTAAACGATAAATTTTACTTGGCCTACCACGAGAGGCAGAGCCTTCAGAACCCATGTACTCCGCTAAACCCACTTCTGTTAAACTGGTAACCATCCGTCTAACATTTCTCTCGTCGAGACGGAGATGGGTAGCTATTTCTTTTGTTGTGAAACTTCTTAAGCCCAATCGTCTCACGATCGCTGCTAGTTTGCTATACATTCGAACACTTACATTTCCTTGTTCTAGCTTTTCTAAAAAATCCTTATCTTCAAGCCGATAAGAATAAGACAACTCATCGTCTTTCCCTGCAGATTCGATTACCTGCCCATCCTCCTGGATAATTACAATTCCACGATCCTCCCTCTCTTTGGACCGCTGGATTGCACTAAGAGCATTAACCTCTGCAGCAAAGACTGTTTCTCCATAACCAATTCCAACTGCGATCGTCGACTCGGATTCAAGAGAAAGCTGATCCACAGTCTGAACCAGCATGCTAATATTTCGCTCAATGGCACCACGGGAACTAAAAATAACATATCGCCCATTCCCACGCTCCATGAGTGAACCGTCTAAAGACTCACACAACCGAATTAACGATTCCTTAAGACGGGTCTCCAAATACTGTAAACGGTAGGGGCTCCTCGCCTTTTCAGCAATCTTATCAAAATCATTAATATCAATTATTCCCACACCAATTTGAGTATCCTTAAAATAGAAGGCCCTTACCTTTTCCTCCAAAATTCGAATGGTTTGTTGAATTTCAAGACTTGTAGGGGTATACCAGTAAGCTGGAACACCGGCTGCTAGTAAACTTTTATAAACCCCCTCGAAACAAGTTATCGCAACATTAATCTTACCTTCTTCCCATAAGTTCAGGTGATACCTTAGTAACTCGTTTGGGTTGGTCTGCATTCCATATCTTCTAATGTAAACATTAGAAACGGGTACTTCAAGCTGTTCTAATGCTTCTTCTATTTTTGTCTCTTCAAGCTCGTCGATACTAACCCTTTCGACGATTACATGGTGGTTTAGAGCCGTCTGCAAAAAACAACGGTAAAGACTTGCTTCAGTATGTTGAATATGTATCAATTTTTCATCAGAATTCATAATGTTTTTTGCAATAATATAGGAAAGCTTACCTGAAAAAAACCAAATATCAACCTGATGATCATTTTCTTTGACAATGGAACCCGTCTCCTGAAAATGGTTGTAGGGAAATGGTAAAAATCGTAAGCTCAGATCCATTTTCTTCGCAAGAGTTAAAATTCTATCTACCGAAGTTTTAGGGCCTACAATTCCAATCTGATACATAAAGTACCTACCTTCCAGTACCTGATAACTAGGCACCTATCTGTTTTATTATAGGTTACACGATGATTTTTCCTTTTGTCTAGACCAGTATGCAGCTAACTTATCTCCTGTACAAAACTAAACACGTGGCAATTGACTTTTTGTCATTTGATGATTCAATTAATTTACCTCTTTTTAGAGAAGACACAAATTTTTTAAACTTAACATACATTTCCACCCAGATATAACTTGATAAAAGGACTTTGAGAAATAAAAATTCATTTCTCCACCTCTTGAACGATCTCACTTAGCATTCATGTTGTGAATTTTCAAAAAGTATATTGCAATATGTAAACAATTCAAATAAAATCATTTTAGGGTAATTACCCCTTTCTAACCTTAAAAATGATCTACAATTGAGCTAATCTTTGTAGATCATCATAGTTAAGCTAAAGTGTCCTAGTTGTATTTTTATTTGTTAGGTACAGTTAGCTTACCAAAGTATTAGCTTAAAAATTGGAAAGGAGTTATTTATTTTAAGTAAAGTACTAAGCTATTTATGTATCTAGAGGTCATTTAGAATTTTTATGTTAGTAGTAGGACAAATAATAATATACCCCAATAAGAGAGAGGGAATTTTATGAATCAAGAAGGATATTTAAAAAAGAAAATGGGCTTTTGGTCACTTACAGCATTATCTCTTGGAGGAATTATTGGATCAAGCTGGCTTTTTGGACCGTGGAATACGGCAAAAATGGCTGGACCTGCAGCCATTTTGTCATGGATTATTGCTGCATTCGTCATCACTCTTATTGCTCTTGTTTACGCTGAATTAGGAAGGGTAAGACCAGAAGCAGGCGGTTTGGCACGTTATCCCCTTTATTCCCATGGAAAATTGCTTGGTACCGTGACAAGTTATTCTATTTGGCTTGGCTACTGTGCCACTGCACCCGTGGAATCGTCAGGAGTTATTCAATACGCTAATCAGTTCTGGCCTGGACTGTATGATGTAACTAAGGAGCAACTAACTACAACAGGAATTCTGGCATCGACTGTTTTAATGGTATTATTTGTGGTTGTGAACTATTTTGGTGTGAAATTATTTGCTGTTACTAATACCATAATTACCACGATTAAATTTATAGTACCTCTACTAACCATCATTGCATTTTTTATGACAGGTTTTCATGCTGAGAATTATACAAGTCATGGGTTCGCCCCTTATGGATTTGGAGCAGGGTTAAGCGCAATCTTAACTAGTGGTATATTTTTTGCCTATACAGGATTTGGGAATGTGATTATGATGGGCGGCGAGGTTAAAAACCCAAGGCGTAATATTCCACTTGCACTTATCGCATCTCTGTCAATTTCAGCTATTTTATATGTTTTACTTCAAATCGTTTTTATTGGAGCCGTTCCGCCAGAAATGCTGGCTAACGGTTGGAGTGGAATTAAATTTGACTCTCCATTTGCGAATTTAGCACTTATGGCGAATATGGTTTGGCTATCTTGGACCATTACAGCGGACGCAATGGTTTCCCCAACTGGATCAGCGCTTGCTTATACAGCTGGGACTTCAAGACATGTTTTCGCAATGGCAAAAAGTGGATTCCTGCCATCCTATTTCGGATCTATTAATAAAAAATTTGGGGTTCCAACACGTGCACTTACGCTCAATTTCCTCATCGGGCTGCTTTTCTTGTTCCCTTTAAAGAGTTGGACTGCGATTGTAGCCATTGTTGGAGCAATTGGTATTTTTAAATACGCATCAGCATGTGTCACGGTAATGGTGTTTCGTAAGGTTGGGTTGACAAAAGACAACGGTATACCAGGTATGCCTATTATTGCTCCTTTAGCCTTTGTATTTGCTACTCTGCTTATTTATTGGACAAACTGGAGCAGAGTTCAACTTGCTATTTGGGGATTAGTAATTGGACTTGCAGGATATTTAATTGTTCATTTTATCAATAAACATAAATCGATAGAAATCATTGGCGGGATCTATCTTGTTATTTATATTCTGATGCTCGTTGGAATTTCATCAATCGGGAATTTTGGCGGTAAGGGAATTATTCCAGAGCCATTTATGTCTTTTATCGTGGCAATATTAGGATTCATTTTTTACTATTTTGCCGTTTATAACGGTATTTGGTATATGCGAAAAAAAGGGGACATCCAAGAATTGAGCAACATGGAAAGTCCATCCGTTTAATAGCAGTTTTATTTTACAAAAGGAGAAATGATTATGAAGCTTTGGGGTGGACGTTTTAGAAAAGAAGAAAATAAACTAATGGAGGACTTTAATAGTTCTCTTCATGTTGATAAGAGACTATATTCTGTAGATATTAAAGGAAGTATTGCACATGTAAATATGCTTGTGAAATGTGAATTACTTACAAAGCAAGAAGGAGAAAGTATTATAAAGTCTCTTCTTTCTATATTGGAAGAAATCGAAAGCGGAACATTAGTTATCGAAGGGAATTTTGAAGATATTCATAGTTTTGTTGAAGCAAAGTTAACAGAACGAATAGGTGAAACAGCAAAAAAACTTCATACAGCCAGAAGCCGAAATGACCAAGTTGCTTTGGATATCAGGCTTTATGCTAAAAATAAGGCGTTAGAGGTGATCGGGTATATTGAGAGGCTGCAAAATAGTCTGACAGAAAAAGCAAATGCAAACAATGTGATAATGCCAGGATACACTCATTTACAGCGTGCTCAGGTAGTAACGCTTAAGCACCATTTAATGGCCTACTTTAATATGTTGGATAGGGACAGAAAAAGAGTTCTTAATGCGATTGGAATTATGAACGAGAGTCCACTTGGATGTGGAGCATTGGCAGGAACGACTCATACTATAGACCGAGAAATGACAGCTGAAGATTTGGGATTTTCAAAACCTGTATCCAATTTCCTTGATGGAGTTAGTGATAGAGATTATCTATTAGAATTAATGTCTTGTTTTTCGATCATTATGATGCATTTAAGCAGATTAAGTGAGGAACTGATTTTATGGAGCAGTCAGGAATTTAAATTTATTAATATTGATGATGCATATTCTACAGGCAGCAGTATTATGCCTCAGAAGAAAAATCCTGACGCAGCAGAGCTTATAAGAGGAAAAACAGGACGAGTATACGGTTCTCTAACTTCGCTTTTAACAACGATGAAAGGGTTGCCATTGGCTTACAATAAGGATATGCAGGAAGATAAAGAACCATTTTTTGATGCATTGGATACCGTGTTATCTTGTCTTGAAATTATGTCTAATATGATTTCTACTATGAAAGTGAATACTGAAAATATGAAAAAAGCTGTGAAATATGGTTTTCTCAATGCAACTGAAGTCGCTGATTATTTAGTTAGCAAAGGGGTTGCGTTTAGAGATGCACATAGTATCGTAGGTTCTATTGTGATTTATTGTGAAGATCATAATAAAGGAATAGAAGAGTTGTCTCTAGACGAATTGAAGAGCATAAATTCATTAATTGAAGAAGACTTATATGAATTTATTGATTATCAAAATATTTTAAATAAAGGCATTAAGGTGAACATATTAAAATAATCTAGATTTTTCAATTAAAGAGCTATAGCATAGAAGATTTATTATCTATGCTAATAGCTCTTTAATATTTTTTTAAAAGACATTTGTTATCAAATGAATCCAATGCTGCTGTAACTGTAGGAATTGGATATGATCAAACACTTCACTCAAGAGATAAACGTCCAACGCGCCACCCAACATTAACATATATATCCAATTTTGTTTAAAAGTCTTATTCCACTAAATGGCCCGATTGCTGAACAAAGATCAATCTGGACTCTTCCACTAAACTGCCCCTTTAGTTGTATAAACAAAAAGCAGCCAATATGGCAGCTGGTTCTTAAACTCTTGCACCCGTTAGCTTAGGTACAATTCATCACAAACTTAGGGGAATATTATGGTTTCACAGCATCAATAATCAGAGAAGGAAAAACAAGTTTATCACCTTGGTTACGAGGGTCGTACTTTTTGGAACGAAAAATTACACCATCAACTCCAGCCCAATAATTCTGATGAAAATTACCTTCCTCATCGCAGTATTCAAGCAATTTAACTCTATATCCAGCACTTTCAAACATTTTTGTTAGAGTTTTATAATTGTGAACTATTTTATGACTAGCCGCTGGGTGGTCTGTTGGACCAGGTCCCCCGACCTGTACAATATTTTGGTAGGATTTATCTGGAAAATAACCATCAGGTACTGCACAGCGTATATAGCCAAAAGCTTTTAGGTATTTAATACATATTTTCGCTGCCTCTTTACCTTCTTCATAGGTGAGATGTTCCCATACGTGTTCAGCTAAAATAGCTGTTAATGAACTATTATCGAACCTGCTTCGCCACGTATTTTCGTCTAATAAATTTATTTCTTCTTCCTGTGTATGTAGCCAACCTGGATTATTATTATATTTCCCCGCACCAATAACCAGCTTTATTTCTTTCTGTTTTAAATCCAACTTTTTCACCTCCTAGAGCTATTTATTACTATTTCTTTCTACAGCTTTTATTTTCCTTCTTCACTATCCTTCCCCGTTACAACAAGCAAAAAGACCGCCGCAGCGATCCATCTTGAACTTATGTACCCTATAGTTAAGTAGAAACCTTCACAACCTCTTATACATTCTAATTAATTCCAATCCCTAAAATGTATTGTTCTAGAATCTAGCTCATTAAAAAAAGACGCCTTCTCATTAAAGAAAAGCGCCCTTTTATTGTATAAGCATCGCTTAATAGCATATTGTGCTCATATAGTTGCTCATAAGTAACTTCGAGCACCGCTCCAATTTTCATGGACGTGGTTTATTAGAAAAAAATTTCCATGTTTGCAACTTTTTGCTATCGTTAAACGTGGTTAAGTTGAAAGGGGGAGAGGCAGTGGAGCTTGATCAAGCTTATCGAGAAAATGTAAATGATTTATATCGCTATCTTTACTCCCTTTCAAAAGATCATTTTATAGCTGAGGATTTAGTGCATGATGCCTTTTACAGGGCATATTTGCAGCTCGAAGATTATGAAATTTCTAATATCAGAGCATGGCTGTTTAAGGTGGCCTACCATGCCTTTATTGACTTTCAACGGAAAAATAAGCGCCTGGCCTTTAATGAGCAATTTGAAGAAAGTGGGCCTATCTCAAAGGAAACGCCAGAAAAAAGACTGCTAGATAAAGAGAGTTTTCAATCATTATTAAATGACATTCATTCGTTAAAAGAACAGGAAAGACATGTTTTACTGCTATGCGATTTGCATCAGCTTACCTACAATGAAGCCGCGGAAATATTGGATATGAAAATAAATACACTGAAAAGCCATTTACATCGGGGCCGCAGGAAGGTCATGAACAGAGTGAAGGAAAGGATGACGTCAGATGAGTGATGAAAAAAAACAAATGGAAGAAGACTATCAAAATTATCTAAAAGAATCTCTGAATGATGTGAGAGGGCTTCACCCATACTCAAAAGAAGGCCAAACAGAGATTGTGAATCAAGGTAAAAATATGGCACGAAGATCGAACATCATGATCAGTCTCGCTATTCTTTTATTGATTGTTCCTGTCATGACTTTAGCCACTTATATGTACTACGCAATTGGTGGTCGAGCGGACCACCTAATTGATGTTGTAACAAAGACGATTTATGTTACTGAACCAAATATGAGCTTAGAAGAGATGGATTTAGAAGATGAAATTAGTTTTTTTTCAATGAATATAAAGTTTGATGTTTTTAAAAGAATTGGTAAAGAAGATTATAAGGTTGGAAACTATGATATTGACTTCTTGTTGAACCATCCAAGTTTTCCAAAGAAGAATTTGTTGTTAGATCGGCCTTTGTCTGAAAACCCTAGCAAGGAAACGGAGGTCATGGTACACCCTAAAGTAAGAATTCCTTATACTGAAACAGATGAATGGGATAAATTAAAAAAACTTCCAGATGGAACAGTCGCTGAGGTATATGTCTCGCTAAACAGGTTAATGAAACCAGAGGATTTGAAAAATAGTCTACCTGAAAATATGGAGCTCCGCTGGTTTGCCGTTGATACAGGAATGGAAATCAAACAAGAAGACGCTGGCGGTGTACCAATTACGCCGCTAGGCTACCCTGCACAGTATGACCCAACTACATGGTCCCCATTTAAGACCAATGGTGAATCGAATGAGGAGGTTTTTCTTGATATTTTAAAATTGCTTAAAAAAAATGAGACGGTTGCTGAAAAAGTCGCTCGCGCCAAATCTTTGTCTATAAGGAGTCGCCTAGCCTATATCGAGCAACACGGTATTAAGGTTTATGGTGCCGTCATAACTGGTCCCACGGAAGAATTGAGAAAACTGCAGGATATCAAAGAAATTCGCGCGCTGAAGGTGGGGGAAGTGAAACTATGGAACTGGGAATAAAGAAAAAAGGAGGGGGAAGAAGCCTTCCGACAATATCAGGATTTTTATCTTTTCTGATTGCTCTCATTTCATTAGCTGGTTTAAATGTTGCCCTATTACTAAAAAATTCAGTGTTTCCGGGAGTCTTTATTATTCAACTTCCAATTTTAGGATTTTTTCTCGGTGTCATTGGATTATTTACTAGGAGAAGATCGAGGCTTTTTGCCATATGGGGGCTCTCCCTATGTATCTTTCTGTTGATTTTTACCTTTTTAATGGTGATATCTTCATTGAGTATTAATTATAAACCATGATACGAAGGAAAGAAGGCGGCCAAGTGCTGCCTTTTTTGTGACTACCAGTTAATAGCGATTGATTTTGGAAGATCATTGCTTAAATCTTATTCAAGATAAGCACCCGTTTTCTTTCACAATCTCTTCTACACTTTAAAAATATATGAGTACTTTAGTAAGTATTCTATAGATTTTAGTCTATTTTACTCGTTGAAACATAGGATGACTTTCTTTAAATTGAACTAAATCCCATAAGTTTCCGTATAAATCTTTAAATACAGCAACAATACCATATGATTGTTCTTTTGGTGCTCTAACGAATTCAATTCCTTTTGCTATCATTTCATTATAGTCTCTCCAAAAGTCATCTGTCCCTAGGAATAGAAAAACTCTTCCTCCTGCTTGATTTCCAATAAAAGATATTTGTTCTGGTTTTGAAGCCCTTGCAAGTAATATTGTAGTTCCTGATGAGCCGGGCGGAGATACTACTACCCAGCGTTTATCTTGTTCTGGTTGATATGTATCTTCAATTAACGTAAAATGAAGTTTTTTTGTGTAAAACTCAATGGCTTCATCATAATCTTGAACAACCAAAGCAATATGTACAACAGATTGAATCATTTTATTAACCCTTCTTTCTTGGTAAAACATAAAGCCTTACACCACAATTTAATATAATGGTAATCCTTACTGAGTTTTTTTTAGATAAATTATACATTAAAGCTGACTTATCTAACTATTCATTTGTTGAATTTTCTTATTTCACTAAACTGCCCCGTTCCTTCAATAAAGAAAAAAGATCGCCGCATCGATCATTCTTGTGCTCAAGCACCCGTTAATTTAAGATGATTGTTGTTTTCCTTTCTTACTTTTTGCAATGAAAATAGCCCCTAATATAACGCCAGCCCCTATAATATCCATAATAATGTTGCCCATCTTACCTAAGTTATCAATTGTTAATCCTATTAAAAAACTGCCTAATAAAATAAGTAAAATAACAAAAAATAATTTCATAATCTCTCCCCTCTCGAACATCTTACTGAACTACCTTTAAATTAACATATTCTTCTTGTTTTACTGTTTATCCTTCTTCAAGTAACCTGCTTCGATAGTTGAAGAAGCTCTCCGTTTCGACTTCGAAAGCCCTGTCAATAATCCCTTTAAAAAGAGAAATTTAGGGAGAGATGTATTTTGTGATTATCTAAGGCATGGGAAACATATGAATCGGATAAACGAATGGAGATTGCTTTAAGACTTTATTAAGTTTTCCATGCTATAATTCAACAAAATATTAATGATTGTGAGGGGGAAAAATGAAGAAATGGTTTCCTCATGGGAAATGGACGAAATATTATGTATGGCTACACCATTATTCCATTGTATCCTTTTTAGTTCTCATGGTAACAGGACTTGCTCTTTATATCCCATTTTTTCATGTAAGGCTGATACGGTATCTATTCTTCCTTTATGATGCTCATATTTTCTTTGGAATCGTTTTTTTTCTGTCGTTATTTTCTCCTATTGTGAAGAAGTTGCCAAAGTTGAACCGCATACGAAAAGTCGATTGGTTTATGCCAATATTTTTTGGTACAGCAATCGTTTTAACTGGATTTTCTTTGTGGAAGGTCAATTGGTTTCCCGCAAGCATAAGAGAAGCAGCATTCCCTTGGCATAGGAATTTGTCTTATTTTTTATGCATTTGGTTTTTCTTGCATGGTTTCTTCAAAGCAACCGGAACCCAATATCCCCAAACGTTGGCAACGAAAAAAATGGATTCAGAACGAAGGCAATTTCTACGCTGGGGAGTTTCAGGCTTAGTGATTGGTGCCATTGCAATGACTCCGTTTTCAAAGCTTTTCACTACGCGTGGTAAAGTATCAGCAAATTCGAAACCGGGTGTACATGAGTTTCCGGATTATTTTACTGTGACGGACAACTATCCAAAAGTTTTGCTCGACAAGTACCGATTGATGGTTGATGGTCTAGTGGCTACTAAAAAATCAATTACTTTTGAACAATTGACATCTTTACCTGTCACAAAACAGATTAAAAATTTCCAATGTGTAACAGGATGGACGGTTTCGGATGTGGAATGGGAAGGCATTCACATCCGCGAGCTTGTTTCATTGGTAAAACCCACTTCAGAAGCTTCATTCATCACCTTCTATTCGGCTGATGGGGTCTATACAGAAAGTTTATCCCTTAAAGAAGCGATGGAATCCGATGTTCTTCTAGCTTATAAGATGGACAATCAGCCGCTTCTCGTCGAACAAGGTTTTCCGCTTCGATTGGTGGTGCCAAAAATGTATGGGTACAAATCTATCAAATGGGTAAATCGTGTTGAATTTGCATCCACTCGTATTCAAGGATACTGGGAACAACGAGGCTATCCTGCTGAGGCAACATTTTGAGCAAGTAAAAAATGCAAGGTCTTTTTGGAATTACGACTTTTACTTATTTAAGCCTTCTCCCCAACTCACTGATAGTAAAGAGGTGGAATAAAGGTTTATTTTAATTATCCGCTGCGAAATTTGTTTAAACGATATCTGGATAATCGTGAAAAGCGGAAGTATTAGGCAGGAATTATATAGAAAGTATTTTTAAATAAAATAAAGTTTAAAGAATTACGCCTGATACATCTCCTTTCCATACTTCTTTTTCATTCTGATTTTTACATAAAAAGGATGCAACAAACCCTGTTCTATTATTTTCTTGCCTTTCGTATTTCTCAATTTTAACTATACAAACTATTGTATCTCCTGTAAAAACAGGTCTTAAAAACTCAAAACTCGTACTACGAGCCAGTACGTTATTATCTCCAGCTATTTTTGTTGGCAGAGTTGCCGTTAGTAACCCTTGAATGACAAGTCTTCCTTGTTCATCTGGGGTTATATGATGTATCCCTTCATCCCCTGAAATCTCAGTAAATAATTCAACATCCCTTACTGTAAAAGTTCGTTCAAACGTAATTATGTCTCCTGCTTTTAATGACATTTTAAACTCCTCCCACTGTCTGGTTAATCACAATGCGAATATTACATCAATACCAGACTTTTTAAGGTAATATATTCCATAAAAATCCAAAAAAACCCTTCTTCAACTCCCTGCATCCGTTACTTAAAATAAAAAAGCTGCCGAGATTGGCAGCTGGCTCTTCAACTCTTATTTCTAAAGAGGCGAATTATATAACCTCCGTGATGAACATTTCTTTTTATTTCATTATTTCTTGTTTATCGTAATCCCTTAACGCCCAAGTTAAAATATCATTTGCGTAAAGTCCTACATCGTCTGGTGAAATTTCAACAAATTTACCATCAATAAATGCAGCCCAATGGATGTTTTCTGTAGGTTTATCAACCAATCCATTGATTCCTGTAATCATACCGTTTGTTTCCGCCACATCAAAGTTGTTTTTGGTTATGTCGTAAATAGTGTCTCCCTCTTCAAATGTTATATTTTTCTTTACTATAACTTTATTGTTTTGATCCATAATCTGAATAATGCCATTTACTTCAACAGCATATGCTGGATTTGCAAGCCATAAAGCAAACAAAAAGGGGAGTGCAAAAGCAAGTTTGTACATATTTATCCTCCTCAATTTTTCTTATTATTTCCTAATGTCATTTAATTATGAGTGTTGTTTTCATATAAAAACACCTAACAAGTTATTAGGTGTAATTTTAAATATAAATAGAATTAACTATAACAAATTTGGTTAATGACAATGGTTTATGGCTAAAATTTAATCTAAGCTTTAAGCGATTGAAAAAGAACCAATTTTTTTGTCTTTTTGACTGTTATTAAACTATCCTGCCAGTTAGTACAACAAGCAAAAAAAGACCGCCGCAGCGATCTATCTTGAACTCTTGCACCCGTTTGTTTAAGTATAATTCTTCACATACTCAATTCAATTCAGGTTGATTATTATTAAAATCAAATTTATAAATTGGGTTTATACACTCCAAAATAGATACTATTGCATATCGGATTAACGTATTAAGGCACAAAAAAATCCTGCCTTGATGCATCAGGCAGGTTACTTGAGTTTTAGCTTTTTAGGATATCTTCAATACGATTTAATTCTTCTTCAGAGAAAGATAGGTTATTTAATGCTGCAACGTTTTCTTCAATTTGGCTTACACGGCTTGCACCGATCAGTGCGGATGTAACTTTACCACCTCTTAAAACCCATGCTAGGGCCATTTGTGCCAGGTTTTGACCACGTTCTACAGCGATTTCATTTAACTGCTGGACACGATTAATTACAATTTCCGTTACTTGATCAGTACCCAATGCGCCTGTTGATTTTGCTGCTCTAGAATCAGTAGGAATTCCATGCAAGTATTTATTGGTTAATAATCCTTGTGCTAATGGACAAAAGGCGATCGATCCGACACCGTTTTCCTGCAAAACATCTTGCAAGTCATCTTCAATCCATCGATTCAGCATCGAATAGCTAGGTTGATGAATGACAAGAGGAGTGCCTAATTGATTCAATATTTTGATTGCCTCATCTGTTTGTTCAGCACTGTAGCTTGAAATTCCAACATATAATGCTTTACCCTGGCGAACAATTGAGTCTAATGCACCCATCGTTTCTTCAAGAGGCGTGTTTGGATCAGGTCTATGTGAATAGAAAATATCAACATAATCCAAACCCATTCGCTTTAGGCTTTGGTCTAGACTTGAAATGAGATATTTCCTTGACCCCCATTCCCCATAAGGGCCTGGCCACATATAGTACCCTGCTTTTGATGAAATGATCATTTCATCCCGGTATGGGGCAAAATCTGTTTTTAGCATCCTACCAAACATTTCTTCGGCTGATCCTGCCGGTGGGCCATAATTATTAGCTAAGTCAAAATGTGTAATACCTAAATCGAATGCTCTTCTAAGCATGGCACGGCCATTTTCATATGTATCAACACCACCAAAATTATGCCATAAGCCCAGTGATATGGCTGGAAGCTGAAGACCGGAATGTCCGCTTCGATTGTATTTCATATTGTCATATCGAGTTTGATCTGCTTGGTAAACCATGATTGCCCCTCCTTTTTGATTACATGTAATATTATATACGTTCGATTTTATATGTCTATTAAAAGAAAAGCTCCCTGGAAAAAATGTATTCGTCTGCCAACCTTTAATTCCTTTTATTCATACAGATAAGTAAGGGTTTGAAGTTATCGCTCCCTTTTCCCCCGTTTTAAGTTGAAGAACAAAAGGGATCGCCGCAGTCATCCCATCTTTAACTCTTGCACCCGTTACTTTAAGTGCATTTCTTCACATACTTCACCAAAAGAAGACGTTCCCTTTAAGAGAAACGGCTTTATCAATCCTCGATTCAATTTTTCAAATTTTTATCCTATTAATTTTTTCTTTTGACCTTCAAATTCTTCTTGAGTTATAATACCTTCTTTAAATAGGTCATATAATTTTCTTATTTCATCTGATGTACTAGAACTGGAAGTACCTTGCGTTTCTTCAGAAAGTGCCATTTTTCTATCTTCTTTGTCAGCTTGATTAATTAGTACACTAATTAATTTATGCCACTCATTTATATTTGTTATTACCGATTTGTAATACTCTGAGTCTTTGCTAACTCCTTTACTCTCGTTTATGAAGGTTATTTCCTGTATGGGCTTTGATGTATCATTTACTACAATCTGTAATTTTAAACTCTTAACAGTTTGAGTTGTTGTGGTTTTTCCTGATAAACCACCGATAATTGCTCCAACACCACCTGCAATTATTCCACCCAATAAGGCTCCTCCTATTTGACTGGATCGTGATGTTTGAGTTACAGATACCCCATCTTCAATAATTTGGGATTCTAATAAATCTGTGTGAGAGTAATATTTAGTAGAAAAACTAAAATCTTCTTCGTGTTCAAACCCATATTTTTTTAAGATACATATTCTGTTTGAAAGTTTATCAAAGGCTAACGTAGTACGCTCATACACATGGCGTTTTACTGGCTTAAAATTTTGACTTTCAAACTCCTTTTGTATTTTTGCTTCATTAATTTTTGATTTTTCCAATGATTCCTTCCCACCATGTTCTATCCATCTAAAAAATCCCCATACGCAAAGTGCTATTACAATTAAAATACAAATGAAAATAACCATATAATATCCCCCCCTTTTTTTTCTTTTTCTAAATCAATAATACATTATGATTGCTAGAGTTGTAATTAAGATATTTAATAAATACATATCCAAAAATTATCAAGAATTATTCTTAAGCGTTCTTATAATCTGAAAAAAAATTATCTGAAGGAGAACTAAAATTATTAGTTGATTGAAGGGAGATCCAAAGGAACACGGTTTGATGAAAAACTCCTTCTTCAGCTAACCTGCTTACGTTAGCGAAAGAAGAAAAAGAGTTGCTGTAGCAACTCTTTATTAAACATAAGCACCCGTTACTTTAAGTACGATACTTCACAATCTACTTTGTTATTCGAGTCAAATAAAAGGTCCTGGTTAAAACATCGTATCTGCTAATTTTTGAACACCGTATATTCCTAATGAGAAAAAACCAATGATTACAAACAAGTTAAAAAAAATAAATTTTTTATTAGCTACGAGTAGGTTAAGGTTCTCCTTTCTTTGCAACTCAACTAATAAGAAAAAAATCAGGGAGCACACCACTGCATACATACCAAGTACGCTAAGTACAAAAGTTGTTAGAAAGCCGAAAAATATATGTATAAATCCAGCGACTATAAACCTAAAATTTTTCATTCTCCTTGTTAGAAAATCTGATAAAAATGAAACAGGTATTCCATAGAGAAAGTTACCTACTACTGCACACAAAATAACAATAATTAATCCTCCTGTATCGTCCTGAATGATTTCAAACAGAAAATATAAAGCACTAAAGATCAGGGTTGAGAATAATGCCGTTCTTAACTTTTTCCCCATTGGTTTCTCCTTAGAATTTTAATAGCTTTAAAATAATACTTTTCTAATCTCTATTTTACCATTTCATTCTTCCACTTACCTGCCAGTTAACACAATAAGAAAACGGGATCACCGCAGCATCCCGTCTTTAACATTAGCACACGTTAGCTTAATAAGAACTTTTTACATTTTCCCTTCTTTTATCCATCTCCAAATACGGTAACTACCGAATACTGACACTAAGAAAAGGAAAATCATAAATATAACGTAAATTGATAATCTATTGATTTCTTGTAACCTTTCACCATTAGTCACTACCCACATTGATAATCCAAATAGCATCAAGTAACAAAATACATTAGGAATAATCCATACGATTCTTAACTTTGTGTTTTTCAAAAATATCCCCCCAAAGTAAGTACGAATATCAGCAAGAATAGGTTCCAAATAATGATTTCCTTATTCAACAAACCTGCCCCGTTAGCTGAACAAGCAAAAAGACCGCTGCAGCGATCTCATCTTTAACAAATTTGTTTAAGTAAAAAGATTCACAATCTCTTCTACACCTTAATATAACTCCAATTACTAATAAGTGCTGATCTAGAATCCAGTACAATACAAATAGACGCCTTCTTATTCAAGAAAAGCGCCCTATTCTGGAATTACTGAGGTCGTTGAAACGTGTTCACACCTTATTACATTAGCACTCTTTTAATTGAAGAATTTTTATAAAAATATAAGACTTCCAGACGAGTAATCATGAAGTTTGGGGCATGAATAGGTAAAGTCCATAATCTTGCATCACGGAGGTGTGTCCCATTTGCCGTAACATGGTAGCTATATTGCCACGGTGATATGATCCGTGAGTAACAACGTGTAGGACCGATTCAGAAACAGAAGTTTCAAGCTTCCCAGCATATGGGTTATCAACCACTATCACCTTTTCAATATTTTCTTGGCTGTTCAGAAGTTCTTTGTAACGTTCAGATAATCCTAAAAAGATCTTTTTCATTTCTTCAATACTTTTCGTTTCGATCTGTTCTCTTAATTGATTCGTGGTTGCGATTGCTTCATTCATACTTTTACCTGAGATAATGTCAAACCATGCATAATCAGTGAGATAAATGTGGGACAACACCTTTGATACCGAAGAAAAGCCAGTCTGAATTTCCTTATGATAAATGTCTTGCGGAAATTCTTTTAAACGATCAATTATAACTCCATTTGCCCATATGTGGTAGTCGTACATTTTTAATGCGGGATGCGTCATTTTAAATTTCCTCCTTTTTTTCATTATCTTGAATCTTTCAATTGATTCTTAATTACAAATAACTTACTTACAAATTCTGGAGGTAAATATTATTATTCTGTTTTAATTACAAAAATCCTTCTACAACTTAACTGCAGTTAGCTCATAATCCTTATTTCATTAAATGGCCAATTCATACGTCAATTCTTGTGTCATTTATTAAGAAAGCACCCGAAAACGGAATCCTTTACTCATCATTAGGGCTTCTTTCTATTTATCTCGGAAAGGTGACCGTGGCCGATAAATTTAAAACATGCCGCAGATTTGGTTAGGATTCCGCGATCTTGGACCGGAATTCCGCGGAATTTTGATTTTTTTCCGCGAAATCGGACTAGAAATCCGCCGAATCGAGGTAGAATTCCGCGAATTACTCTATTAATTCCGCAAAACTCCATACACAGCGTCAATTTTTAACAAATTTTTCCCGAAAATATAGCAAACTATGGTAAAATATTAAGAAAAAAGAGAGATAGAGGTGATTTTTACAAGATGAAGAAAACCATTGTTCGTACGCTGTCGACAGCAGCGCTTTTTTCGACGCTTTTTGCTGGTTCCGCCCTCGCCGATACATACAAAGTTCAAAAAGGTGACACCTTATCAAAAATTGCCTCGAAGTATAATACGAGTGTTCAAGATATCAAGACTCTGAACAGCCTGAAATCCGATATTATCTATGAAAATCAAAATCTCATCATTTCCGCTGAGCCCCAGGCACCGCAGACGACCACTTACACCGTAGTAAAAGGCGACGCTCTCATTAAAATTGCCAACCGTTATAACGTCACGGTCGGCGAGCTGATGCAATGGAACAATCTGAATAGCAATATCATTTATGCCGGACAAGTCCTGAAGGTCTCAGCCCCAAAACAAACAACGACGTCACCAAAGCCAGCCACACCGGCACCTGCGCCACAGCCGTCCAACACAACAACTAGCGAATATACCGTTAAGAGCGGCGACAGCTTGAGTAAAATCGGCGTGCAATTTAGCATGACGGTTGAACAGTTAAAAACATTGAATAACTTGAAATCTGACATGATTTATGTCGGGCAAAAACTGAAGGTCACAGCGGCGCAGACGACGCCACCGACTGCACCGGCACCAACGACACCAACTCCAGCACCAACACCAACGGCACCTGCTCCATCAACGGTCTCCGAGTATACTGTTAAAAGCGGTGATACGCTTGGAAAAATTGCTGGGCAGTTTAACATGACGGTTCAGAACTTGAAGTCGCTAAACGGGTTAACCTCCGACATGATTTATGTAGGACAGAAGCTGAAGGTATCGGGCCAGCAGCCTAGTACCACAACCCCTCCACAGCCATCCGATTTTGCTTCGAAGATGATTTCGACTGCTAAAAGTTTGATTGGAACGCCTTACGTGTGGGGCGGCAGCTCTCTTTCCGGATTTGACTGCAGCGGATTCATCTATTATGTGGCGAACCAGGCAGGCATGAAGATCGGCCGTACTTCCGCGGATGGATATTACAGCCGCGCTTACTATGTGGCGCAGCCGAAGGCAGGCGATCTCGTCTTTTTCGAAAATACATATAAGCCAGGCATCTCCCACATGGGAATCTACCTTGGCGACAACCAATTTATCCACGCAAGCGAATCTGGCGTTGCCATTAGTAATTTAAGCAATTCTTATTGGAAACAGCATTTTGATGGATTTAAGAGGTTTTACTAAAACGAGAAACGCTTGGATGAGATAAACATCCAGGCGTTTTCTTTACAAAAAAGCGATAAAAATAAAAAGTTGCCCATTGATAGGCAGCTTTATTTTTCAGATATAAAGGAAACAACTTTCTCAAAAACATCTAGTTGGTCTGAAACAAGGAAAGCAGGGAGAAGCATCATAGCAAGAAGAACCACAAGATTCGAACCAATCCCTATTTTTAAAAACTTCATAATAGTCCCTTCTTAGTTTTAGTCATAGTACATCCTATGCCGATATATCGAAAGGGATTGGATAAGTTACTCATAAATTATCGTAAATTAAAGAATAGGATTTGAATTTATGTTGGAGTTAGACCCATGGTGCCGATGATATAATACAATCCAACAGGTTTGAACTAACAGATAAATTGGAAATGAGTAAAACAGCTTGTATCCGTACCTGTAATGAAAAACACCAAAATAAGTAGCAAGCCATTCCATTCCTAAGCTAAATAAAGACCAACTAAGAATGTATATAGGAATAGATACAGGTCTGAAGCGATCATAAACGTAAAAAAATAAGTAACTTAATGGACCATAAGAAACGTAAGAGAGAAAATCAAATAATTCATAAGAAGAATTGTCATTTACATCATAAAAACTAACAGGCTGAACACTTAGGGAATGATCGAAAAAGAAGCCGCTATAAATACCACAAGTAAAAAATACAATAGCCATTTTTCTCGGAAACCGTTTTGGAAGGCACAACACCGTGGTGATTCCTACGCATAATCCAACCAGAATAAACCATTCATTTGAATTGAAATGGTTGTCATAAACAATCATACTTTCTTCACTTCTTTCCGACCCGCATTGACAATAACCCAAGCCATCAATCTCGAAAAAACTGCATAACTGCTAAACATTAATATGGTATATCCAACATTCCAATGATGGGCTGTGATAATGTCCAACTTTTCTAATAAATTCCCCATCAAAATAAAACTAAAAATGATTGCGATGACAATGATCCATTTTAAGAATTTCCAAGAATATAAAAGAATGTTGGAAGTTATAACAAACACAAGTGGGTTCATAATTAAACGCATCACCAAATCAGCTATTGATTTCTCTACAGAATGATTCACATCAATCCATTTAAGGTTTACATGCAACACTGTAAATATACTGAGTTGGAATATGGTATTAACAAAGAAAAGGAATACCATATCAAGTTCAGATAATTTTTTTGGAATATGTGTTAGCACAATAACCACAAACCAAGTGATGAGTACGCAAATCCCAAGTGCCACTACTTTGCCTCCTAAAGACCAATCTATCCACCTAATCCGATCGTTCCTAATTTTTATCTTGGTTGAATACGTTAATAAATATTCAAATCCCTGTTAAAACTAACTTTATTAGTAGATGAAACAATTGAAAAAAAGCTGCCATTGGCAGCTTTTTCTTCACCCCAGAAGCGGACAATCGCTGCTTTTCTACACTATTGCACCCCGGTAGATAAAGAAGAAGGTACAGTTAGTTTCTACAAGCTGACTGTTTTTAGTTCTCTCGAATTCTTATCAAAAAGTTCCAGAGCTGTGGAAGATATCTTTTTATAATCTATTCCTAACCATACATTTATATTAGGCTCATAATCTTTTTTAAAAATGATAGAAGACAAATTCTTAATTATGTTGAAAGACGCATACGGATGAGGAAAATCAGGGTCATTTTTTGCATCGTTCAGGAATTTCTCTAGAATGAAGTGGTTTTTGGAATAAATAAGTTCTACTAGTTTTGCCCGATATTCTAATTCATAGGACTTCAAACCAGGAAAGTATTTGTAATCATATAAATGCTGAGCTTCGTGTTTTAAATAGGATACCTGAAACTGGTCGTCTTCTAAATCTTTGTAACGTTTTAAATTACAATACAAACCATCTTCGTTTGCCCATCCACCAACAGCTCTATTGTTAAACGTTGCGTACCCCATCCAGCCTTCAAGAATAAAATCTGACATCATATGTACAGATACTGGAATTGATTGGTGAGGTATTTCAACATTAAAATTAACTGTTTCCGTACGTTTCCAAATATATGCTCCTCTAAATGGAGGAGTAACTCCACCCAAGAAATAATAACCTTTTTCAGTAAAAATATTAGCCAACTCATTTTCAGTTTCATCGATGTTTAAAGGTGACTCCATTTTTAAATGCATTCTTAAACTTTTATTCAGATTTAACTCAGCCTCATTCATCAGTTCTGCATTTGTTAATACTGTTCGAAAATAAGTATGATAAGCTGATACTACATCTCTAATCCAACTATCTTCCGTCAAAATATTTTCATCTGGTTTTTGAGAAAAAAATCTTTCTATATACCTCTGATGTAATTTTTCAATTTCTTTTGTTTTTGGCTGAATGGAATTTAGGTATTCCATTGCTGAATTTATATCTCCTTGAAGACACAGTGAAAAAAATCTATCCATTTAATTCTCCTCTTTTAATTTATTTTTATATTATAGAATTTCAAGATACCTCAGGCATTTCCCTGCTTATTAAGCTATGCTGCCCGGTAGCAGAAATCGAGTAGAGGGAAGATAAATGTATTATTTTCGCCCCTCTCACAACACCGTACGTGAGTCTGTCTAACAATTTTCACCTTTTTCCCACTTTCCCGATAGGGAAACCCATACTATTGTCGAATTTGTAATATA